>NZ_JBWYII010000044.1:0-201 GCF_056779705.1 Acinetobacter sp. 25-47-130 | reverse complement strand
ATGGTGGCACGATGCTTGAAGGTTCTGTTGGCACCATCGCTTCTGCACATTTGTTCTCGACCTTTGAGAATTTGGCATATGGCACTGAATTGTTTGGTCCATTGCTGTTAACTGACGAAATTTTAAAGACCCCGCTTCAATATCGTGATTTCGAATTACATCTGCCTCAAGGCAATGGTTTAGGTATTGAGTTGGATTTAG
>NZ_JBWYII010000043.1:0-213 GCF_056779705.1 Acinetobacter sp. 25-47-130 | reverse complement strand
ATGTTGAGCATGTTCTCACCATCAAAAAAGCGTTAGGTGCTGATATTTCTATCCGTGTCGATGTGAACCGTGCTTGGTCTGAGTTAGAAGCCATCAAAGGTATTCAGCTTCTGCAAGATGGCGGTGTGGATCTAATTGAACAGCCATGTGCGATTGACAATATTGATGCCATGGAGCGTTTAACTCGTCGTTTTGATATTGCCATTATGGCGG
>NZ_JBWYII010000042.1:0-231 GCF_056779705.1 Acinetobacter sp. 25-47-130 | reverse complement strand
TCACTTTGGCACAAACGCCGCAACAGCCGCGTATTTATGAACAAATCCGTGGTCGAAGTGGTCGAAATCCTCTTTGAAGAATGGCAAAACAAAAGCCCACTCTTTGCCTCGAGCCTCAGCCTAGACCACAGTGGACTACAACAACAATACGACATCCGACCCTTCATCATGCAAAGCAACGAAAGCGACTACGACTTTCTGACTCGCTTACTACGCAGTGAAGGCATTAAC
>NZ_JBWYII010000041.1:0-238 GCF_056779705.1 Acinetobacter sp. 25-47-130 | reverse complement strand
ATGTCGACTAGATCATTTAAACGACCTTGTAGCGCATCTTTTTCTGCTTGTACTGCCTCAGGTAATGCTGTCACTTTTGTTTGTGCTTCTGTTTTCGCAGCAAGTGCATCATCACGTGCTTGAGTCAGTGCAGTAAGTTCTGTTGGAGTGATGAGGCCATTGGCATTTGCATCGATCAGCGCTTGTTCCGCCGCAGCGTATGCTGCTTCTGCTGCCTCTACTGCTGCTTCAGCCGCTG
>NZ_JBWYII010000040.1:0-243 GCF_056779705.1 Acinetobacter sp. 25-47-130 | reverse complement strand
AGATTTGTCCTGTGGTGTCATCAAAGCGGAGTTGTCCATAGCCTTCGCCTTGGACTTCTTTACTTTTAATCCCTGCGAGTTTTTTGGTGTCTGGCAGTTGGCCTTGACTGTCAAATCGGGTTGGGCTGCGTTGGGCTTCATGTAGGCGGCCCACCACAAAGGGACGGTCGATGTTGCCGTCAAAGAAGTCGATGACCACGATTTCATTGATTCGAGGAAGGAAGCGTGCGCCATAGCCTTCGC
>NZ_JBWYII010000039.1:0-255 GCF_056779705.1 Acinetobacter sp. 25-47-130 | reverse complement strand
CACGTATGGATGATGGTTCTGAAGAAGGCAAAATCCCAACTTTAATTATTGAAGGTATCGTTAAAGATACTGAAGGTAACATCATTGAAGGCGCTAAAGTTGAAGTTTGGCATGCAAACAGCTTAGGTAACTACTCGTTCTTTGATAAGTCTCAATCTGACTTCAACTTACGTCGTACGATCTTCACGGATGCACAAGGTCAATATACAGCATTAACCACAATGCCTGTAGGTTATGGCTGCCCACCAGAAGGTA
>NZ_JBWYII010000038.1:0-257 GCF_056779705.1 Acinetobacter sp. 25-47-130 | reverse complement strand
CTGAGGCAGAGCAAGCACTAGCAGATGCAGAATCAGATGGTTTAATCACGCCAACAGAACTTGCTGAGCTGACTCAAGCACGTGATGATGCACTTGCTGCTAAAGAAGAAGCACAAGCGAAAGTTGATGCACTTCCAGAAGGAGCAGACAAAGACGCATTGGATGTACGCTTAGATGATCTAGTCGACATCACCTTACCAACAGTAAATGATGAAAACGAAGATGGCGTAGCAGATGAGTACGAACAAGTATTGGCA
>NZ_JBWYII010000037.1:0-262 GCF_056779705.1 Acinetobacter sp. 25-47-130 | reverse complement strand
AAAGCTCCGCCTTCTAGCAGGGTTACAAACTCTTTACCCGCGTTAATTAACTCAGGGTCACGGTCTTCTTCCGCAGGGGGGGGACCAAAGGCCAATAAACCATTTTCAGAATGTAAAAAGACATCTTTGTCAGAAGGTAAGTAACTCGAGATCTTGGTCGGTAAACCAATGCCAAGGTTGACATAAGCACCATCAGGAATATCTTGTGCAACACGTTCAGCAATTTGATCACGGGTTAATTTTTGATAACTCATTTTATTTC
>NZ_JBWYII010000036.1:0-279 GCF_056779705.1 Acinetobacter sp. 25-47-130 | reverse complement strand
ATACTTGTGCGATGGTGATATCTGCTGCCATGGCCATAATTGGACCAAAGTTACGTGCAGATTTACGGTACACCAAGTTCCCCCAGCGATCACCCTTATGCGCTTTAATTAACGCAAAGTCAGCTTTGATTGGATTTTCTAAAACGTAGTCTGTACCTTCATAATTCATGGTTGGTTTGCCTTCAGCAAGCAAAGTACCAAAACCTGTTGGTGTGTAGATTGGACCTAAGCCCATACCCGCCGCTTGAATACGGCAAGCCAAGTTGCCTTGCGGTACAA
>NZ_JBWYII010000035.1:0-288 GCF_056779705.1 Acinetobacter sp. 25-47-130 | reverse complement strand
AAATGCGGTCCACACATTTCAAACCTGTCGCAGGATAAGTCAGCTCAGCAACGATTTTAGGTTCGCCTTTTTTAGTGACATGATCGGTGGTGATGAAGACTTTCTTCGCACCCACGGCTAAATCCATTGCACCACCCACAGCAGGAATGGCATCAGGTGCACCGGTATGCCAGTTTGCAAGATCACCATTTTCTGCCACTTGGAAAGCACCCAAGACTGCGATGTCTAAATGACCACCACGCATCATGGCAAATGAATCACCATGATGGAAGAAAGCTCCGCCTTCTA
>NZ_JBWYII010000034.1:0-300 GCF_056779705.1 Acinetobacter sp. 25-47-130 | reverse complement strand
TGTCTAAATGACCACCACGCATCATGGCAAATGAATCACCATGATGGAAGAAAGCTCCGCCTTCTAGCAGGGTTACAAACTCTTTACCCGCATTAATTAACTCAGGGTCACGGTCTTCTTCCGCAGGGGGTGGACCAAAGGCCAATAAACCATTTTCAGAATGTAAAAAGACATCTTTGTCAGAAGGTAAGTAACTCGAGATTTTCGTGGGTAAACCAATCCCAAGGTTGACATAAGCACCATCAGGAATATCTTGTGCAACACGTTCAGCAATTTGATCACGGGTTAATTTTTGATAAC
>NZ_JBWYII010000033.1:0-306 GCF_056779705.1 Acinetobacter sp. 25-47-130 | reverse complement strand
GCCATGCCCTTAACGAAGGCGTGCAAGCAGAACTCATCTGTCTCTCGACCAATGCCTTAATTCCACTCAAACAATTCATCGGCACACAAGTCGCCGTCGATCAAGTCACTGATCAAGGAACCCTGTTTAGAACCACTGGCATCATTACCGAAGCCTCACAAGGACAAAGCGATGGGGCACTGACCCTCTACAAACTTACGCTTAACGATGCAACCTCACTTTGGCACAAACGCCGCAACAGCCGCGTATTTATGAACAAATCCGTGGTCGAAGTGGTCGAAATCCTCTTTGAAGAATGGCAAAACA
>NZ_JBWYII010000032.1:0-330 GCF_056779705.1 Acinetobacter sp. 25-47-130 | reverse complement strand
AACTGCTACAACGCAGCCAATGGACGCCAAAACACAAGACAAACACCAACCAAGCAACCCACAAGGACCAAGAACGCCAAGCCAGCGAACTCATCTTACAACGACGCAACATCAAAACCGTACCCGAATACAACCCACTACAACATCGACCTAGCACCCATCCGCAACGCGCCAAAGTAGTGGGACCTGCAGGAGAAGAAATCCATGTCGATGAATGGGGACGCATCAAAGTACGCTTTCTGTTTACCCGAGCAGAAGACCACCAATTTGATGGCGGTGCAGGCAGTAACAACAACGATACCGATTCAGCTTGGGTCGATGTACTGACCC
>NZ_JBWYII010000031.1:0-330 GCF_056779705.1 Acinetobacter sp. 25-47-130 | reverse complement strand
TTGATGAAGCCCAACCGATTGTACCGAGCAACAACAGCCCGATCGAAGCACAAAAGCTCCGCCTGATTGACGACAACAGCCAATACCAAGCGCTTAACCGACGCAACATCCGCTACCACCGTAGTGATGCGACAGAACAATTTGATAGCATCACCAGTTTTATCGGACAACGCAGCCTACAACCCACCGCAGTCCACCTACAACGCTGGCAAGCCACAGTCCTCGAACAAGAAGAAGGCGCAGGCTCAGTCCAAAGCAAACACCAACACAGTGACCACCAAGACAATGCCAGCCTAGGCCTCGAACAAGCATGGCACATCAGCCCTGCAT
>NZ_JBWYII010000030.1:0-342 GCF_056779705.1 Acinetobacter sp. 25-47-130 | reverse complement strand
CCATTTGCTCTAGTGTTAAACCTGTTTGAGCCAGTAACTTTTTAATCGCAGGTGCAGGACCAAAGCCCATAATGCGAGGTTCAACCCCAACAGTGGTTGCACCAATCACTTTGGCACGAGGTTTTAAACCATATTTTTCTACAGCTGCATCAGACGCAATCAGAATCGCAGCAGCACCATCGTTAATGCCTGATGCATTACCTGCGGTTACTGTACCGTCTGCTTTTACAACAGGTTTTAACTTAGTTAACGCTTCTAAAGTGGTTGATGCACGAGGATGTTCATCTTTTGCCACCACAACCGCATCACCTTTACGCTGTGGAATAGTCACAGGCACGATTT
>NZ_JBWYII010000029.1:0-346 GCF_056779705.1 Acinetobacter sp. 25-47-130 | reverse complement strand
GTTCAGTTGTACCTGTGATTTCTGGTGTTGTATCGTTTGTATCCGCAATTGGATCAATCGTTACATCGGTATCAGATGGTGCAGTTGTATCTACAGTTAATTTGCCATCCGCAGTTTCAGTAGCAGTATTACCCACCGCATCTTTCGCTTCAGCTTTAACTGTATATTCACCTTCTGGTAATTCTTCAGTCGGTGTGAACGACCAGTTACCTTCTGGATCTACAGTCGCATCACCTGTTGCTACAGGGTTGCCATCTTTGTCTAAGATTTCAACTTTTACTGTTGCACCTGGCTCAGTCTTACCTGAGATTGTTGGTGTAGTATCGTTTGTTGGCTTAAGCTCATC
>NZ_JBWYII010000028.1:0-357 GCF_056779705.1 Acinetobacter sp. 25-47-130 | reverse complement strand
TCCAATCCACAGAAGGGTTACGTTCCATTAACGCTTTTAATGGCACTGCACCTAAGTCATCCGCACGGACAGGCGCTAAACCACCGGCATAGCGACCAAAAGGCGTACGGATAGCATCAATGATGTATGCGTTTTTCATTTATTTATGTCCTAAATCTTTGAATCCCTCCCTAAATCCCTCCTTTAATAAAGGAGGGATTTAGGGAGGATTGATAAATTAGCCTTGAGTCGCATCAATGAGTTTGGCACCCGTCATCGATTGAAGTTCTTCAAAAGATAAGCCTTCAACTTTCTCAATGACTTTCATGCCATCTGCCGTCACATCAATCACACAAAGGTCCGTATAAATGCGGTCCA
>NZ_JBWYII010000027.1:0-421 GCF_056779705.1 Acinetobacter sp. 25-47-130 | reverse complement strand
CAGCAGCAACACAAGCGGTTCAAACTGCAGAAGCTAAGCATGATGAATTGGTAGAGGCAATTGCTGCTAAAAATGGTGTAATCAGTCCAGCAACGCAAGCTCAATTACAAGCGATCAAAGATCAATTAGATGCGTTGAAAGGTACAGCACAAGGCTTGGTTGATGCATTACCTGCATCAGCAGCTAAAGATGATCTAGATGCTCGTTTAGATGCTCTAGATACAGTTGTACCAGCAGTGAACGATACAGATAGCAATGGTATTGCTGATGATGTTGATGCCGCGATTGCAGCAGCAACACAAGCGGTTCAAACTGCAGAAGCTAAGCATGATGAATTGGTAGAGGCAATTGCTGCTAAAAATGGTGTAATCAGTCCAGCAACGCAAGCTCAATTACAAGCGATCAAAGATCAATTAGATGC
>NZ_JBWYII010000026.1:0-440 GCF_056779705.1 Acinetobacter sp. 25-47-130 | reverse complement strand
GATGAATTGGTAGAGGCAATTGCTGCTAAAAATGGTGTAATCAGTCCAGCAACGCAAGCTCAATTACAAGCGATCAAAGATCAATTAGATGTATTGAAAGATACAGCACAAGGCTTGGTTGATGCATTACCTGAATCAGCAGCTAAAGATAGCTTAGATGCTCGTTTAGATGCTCTTGATACAGTTGTACCAGCAGTGAACGATACAGATAGCAATGGTATTGCTGATGATGTTGATGCTGCGATTGCAGCAGCAACACAAGCGGTTCAAACTGCAGAAGCTAAGCATGATGAATTGGTAGAGGCAATTGCAGCTGAAAATGGTGTAATCAGCCCAACAACTCAAGCTGAATTACAAGCGATCAAAGATCAATTAGATGCGTTGAAAGGTACAGCACAAGGCTTGGTTGATGCATTACCTGCATCAGCAGCTAAAGATGA
>NZ_JBWYII010000025.1:0-459 GCF_056779705.1 Acinetobacter sp. 25-47-130 | reverse complement strand
ATGATGTATGCGTTTTTCATAGTGTAAGATCCTAAAACCAGTCTTAAGCCTGAGTGGCATCAATGAGTTTGGCACCCGTCATCGATTGAAGTTCTTCAAAAGATAAGCCTTCAACTTTCTCAATCACTTTCATGCCTTCAGGTGTTACATCAATCACACAAAGGTCAGTATAGATACGATCTACACACTTTAAGCCTGTCGCAGGATAAGTCAGCTCAGCAACGATTTTAGGTTCGCCTTTTTTCGTCACATGATCGGTGGTAATAAAGACTTTTTTCGCACCCACGGCTAAGTCCATTGCACCACCCACAGCAGGGATGGCATCAGGTGCACCGGTATGCCAGTTTGCAAGATCACCATTTTCAGCGACTTGGAAAGCACCCAAGACTGCGATGTCTAAATGACCACCACGCATCATGGCAAATGAATCACCATGATGGAAGAAAGCTCCGCCTTCTA
>NZ_JBWYII010000024.1:0-482 GCF_056779705.1 Acinetobacter sp. 25-47-130 | reverse complement strand
TCGATGAGTTCAGCAGGCTGACCTGCAGTACCAAACCCACCAATCATAATGGTTGAACCGTCTTTAATTTGGGAGAGGGCTTCGGTTAAAGTCTTTTGAGATTTATCAATCATAGCGTTTTATAGATAAAGCTATCTATATCCTTTTAGGTCTTGCAAAAATTTAAACAAATCAAAATGATTAGATTTGGATTGGTCTAAATTCTTTAGTTAAATGAGATAAAGGATGGATGCGAAATCCATCCCTTTATTATTTTTAAGCTGATGCGCGGCGACGTTCAACTTCAGTAGAAGGCGCACCTTCAACGTCTTTTACTAATTCAATGTCAAATTGAATATGTTTGAACGCACCTTTTAGACCACGACGAGCAATTTCAGCTTCATCAGTTACGTCTACAGCAGTTGCCACTAAGCCATCACGCGTTGCAAATGCAAAGTCATCCCAAAGGTATTCATCACCTTCGATGTTGAACTGCGTAGTTA
>NZ_JBWYII010000023.1:0-521 GCF_056779705.1 Acinetobacter sp. 25-47-130 | reverse complement strand
TCATTTACTGTTGGTAAAGTGATATCAACCAGATCATTTAAACGACCTTGTAGCGCATCTTTTGCTGCTTGTACTGCCTCAGGTAACGCTGTCACTTTTGTTTGTGCTTCTGTTTTCGCAGCAAGTGCTTCATCACGTGCTTGAGTCAATGCAGTAAGTTCTGTTGGGGTGATGAGGCCATTGGCATTTGCATCGATCAGCGCTTGTTCTGCCGCAGCGTATGCTGCTTCAGCCGCCTCTACTGCTGCTTCGGCATCTGCCAATACTTGTTCGTACTCATCTGCTACGCCATCTTCGTTTTCATCATTTACTGTTGGTAAGGTGATGTCGACTAGATCATCTAAGCGTGCATCCAGTGCGTCTTTGTCTGCTCCTTCTGGAAGTGCATCAACTTTCGCTTGTGCATCTTCTTTAGCAGTAAGCGCATCATCACGTGCTTGAGTCAGCTCAGCAAGTTCTGTTGGCGTGATTAAACCATCTGATTCTGCATCTGCTAGTGCTTGCTCTGCCTCAGCATATGC
>NZ_JBWYII010000022.1:0-561 GCF_056779705.1 Acinetobacter sp. 25-47-130 | reverse complement strand
CAGCGTTACCTGAGGCAGTACAAGCAGCAAAAGATGCGCTACAAGGTCGTTTAAATGATCTGGTTGATATCACTTTACCAACAGTAAATGACGAAGATGAAGATGGTGTTGTTGATGATATTGGAGAAGCTCTAGCAGCGGCTGAAGCAGCAGTAGAGGCAGCAGAAGCAGCATACGCTGCGGCGGAACAAGCGCTGATCGATGCAAATGCCAATGGCCTCATCACGCCAACAGAACTTACTGCACTGACTCAAGCACGTGATGATGCACTTGCTGCGAAAACAGAAGCACAAACAAAAGTGACAGTATTACCTGAGGCAGTACAAGCAGAAAAAGATGCGCTACAAGGTCGTTTAAATGATCTAGTCGACATTACCTTACCAGCAGTAAATGATGAAAACGAAGATGGTGTGGATGATGCAGTTGCAGCACTTGAAGAAGCGACAGAGGCAGTAGAGGCGGCTGAAGCGGCATATGCTGAGGCAGAGCAAGCACTAGCAGATGCAGAATCAGATGGTTTAATCACGCCAACAGAACTTGCTGAGCTGACTCAAGCACGTG
>NZ_JBWYII010000021.1:0-598 GCF_056779705.1 Acinetobacter sp. 25-47-130 | reverse complement strand
GCTTCTAACTCAGACCAAGCACGGTTCACATCGACACGGATAGAAATATCAGCACCTAACGCTTTTTTGATGGTGAGAACATGCTCAACATCTGCTTCTACAGCACGAGAACCAATTTTTAATTTAAAGAAGTTATGACGCTTAGCTTCGATCATCTTTTTCGCTTCAGCGATATCTTTATCCGTATCACCAGAAGCCAACACCCAAAGCACAGGGACGCTGTCACGCAGACGGCCACCTAGCACTTCAGACAGAGGCAAGCCTAAACGTTGAGCTTGAATATCGAGTAAAGCAGTTTGAATGGCACATTTTGCAAAACGGTTGCCATTAATATTCTTCTTCAACACTTGCATAATTTGAGCAACGTTGAGATCAGTAAAAGTTTTGAGTAGTGGAGCAAAATAAGTATCGATATTGGTTTTGATACTTTCAGGGCTTTCTTCACCATAGCCTAAGCCACCGATGGTGGTTGCTTCGCCCCAACCAATGAAACCATCCGAAGTTTCGATTTTAATGAGGACTAAGGTTTGAGTTTGCATCGTTGCGACCGCCATCTTGTGTGGGCGGATCGTCGGGATTTCAACGAGCAAGGTTTCAA
>NZ_JBWYII010000020.1:0-635 GCF_056779705.1 Acinetobacter sp. 25-47-130 | reverse complement strand
GCTTCTAAAGTGGTTGATGCACGAGGATGTTCATCTTTTGCCACCACAACCGCATCACCTTTACGCTGTGGAATAGTCACAGGCACGATTTCTTGATCAAAGAAACCACGTGCTTGCGCTGCAGCCGTACGTAGTTGGCTGGTTAAAGCAAATTGGTCTTGATCAGCACGGCTAATATTGAACTGTTCAGCCACGTTTTCAGCCGTTTGCGGCATGGTTTCAACACCATACATTTCTTTAAGCTTCGGGTTGATAAAACGCCAGCCCATGGTGGTGTCTTCAATCTTTTGACTACGACCAAATGCACTCTCAGATTTACCCATCACAAATGGGGCACGTGACATGGATTCAACACCACCTGCCACAATCACGTCAGCTTCGCCTGCTTTAATGGCACGCGCAGCCATTGCTACGGTATCGAGTGATGAACCACATAAACGGTTGACTGTGGTTGCAGGTACTGTATAAGGAATCCCTGCTAAAAGCGCCGACATACGACCGACGTTACGGTTATCTTCACCGGCTTGGTTGGCACAGCCAAATAAAACGTCATCGACGACATTCCAATCCACAGAAGGGTTACGTTCCATTAACGCTTTTAATGGCACTGCACCTAAGTCATCCGCACGGACAGG
>NZ_JBWYII010000019.1:0-5571 GCF_056779705.1 Acinetobacter sp. 25-47-130 | reverse complement strand
AAGATCATTAAGAGATTATGAAGAACAACTTGTGTGGATTTTTACTGGTTGATTGATCGATATATATTATCATTAATAATTGGTAGAAATTTCTCGAAGTTTATTTGAGCAAATTTTTTGTCAGTAATTGATGAGCCAAGATTGGTACCCTTTAGGTACTATTGATTTTAAACTGAAGAGTTTGATCATGGCTCAGATTGAACGCTGGCGGCAGGCTTAACACATGCAAGTCGAGCGGGGGAAGGTAGCTTGCTACTGGACCTAGCGGCGGACGGGTGAGTAATGCTTAGGAATCTGCCTATTAGTGGGGGACAACATCTCGAAAGGGATGCTAATACCGCATACGTCCTACGGGAGAAAGCAGGGGACCTTCGGGCCTTGCGCTAATAGATGAGCCTAAGTCGGATTAGCTAGTTGGTGGGGTAAAGGCCTACCAAGGCGACGATCTGTAGCGGGTCTGAGAGGATGATCCGCCACACTGGGACTGAGACACGGCCCAGACTCCTACGGGAGGCAGCAGTGGGGAATATTGGACAATGGGCGGAAGCCTGATCCAGCCATGCCGCGTGTGTGAAGAAGGCCTTTTGGTTGTAAAGCACTTTAAGCGAGGAGGAGGCTACTAAGATTAATACTCTTGGATAGTGGACGTTACTCGCAGAATAAGCACCGGCTAACTCTGTGCCAGCAGCCGCGGTAATACAGAGGGTGCGAGCGTTAATCGGATTTACTGGGCGTAAAGCGTGCGTAGGCGGCTTTTTAAGTCGGATGTGAAATCCCCGAGCTTAACTTGGGAATTGCATTCGATACTGGGAAGCTAGAGTATGGGAGAGGATGGTAGAATTCCAGGTGTAGCGGTGAAATGCGTAGAGATCTGGAGGAATACCGATGGCGAAGGCAGCCATCTGGCCTAATACTGACGCTGAGGTACGAAAGCATGGGGAGCAAACAGGATTAGATACCCTGGTAGTCCATGCCGTAAACGATGTCTACTAGCCGTTGGGGCCTTTGAGGCTTTAGTGGCGCAGCTAACGCGATAAGTAGACCGCCTGGGGAGTACGGTCGCAAGACTAAAACTCAAATGAATTGACGGGGGCCCGCACAAGCGGTGGAGCATGTGGTTTAATTCGATGCAACGCGAAGAACCTTACCTGGTCTTGACATAGTAAGAACTTTCCAGAGATGGATTGGTGCCTTCGGGAACTTACATACAGGTGCTGCATGGCTGTCGTCAGCTCGTGTCGTGAGATGTTGGGTTAAGTCCCGCAACGAGCGCAACCCTTTTCCTTATTTGCCAGCGGGTTAAGCCGGGAACTTTAAGGATACTGCCAGTGACAAACTGGAGGAAGGCGGGGACGACGTCAAGTCATCATGGCCCTTACGACCAGGGCTACACACGTGCTACAATGGTCGGTACAAAGGGTTGCTACCTAGCGATAGGATGCTAATCTCAAAAAGCCGATCGTAGTCCGGATTGGAGTCTGCAACTCGACTCCATGAAGTCGGAATCGCTAGTAATCGCGGATCAGAATGCCGCGGTGAATACGTTCCCGGGCCTTGTACACACCGCCCGTCACACCATGGGAGTTTGTTGCACCAGAAGTAGGTAGTCTAACCGCAAGGAGGACGCTTACCACGGTGTGGCCGATGACTGGGGTGAAGTCGTAACAAGGTAGCCGTAGGGGAACCTGCGGCTGGATCACCTCCTTAACGAAAGATTGACGATTGGTAAGAATCCACAACAAGTTGTTCTTCATGACGATGTATCTGAGGGTCTGTAGCTCAGTTGGTTAGAGCACACGCTTGATAAGCGTGGGGTCACAAGTTCAAGTCTTGTCAGACCCACCATGACATACTCATACGATACATTGATCTAAATGATAAGCTGGGGACTTAGCTTAGTTGGTAGAGCGCCTGCTTTGCACGCAGGAGGTCAGGAGTTCGACTCTCCTAGTCTCCACCACGTATTCATTCGAATACGTAGTAAGCAAACGAGTTGATAGCTTATAGAGCTTAGTAATAAAGCTGTGTATACTGCACGCCTTGATTATTAAGCTCTGTGATTTATCACAGTTGACTGCGATCTGACGAAGACGTAGTGAATCATTAACAGCATATATTTGAGTTGAAATAATTTGTTCATACTCATAGAAAGAGCGGAAACGAAATAACGTAAGTTATGGAGTTGAAGTGATTGAAATGAGAACTAGCGAAATTAACTGAATCAAGCGTTTTGGTATATGAATTTGAATTGAAGCTGTACAGTGTTTAGATACACAGTACTTCAAACTGTAATGTTGAACGATCTACTTGTAGGGTCGAACGACTGTTTGGGGTTGTATAGTCAAGTAATTAAGTGCATGTGGTGGATGCCTTGGCAGTCAGAGGCGATGAAAGACGTGATAGCCTGCGAAAAGCTCCGGGGAGGCGGCAAATATCCTGTGATCCGGAGATGTCTGAATGGGGGAACCCACCTATCATAAGATAGGTATTGCAACATGAATACATAGTGTTGCAAGGCAAACGCGGGGAAGTGAAACATCTCAGTACCCGTAGGAAAAGAAATCAATTGAGATTCCCTCAGTAGCGGCGAGCGAAAGGGGAAAAGCCCATTAAGTTATGTAAGCTTTAGTGGAATGCTCTGGGAAGTGCAACCATAGTAGGTGATAGTCCTGTACACGAAAGGGCTTACATGATGATGTCGAGTAGGGCGGGGCACGTGAAACCTTGTCTGAATATGGGGGGACCATCCTCCAAGGCTAAATACTCCTGACTGACCGATAGTGAACCAGTACCGTGAGGGAAAGGCGAAAAGAACCCCTGTGAGGGGAGTGAAATAGATCCTGAAACCGCATGCATACAAGCAGTGGGAGCATCTTCGTGATGTGACTGCGTACCTTTTGTATAATGGGTCAGCGACTTACATTCAGTAGCAAGGTTAACCGAATAGGGGAGCCGTAGAGAAATCGAGTCTTAATAGGGCGTTTAGTTGCTGGGTGTAGACCCGAAACCAGGCGATCTATCCATGAGCAGGTTGAAGGTGAGGTAACACTTACTGGAGGACCGAACCCACTGTCGTTGAAAAGCCAGGGGATGACTTGTGGATAGGGGTGAAAGGCTAATCAAGCCTGGTGATAGCTGGTTCTCCCCGAAAGCTATTTAGGTAGCGCCTCGGACGAATACCATTGGGGGTAGAGCACTGTTTCGGCTAGGGGGTCATCCCGACTTACCAAACCGATGCAAACTCCGAATACCAATGAGTACTATCCGGGAGACAGACTGCGGGTGCTAACGTCCGTAGTCAAGAGGAAAACAATCCAGACCGCCAGCTAAGGTCCCTAAATCATAGTTAAGTGGGAAACGATGTGGGAAGGCATAGACAGCTAGGAGGTTGGCTTAGAAGCAGCCACCCTTTAAAGAAAGCGTAATAGCTCACTAGTCGAGTCGGCCTGCGCGGAAGATGTAACGGGGCTAAAACTATGTACCGAAGCTGCGGATTTGCAATTTATTGCAAGTGGTAGGGGAGCGTTCTGTAAGCCGATGAAGGTGGATTGAGAAGTCTGCTGGAGGTATCAGAAGTGCGAATGCTGACGTGAGTAACGATAAAACGGGTGAAAAACCCGTTCGCTGAAAGACCAAGGGTTCCAGTCCAACGTTAATCGGGGCTGGGTGAGTCGACCCCTAAGGCGAGGCCGAGAGGCGTAGTCGATGGGAAATTGGTTAATATTCCAATACTTCTGTGTAATGCGATGAGAGGACGGAGAAGGTTAAGTCAGCCTGGCGTTGGTTGTCCAGGTGGAAGATTGTAGGCATGTATCTTAGGCAAATCCGGGGTACTCTATGCTGAGAATCGATAGCAAGCTAGTTTACTAGCGAAGTGGCTGATACCATACTTCCAGGAAAAGTCTCTAAGCTTCAGTTACACAGGAATCGTACCCGAAACCGACACAGGTGGTCAGGTCGAGTAGACCAAAGCGCTTGAGAGAACTCTGCTGAAGGAACTAGGCAAAATGGTACCGTAACTTCGGGAGAAGGTACGCTGCCGGCGGTGATAGGACTTGCTCCTTGAGCTACTGGCAGCCTCAGAAACCAGGCCGCTGCAACTGTTTATTAAAAACATAGCACTCTGCAAACACGAAAGTGGACGTATAGGGTGTGATGCCTGCCCGGTGCTGGAAGGTTAATTGATGGGGTTAGCGTAAGCGAAGCTCTTGATCGAAGCCCCAGTAAACGGCGGCCGTAACTATAACGGTCCTAAGGTAGCGAAATTCCTTGTCGGGTAAGTTCCGACCTGCACGAATGGCATAATGATGGCGGCGCTGTCTCCAGCAGAGGCTCAGTGAAATCGAATTCGCCGTGAAGATGCGGTGTACCCGCGGCTAGACGGAAAGACCCCGTGAACCTTTACTGCAGCTTGACATTGAACTTTGATCTTACTTGTGTAGGATAGGTGGGAGGCTTTGAAGTAGAAACGCCAGTTTCTATGGAGCCGTCCTTGAAATACCACCCTGGTAATATTGAGGTTCTAACTCTGCTCCATTATCTGGAGCGAGGACCATGTCTGGTGGGTAGTTTGACTGGGGCGGTCTCCTCCTAAAGAGTAACGGAGGAGTACGAAGGTGCGCTCAGCGTGGTCGGAAATCACGCGTAGAGTATAAAGGCAAAAGCGCGCTTAACTGCGAGACCCACAAGTCGAGCAGGTACGAAAGTAGGTCTTAGTGATCCGGTGGTTCTGTATGGAAGGGCCATCGCTCAACGGATAAAAGGTACTCTGGGGATAACAGGCTGATACCGCCCAAGAGTTCATATCGACGGCGGTGTTTGGCACCTCGATGTCGGCTCATCTCATCCTGGGGCTGAAGCAGGTCCCAAGGGTATGGCTGTTCGCCATTTAAAGAGGTACGCGAGCTGGGTTTAGAACGTCGTGAGACAGTTCGGTCCCTATCTACCGTGGGCGTTGGAAATTTGAGAGGATCTGCTCCTAGTACGAGAGGACCAGAGTGGACGAACCTCTGGTGTACCGGTTGTGACGCCAGTCGCATCGCCGGGTAGCTATGTTCGGAAGGGATAACCGCTGAAAGCATCTAAGCGGGAAGCCTACCTCAAGATTAGATTTCCCAAGGACTTTATGTCCTCTAAAGAGCCGTTGAAGACTACAACGTTGATAGGTTGGATGTGGAAGTACGGTGACGTATGAAGCTGACCAATACTAATTACTCGTGAGGCTTGACTATACAACACCCAAACAGTTGGTGTTGTGGTTCAAATCATGACAAATAACTTGATTTAGTTAGATAAAACGCTAAACTGCACAAATTAAAGCAACTCAAATAGCTGTTAATAACTTCTTTGACCAAGCAAAGGCACGCAAACAATACATGCGAATAAGACCCAAGCAAAGTCACAACAGTTGTGCTGGCGACAATAGCAAGAGTGAACCACCTGATCCCTTCCCGAACTCAGAAGTGAAACCTCTTAGCGCTGATGGTAGTGTGGGGTTACCCATGTGAGAGTAAGTCATCGCCAGCTCATTATTCTAAACACCCCCTTCAATACAAGGGGGTGTTTTTTTAT
>NZ_JBWYII010000018.1:0-7345 GCF_056779705.1 Acinetobacter sp. 25-47-130 | reverse complement strand
ATGTTGAGCATGTTCTCACCATCAAAAAAGCGTTAGGTGCTGATATTTCTATCCGTGTCGATGTGAACCGTGCTTGGTCTGAGTTAGAAGCGATCAAAGGTATTCAGCTTCTGCAAGATGGTGGTGTGGATCTAATTGAACAGCCATGTGCGATTGACAATATTGATGCCATGGAGCGTTTAACTCGTCGTTTTGATATTGCCATTATGGCGGATGAGTCATTGATGGGTCCAAGTACAGCTTATCGTTTAGCGAAGCGTAATGCTGCTTCTGTGTTTGCTGTAAAAGTTGCTCAGTCTGGTGGCCTACTCGAAGGTCGTGATGTAGCAACCATTGCAAACCTCGCTGGTGTAGATCTGTATGGTGGCACGATGCTTGAAGGTTCTGTTGGCACCATCGCTTCTGCACATTTGTTCTCGACCTTTGAGAATTTGGCATATGGCACTGAATTATTTGGTCCATTGCTGTTGACTGACGAAATTTTAAAGACCCCGCTTCAATATCGTGATTTCGAATTACATCTGCCTCAAGGCAATGGTTTAGGTATTGAGTTGGATTTAGACAAGATTGACAACCTTCGCCGCAAATAAGCGACGTGATACATCAGGAGTGAGACATGCTGTTTCATGTACGAATGGATGTGAACATCCCACTGGATATGCCAGTTGAAAAAGCGAATGAGATTAAAGCTGTTGAAAAGGCGTATTCGCAAGAGTTACAGCAACAAGGCAAGTGGCGTCATATCTGGCGAATCACAGGTCAGTATTCAAACATCAGTATTTTTGATGTGGAAAGCAATGAAGAGCTTCATTCAATTTTACAAGGTCTTCCGCTTTATCCATATATGAATATCGAAGTAATGGCGTTAAATCGCCACCCATCTTCTATCCGTGAAGATGATCGTTAAGTTTTAAGTGTCTTGGCTTGATTGATTCAGGCCATGACATCAATACATCCAGAGGTTTTTTAGCGTCATTTTAAACAAGGATTGTGGCAGCGAGCTCAAACACATTAGAAGTCAGCCACCACACAGCAAGCATACTTAAGGAGAAATAGTATGAACCGCGAACAAATTAATGCTTTAGTCAAAAAAATGAACGTTGATACTGCAACAGGTCCTGTTGATGAACGTGTTCAGCAAATCGTTGTACGTTTAGTATCTGACTTATTCCAAGCGATTGAAGATTTAGATTTAAGCCAATCTGAAGTTTGGAAAGGTCTTGAGTACTTTACTGATGCTGGTCAAGCAAACGAATTAGGTCTTTTGGCTGCTGGTTTAGGTCTTGAGCATTTCCTTGATTTACGTGCAGATGAGAAAGATGCTCAAGCAGGTATTACAGGTGGTACTCCACGTACAATTGAAGGTCCATTGTATGTCGCTGGTGCACCAGAATCAGTTGGTTTTGCACGTATGGATGATGGTTCTGAAGAAGGCAAAATCCCAACTTTAATTATTGAAGGTATCGTTAAAGATACTGAAGGTAACATCATTGAAGGTGCTAAGGTTGAAGTTTGGCATGCAAACAGCTTAGGTAACTACTCGTTCTTTGATAAGTCTCAATCTGACTTTAACTTACGTCGTACGATCTTCACGGATGCACAAGGTCAATATACAGCATTAACCACAATGCCTGTAGGTTATGGCTGCCCACCAGAAGGTACAACTCAGTTTGTATTAGACAAACTTGGTCGTCATGGTAACCGCCCTTCACACGTGCATTACTTCGTCACTGCGCCTGGCTACCGTAAATTAACTACGCAGTTCAACATCGAAGGTGATGAATACCTTTGGGATGACTTTGCATTTGCAACGCGTGATGGCTTAGTGGCAACTGCTGTAGATGTAACTGATGAAGCTGAAATTGCTCGTCGTGGTCTAAAAGGTGCGTTCAAACATATTCAATTTGACATTGAATTAGTGAAAGACGTTGAAGGTGCGCCTTCTACTGAAGTTGAACGCCGCCGCGCATCAGCTTAAATCAATTAGTCGGAATCGGGATAAGTCAATTATCCCGATGACTTCCCCTCAATTTGGAAAGTCGGAGAACGTCCATGCCACGTATTCCTGTAATTAATACCAGCCATTTAGATCGTCTTGATGAGTTACTTGTAGACAACTTTGAGACAGGTGAGTTTAAACTTCATCGTTCAGTTTTCACTGATCAAGCCCTTTTTGACCTTGAAATGAAATACATCTTTGAGGGTAATTGGGTTTACTTGGCACACGAAAGCCAAATTCCAAATAACAATGATTATTACACGACACACATCGGTCGTCAGCCAATCGTGATTGCTCGTAACCGTCAAGGCGAGCTAAATGCAATGATCAATGCGTGTTCACACCGTGGTGCACAACTTTGCCGTAACAAACGTGGTAATAAGGCTACTTATACTTGCCCATTCCATGGTTGGACATTCAATAACTCAGGCAAACTTTTAAAAGTTAAAGACCCAACAGATGCTGGTTATTCTGACTGCTTCAACAAAGAAGGATCACATGATCTTAAGAAAGTTGCACGTTTTGAAAGTTATAAAGGCTTCTTATTCGGTAGCTTAAACCCAGACGTCTTGCCATTAGAAGAATTCTTAGGTGAAACGACTAAAATTATCGATATGATCGTGGGTCAGTCTGATCAAGGTTTAGAAGTTTTACGTGGTGCCTCAACTTATACATACGAAGGAAACTGGAAACTCACTGCTGAAAATGGTGCAGATGGTTACCATGTATCTGCAGTTCACTGGAATTATGCTGCAACTACGCAACAACGTAAAGAAAAACAAGCTGGCGACAACATCCGTGCAATGAGCGCAGGTTCTTGGGGTAAACAAGGCGGTGGTTCTTACGGTTTTGAAAATGGTCACATGTTGCTTTGGACACAATGGGCTAACCCTGAAGACCGCCCTAACTTCCCTAAAGCAGATGAATACTCTGAGAAATTCGGTCCTGCTATGTCGAAGTGGATGATCGAGCGCTCACGTAACCTTTGCTTATATCCAAACGTTTATTTGATGGATCAGTTCGGTTCACAAATCCGTGTACTTCGCCC
Source organism: Acinetobacter sp. 25-47-130 (assembly GCF_056779705.1). Classification (NCBI taxonomy): domain Bacteria; kingdom Pseudomonadati; phylum Pseudomonadota; class Gammaproteobacteria; order Moraxellales; family Moraxellaceae; genus Acinetobacter; species Acinetobacter sp. 25-47-130. Next base: position 4,298 of record NZ_JBWYII010000018.1, on the reverse strand, counting down.
AATTGCTGTCGATAAAACTGAAGTAACAATTTACTGCATCGCACCTGTAGGTGAAGAGCCAGAAGCTCGCGCACGCCGTATTCGCCAATATGAAGATTTCTTCAATGCTTCAGGTATGGCGACACCAGATGACTTAGAAGAATTCCGTGCATGTCAAGCAGGTTATGCTGGTATCGAACTTGAGTGGAACGATATGTGCCGTGGCTCAAAGCATTGGATCAATGGCCCAGATGATGCAGCAAACGAAATTGGTCTAAAACCTAAACTTTCAGGCGTTAAAACTGAAGACGAAGGTTTATACCTTGCGCAACATCAACATTGGTTAGAAGAAATGAAACGTGCGATTAAAGCAGAACAAGCTTTAGCTGAACAAGGAGATAACGCATGAGTAACGCGAATCTTGAAGCAACTTTAGAATCAGTGAGCCAGTTCTTATTTAAAGAAGCGCGCCTACTTGATGATGAACAGTGGGATGAATGGTTAGAGTGCTATGCACCTACAGCATCGTTCTGGATGCCATCTTGGGATGACTACAATACATTAACTGAAGATCCTCAATCAGAAATCTCGTTAATTTATTATCCAGATCGTCAAGGTTTAGAAGACCGCGTGTTCCGTATCAAAACTGAACGCTCTTCTGCAACAATGCCTGATACACGTACAAGCCACAATATTAACAACATTGAAATTCTTGAACGTCATGAAGATAAGGTTGTTGTTCGTTTCAACTGGAACACTTTAAGTTACCGCTACCAAAAGTCGTACAGCTACTTCGGCATGTCACGCTACGAAATCAATTTGTCTGGTGAAAAACCACAAATTTTAAATAAATATGTGGTACTCAAAAATGATTACATCAATCAAGTAATCGACGTATATCACCTGTAATTAGTAAATAACAAGTTCAGTAACTACCAAATGGAATTTTGGTAGTTACACCAAAAAATTGTTCAAAAGATTCTTAAAGGATATTCAGCCATGTCAAACCATAATGTTGCACTTCAATTTGAAGATGGCGTAACCCGATTTATTTCAGTTGCACAAGGCGAAACGCTTTCTGACGCTGCATATCGTCAAAAGATTAATATTCCGCTGGATTGCCGTGATGGTGCATGTGGTACTTGTCGAGCTTTTTGTGAGTCTGGCAGCTATGACATGCCTGAAGAAACTTATATTGAAGATGCACTTACACCAGAAGAGGCTGAGCAAGGCTATATCTTAGCTTGCCAGTGCCGTCCTACTTCAGATGCAGTTTTCCAAATTCAAGCATCATCTGATGTATGCAAAACTCAAATTCATCAATATCAAGGTACACTTTCTCGTGTAGAAAACTTATCTGAATCTACAATTACCTTTGATATTCAACTAGACGAGGGTCAGCCAGATATCAATTTCCTTGCTGGTCAGTATGTAAATGTAGGTATACCTGGATCAACTGAAACACGTTCATACTCTTTCAGCTCTAAGCCAGGCAACCGTTTGACCGGCTTTGTTGTTCGTAACGTTCCTAACGGTAAAATGAGTAGCTTCTTAAGCACCGAAGCGAAAGTCGGCGACAAAATGACATTCACTGGTCCATTTGGTAGCTTCTACTTACGTAATGTAGTACGCCCTGTAGTAATGCTTGCTGGTGGTACAGGTATTGCTCCATTTATGTCGATGCTTCAAGTATTAGAAGAAAAAGGTTCTGAACATCCAGTACGTTTAGTTTTTGGTGTAACCAATGACTTTGACCTAGTTGCTATTGAAGAACTCAACAAACTTCAAGAAAAACTTGATTGGTTTGAATACCGTACCGTAGTTGCAAACCCAGAATCTGCACACGAACGTAAAGGTTATGTGACAGGTCACATTGAAACTGAATGGCTCAACGGTGGTGATGTAGACGTTTACCTCTGTGGTCCTGTTCCTATGGTAGATGCAGTTCGTGGTTGGTTAGATGCTGAAGGCATTAAACCTGCAAACTTCTTATTCGAAAAATTCTCTGCGAATTAAAGTGGAGAGGAACATGAACCAAAGATTTGAAAATAAAATCGTAATCGTTACTGGTGCCGCTCAAGGCATCGGTCGCGGTGTTGCTCTTCAAGCAGCTAGCGAAGGTGCAAAAGTTGTACTGGCTGACCGTGCTGAATACGTGACGACCACACTTGAAGAAATTACGACTCAAGGTGGCACAGGTGTTACTGTCTTAGCTGATCTTGAAACCTATGCTGGTGCACAATCTGTTGTAAATAAAGCGATCGAGACTTATGGCCGAATTGATGTGCTGATCAACAATGTTGGTGGTGCGATTTGGATGAAACCTTTTGAAGAGTTTTCTGAAGAGGAAATTATTAAAGAGATTAATCGTTCTTTATTTCCAACTTTATGGAGTTGTCGTGCAGTTTTACCACACATGCAACACCAAAAATCTGGTGTGATCGTGAATGTATCATCTATCGCCACATGTGGAATTAACCGTCTTCCATATTCTGCAGCTAAAGGTGGTGTAAATAGTTTTACTCAATCAATGGCATTTGCACATGCTAAAGATGGTATCCGCATCAATGCAGTGGCTACAGGTGGTACTGAAGCTCCACCACGTGTAATTCCACGTAATACTTCACCACTATCTGAGCAAGATCAAGCTTGGATGCAAGAAGTGGTTGATCAAACAATTGACCGCAGCTACATGAAACGCTATGGCACTATTCAAGAACAAGTAAATGCTATTTTGTTCCTTGCTTCAGATGAGTCTTCATACATTACAGGCACAGTCGTACCTGTAGGTGGTGGTGATCAGGGTTAACCCTGATCACGGACTCTTTAAATTCACAGGATCATTGACGCAAGGAGGCAAATACAATGGCAACCCTGTTTAAAACACTAAAAGAAGATTGGTCTATTTCCGCCACTGTCGCTGGCTTTTTAGCTGTATTGATTTCATATGCCGGACCATTAATTATTTTCTTTCAAGCAGCACAACAAGCCCAAGTTTCACCAGACATGATGATTTCATGGATTTGGGGTATCTCAATTGGTGCTGCTGTAGCTGGAATTCTATTATCAATAAAATTTAAAGTTCCTGTCATTACCGCTTGGTCGGCACCTGGTACTGCTCTGCTAGTCACACTTTTTCCAGATATATCACTGAATGAAGCAGTTGCTGCATATATCACTACAGCTGTAGTGATTTTCATCATTGGTATTACCGGATATTTCGACAAACTATTGGCTTTGATACCGCAATCAGTGGCTGCAGGAATGATGGCTGGTATCTTATGTCAGTTCGGATTTGGTCTTTTTACCGCGACCAATACCATGCCATATATCGTGTTTGGAATGCTTATTTCGTATCTGATTGCTAAGCGTTTAACACCTCGATATGCCATGCTTTTTGTATTGGCAGCTGGTATTTTCATGAGTTTAGTCCTCGGAAAATTCAATGCTGTGAATATGGAGTTTTCACTTGCAATACCCCAATTCATTGCGCCCGAGTGGACGCTTAACTCTTTTCTAAATCTTGCAGTACCTCTTATTTTAGTCAGCCTTTCTGGTCAATTTTTACCTGGCATGGCAATTTTGAAATTAAGTGGCTATGACATTCAAGCAAAACCCATTATTACCACTACCAGTATCGCATCGTTAGCTGTTGCTTGTGTAGGCGGGATCACCATTGTCCTGGCATCAATAACAGCCGCACTCTGTACAGGTAAAGATGCACATGAGCTCAAAGAGAAACGTTATATCGCAGGTATTGCGAACGGTATTTTCTATATTTTAGGTGGTTTATTTGCAGGCAGCATTGTGATGCTTTTTAGCTTACTGCCTAAAGAACTTGTTGCTGCATTAGCAGGTTTAGCACTTTTAGGTGCTATTGCTACAAATTTACACGTTGCTATGTTCCAAGAAAAGGATCGTGACGCAGCTCTCCTTACTTTCTTGGCGACTGTTTCAGGTATGCAATTTTTAGGTTTAAGTTCAGTTTTTTGGGGAATCTGTATTGGTATTTTAGCGCACGTGATTTTAACGAAGCGTCAAAATACTACCCCATCATCGTCTACATCGACCTGATCATATTAAAGGTAAATGTAGATCGTTTGTTTAGGAAGTGATTATGATTGATAAAAGCTCAGCGTCTTTAACCGAAGCCCTCTCCCAAATTAAAGACGGTTCAACCATTATGATTGGTGGGTTTGGTACTGCAGGTCAGCCTGCTGAACTCATCGATGGCTTAATTGAACTCGGTATTAAAGACTTAGTGATCGTCAACAACAACGCAGGTAATGGTGATTACGGCTTGGCTAAACTGTTACAAG
>NZ_JBWYII010000017.1:0-8619 GCF_056779705.1 Acinetobacter sp. 25-47-130 | reverse complement strand
ATTTTAATGAGGACTAAGGTTTGAGTTTGCATCGTTGCGACCGCCATCTTGTGTGGGCGGATCGTCGGGATTTCAACGAGCAAGGTTTCAACTGATGTAATCATTTCCACTCTACGCATTCTTGCATTGTGTATTTCATGTGGTATACCTTAAAAGAATGCAAAAATAGAGTCGAAGATCATTTTTGCATTTTAATATATTTAAAAGGTATGGAAGTCATGGAGCTTAGACATCTACGATATTTTGTCGCAGTGGTAGAAGAACAAAGTTTTACAAAAGCAGCCGAAAAGTTATTTATTGCGCAGCCACCATTAAGTAGACAAATTCAAAATTTGGAATCAGAGCTTGGCATTGCTTTATTTGAGCGAGGTAGCCGTCCATTAAAAACAACACAAGCCGGTTATTTCTTTTATCAGCACGCAGTGAAATTACTTGCCAATGCTGAAGAAGTTAAGTCTATGACAAAGCGTATAGGTCTAGTTGAACGTACAGTAACAATGGGGTTTGTCGGGTCACTGCTTTATGGGCTGCTTTCTAAAATTGTATATTTATATAGGCAGCAGCAACCCCACTTAAAGATTGAACTTGTTGAAATGACCACGTTAGAACAAGTTAAAGCACTCAAAGAGGGGAAGATTGATGTTGGATTTGGGCGGCTTAGAATTTCAGATCCAGCATTGAAGCGAATTTTGCTTCGTGAAGAGCGCTTAATGATGGCAGTGCATGCGAGTCATCCTTTAAGTTTAAAAAAAGAAGGTGTTTATCTATCTGATATTTCTGATGAAAATATTTTTTTATACCCTAGCCATACAACCCCTAGCTTTGCAACTCAAGTCCAAGCCTTGTTTGCAGAATATAATTTAGAACCTAAAAATATACGTTTGGTGCGAGAAATTCAGCTATCTCTTGGTTTGGTTGCAGCTGGTGAAGGTATTTGTATTGTCCCAGAAAGTGCGAAATCAATTCAGCTATCCCATTTGCTTTACATCCCAATTTTAGATGAAACTGCAGTAAGTCCAGTATTTATGACGATACGTAATCTAGATGAGAGCGAGGACATCATGTCTCTAATAGATTGTATTTACCAAGTGTATGATTTAGAAGCAATTAAGTATGATAGAAATTTAATTTAGATAGGGTCTAATACAATAATTAGACTTAGGTCTAAAGCTATTGGATAAAAAATAGCAATCAAAAATCTTAAATACTCAAAATAACTACGACTTTAGCTTATGCCCCGAAAAGGGGCTTAATTTTTTTGATAAATTTCAAACAAATAATTTTAACTTTGAAGAAAAAGTAGGTTGCAATAAAAAATTCAAATTAGAAATTCTCAAAGAATTTTTTTTTTAAGTAATTATTCGTCTAATTTTCATTCAATCATACTAGAAATAAGCCCTCGAGATTATTTAGACCTTGAAGGTATATATATAGATATATTCGGTTTTGGACATTTTTTCAGCTTTAAGTCAATGTTGCGTCATATTTTTGGAGAGTTTATTTGCAGGAGGCACAACCTTGGAAGCAAACAAATTAAATATCAATCGTGTGATTGATGATGCTAAGTTCACACCATTTCATTGGGGTGTATTGTTTTGGTGCTTATTGATTATTATCTTTGATGGTTATGATCTTGTCATTTACGGAGTTGCATTACCTTTATTAATGCAGGAATGGGCATTAACTTCAGTACAAGCTGGATTGTTAGCAAGCACAGCTTTATTCGGGATGATGTTCGGTGCTATGTCATTTGGTACATTATCAGATAAGCTTGGTCGTAAAAAAACCATTATGATTTGTGTGGCAATCTTCAGTGGATTTACATTTTTGGGGGCATTTGCATCGAATCCAACTGAATTTGGTATTTTACGCTTTCTTGCTGGTCTGGGTATTGGCGGTGTGATGCCTAACGTTGTTGCTTTAATGACTGAATATGCACCTAAGCGAATTAGAAGTACTTTAGTTGCCCTTATGTTCAGTGGATATGCAATTGGTGGTATGACGTCAGCATTATTAGGTGCTTGGTTAGTTCCACAATATGGCTGGAAAATTATGTTCTATATCGCTGCATTGCCTTTAATCGCATTGCCGTTGATTTGGAAATTCCTACCAGAATCTTTGATGTACCTGACCAACAAAAACCAAACCGAGCAAGTGCGAATTAATGTGAAGAAAATCGCACCTGAAAAAAATATTACTGTTGACACTCAATTTGTATTAGATGAAGTCACAGCAGGTGATGAAGCTCCTTTAAAAGCATTATTCCAGCAAGGTCGTACCTTCAGTACTTTCATGTTCTGGGTTGCATTCTTTATGTGTTTACTCATGGTTTATGCTTTAGGAAGCTGGTTGCCAAAACTGATGATTCAAGCGGGTTACTCGCTTGGTGCAAGTATGATCTTCCTATTTGCATTAAATATCGGTGGTATGGTGGGTGCAATCGGTGGTGGATATCTTGCAGATCGTTTCCACATCAAAAAAGTACTCACAATTATGTTCGTGTGCGGTGCACTTGCACTTATCCTTCTCGGCTTTAATAGTCCACAAATCGTGTTGTATACGCTAATTGCAATCGCGGGCGCTGCAACGATTGGCTCACAAATTCTACTTTATACATTCGTCGCACAATATTATCCGTCGACAGTTCGTTCAACTGGTATGGGGTGGGCATCTGGTATTGGTCGAATTGGTGCAATCGTAGGTCCAGTACTCACTGGTGCTTTGTTAACCATGGAACTTCCGCACCAAATGAATTTCTTGGTCATCGCAATTCCTGGTGTGATTGCAGCCTTAGCAATTTTTATGGTGAATCTGAAAAATTCAGTAGATGGAAAAATTGCTCAGGAAGAACCGGTGCACTCTTCTAAAGTCGTAGAACAAGCACAGTAAAAATTCTTTATAAATAAGACAGCTGCCAGAAGGTGGCTGTTATTTAGACTTTTAAACCATTTTATAGGATAAGAGAGATTAGGATGATCTTTTCAAACAAACCTTTTACTTTAAGTTTAATCTCATTAGCTGTTTTAACCTCTACTGCAACATTTGCACAAAGCACACAACAGTCTGAAATAGAGCAACTACGTCAAGAAATTGAAGTACTTAAATCAATGATGGAACAACAACAGAAGAATGCTGTTGTACAGACAAAATCGATTGAGACATTAAAAACAGAATCTGTTAAACCCCAACCAAAACTAAATGTTGGTAAAGATACCACTTTTAATTTTTATGGTAATGTTCGTCTAGATGCCTCATATCAAGCCGAAGGTAGTGCGGCAGATCGCCTATATAATAATATTAATAAAGTTCCTTTAGCGGGACAAAGTGAAGCAAGTGATCAACTGAAGTCGACTCTATCAGCAACACGTTTAGGTTTGGATATTCATAGTCAAATCAATGATAAAAAAGTTTCAGGTAAAGTTGAAGTCGACTTTTTGGGTGGAGCTGGATTAGATAATCTTCGTATACGTCATGCTTATATGAATTACGATAAATGGTTAATTGGTCAAACTTGGTCTAACTTTGCTGTGCCAGACTATATGCCTGAAACGATTGATGCCTTAGGTTATGTGGGTGGTGCTGTAAAACGTACACCTCAAGTTCGTTATAGTATGAGTTTAGCACCTGCAACAGGCTTGGTCCTTGCAGCAGAAGATCCAAAAGATGGCTTATCTAAAATGCGTACACCTGCAGTCACAGCGCGATTGAATCATCAATTAAATGATGATGCTAAACTCAGTTTACGTACTATGGTCAATGAAAAGAAAACAGAAGTTGATGAAGTCGTTGCATGGGGCGTAGGACTTGGTATGCAATATAAGTTAGCTCCTTCAACTACACTGAAAGCTGACTACTATCATGTAAAAGGAGATAGCAGTTTCGTTTCATGGACGAATCCTGGTATCAGCCGTAGCTCATCTGGTGAAATTTTAGATGAGAATGAATTTGACTCGATTACAATAGGTCTAACGCAGCAATTTAATCCTCAATGGCGTGGAACTGTTGGTTTTGGTTATATGAATCAAGATGTGACAAATGCTTATCGAGGTGGTGCAGTAAATCTGACAGAGATCAATAAGGAGCTTTGGCAAGGTTGGGTCAATGCATTCTATAGTCCGATCAAACCGATTAGCCTTGGGTTGGAATATGTGTATGGTGAGCGTAAAGCTGTAGTATCTGCACCAAATGGTTCTAACACAGGTGAGGATAATCGTGTAAGTGCTGTAGCAATTTATAATTTCTAAATGATTCCAGCTTGAATGATGATAAAAAGAGCGATTTTTCGCTCTTTTTTTATGGGATGGTTTTAGAGAATGTCAGAATAGATCCTAGAAAAAATAAAAATATAAAAGTACTATGAGATCTTATTTGACTTTAGATTCTCATCTACTAGGAGAAGGCGCGTTTCGTGTACGAATTAGATTGCAAATTACTCAGTATTTTTTTTCATGTTTACAAATTTAAAAGTGTCTCGGTTGCTGCTGAACAATTGCAGATGAGTCAACCTGCTGTAAGTAATATTCTTAATAAAATTCGACAACATTATAACGATCCGCTTTTTTTAAGAATTGGGAATGAAATGATCCCGACGGAATTATCAAAGCAATTATTCCCATTGGTCAGTGAAGCATTAAGTAAAGTTGAAGCGATTAATAATTTTACGATCGATTTTGATGAAGCTATATCAGATCAACAATTCACCTTGGCGATGACTGATGTTTCGCATTTAGTATTACTGCCTAAGATTTCCCAATATCTAAAAGCAAAAGCATCTCATGTCAGATTAAATGTGCGTCCAATAACTTCTGAAACAAGTTATCAAATGGCAAATGGTGAAATTGATCTTGCATTAGGATTTCTGCCTCATTTGGAAAATGGCTTTTATCAACAAAAACTATTCGAGCAATATTATGTTGTAATTGCAGCAAAAGATCACCCGCGTTTAACGGGAGATTCAATCAGCAAAGAGCAGTATTTGGCAGAATCACACATTGATATTGATGCGGGAATGGGGCATTACCATATTGAAAATGAGCTGTTAAACCTTGAACTTAAAAGAAATATTTTAATGCGATTACCAAGTTATCTTGGTGTTGGTCTTGTTGTTCAAGAAACTGATGCGATTGCTACAGTGCCTTACTATCTAAGTGAAGTTTTATTATCACGAGGCAATTTAAAAATCTTTGATGCACCTATTGCTTTCCCGACATATGGTGTTAAACAATACTGGCATATGTCCTGTCATCATAAGACCAGCCATCAATGGCTTAGACATATGTTTCATGAAATCCTTGTAAAATAACACTCATAAATACTCTATGAGCAAGCGATTGGGGTTATATAGGTAGGCTATTCCTTAAATAAAAAATAGCCTAAGCTCTAAGCATCGTTATTAATTTTTAACTAAACCGCCATCCACTATTAAATTTTGACCAGTGACAGCTTTGGAGTACGGTGACAAAAACATTAAAATGGCTGAAGCAAACTCATCAGGAGTGACTACTTTACGCAAGGGGGTAGCGGAAGCAATATAATCAAAAACTTCCTGTGGCGTGCTTTTACTTGCATCAGTTTGTTGAAGTAATCCACCAGACAACATATTGACATTAATTCCAAACTCACCTAATTCATGAGCACATGTTCTCGTCAATGCGAGAAGGGCAGATTTTGCAGTAGTATAGTCATGATATGGCACAACAGGATTTTGCACCAAGTTTGTTCCTATATTCACAATTCGACCGAATCGATTAGCTTTCATGTCGGCTAAAGCGGCTTGAGTGGTATTAAGGGCAGCTTTGACAGCACCCTCAAACTGAGTGTGCATATCATTCCATTGTATTTGTGAAATATTTGGTCTTGCATCCCCGTTAAATTTAAATCTAACGAGTGCATTATTCACAATTGAATGAATAGCTTCACCAAAATGCAGTTTGGCAGCGTTAAACATTTCTGAAACTTGATCTGCATCAGTAATATCCGCTTGATAACTAAAAACTTGATCAGGATGTGAAAGTTTTAATGTCTTAGCGGACTCATGACTACTATGATAATTGACAACGACACGAGCGCCTTCGCTCAATAATGCCTTGGTAATAGCCAAGCCAAGGCCTCGTGCCCCACCTGTAACGAGTACAATCTGTTCGTTTATTTTCATTTACACACAATCAATAAGACTTGGTGAAGATTGTATTTAAATAATAAGTAACTTCAACCTTTGATAAAGCAAAAATATTTATTTTTGAAATGAAATTTCTAATAGTTTGTGATGAATAAATCTGAGCTTGTCTAAGACTTTATCTGATAGCGTAAATGGGTATGCATCATCTAAACCCATACTGCGATTAAGTGCATTTAAGTTAAAAGTGATGGTTAACCAGTTTTGTAAAACAGTTTCAAAGTTTTTAGCACCAATCGGATTTTCTTCGATCGTCATACTTGGGAGATCAGCACGTTTAGATTGAACACTCAGACCCGCATAGTATGCTGTTTCTAAGGTATCCATCATATGTAAATAATGTGCCCAAGTCTCTGCCCAATCTTCCCATGGGTGAGCACTCGCATAGGAACTAATAAAATTTTTCTGCCAGTCTATGGGTGGACCTTCGTGATAATGTCGCTTTAAAGCCTCAGCATAATCTTGTCGTTCATCTCCAAACATTACTCTGAACGCATCAATCAGATCTGGTCGAAGCTGTTGAATGAGATCGAAATAGTAATGCCCGCTTTCGTGACGAAAATGACCGAGTAGGGTTCGATAGTTTTCACCCATTTTTATTCGGGTTGTTTCGCGGTATACGACGTCTGCTTCGCTTGCATTTAATGTAATTGTACCTTGAGCATGACCAGTTAAAACAGGAAGATCTGGTTCGGGCATCAAAAAATTAAATCTAAGTCCAAATTGATCTTGATCATTTTTTTTTGGTCTCGGCATGATATTTAGTTGTTGCATCATATAAAGGAAACGACGCTTCGCATGCTCTAATCTGCTCCAATAGATGGTGTGATCAGGATTATTTAAATTTGGAATAATAGAGGTTAGTTTGCAAGAGTCACAGTAAATATCAGAACTTTCTGCAGGAATCATCCAATTGCATACATGATGATGCAAATAATTAAAACAGGGTTTATAGAGTTTATTTTTGAATTTGGGATTAATAGATTTCCACAACTGACTAGTATGTTTATGGAAACTTCCCATTTCTCTTTCTTCTACAACATATCCTAAATTAATTCCACAATGAGTACATGTAGAATTCATAAAAAAGATTTGCTGATTGCACTGCGCGCAAGAAAAATATTTCATAAAAATTATTCATTTTTTTGAGATTATACCATTGCTTTTTTCAAAAAAAAATTTGTGTTTCTGATATTAAATAATGAAAATTAAAAGCAAGAATAATGATGAACAATAAGTAATCAATGTATTGAATTTGTAAATACCAGTATAATTAAGATCATTTAGTTACTGTATAAAATAAAATCAATTTTATTAAAAAATAGTGTGATGCAAATCACAATATATTGAAATATATGATTTTTAATCTAAAAAAATCTTGATTAGAAAACTAAATGATCGTTTAATGCTATCAAGTAAAATTTCTTTAAATCTATGGGTATTTTGTATATGCAAACTCAGATTATCTCAAAAAAAACCTTGAATAATACGATCACTTCAGAAAGCAATATAATTAAAATTGTTGAAGACTCAGTTGTAATGATCGACGTGGCTCCTGAAGATGTTCAAGAGCTGATTGTGAATGATAATCAGGTCATTATTAAACTTAATAATGGGGAAACAATAACCCTAGAAAACTTCAATTATGAAACATCTGATTTAGTTTTCCGTAACCAAAATAGTGAGATGTTTGTTCTTGATTTCAAAAATGTAGAATACAACCCTTTAGAAAGCATAGAAGCGTTACTAGAAGGTGGTGCTGGAACTGGCGCTACAATCTTAAATAATTGGTTAGCTGGTGGTTCACTTGCACTAGGTGCAGTTGGAGTTGGCATTGCTGTATTTGATGCTGCTAATGGATCAAGTGACACAAAACAACCTTCCAAAGATCTCAGCAAATTAGTTGATGCAATCAATGATGCTAAAAATTCATTAAATCAATTGGATGGTGATGAAAAACAGCGAGTTGAAAATGCTATTAATGATGCAGAAGCTGTTTTAAAAGACCCAGAATCAAGTCAAGAATTACTTGACCAGACGGCTGATGATTTAATTTCTATTGTTGAAGATGCTTTAAAAGATCAAGAAGCTAAAGATGCTGCTAAATTAGAAGAAGCAATTAATAATCTTGAAGCTGATTTGGAAAATGCAAAGGATAAGTTGGAAAATGAAGATCCAAATGATCCATATACTGATGAAACTAGATCAGAATTAGAAAAAGAAATTGAAGAAGCTCAAAAGCTTGTAGATGACTTTAATAACAATATTGGTGACAAGCCAAGCATTGATGATGTAAATAATGCTCGTGATGAACTAAATAATGCTGTGGATAATCTTACTAATTTAGATTTTTCAGCAGCAACACAAGCGGTTCAAACTGCAGAAGCTAAGCATGATGAATTGGTAGAGGCAATTGCTGCTAAAAATGGTGTAATCAGTCCAGC
>NZ_JBWYII010000016.1:0-18935 GCF_056779705.1 Acinetobacter sp. 25-47-130 | reverse complement strand
ATGGTAGTGTGGGGTTACCCATGTGAGAGTAAGTCATCGCCAGCTCATTATTCTAAACACCCCCTTCAATACAAGGGGGTGTTTTTTTATGCAGTAAAGAATGAATTAAAGATATAAAATAAAAGCCCTCATGAGAGGGCCTTGTATCAAATAATAGATTAAAGTTGTCGTCGAGCGTGTTTTAACGCAGTTCTTAGGCCTTCCTCTAGCGTTGGATGATAGAAAGGGTGATCTAGAATTTCATCAACAGTAAGATCACTGGAGATAGCCCAAGCGAGCAAATGTGCTAAATGTTCTGCTGAATAACAAAGAAATTCTGCTCCGAGAAGTTTACGTGAGTGTCGATCGACGTAAACCTCTACAGCCCCAATATTTTGTCCATTGACAATCGCTCGTCCTTGCTTTTCGTAGGATACGATACCTGTAACGAACTCATGATTGGCTTTACGCAGTGTTTGATAATTGGAGCCGATCCCTGCCATTTCTGGCGAACTAAACATAATACCTAATGGCGTAAGACTTTTTTTCTGACTCGATTGATGTTGATTGAGGCAATTATGAACCGCCAATTTACCTTCATAAGACGCTTCATGCTGGATAGGCGTTGCAGTAAATGCATCACCTACAATGTAAATGGGGTAGTCACCAAGCTGTTTAGTGGTTGGATCAACAGGTAATTTCTTTAGATCAATGAATTCATCATTTATATGCTGAATATTTAACGTATCTAAATTCGTAGTACGACCAGTCGCAGATAATAGGTAATCAACTTCTATAGATTGATTGCTACCATTTTCGATAAAGTTAATTTGAACCTTATCTTCGCCTAATTTCTCAACCTGCTCGGGTAAAATCTCATATTTGATATTTAATTCTTTTGAGAATATTTCTTGAGCAAGCGTTTGTAAGTCTGGGCTAGTCAATGAACCAATTTTTTTACTGCGAGCAAAAACTGTAGTTTCCACACCTAGACGCTGCATGGCTTGTGCAAGTTCGATTGCAATGACACCGCTTCCAATTACAGCTAAACTTTTTGGTAAAGTAGGTATTTCAAAGACTTGATCAGAAGTTAAATATAAATGACCAAGTTTTTGTTGCCAATCTTGATTTACTGTTGGTCTTGAACCAACAGCGATAATGAACGATTTAGCTTGGTATTTCTTATTATTAACATTGATTGTGTTTGCATTTACAAATGTTGCGAGACCTGAAATTTTGTGCGCTGTAGGCCATGAATTAACGTCCTTCAGTGTTGCATTTGTAAATCGATCACGTAATTGCTGTACATGTTGCATAACATCTTTAGTGTCAATTTGAGAAGAAATTTTTAGCCCAAGTTGTTCTGAAGTTCTCGCATTATAGGCAAGATTAGCTGATGAAATTAGAACTTTACTCGGCATACAACCTACTCGAGCACAAGTGGTATCCCACGGACCGTCATTCACAATAAGTATATTTTGTGTAGTTTTAATGGCTTCTTTATAAGCTGAAATACCTGCAGTACCAGCTCCAATAATAATGATATCGTACATATTGTATTGAGTAAGAATGATTTGAATTCACTATATAAAAAAAACTTCGATGAATAAGGTTTTTTTTCAATTTATTACACTTAAACCTTTAACTTTTGGTGATATCCATATTTTGAAAATTTGTATTATTTAAAACTAAGTATTTTCATGGTTGTTATTGAAATAAGATGAAAGAAAAAGGCGCTTGTGCGCCTTTAAAATGAATAAGATACATTTATCTTATAATGATGTACCTGCATGCACACCAACAGTTGGTTTTACATTCATCGATGTGCAACCGAGTAAAAGAAACGAACAACATAATGCAATACAAATTTTATTCATGAATGAGTCCTAATGAATTTGCTTTATTAAATAGTAACGTAGAACGACTACCTGACTTACATACTAAAAGTATAGGTTTAGGTAGACTATTGTAATACTTCGCAAACTCATGAACATCTGCATCTGTTATTTGACCTGAAATAACAGGTTGGTAAATCAAACTGATTTTAGACTTTTCGGCTAAAGCTCTTAATTCACTTGCAGTTGTTTCGTTACCTGATTCTTGATCAGGACGGTTAACGATCACAGACTTAAATCCCTGCTGCATTAAGGCATTGAATTTTGTAGACGTCATATGACCCGATACACTCACAGATGGATTAAGTGCTTTACTGAGCGGTTCTGATGCTGAATGACTTAGTGTTACGATACTAAAAATGAAGGTGGAAAGGATGAATCTAAACCACATCTTAGTCATCAAGCAAATCCATTTGTTTTGCTAATTGGTAGAGATTATTAGAGCGATTTCCCGTACGACAGAACATTAATACTGGTTTTGGTAGCTCATTGAAATGATTTGCAAAAGTACGAACATCAAGCTCAGTAATTTGACCTGCAACTACAGGTTGATATACATAATCTAAGCCTTGAGCGCGTGCAGCTTCTTCAATTTGGGCACTTGTTGGCTGTTCTGGTCCGCCTTCCATATCGGGGCGATTATTAATCACAGATTTAAATCCTTTTTCAACAACTTGAACTAAATGTTCTGGTCCAATTTGACCAGCAAAACCTACATTTTCACTCATTGCGTCACTCCCAAAATAAATTAAAAGACTATGCTACTATCATAGCATCTCGCTCAGATATGAGCTTTGATCGACACAAAAAATTTAAAATAAAAATCGTATGAATATATGCATGGAGCACCTATGTACGATTACACCGTAGAGCCGTTGTACGTACAAAAAGCAAATGAGTTGATCGCTGCTGACCTTTATTTGCCTGTCAAAGTTAAAAGACCTCCTGTGCTTATTATGGCGCATGGTTTTGCAGGATTACGTCAATTCAAATTAATCCAATATGCGCAACGTTTTGCTCAATCAGGTTTTGCAGTTGTACTCTTTGACTATCGTTGTTGGGGAGGAAGTACGGGTAAACCACGAGAAATGGTCTCTATCCGTCAGCAGCTAGAAGATTGGTATGCTGTGATTGCGCATATCAAATTATTCCCTTTGGTTGATGGACACCACCTTTTCTTATGGGGAACGGGTCTGAGTGGCGGATATGTTCTAAAACTTGCATCTGAGTTAAATGGGATTCGGGCTGCAATAGCGCAAGTACCCTTTGTGGACGGAAATGCCAGCAGTAAAATTTATCCAATTCAACATATGGCGCAGGCTTTAAAGTTATCGAGTCAGGATTTAATGGCAGCCAAAGTAGGACGTGTTGGAAAAACAATGCCTGTCGTTCATCCTTATGCATTAAGTTTTTACCCGAGTCAGGATAGTTATCAAGGGTATATGTCGATCGTTGATTCAAACTATTATTGGAGCGGTGAGGTGCCTGCAAGAGCTATGTTAGACGTCATACGATTTCGACCGATTACTACGGCAAGAAGTATTAAAATTCCTGTGTTATTTATAGCTGCCAAGAAAGATGCAGTTATTCCCATAGAGATTAGTCGTGAAACTGCAACCAATATGGCACCTTATGTGGAATACCATGAGTGGAATATGACACATTTTGATATTTATCAAGCAAATTGGATGGAAAGCGCAATCAAGCTTCAATTAGAATTCTTAGATCAAAATAGAGGAGTAAACTCATGATTGTTGTTTGTCCATCTTGTGGCGCAAAAAATCGTGTACCTGAAGATAAAATCCAATCTCAGCCGAATTGTGGTCAATGTCATGAGCATTTGATTCCGCTTGCCCCTATTGAGCTGAATGAGCAAAACTTTAGTAACTTTATTACCAACAGTGATTTACCAGTATTGATTGATCTTTGGGCAGAATGGTGCGGGCCTTGTAAAATGATGGCACCGCATTTTGCTGAAGTAGCCAAATCAAATCCGCATGTGGTTTTTGCGAAGATAGATACTGAAGCGAATCCGCGCTTAAGTGCTGCCTTTAATGTTCGTAGTATTCCAACGTTGGTATTGATGAATAAAACGAATGAAATTGCTAGAATAAGTGGTGCATTACGTGCAAATCAATTACGAGATTGGTTAAATCAGCAATTAAATGCTTAAACAATAGGCCAATATTTGGAGTGACTGTGTCAGATTCTCAACTTAAGCCAGAAGGTACATTATCCCTTCAAACCATTGCTATGCCTGCAGATACCAATTGGAGTGGGGATGTTTTTGGTGGTTGGATTGTTTCACAAATGGATTTGGCTGGAGCTATTCATGCAGAGCGTTATACAAAAGGTCGCTGTGCAACCATTGCAATTAATCAAATGACATTCCTTGTGCCTGTTAAGGTGGGTGATGTCATTAGTTGTTATACTAAAATTTTAAAGCTCGGAAATACCTCAATTCAAATGCAAATTGAAGTATGGGATAGTCACGACTCTTCACGTCCAGCGAAAAGAGTGACAGAAGGTGTTTTCACTTTTGTTGCGGTGGATGTGAAAGGGGCAAAACGCCAGATTCCAGATGATGTTAAACAAAAGTTTCAAGAATCTCTAAGCATCTAATCACAAAAAATCCCAACATCGTTGGGATTTTTTATTAGGGAAACTTTTTTAGGATCAATATGATCATGAGCTTTATTGCTTAAGTTGAGATTTTGCAATCCAAGCCCAGAGCATTTCACATTGAATTGGCTCTTCGCCAGATTCATCTGTCACGATCACCTTGACAAGGGTTTCACCTTTTTCAGACTCTTGCATCTGTTTTTGTTGATCATCAGTCAATGTAGCGACTGCAGTCATCGCACCTTTAGATGGGCGTTTGAAATCTACTTTTAAGCTTTTTATTAATACGATTGAGGTATCGGGTACATTCATGCCCGTAACAAAGCCTGTAGCTGTTTCAGCGATCAGCGCCATTGCGCATGCATGCACTTGACCAATATGATTTTGCATTGCTTTATGGTTTTCGATTTTAACGACAACTTTAGCATGACTAACTTCAAGATAACGTAATTTAGCGGTTCCCACCATTGGAACGACACGGCCGAAAGCTTTACTCCATAAAGTACTACGGATACCTTGTGGAAACTTAGATGTCGCTTTTACTAACTTAGATAAACGATTGCCTTTTGCCATGATCAGTTCCTATGATGGAGCAAAGAGATTAGTCTTTGAAATTGTTAAATTGAAGTGGGATACCGAATTGTTGTTCTTTTAAGAACGCCATAACTTGTTGTAAAGTATCGCGCTTCTTGTCAGTGACTCGGATTTTATCGCCCTGAATAGAAGATTGCACTTTGATACCACTTTCTTTAATGGCTTTATTAATTTTTTTTGCTGTATCAGAGTCAAGACCGTCTTTAAGTTTAATCACTTGAATGACATTTTTGCCAGATGCTGTCATTTTTTGCGGATCTAGTGCTTGAACGTCGACCTTGCGTTTATAAAAGTGATTTTCCAGCATGTTGTAAACTTGCTCACATTGGAAGTCACTTTCAGTCGAGATCTTAATTTCTTTATTTTTTTCGTTTAATTCGATCGAAACGTCTTGACCACGGAAGTCGAAACGCGTTCCGATTTCCTTTTGTGTGTTTTGAACTGCATGATTTACTTCAAAAATCTCTAATTCTGAAACAATATCGAAAGATGGCATAGTTTAGACCTTTACAAATAGAAAGAATATCTGAGATGCTAGGGATGTTTTCTTCATTTGCCAAGTGTTGTTTACATCAAAGGAGTGCGCAATGATCCGTAAACAAGAAATTACAACATTTGAGTTCCCAGCTGACGCGATTATCTGGGATGTACGTGATACAAGTGCTTATGCTGAAGCACATGTGAAAGGAGCGGTGAACCAACCGATTTCCACACTTTCAGCAGAAAGCCTGACTCAAGTTGCAGCGGATCAACCGATTTACATTTTATGTGGCGGCGGAAGTAAAGCACCACGTGCTGCAGAACTATTAGAAGGCTTTGATAGTTCACGTGAATATGTGGTCTTAATGGGTGGTACTCGTGCTGCTCGTGAGGCAGGATTACCTTTAGAGCAAGGTTAATCATGGTTGAAAAAAAGCGCCTTATGGCGCTTTTTTAGTTTCAATAAATCATGGTGATTGAGTTTTAGCCTGAAAATATGGCTTCTTTATTCTTATTTTCTTTCTAAATCGATGAACATTGAGTTTATTGAGTAAAGTTTCAGATACAGGGCATGCTGTTTTTAAGATTTGAGCCACTAGAATTTCAGCACACAAAGGAGCAAATAAAAAGCCTTTAGAGCCCAAACCTGAGAGTGTATAAATCTCAGTATCAGATTCAACCTGACCTAGAAGCGGAAAATAATCCTGACTTTGTGCACGAACAGAAGCTCTACCATGCCAAGAATGATGGTCAGGAAATTGTGATGCAATATCTGGTGCGAGATCTGCAAGTAACCTGAAGTTATGTTCATGATCTTCCTCAAGAACATCTTGATCATCTCGATTAGGGTAAAAAGAAGCACCTAAAATGATTTGATGATCATTTAAAGGCATACAGTAGCCACCATAGCTATATGCTTCATGTTTCTTGAACTGTGAAGATGAAACATGATTAAACCAGCTAACTTGACCACGTATCGGTTTTAAAATAGGAAAGTCATCAAAGAGATTCATACTTTCACGGGCACAACAAATAATCACATGGTCAAATTGATATTGTTGTCCAACATGATCTGTTATACCGACTTGATGATTGGCAAGTAGATGCCACGATTTGATTGTCGCTTGCTGAAATTCGATCAGTTCATTCGATAATATTTCTTTAGCCAAATCATGCGGTCTGATTGTTCCAGCCTGTTTCAGGGTGAGGAATGCTTGGTTGAACAGGCTGTTTTCAGCGGCAGAATTTGCTTCGAGTATGTTTTCTGGATATTGATTTGCAAGATCGAGAAGTTCATCAGCGTGTTTAAGAGGGATTTGATGGACTTGCGCGGCGTCAAAGGCTTCAAATTTTGAATAATGGTTCATCGCATGTTGCCATGCTAATGTCATTAAATGATCGGCACTTTGTTCAATAGGACAGAGTTTGGGATTCAATAAAGCCAGAGGATTTCCTGATGCGCCACTTAATGGCTCATGGTGGTCAAATAGGCGGACGCGGTGACCTCTTAATGCAAAGGCATAGGCACAACTTAAACCCGCAATTCCAGCGCCTACAATGCCTATACAGCGTTGAGAACTTGAGTGTGGTTTGTATTGGTAATCTTCGGGAGAGAGCTCACTTTTTTCAGCCTCTTCGTCTAA
This sequence comes from Acinetobacter sp. 25-47-130, assembly GCF_056779705.1. Taxonomy (NCBI): domain Bacteria; kingdom Pseudomonadati; phylum Pseudomonadota; class Gammaproteobacteria; order Moraxellales; family Moraxellaceae; genus Acinetobacter; species Acinetobacter sp. 25-47-130. The sequence continues at coordinate 11,722 of NZ_JBWYII010000016.1, read as the reverse complement.
AGGCAGTAAAACTCCCTTTAGCATTTCACGTTTGTGTCCGAAACCTTTGGGGCGTGTAATTTTCACGCCATGTTTTTTTAATCCTCTTTTGAGGATGCCAGCAACACTGAAAGAGGCAAAAGTGGTTCCAATATCCGATAGTCGAATAATTTGATTCAGAACTTGTTCTTCCCACATATCAGGATTGCAGGCAGGAGCGAATCCATCTAAAAACCATGCATTGACAGTGCTAGTTTTGGCAATGACTGGAAAAACATCATGTGCATCACCTAACCAAATATCAATACTAAAACGCTCATCTGGAAAATGAAGGCGGTGGCATCCTGCAATTGGCAGTGGATATTGGGCAATGAGTTGATCTGATAAATGTTTCAGTTCAGGCCAAGCATTTAAAGCTCGGATCAGATCAGTCTTGCTCAATGGAAATTTTTCTACCGTAATGACATGCAGTTGACTATGATTATTTGGACGAATTGATTGCCAAAGTTGCCAAAGGGTGAGGATATTTAAACCCGTGCCGAAGCCAGTTTCTCCGACTGTGAAATGTTCAAATGGTTTTAAGTCCGATAGGCGTTCATGTAGATCATTACCATTGATAAAGACATGACGCGTTTCAAGAAGGCCATTGGCTTTTGAAAAATAAACATCACCGAAAACTTTAGAAACTGGAATATCAATTCCATCAACGAGTTGCCAATCGAGATCAGCAGTTTGAATGGCCTGAGTCAAAATTTGAAACCTTTGAAAAGCGTGTCAGTGGTTTACCACTGACGACGTCGTTTTGTATAGATGTAACTGGCAATAATAAAGCCGACAAAAATACCGACAGCCATTGTTGCTGCACCGTACAAAAACATTTGAGCACTACGTTCACTTTGAAGCACCTGAATTTGTACACCTAAATTATCATTTTTTAGTTGTAATTCTTGATTCTGTGCTAAAGCGTCTAGGTTTGCTTTTTCAAGCTGTTGGAGACGTGTTGCTTGGTCTTTGACTAAAGCCTTTACTTTTGCTTCTTGAAGCGCTTTATTTCGTGCAATTTGTTCAGCTGTAAGTGGCTTTGCAGGCGTAGCTGTTGCTGGCTGAGACTGTGCAGTTGGATTCGCTGGTGCAGCAGTAGTTGCTGCGGGTTCAGCCCAAGCTGAAGATACCAATGCAGAACTGATGAAAAGAGCAGAGCGTGTCAAATTCATCATCTTATTCATGTGGTAATGCTTTATTAAAAGGTTTTACGTCAATGCTGGCATAAATGCCTTCTTTTAAAAAAGGCTCATCTGCTAACCATTCATCTAACGCTTCACGGCTTTCAAAATCTAAAATAAGGGTGCTGCCATAAAATCCAGCTTGTGGATTATTACGATCTTTTGGCATCGCGCCAGCGACGATTACGCGACCTTCCTCAGCCAGTTTTTCAAGGCGTGCAAGGTGTTGTGGGCGTGTTGCTAAGCGTTTTTCAACAGTACCTTCTTGGTCGGTACACGTCACTACAAATAAGGGCATGGCGAAATCTCTATATCTTCTTTCAACACGATTATTCTTCTGCAGATTTAAAGTGTTTTCGTAAAATGATGAATTGAATAATGATAAATGAAAACATCACAATCATGTCACCAAAAGCAGTAAATTCACCCCAATATTTTCCATCCATGAACACGAAAGCAAAGAAAATATGCAATGATGCCATACCAACAAACATCACGGCCCAAGCATAGTTTAAATTTTTCCATCCCTGCGGTGTTAAATTTAAAATAGGACCAAATAAGCGTTGAATGAGAGGTTTGCGGTCTTTACCAAAATAAGGTGAAATTATGAAAGCACCAGCAAATACAAAATTCAAGATCGCTGCTTTGAGACGAATATAAAAATCATCGCTCAACATGAGAGTAATACCACCAAAAATCACCGTCATAAATAAAACAATCCATTGTTGTTTATCAAGGTGAAATTTTTGGCGGACAAATAATGCGCCGTAGACCACGAGCATAGAAATGATTAAGCCCGTTGTAGCAACGAGAATATGGTTATTATCGACGCCACCTGCAGAGCCGATCCATTGCAGTAAAGGGTGATTGTTATCTTTAGGATCGACAGTTTTGTAAAGCCAAAAGAAAATTATGAGTGGCACAAAGTCTAAAAGTGCTTTCATGTTAAAGTATCTATGCAGTTCAGGTGGATGGGTTAGTATAAAAGATGCAAGGCGTAGATTTACACACACATAGTAATATTTCTGATGGAACTTTGTCGCCAGAGTTACTGGTTCAAGCTGCGCTCGAAAAAGGGATACATACCCTTGCACTGACTGACCACGATAGCATGGATGGTTTGGTTTTGGCTGAAAAAGTTGCAAAAAATCAACCAATTCAAATTATTTCAGGTGTGGAAATTTCAAGTCAGTGGTCTAGACCTTCGACCAAAAAAAGTTATGGTGTGCATGTGGTCGCACTGAATATGCAATCCCCTGATGCTTTGCATAAGCTACTAGAACAACAAAAGATGATTCGAGCTGAACGTGCTCAACTCATCTGTGAATTGTTGAAGCCTCTTATTGGAGAGGATATTTACGCGGATGTGGTTGCGAAGGTCGAGGGTATACCTGATCGTGTGACACGAACCCATATTGCGAAGACGCTGGTCGAGAAGGGTCATGTTTCACGTCCGCAACAAGCTTTTGACAAATATATCAAAGAAGGTAAAAAAGCTTATGTTCAGTTTGAAGGACTAGGTCTGGAGGAAACGATACGTGTAATTCATGAGGCTCAAGGGTTTGCTGTTTTGGCACATCCTACCCGTTATGATTTATCTGCGACGAACATTCGTTATTTAATTGAAATATTTGCACGTTACGGAGGCGATGCAGTTGAGTTGCCACCTGCGATTGAGCCTACTTCGACGCGACAAATGGTAGACCGAATGATTGCCGAATTTGGGCTTAAAGTATCTGTTGGAAGTGATTTCCATGGAGATAATATGCCATGGATAAAATTGGGGAATATCCCTCAAGTGAAAGAGGGGCAGGTTGGCATCTGGGAAAGTTTTATTGTATAGAAATTCTCTTATAACAACGGATAAGAGAATTTCAGGCGGCGATAAGACATTCAGTTGTCATGAATCAAAGTAAGTTGTGATCTTGTGCTTGGATCGGTGGAGGAGTTGGTTTTCCTAAAGTCCCGAGTAGTTCAATCTCGATTGTACGAACCATGGCATCGAGTGGAAGATCATTACTTTGTGTACCAAAAGGCTCTTCTATTTCAGAGCTGAGCGCATCAAGCCCCAAAAACGTATATGCTAAAATACCGACTAACAGTGGCGTCGCCAAACCGAGCACCGAGCCTAAACTAAATGGAAGCATAAAACAGAAAAAATAAACGGTACGGTTTAAGAGTACTGAATAAGCATAAGGTAAAGGAGTTGTAGCAATACGATCACAGCCTGTTTGAACCAAACTTAATTCAGTTACATGTTGGTTCATTTGTGTATAAATAATGTCTGAAATTTCGCCTTCTTTCAGTGACTGCATCAACTCCCATTGAATCAAACTTAATGTGTATTGTGGTGCATTGGCTTGCTGGTAAAGTTGAGTTAAAGCTTGTGGGCTCATGCCACTGGTTTGATGCAAAGCATCGGGACTGACTGTTTGATGACGAAGACGGTCACGCAGTACGTTCGCAAAAACAATCATATGCTGAATTACACGTTCACGACGACCTTGCGGCAAGATCCGGCAGTCTCGATCGAAATGTCGAGCATTGGCGATTAAGCTTCCCCATAATTTACGCGCTTCCCACCAACGGTCATAACATGCCGAATTTTTGAAACCTAAAAAAATCGACAATACTACTCCGATCAGTGTAAACCCAACCAAAGGAATTTCAGGGAATCTATAGAGATTTATATATTCAATTCCCCCCACGATTGCTGAAATCAGCATAACGATTCCAAGTGGAGGTAATACCTTCGGTAAGATAGTTCCACGCCATGAAAATAATAGTTTTAGCGTATCGGTTTGATCACGAACAATCATGTAAATCAATCTTTCATTTTTCTATGATCTTCACTAGTTCAGCGAGTATTGTCAATGATAAAAAATGGAAACTTCGAGCAATTTTATTCTGTAATTTATAGACTTATTCTCGGATCAGTTGGTGCTCCATAAAAGAGTAGCTGCCTTCGGTGGAAATGATGACATGATCGAGTAATTTAACCTCAATTAAATTACAAGCTCTACTTAAAGATTTCGTCAAATTGATATCGTCAATTGAGGGCTGAGGAATTCCTAAAGGATGATTATGTGCAATAATCACAGCACTCGCCTGAGTGTGGATGATATGTCGAATAAACTGATTAATTGAAACTGCACAGTGGTTAGTAGAACCAAAGAATAATTTTTTAAAATTAATTTTTCTGAGCCTTGCATCTAAACAGAGTACCGCGAAAATCTCTTGAGATTCGCCAATAAGTTCATAGCGAAGATAATCTTGAATTAAATCAGAGCGACTTAAATCAATTTGTTGGTTCAATTGATGTTGCAAGTAACGCCGTCCAAGCTCTTTTACAGCCATCAATTGAGAGTATTTAGTGTCTCCCATGCCATGGAACATGCGAATTTCATCTATCGATGCATCAAACACTGCATTTAAGCTTCCAAAATGTTGCAGCATCAATCTTGCTAATTCGACTGCAGAATGTTGTTGAGATCCTGATCTTAAAAAGATGGCGAGGAGTTCTGCATCAGAGAGGCTATGTGCACCTTGGCGGAGTAATCTTTCTCGCGGTCGTTCTTGTTCGGGCCATTGTTTGATCGAATTATTCATTATTATTCACTGTTTTAAATTATTTTAACTTTTGAATATTCACCAAGGTATATCTTGGGTGGCAGAATATTTAATGCTATTGTGAGCGCCACTGCAATAAAAAGGTGACGTGATCTTGAGTTTTGATCTTAGTGTGTTCTCCAATAAAAATATTATTCTTGCTGTTACTGGTGGTATCGCTGCTTATAAAAGTGCCATCTTAGTACGCCGACTTAAAGATTACGGATTTAATGTCCGAGTTGTAATGACTCAAGGTGCCCAAGCTTTTATTACGCCGCTTACCTTTCAAGCATTGTCGGGTAATCCAGTACATACTGAACTTCTAGATACAGAAGCTGAAGCTGGAATGGGGCATATCGAATTAGCACGATGGGCGGATTTGGTGCTTGTCGCTCCTGCCAGTTGTGACAGTATTGCTAAATTTGCTTGCGGACTAGCGGATGATTTACTCAGTACACTCTATTTGGCAACAAAAGCACCTGTTTGGATCGCACCAGCCATGAATCAACAAATGTGGGCGGCTAAAGCAACACAGCGCAATTTGAGTACTTTGGTCGATGATGGTGTGCATGTCATTATGCCTGAGGCGGGTTCTCAAGCGTGTGGCGATGTTGGATTAGGACGTATGCCTGAGCCTGAAGATTTAGCTGAACAGGTACGAGAATATTTCCATAAAGCGCAGCGTGCAATTGCAGAAAAATTTGGCTTGCTGGCGGGTAAAAAAGTGACGATTACCGCAGGTCCAACTCGAGAGGCAATTGATCCAGTGCGCTATATTTCAAATCACAGCACTGGAAAAATGGGGTTTGCTATTGCTGCTGCATGTTATTCAGCAGGTGCTGAGGTGACACTGATCGCGGGTCCTGTCAGTTTAGATACACCGAATGGGGTGAAGCGTTTAAATGTATCTTCAGCGAGACAGATGCTTGATTTAAGCATGAATCAGTTGGAAACAGGATGTGATGTATTTATTGCGACAGCTGCCGTAGCGGATTATCGTGTTGCAGAAGTTGCGGAACATAAAATCAAAAAAGCTGGTGATGAGTTAGCTGTCTCTCTTGTTAAAAATCCTGATATCGTGGCGACGATAGCTTTGCAAGACAAACGTCCATTTATGGTCGGTTTTGCAGCTGAAACGCGTAATGTTGAAGAATATGCCGCAGGTAAATTGGTGGCTAAGAAACTAGATATGATCGCATGCAATGATGTTTCAAGAGCGGATATTGGTTTTGCTTCAGATGAAAATGCGATGACTGTGTTTTTTGCTGAACAATATGAAATGGAAAAACGTGATCTTGAAAAAGCTTCAAAGCAAGAAATTGCACAACAATTGGTTGAAGCTATCCATGATGCATTACATCAAGAAAAACGACCTGTTTAAATGTAGGATATAAAAAAGACCGCAAATGCGGTCTTTTTTATAAGGGGGAAGTTAATCAAACGATTAAGCTTGACCTTCAGCAGCTGCAGCTTGAGCGCGTTGCATGTTTGCCTCAAACTCAGCATCGAAGTTAATCGGTGTAAGAAGTAATTGAGGGAAGCTACCTTTAGTTACAAGATCGTTCACCGCTTCACGAAGGAATGGGAACAAAATATTAGGGCAATAAGCACCAAGAATGTACGGAAGACGTTCATCTTCAACGCCATCAATCAAGAAAATACCTGATTGTGTTACGTCTACGATAAATGCAGTTTCACCTGCATTCGCAGCTTGTACAACCACTTTTAAAGAAACTTCAAAATGAGTTGGATCTACTTTTTCAGCTGATGAAGAAAGATTGATGTTTAACTCAGGTTGCCATTCTTTTGTAAAAACCGCAGCACCAGGAACTTCAAAAGAAATGTCTTTTGTATAAATACGTTCTAATGCTAATTGTGGTTGAACTTGTTGTTCTTCACTCATTCTTAATTCCTTAGATTTAGTGATTATGCCAATAATTCGTCTAGTTTACCTTCACGCTCTAAAGCATAAAGTTGGTCGAAACCACCGATGAATTGATCTTTAATGAAAATTTGTGGCACTGTGCGGTGGTTGGTTTTTTGCATCAACTCAACACGAACCTCAGGTGCTTCTTTTGATAAATTAATTTCTTTGTACTCAATGCCTTTACGTTCAAGGAGTTGCTTTGCACGTACGCAATAAGGACACATCGTTGTTGAATATACAGTCACTTGAGCTGTCATTTTACAAACTCCTTAAGCTTTTTTGCTTTTTACTAAAGGTAAGCCTTGAGCTTTCCAGTTACTGATGCCACCGTCTAAACGATAACTATCTGTATGACCGACTTGTTGTAGAGCAGAGCCTGCAACTTGGCCTAAATTACAAATGAATACCAATGGACGGTCCGCAGCTTTTAATTCTTCAACATTTGCAGCAATTTGACTATATGGAATATTACGACTACCGCTAATATGACCTTCACGGAAATCTTTAGCATCGCGCAAATCAATCAGCATCGCATTTTTAGCTTTCACTAAAATTCCGAGCGATTGTGGAGAAATTTTACGACCACTACGTTGTCCTTCAAAAACGAAAAACAAAACAATAAGGGCCCCTAAAATTGCAAATAAAAAGGGGTGATTCCCCATAAATTCGAACCAACGTTCCACAAATCACCTAATGACTAATTAAAAACTGCGTTGAGTATAACGTATATATATGGTGATCAAAATCACTGCTTCAAGGGCGTGCTTAAAGAAAACTAATTTTTTTGTTGCGCCTCAGTAATCTCATCTATTAGACGTAAATAACTTTCTAAACGTCTTTGTAAAATATCACCATTTTTGACACCTTCTTTAAGCGCACATTGCTTTTCGTGCGTATGGGTGCAATTGCGATACTGACAATGTCCTAAGAGCGCAGAAATTTCAGGAAAGCCACCATCGATTTTCTCATGATCTAAATGCCATAAGCCAAATTCACGAATACCTGGGGAATCGATTAAAGCACCATTTTCACCAAAACGAATTAAACGTGTTGAGGTCGTGGTATGTTGACCGAGTGCGGAGTTTTCTGAAATGACATTGGTTTTTTGATCAGCATCAGGAATGATGGCATTAATAAGTGTACTTTTCCCAACACCTGATTGACCTACAAATGCAACAGTTTGGTTGTCAATACGTTGAATCAACTCATCTAAATTACCATTAGATTGGGTCAGGATGAAGTCATAACCAAGTTGACGATATTCTTCTGCTAACAACAAAATTGGATCATTTTCTTTCAGTAAATCACATTTGTTTAATACTAATAAAGCTGGAATATTTGCATCTTCACATGCAACCAAATAACGATCAATTAGGGTTGGTGCAGGTTCTGGTAACGGTGCAATCACAATGACGATCAGGCTGATATTTGCAGCTACTGGTTTTACTTTGTGATAACGATCTGGGCGAGTCAACAAGGATTGTCGCGGTTGAATCGCTGTGATAATACCTAAGCCAGTATTTGGATCTGCTTGCCATTTTACGCGATCACCTGTAACCAATAATTCTAAATTGGTACGGGTATGACAGCGCCAAACGCTATTCAATTTAATAGGTTTCCAAAAAGGTTCTGGCTCACCTTCTTTGGTATCTGGTTTTATTGGATGTTGATCAGGCAAGGAGAGGGCTTGTACTTCGAGTTGTCGACCATAGTGTTGGACGACTAAGCCTTCTAAGTCGTGAGACGTGTCGATTTCTTCTTGACGTGTTTGATGTTGTTTCTGAATACGACGTTGTTGTTGCTCTGTCAAACGACGCTTACGAATTAAAGCCATTCACAACCTAAAAAACCTTGAAATTTAGATGGCAAAAATAGCATGATGAGCCATGGATTTACAGCCAAGATCGGAATAATTTGCTACTATCCATCTTTAATTTAGCCCAATAAGATTGCACTTTATGAGCAGCACCCCAGATACCCGCTTAATTTGGATCGACCTTGAAATGACAGGGTTAGATACTGACAATGATCAAATTATTGAAATTGCAACGATTATTACAGATGATCATTTAAATATCCTTGCTGAAGGCCCAGTGTTAGCTGTACATCAGTCAGATATTATTTTAAATGCGATGGATGAGTGGAATACACGTCAGCACGGGCAATCTGGACTTATTGAACGCGTACGCCGTAGTAAGTTAACTGCGCAAGATGCTGAGCAACAAACACTTGAATTCTTAAAAAAATGGGTCAATCCAAAATCATCTCCAATGTGTGGAAACTCAATTTGCCAAGATCGCCGTTTCTTACATCGTTTAATGCCAGAGCTTGAGCAGTTCTTCCATTACCGTAATTTGGATGTGTCTTCTGTTAAAGAGTTAGCAAAACGCTGGCGCCCAGAAATTATGAGTGGCTTAAAGAAAAATGCTTCTCATCTTGCGATGGATGATATTCGTGACTCAATTGCTGAATTGAAGTATTACCGTCAATATTTTTTCATCTCAAATAATTAAAAAGTTCTGTTGAAATTTTAGAAAAGGGGCTAAGGCCTCTTTTTTATAGATTTTATAAATGATCGAAAGAACAAAGTATTAATTAAAATGTTTAAAAGTTGATAGCAAAAAATAAACTGATTTTTATGCTGATAGATCTCAGAATAGTGAAAATTTAAGAATGATAACAGAGACTAAGTTATGCAAAGTAGTAATCCGATTTTAACCCGTGTAGAGACGGTATCCAATTATCAACAACCCATGACCATTCAAGGTGCGATTCAGAAATCTGTTGTATTAACTGTGATTTCGGCAGCGGTGGGTATCGCGCTGTTTATTTATAGTTTTATGACTTTAAATGTATCACTCGCCTATGCTAGTGCGATGGTGGGGGCGATTGGTGGATTCATTCTGGCACTCATTACTACTTTTAAGCCGAATACTGCTCGAACTTTAGCTATTCCATATGCTTTATTTCAAGGTGCTTTTTTAGGGGGTATTTCAGTCATATTTCAACTGAAATACCCTGGAGTTCCTTTAAAGGCCTTGCTCGCAACATTTGTCACGACTTTGGTGATGTTCGCGCTTTATCGGTTTCAAATTATTCGTGCGACTGAGAAATTTAAAGCGGTTGTGTTGTCAGCCACCATTGCGATTGCGATTGTATTTGTGCTCCAATTTATTATCAGTCTAGCTTTTGGTTCGAGCATTCCATATATATTTGATAATAATTGGCTAGGTTTAGGATTTGCAGCTTTTGTCGCCATTATTGCATCATTAAATCTAATTTTAGATTTCGACCTGATTGAAAATGCCGCAGCTCAATATGCGCCTAAAGCGATGGAATGGTTATGTGGAATTGCCTTATTAGCCACTTTAGTTTGGATGTATTTCTCTTTCTTGCGTTTAATTGGTCTACTGTCTAGTAATGACTAATGTCGTTCAGCTAAGGCGTGTAAAAAGATCAGACTGATGTCTGATCTTTTTTTAGCGTCTAATTCGGTTTAACAATTTTTTGAAAAAAGATGCATTATGCAATTTCGTAAATGCTCTAGACTTGGCATCATGCATGAAAATTAATTTAAGTGAGAGTCACATGGCACAAGGACTATTAGCAGGTAAACGTTTTTTAATCGCGGGTGTTGCGAGTAAATTGTCGATTGCATTCGGTGTTGCAGAAGCTTTACACCGTGAAGGTGCAGAATTGGCATTTACCTATCCTAATGAAAAAATGAAGAAGCGTGTTGATGACTTTGCTGAACAGTTTGGTTCAAAACTAGTTTTTCCATGTGATGTTGCTGTTGATGCTGAAATCGAACAGGCATTTGCTGAATTAGCAAAACATTGGGATGGTTTGGATGGCGTAGTGCATTCAATTGGTTTTGCACCAGCACATACTTTAGATGGTGATTTTACTGAAGTTACTGATCGTGAAGGTTTTAAAATCGCGCATGACATCAGTGCCTATAGCTTTATTGCCATGGCTCGTGCGGCAAAACCACTTTTAACTGCTCGTCAGGGTTGTTTGCTCACACTCACTTACCAAGGTTCAGAGCGTGTGATGCCAAACTATAATGTTATGGGATTGGCGAAAGCATCTTTAGAGGCTGGCGTTCGTTACTTGGCTTCAAGTTTGGGTGCTGAAGGAATTCGTGTAAATGCGATTTCAGCTGGTCCAATTCGTACGCTTGCGGCTTCAGGTATCAAGTCTTTCCGTAAGATGCTTGATCTGAATGAAAAGGTTGCACCTTTAAAGCGTAATGTCACGATTGAAGATGTAGGTAATGCGGCATTGTTCTTGTGTTCACCATGGGCAAATGGTATTACTGGCGAAATTTTATATGTAGATGCTGGTTACAATACGGTTGGTATGAGTGCAGATTTAATGCTAACAGAATAAATCTCATCGTAAGAAGAAATAAAAATCGGCAATTTTATTGCCGATTTTTTTACATTTTTTAAAGTTCATTTATGTAACCAAGACTAGGTAAATCGTATTTTTTTTGATTAAATATTAAGAAATTCTTTAGCTTTATTAAATTATAAAAGACAGATAATAACCATGCTTGCCAACATCTTTTCGGCATTGGAACAGCTCGGCCTAACCGCCCAAAACAGAGCCCTCCACATCCAATTCAGTCATTCACAGCTGAATAGCCAAGTCTTCCTACAACGTATCGATGGCAGCCATGCCCTTAACGAAGGCGTGCAAGCAGAACTCGTCTGTCTCTCGACCAATGCCTTAATTCCACTCAAACAATTCATCGGCACACAAGTTGCCGTCGATCAAGTCACCGATCAAGGAACCCTGTTTAGAACCACCGGCATCATCACCGAAGCTTCACAAGGACAAAGCGATGGGGCACTGACCCTCTACAAACTCAGGCTTAACGATGCAACTTCACTTTGGCACAAACGCCGCAACAGCCGCGTATTTATGAACAAATCCGTGGTCGAAGTGGTCGAAATCCTCTTTGAAGAATGGCAAAACA
>NZ_JBWYII010000015.1:0-46996 GCF_056779705.1 Acinetobacter sp. 25-47-130 | reverse complement strand
TCAATGCTAGAAGCTGGACTCGAAACACTTAACAACTCAGCAACCTGCTTCGCTCGTTTCCGTGTATCTCGTCGGTATGGGGTGCATTCTAGAGCATTTCGAAATCATTGCAAGTGCTTTTAACCCCATGTTTTAATGAGTGATCTATTTTTATGCACCATTATGATTCATTAATAATCACATTTACACTTAACCCTATAATATTGAAGCAAAAATATTAATTTAATATTTTTGCTTCTTTTTTTAATCACTATTTCGCTTTTGAAGGTTTTATATTCACACTTAAAATTTTAATAGGATTTTTTGGCACATCTTGATGCATACCAAATCTACCAGTAGGCACTTTTGCAATTTTATCGACAACATCCATGCCTTTAGTTACCTGACCAAACACAGCATAACCAGGATTCATTGGCGCTTTATTTAGAAAATCATTATCCGCAATATTGATAAAAAATTGGCTTGTTGCTGAATCAGGCTGGTTTGTACGTGCCATGGCTAAAGTGCCACGGTTATTCTTTAAGCCATTATAAGACTCGTTCTTGATTGGAGGTCGATTCGCTTTTTCTTTCATCGATACATCTAATCCTCCACCTTGGATCATGAACCCTGGAATAACCCGATGGAAGATTGTGCCGTTATAAAAATTAGCTTTCGCATAAGTTTCAAAGTTCTTTGCTGAAATCGGAGCTTTATCATTAAACAACTCGATTTCGATATCTCCTGCTGATGTTTTGATTTGCATATGCGTATTTGCTGCCAAAGACAAAGTACTCATCGCCGCAACAGAAACACCTAACATCATTTTTTTTAACATACGCTATCCTCTTATTGATTTTTTTATCTTATCTATTATTCATGAATCAATCGCCAGAAAAGATTCAGTTTTTTGTTAAACATCAAAGTATTTTTATTCGATTACTCTATATAAAGAAAAAATCCTGAGTTTCGTTTGAATCTCAGGATTTGAAAGTAAGCATCTATTAACTATTTTTATCCCAAAATCTTCTAAACTCTTTACTCATTTCAATCAACAATTTTTTAGAACGCCCTGAGACTAGCGTTAGATTAATAAATCCGTGTGTTTGATCTTCAAAATCTTGATACAACACTTTAGTGCCATTTTGACGTAATTTGTGGGCGTAAATTTTGCCTTCATCATGCAATACATCATGTCCCGCTGTAACAACATAAGCTGGTGCCAATTTTTTTAGATTGCCGTATGTTGGGGAGATTAGTGGATTATCCAAAGCAACTTTATGTCTTGTCGCGTAGTATTCTGTCACATAGTCAATATCGCTGTTGGTTAATACTAAACCATCTTTATACGCAAAGAATGATGGATGACGACTTTTGAAATCCACCGCAGGATATATTAAAAATTGAGCTTGAGGCGCATAACTGGCATTCAATGCACGTTGAGCAACGACAGCACTAATATTACCGCCAGCACTATCTCCTGCTACAGCAATACGATTTTTTAAGATTTTAAAGTGACGGCGATTTTGATATACCCATGCCAATGCGTCTTCACATGATTGAATCAATGATTGTGGAGAAACTTCTGGCGCTAAAGGATAATCAATACTGATCACTTGTGCTTTTGCATAATTCGCAATGATTCGGCACGCTTCATCATGTGTATTCACACTTCCGACAACAAACCCACCACCATGATAAAACACAATCATTGGTAATTTTTTATTCGGAGCAGGATGATAATGTCTGGCAAATACAGTACCACTTTGTAAAGGAAGACGAATATCTTCTACATATTGAACATGAGTTGATTTATGCGTGATGGATTGGATTTGATTTTCAAATTCTTTTCTTGATTTATCAATATCAGCGCCAATAAAGCCTGATTTTCCTTGTTTCAACTGTGCAGCCATCAAGCATTTTGTAAAACTATCGAGTTGAGGATAGTCATAGGGATAGCCAAGTAACTTCACTAGAGATTCTTGAACGATCTTTGGGAGTCGATCTAATGCACGTCCTGCAGAACCCTGACCATTTTCAAGTAATTGTTGTATTTTTTGATTCACGATTCCGATCCTTTTAAAAATCCGTATTCTTCATATTTTCTACACGATCAGCCATTTCATGACTATTTTGTTAACTAAGTCTACTGATCAATATACAAACTTCAATCCCATTTACGCTAATCTGACTATAGCAGTCTTGTCATTGACTATTTAATCCAACATCAGGAATTTTTTGGTTGTCCTGATTCAACATATAAAGGTGAAAGCTATGGCAATAAAAGTAATGATAATGTCATTGGTCACAGCAGTTCTTGCAGTAGGTTGTGTGGCCTTCCCTGATGATGGCCCTTATTATAATGGTAATTATGACCATCGTTATGATCGTGATTATGATCGCAACTATGACCGTCAACGTTGGGAGAGAGAACGCGCACAACGTTTACATCAACAGCGCCTTGAACAAGAAAAGCGCAAACGTGAATATGAACGTCAACGCCAACAACGTGAATTAGCAGATCGACGTAATAAAGAACGTGCTGAGCATGATCGTCGTAAACAGATTGAACAACGTCAAAAGGAAATTTTAAAACAACGTCAAGCTGAACGTAATCGTTGGAATCAAGATAATCGTAAAAAAGCGATTGAAGAACAACGTAAGCGCTTAGAACAGGATCGCAAGAAGCGAGAACAAGAACGTCAACATGATCGCCGAGATCGTTAAGCTTTCTTGGACTCAACACAATTGATTTAAAGTTACCTCACAAACCTAACATTCACATTTGAATGTTAGGTTTTTTTAAGTGCTATGACTCTAAAAATAGACAGTAAAGGCATCCTATTTACTCTCTATTCTCTGCATTTTCATAAAATTTAACCCATTATAAGCAGTTTAAATGAATTAAATTTCATTGCATTTTACTCAACAACTTGAGGGGCTTCTGCACCTTCAGCTGGGACAGCTTGAACCGGTTCAGCAGACTCTACACTTGGGTCAGCTTGTACAGCCACACCATTTTGGGTATCCATTTCAGTAGTTGCCGCTTGCGCTATTGAAGCATCTGTTTGTGTGGTCGGTTGAGTCGCTTGAGCAGTTTCAGCAGATTGGTTTGAAGTACAACCTACAGTAGCAAAACCAATAGCTGCAAATGCCAGGGAAATGAGACCTAATTTTTTCATTGTTTAATTCCTTACTTGAAACATTCAAAGTCAGAGTTAACTTTGAAGGCTTATCATTCCTGACTTTTTTATTTCATGCGTCAGTTCTTGGTTCAAATTTCGATGACTTCAGGTTGAACTTATGAAAAAAGTGTAAAGAAAATGCAATTTAACTTTTATAGTTGAATATATCTCCTAAGCCATTTGTTTAATTTATTTTTTTGTGAATATGTGGCGCGATATGAGTCATTTTTGAATGTGACTGAATCACAGTGTGGCTACACGTTATATCGGTTGCTTAACATTGTTATTCAGATCTCGATAAGCAAAAAAAAAACTCATCCAAGGAGGTTGGATGAGCTATTAAAAAGCAAAAACAAAATAAATAGAAACTACAGCGTTAGTATCTGGTTAAAGATAATACAGTTTTGATTATTTAAAAGGAAAGACTTGTTTTATCTGAATCTATATTTTTTATATATAAAATATACACTAAATCATATTTTTATAATCTTTCTTCAGCTCATCTCCTCTTCTTATTCTAGACTTTAGATTTCTCTAAATGGATCGAAAAATTTTCATTCCTTGTTGTAAAGATGAATTTAGTAGAAATAAACATCGTTTAAGCTTGAATTATTTATAGTCGCCCACATTACCTTTGTATTGATGAATTACACACGCATGGCAGTTCAGATTAACGCAGTTAACACTGATGCCAAAGGACTGTACATGTTTAAAAACCCATTTAAGCGGAGATCTTCCATGGCAAATGAGCAAAACGAACAAACTCAGGACGTTCAAACGGAACAAACTGAACAGCAAGTTGAAAATCAACAAGCTGAAGTTGAAGTTTCTGTAGAAGACCTTCAAGCGCAAATCGCAACGCTGACTGAAAACTTAAAATATGAAAAAGCAGTTGCTGCAAATGCGAAGTATGAAGCAGAAAAAACCAAAGAACGTTTAGAGCGTGAAGCGGATACTGCGAAAAAATTTGCTTTAGAGAAATTTGCAAAAGAATTATTGGATTCAGTTGACAACCTTGAACGTGCAATTGCTGCTGCAGGTGATGAAAAAACTCCTTTATCAGAAGGTGTAGAACTCACACTGAAGTCATTATTAGCAACATTAGAAAAATTTGGTGTTGTGGCAGTTGACACTGAAAATGGTTTTAATGCTGATTTGCATCAAGCAGTAGGTATTGCTCCAGATGCAAAAGCGGGTGAGATTGGTACGGTACTTCAAAAAGGTTACACCCTTTCTGGCCGTTTACTTCGTCCTGCAATGGTCATGGTAGGCCAATAAGTCAAGAAATACGGGAGTTTGTAAAAATTTTTTAAGTTTTTAACTTGAAAAATAATGAATGGCTCTCATATCGGATAACAAGTGAAAGATCACAACAAAATTTTCGAGGAACACATCAATGGCTAAAATTATTGGTATTGACTTAGGTACTACAAACTCATGTGTTGCAGTACTTGAAGGCGATAAAGTTAAAGTAATCGACAACGCTGAAGGCGCTCGTACAACTCCGTCTATTATTGCGTATAAAGATGGCGAGATCCTTGTTGGTCAATCAGCTAAACGTCAAGCGGTAACAAACCCGAAAAATACATTATTCGCGATCAAACGTTTGATCGGTCGTCGTTACGAAGATCAAGCAGTTCAAAAAGATATTGGTCTTGTACCTTACAAAATCATCAAAGCTGACAATGGCGATGCTTGGGTTGATGTAAACGACAAGAAACTAGCACCACAACAAATCTCTGCAGAAGTTCTTAAGAAAATGAAGAAAACTGCGGAAGATTACTTAGGTGAAACAGTTACTGAAGCGGTAGTTACTGTTCCTGCATACTTCAACGATGCTCAACGTCAAGCAACGAAAGATGCTGGTAAAATTGCTGGTTTAGATGTTAAACGTATCATCAACGAACCAACAGCTGCAGCGCTTGCGTTCGGTATGGACAAGAAAGAAGGCGACCGTAAAATCGCAGTTTACGACTTAGGTGGTGGTACTTTCGACGTATCAATCATTGAAATCGCTGACCTTGATGGCGACCAACAAATCGAAGTGTTGTCTACTAATGGTGACACATTCCTTGGTGGTGAAGACTTTGATAACGCGTTAATCGACTTCTTGGTTGAAGAGTTCAAGAAAGAACAAAACGTAAACTTGAAGAACGATCCTCTTGCACTTCAACGTTTGAAAGAAGCTGCTGAGAAAGCGAAGATTGAATTGTCTTCTTCGAATGCAACTGAAATCAACCTTCCATATATCACTGCTGATGCGACTGGTCCTAAACACTTAGTGATCAACGTAACACGTGCGAAATTAGAAGGTCTTGTTGCTGACTTAGTTGCTCGTACAATCGAGCCATGTAAGATTGCACTTAAAGATGCTGGTTTATCAACTTCTGATATCTCTGACGTGATCTTGGTTGGTGGTCAGTCTCGTATGCCACTTGTACAACAAAAAGTACAAGAGTTCTTCGGTAAAGAGCCACGTAAAGACGTGAACCCTGACGAAGCTGTGGCAATGGGTGCTGCGATCCAAGGTGCTGTACTTTCAGGTGATAAGAACGACGTTCTATTACTTGACGTAACACCATTGACACTTGGTATTGAAACAATGGGTGGCGTGTTAACTCCAATCATCGAGAAAAACACAACAATCCCTGCGAAAAAATCACAAGTGTTCTCTACAGCTGCTGATAACCAGCCTGCAGTAGACATTTCGGTTTACCAAGGTGAACGTAAAATGGCTCAACAAAACAAATTGTTGGGTAACTTCCAATTGGGCGATATCCCACCTGCTCCACGTGGTGTGCCGCAAATTGAAGTATCGTTCGACATCAACGCTGATGGTATCTTGAAAGTATCTGCGAAAGACAAGAGCACTGGTAAAGAGCAATCCATTCAAATTAAAGCAAACTCAGGTTTGAGCGATGCTGAAATTGAAGCGATGATCAAAGATGCTGAAGCGAATGCTGAAGAAGACCGTAAGTTTGAAGAATTAGCAAAAGCGCGTAACGAAGCTGATGCATTAGTTTCTTCTGCTCAAAAAGCAGTAAAAGACCTTGGCGAACAAGTAACTGCTGATGAAAAAACTGCGGTTGAAACTGCTGTTTCAGAACTTGAAGCTGCAACCAAAGAAAATGATGTTGATGCGATCAAAGCGAAAACTGAAGCACTTCAAAACATCATCATGCCGATCACTCAACGTGCTTATGAAGCTGCGCAGGGTGCTCAAGGTGGTGCGCAAGGTTTTGATCCAAATGCATTCCAAGGTGATGCTGCTGGTCAACAACAAAAAGCGGACGACGGTGTTGTAGATGCTGAGTTCACTGAAGTTAAAGATGACAAAAAATAATTTGTCACTTTAAATAAAAGACCGCGCGAAAGCGCGGTTTTTTAATTTTGGTTATTAAACTTTTGCAGAATTATTCCATTACTTATTGCTGAGGATATGAATTGAAATTCAGGGGAATTCTGCTTTGCTTCATGAATTTTTTGTTTAGAACTAAATAAATTAAAAAATGTTTTTCCAAAATTATATGTTCCTGAAAGATTAAATCCACCAAGAACTAAATCACCTGCAGCTAAACCAACTTCTAAAAGTTCTGACTTATTATGCCGAATATCACTAATTAAAGATTTCATAGAGTAATATCTAAACCTACATGAAAAGGCGTGCTCATAATCTCGAATCGCTCTTTCAAACTCTTCCAGCTCATAACATTTTGCTAAATCTCTACGTGCTAAATTCTCATGAGAACTAATCTTTTCAAATAATTTATATTTAGCAAAATGTAATCTATCTAATTCATCCAAATAATCTTCTCTAAATTTTCTTAATGTATCAATCGGAACATACGTACTTGGATAAGGTAAACATTTTGAAATTTCAACTCGAATAGAATCCTGTTCAATTAAACTTTCAGATTCAATACTATTAAATCCCTCAGCAACATTATTATAAATTATCCAATCTGCATCTTTATTTTGTCTTCTTACACTTTGACATGCTAATAATGATTCTAATGCCATTCTTTGCATTTCTGATGAATGCATTGACTGTGGGGGTGCATTAGAATAAAACTCAATGACACCATTACTTCTAAATTCTTCAATTACATCATTAGTAAAATGAAACATTGGAATTTGTGTGACTATTATATTATCCCAATAAAGCCCATAAAACATTAAATCTGCATGTGTTAAATCTTTAGCAACAAGTCCATTTTCATTCGAAACACCACCCATTCCTGAAATTATTAAACCTTTAGTAATTCTTTTCTTTTTAAATTGAATTATGTCACCCATTATAAAACTCAAAAAATTATTAATATTTTCAATATTTAATCACATAAATAAAATTATATAACTCAATATTTTATAAAAAAAGCCCAATTTTCATTGGGCTTTTTTTATTTAGAAATTATTCATTAATCTTCGAATGAACTTTCTAACTCTTCAAGTTCCATCATCAGTTCAAGCATTTTTTCTTCTGCTTGTGCTAATTTTCCTTTAAGCTCAGTTTGTTCATTCATCAATTTTAAAAGATCATCTTTCCGAGATGCATCATAAAGTGATGCATCCCCTAAAGCATCCTCAATTTGAACTAAACGTGGTTGAATCTTTGCAATCTCAGCTTCCAATTTTTCGATATTTTTACGAATTGGGCGGCTCATTTCACGGCGACGCGCAGCTTCTTTACGCTGTGCTTCTTTATCTACTTTAGAAACTACAGGCTTATCGATCACTTGAGATTTCACTGGCTCAGGTGCTTGCTGCCCTTGCTTCATCAACTCTGCACGTGCTTGACGTAACCAGTCTGCATAAGCGACCAGATCACCTTCAAACTCACGACATTTACCGTTATGCACTAGGAGTAATTCATCACAGACACTTGCAATCAATTGACGTTCATGTGACACCAGCACCACTGCCCCTTCAAAATCTTGTAGTGCCATAGTTAATGCATGACGCATATCCAAGTCTAAATGGTTGGTCGGTTCATCTAGAATTAAAACATTTGGACGCTGCCAGACAATCAAAGCCAATGCTAAACGTGCACGCTCCCCCCCAGAAAAGCTTTCACACGGTGTATCCATACGCTCACCAGAGAAGCCAAAACTTCCTAAAAATGCGCGTAAAGTCGCTTCACTGATCTTCTTATCTGCGATACGAGATAACTGCAACATTGGACTCGCATTACCATCTAATGCATCCATTTGATGTTGAGCGAAATAACCAATATTAAGTAATTCGGATGCTTTACGTTGACCTTGGATTAAAGGTAAATCACCCACCAAAGATTTAATTAATGTGGACTTACCTGCACCATTCATACCCAGCAGACCGATACGGCTGGTTGGCGTGATTTGTTGCTTCACATTGGTCACAATCAGTTTGTCGCCATAACCAATATCAGCACTATCCAGTTGTAACAATGGAGAACTCATTTTGGTCGGTTCACGGAAGCTAAAGGTAAAAGGCGTATCGACATGCGCAGCAGAAAGCTCTTGCATTCGTTCGAGCTGTTTAATACGGCTTTGTGCCTGTTTTGCTTTGGTTGCCTTAGCTTTAAAACGATCGATATATTTTTGCAGATGTGCACGTAGCTCAAGCTGTTTCTCATAGGCTTGTTGTTGCTGAGCTAAACGTTCACTTCGGGTACGTTCAAAGGTTGAATAGTTACCGGTATAAAGCGTTAGTTCTTGGTTTTCGATATGCAAAATATGGTCGGTAATGGCATCCAAGAAATCACGGTCATGCGAAATCAGTACCAATGTGCCTTCATATGCTTTCAACCAGTCTTCTAACCATAAAATAGCGTCTAAATCTAAATGGTTCGTCGGTTCATCAAGTAAGAGTAAATCTGAACGACTCATCAAAGTACGCGCAAGATTTAAACGCATACGCCATCCACCAGAGAAACTTTTTACGCTAAGTTCTGACTGATGTTCAAAGAAGCCTAGCCCAGCCATCAGTTGTGATGCTTTAGACGGCGCTGAATAGCCACTAATTTCATCAAAACGACCATATAAATTTGCCAAATCTTGATCAGACAATCCGTCAGGATGCTCAAGTTTGTGTTGGATATCCCAATACTCTTCATCACCTGATAGAACGAAATCAATCGCTTTCATATCCAGCGCTTTAATCTCTTGCGCCATATGCGCCACTGTCCAAACCGATGGTCGTGTCAATGAGCCACCATCTGATTCCATGCCCCCAAGTAAGGCTGAAAACAACGTCGATTTTCCTGCACCATTGACACCTGTTAAACCAATCTTCCAACCAGGGTGAAGTTGCATAGACGCTTTTTCAAATAAAATGCGACCGCCGCGGCGAATGGTAAGTTGGTCTAACTGAATCATAGATATTCAAACAAATAAGTATTGGATGGCGCATTTTAATGGATTTCAACCAGAACAACCAAAAATTAATCCATCTTTCATCTTCATTTCATTCTTGACATAAAAAAGCCATCACTTAGGATGGCTTTTTAATCATGCAAAACTTAATGATTTAGTCAGTAAAAGTTACTTTAGCAATGGCCTTTTTACCTGCTTGAACAATCACTGTTTTGTTTTCGTTAATTGAGAATGATGCATCCACCACCTCCCAATCAACTTTTACGGCTCCACGTGAAACAGCATCTTTGGCTTGCGCTGCATTTTTAGTTAAACCTGCTGCACGAACAATAGAAGCAATAAACATTTCACCACCGAATTCACCACGTGAAATCGTCACTTCTGGCGTTCCTTCAGGAAGCTCACCTTCTGTGATGATATTCCCTGCACCTTTATGTGCATTCGCAGCAGCTTCGCTTCCATGGAAACGTTCCACTAACTCGAGCGCTAAGATACGTTTAATTTCTTGAGGGTTACGACCTTCGGCCATTTCTTTCAATAAGCCTTCGATCTCTTCCATTGACTTGAAGCTAAGAAGTTCGAAATATCGCTCAATTAAGCTGTCTGGCATTGAAAGTACTTTTTGGTACATCGCACCAGGTGCATCAAATACACCAATGTAGTTACCTAAAGATTTAGACATTTTGTTGACGCCATCTAAACCTTCAAGAATTGGTACAGTGATACACACTTGTGGCTCTTGATTATAACGACCTTGTAAAGTACGCCCCATCAGCAAGTTAAAGGTTTGATCTGTACCACCTAACTCAACATCTGCCTCAAGCGCGATAGAGTCATAGCCTTGCACCAATGGATACAAAAACTCGTGAATCGCAATCGGCTGTTGGTTGTTATAGCGTTTAGTAAAGTCATCACGTTCAAGCATACGTGCAACCGTTTGCTGTGAAGCCAATTGGATCAGATCAGCAGCAGTTTTTTGAGCAAACCATTCTGAGTTAAACACCACCTTAGTTTTATTTGGATCAAGAATTTTGAACACTTGTTCCTGATAGGTTTTCGCGTTTTCTAAGACTTGCTCACGTGACAATGGTGGACGAGTTGCACTTTTACCTGTTGGGTCACCAATCATCGCAGTGTAATCACCAATCAAGAAGAATACTTCATGACCTAAGTCTTGGAACACTTTAAGCTTGTTAATTAATACCGTATGACCTAAGTGTAAGTCTGGTGCTGTAGGATCAAAACCCGCCTTAATTTTCAAAGGACGATTCAATTTTAATTTCTTCAGAAGATCTTCTTCTGAAATAATTTCATGTGTGCCTCGTTGAATGAGGGCAAGTTGTTCTTCAGCAGGCAGGAAATTTGACATCACAAAACCCAAATACATCTGTTGTTCAATTTGTGCGATATACTAACACTTTTTCAGCACAATGCAGGCTTAAGAATAATCATGACCACAATCTACATTGGTGTAATGACTGGCACGAGTATGGACGGCGTCGATTTTGTAGCCGCTTCTTTTGATCCATTACAGATCCATGCAACGCTGACATTAGCCTTTGATCCAGATTTACGTGATGAACTGATGGCACTTACTTTGCCAGACGATAATGAAATTGACCGCATGGGTAAAGCTGATGTCGCTTTAGCACAGATGATCGGTCATGGAATCAATCAACTTATACAAGAAAATAATCTCGATAGAACTCAAATAAAAGCCATTGGATCTCATGGTCAAACGATTCGTCATCGTCCCGAACATGGATTTACCCTTCAAATTGGTGATCCCAACATTATTACTGAAATCACTCAAATTCCTGTGGTATCAGATTTTAGACGCCGTGATATGGCTGCTGGTGGTCAAGGTGCACCTCTAGTGCCAGCATTCCATCAAGCCTTATTTCAGCATCCGACGATACACCGTGTGATCTTAAATCTCGGTGGAATTGCCAATGTCAGTATGTTACCTGCGGGTGATCCTAAAGGCGTATATGGTTTTGATACTGGACCAGCCAATATTTTGATGGATGCTTGGTGTGAACGTTACACAGGTCAGCCTTATGATGAAAATGGCAATTGGGCTGCTTATGGTACGCCTATTCGTGCTTTGCTTGATCGTTTGCAATCACATGACTTTTTCTCGAAAGAGCCGCCAAAAAGTACCGGTCGTGAAGACTTTAATTTGGAATGGTTGGATGAACAAATTGCCGATTGGCGTAGCGATGTTGAATACGATGAACTTGAAGATACGCCTGAAAATGTTCAAGCAACGCTGATGAAACTTACGACACGTGCCATTAAAAAAGCCATTTATCGTTCCCCTATGGACACAGGTGAAGTTTATGTCTGTGGGGGGGGTGCATACAACTCACAATTATTAGAACAATTACGTTGGCGTTTACGTAAACATGAGTGGAGTGTTCAAACCACAGCAGATTTGGGATTAGCACCGACTTGGGTGGAGGCGACCGCTTTTGCGTGGTTGGCTATGCGATTTGTAAACCAACTTGCTGGTAATTTACCTGAAGTGACAGGAGCTCAAGGAGATCGAGTTTTAGGAACGATCACTGCGGTTTAAATGAAGAATCGATGTATCCACTATCCTGAGTTGATACATCGATTTACTTAAACAGGTGCAAAATTCAATTTTGAAAGTGGCGAGTTTACAGCAAAAATTCGATGTCTACATTCAGTAAAGCCATTTTCCCTTAAACGCTGAAGATGCATATTTAGATAATCCTCTGCATCTGCTTGGCTTTCAAATAAGTAAATTCCACCTGCTTCTTTGGACGCTTCATTTTCAGTCCAAATTTTCCAAATCAAGCCTTTCTCATTTGCTATTGAATCCGCGAGTGTTTTGAAACTTTCAAACATTTCATGACCCCAAGGTCCATCATAGGGAAAATCAATTTGTAGAATAATCGCCATTCAACTTTTCCTTATATACGCGCATCTTTGATTAAGTCATCAATAGCTTGTGTTAATTTTTCCAATGCCACATGACCAGAGCCTATGATTTTGACATTGTCTCCATGACGTATCGCAAAACTTGGGAACCCTTTTATGCCCCAACTTCGATTAAGCTTGAACTCTTCATAGGTCGCTGCTTGGGTCTCAGGTAATTCAAACAACGTTGAGAATACGTCAAAATCCAGCTCAAACGTTTCACATATACTTCGATAATATTCAAGCTCGTTCGGATCTTCACCATCCACATAAAATTTATATTGGATTGCTGAAAAAAATGCCAAAAGTTTTTCATCATGATGATCATGGTCTTGCCAAAGTTGTCGAGCAACGTAAACAGCACGTGCTGAAGGCTCGGTATCATAGTTAAAATGTGCTCTTTCTAACAATTTTTCAGTGAAAGGTTGTTTAGTCAGTCTCTGAATATTTTTCCATTCGGTGCGTAAAAAATTCTTGAAAGTATCGGTCCAAGCATCACCTCCACCAGGTCTTAAACCACCGCTAATCACTTGAAAGCCAACACCATGCTGAATTGCATATTCACGCGCTTGTTTAATGATATTTGAACTTCCCCAACACCATGAGCACATTGGGTCACCCACATAAATCAGGCTGAGGTCAGATGCTACATTGACCACTGCATTTTGGCCTTTTTCCAATTCGGCTACTGAACAAGTACCAGTTTCTAAATCACAATTCATTGTCATTGCTATGTCCTCAATTTGCTAAATCAGATCATTTGCTACATCGGATCAATTGACTTAACTTAGCGGTTCTATAATGATGTGAATAGACAATAAAAATGAAAGGTGGTGTTCGATTTTATGAACAGCTTACCCTACTCAATCGATGACCTATATTGGTTCGTACTGATTGCAGATGCTGGAAGTTTATCCGCGGCAGCAAGACGTTATGATATTGCTAAATCCACGTTATCCAATCGACTTTCAAGACTTGAAGAATCCTTAAATATTAGATTATTAAATCGAAATACCAATTCAAGCTCACTGACTGATGCTGGGAAGATTTTCTTAAAAGAAATCTCCCCCCTATTTCATCAGATTGAATCTCTGACGAATGATCTCACACAATTAGAAATACAACCCAAAGGTCGAATTCGAATAGCTGCTTCGGGAACTTTTGGAAAATTGGTGGTATTGCCTTTAATCTCTCAATTTTTAATTGAATATCCACACATTGATATTGAAATTGATTTGAATGACACTAAAGTTGATTTGATTTCTGGAGGATATGACTTAGCCATCAGACTTGGTGATTTAGCAGACTCTACACTCCATGCTCAAAAGGTTGGACAAGTTCGAAGAATTTTATGCGCCAGTCCAACCTATCAAATGCGTTGTGGCATTCCTGAACACCCAGAGCAACTGTGTGATCATCATTTTATCTCGCATAACCGCGAGCTGTCCAAAATCACACTTTTCAAAAACGGTACGATAAAAAAATTTAAAATTTATACCCATTTGATGGTGACACCATCCGAACATGCACTTGCTGCTGTAGAAGCACATTTAGGTATTGCCACCGTTGCAGAAATCCAAGTGGCCCATCAATTAGTCAACTCAACGTTAATTCATATTTTACCTGAATGGTCTCTAATCCCTGAAGATGTCCACTTGGTTACTCCGAGCTTAAGCTATCGGACCTTAGCTTTGAGACTTTGCTTAACGTTCTTACAAAAACAAATCCCAATACAAATACACCGTTTAATCAACCCATAATATTGTCAGACAATGAACGACCTTCTTTCACCTAGAACTGACCCGTTCAGCCCTAGTTCTATCATCCAAATTTGATAAAGATATGTAAAGGAAAGAGGATATAGATCATGGAAAAACAACAACGAATCACTGAGTTTCAAAAAGGTAATCTTATTTTTGATGTAATAGACAGCGGTCCAATCGATGGCAGTCCAATTGTGCTATTACATGGTTTTCCTGAAACATCAAAAATTTGGCAGCATAGTGCCGAAATACTAAACCAACATGGTTTTCGCACCTATGCGTTAAACCAACGTGGATATAGCTTAAGGGCTCAACCGAAAAAACGCGCAGATTATGCCATTCAACATTTAGCAGATGATGTAAATGTTCTACTCGACTTAATTGGAGTGCCTTCATATATCGTAGGACACGACTGGGGCGCAGTCGTTGCTTGGGAAGTTGCTCTACGTTATCCTAATAAAATTAAACATTTGACCGCGATCTCCGTCCCTCACAAAGCAGCATTTATGCGGGCTTTTTACAGCAGTACACAACTTTTTAAATCCTATTATATGGGACTATTTCAGCTTCCATGGATACCTGAGTTGCTCTTTAATAAAACACCTCAAATTGGCGAGGCTTTATTAAAAAATTCTGGAATGACAGTTGAACAATTAAATGACTTTAAACAAGAAATGATCATAGAAAAACGGCTCAGCCCATCACTCAATTGGTATCGAGGTTTACCTTTTAGCTCTAATAAAACGCTATTCAATAAAGTCAAAGTTCCCACTTTATTTATTTGGGGCAAAGATGACGTTGCAATTGATGCTAAAGGTGTTCAGTTCAATCAAAATTATGTTGAAGGTCCATATACGGAAATTCATTTAGAGGCGAATCATTGGATTCCAGTTCAAAATTATCATGAGCTGACTGATTTAATTCTGAAAGAACAGCAAAAATTATCATAAAAAAAGCCCGCTTAGCGGGCGTTTTTTGCTGCATATTAAATTGAGAATGAAGATCCACAACCACATGTCGTTGTCGCATTAGGATTTTGCACGATAAAGCGTGATCCTTCCAAACCTTCAACATAATCCACAACTGAACCAACGAGATATTGATAACTCAGTGAGTCAACAAGCATCTTCACATCACCATTCACAAATTCAGCATCGTCTTCATTTTGAGATTCAGCAAAATTGAATCCGTAAGAAAAACCAGAGCAACCACCACCTGTCACATATACACGTAACATCAAATCTTGATTTCCTTCGCTCTCACGAAGTTGACGAACTTTATTCGCAGCATTGTCAGTCAGCTCAAGTGCTTGGGCAGTCATGATGGATTCCTCAAAAAATTAAATAGGCTTTGAAATTAAAAGACCATATATCAAGTATAACATACTCAATATATGGTCATAACTCGAACTTTAAAGTTTATTCAGAGTAAATTTATCGGATTTAAATGTAACGTCCTATGAACTTATTTGTAGTTCTCATCCTGCAAGCTACATTCGAAGTTTGTCGGTTCATTCTTACAACGGAACTGCCAAAGTAGTTTCATCATTTGTTTGTTGTAAACACCTTGTTTAGTAAGTGCAATACGAGATTCACGCATTAATTTTTGATAACCAGGTTTATCTCCAGCTGGAACATTCATCCAATATTTAGCCGGAATATCCGCTTTCATTTTGCCTAAAATTTGATTCGCACGTGGTAATTGTGTTTTCACCCAATCACGCGATTTCTGTCCGAAACCTTCAGGGAATTTATCATGACGAATGATGATATTACCGGTCACTTGAAGAATTGGATAATTCACAATTGCACCTTTCGTTCCTAGCCCTTTATGAAGTTCTAAAGGACGGAATACCGCTGCTGGTGCACCAATAATATCAACTTGGCCATTATTGAATTTACTCCCAAAATTAGTGACATCAGAACTCACTGCTTGCGCACCAATTTGCTGTACCATAATTTTTTGTGCCTGATCATAATCAAGTACGGCGATCTTTTTACCCGCAGCTTTAGCAACCGTATTAATACTACGATCACGCACCATTAAATAAGCATCGCCAACAGGAATCACTCCTGCAACTTCATAGTTGCCATTTTTCATATGCTTTGCAAAGGTTGGACTTGCTAAACCTTGCATAACTTTGACAGCTAAATTGAGATTAGTAATCGCACCAATGGCATCTAAAGAGCCAGTGAAATTATTAAACTGACGACCGCGCATCCCTGTGATACTGACACCGTCACATTTACCTGCTTTGAAATCTTCAGCAATTACGCCTTCATTTTGTCCGACTTTAAGCTCAATATCAGCTCCCCACTGCTTAGCAGCAAGTTGATAATCTTTCATTAACGCATAGACATCGCCGTTTTTCCCGACGAGATCAAACACGCAGACGACTTGCTTTGCTTGTGAAGCCGTTGCAGCAGTCATTAAACCTGCTGATAATAATAATGTTTTGGTTAAATTCATTTTATTGTTTCCTATTCCTTCTTTCTTATAGTATCGAATATCCCATATCGAACACCTTAAACTTCAGTGTCAGTGTGTTGAACTAAAATGAGATTACACGATCCAATTGTGTAGATACTAATCCTGAGATGCTGTATGTATATGGTTTTTAGATACAGATCATTTAAATACTACTTATTGTGATTAAAGCATACTTTTTTCTTATAAATGTGCATTGGCGAAAATGACATAAAATGAATAAAAAAAATCCTAGACCAGGTCTAGGATTTTTTCTTTAGAAATCAGAATTATTCACCACCAAGTGAACATTCGAAGTTGGATTTATCGACAGAGCAACGTGCTTTCTTAAGAACAGACATCATCTCTTTGTCATAAATACCTTGTTTAGTGAGATCCATACGACCATCACGAAGTAGTTTTTGATATTTCAGCTTTTCTTCAGCTGAGAATTGCATTTTGTACTTAGCAGGAATTTCACCCTCTAAACGCTTGATCATTGCGTAGCTTTTCGGCAAGTTTTTAACAAACCAATCACGTGATTTTTGACCAAACCCTTCAGGGAATTTTTCAGGCTTCATCACAAAGTTTGCTGTAATGTGTACCACAGGGAAATCAAACATTGCCCCTGTACTACCTAAACCTTTATAAATTTCAAGAGGCTTATAGGCATATGCTGGTGCACCCACCATATCCACCTGACCATTATTGAACTTCGCAACAAAGTTTGAAACATCAGATCCGACTGCTTGAGCACCGACACGTTGCACCATAATTTTTTGTGCGGGGTCATAGCTTAATACTGCGAATTTCTTACCTGCAGCTTTTTCGATTGAATCAATTTTTTTATCACGCACGAAAATATATGCTGCCCCTAGTGGTGCAATACCAGCCACTTCATATTTTTTCCCACCGAGATTTGTGACCATCTTTGCAGCATTACGTTTGTCTAAAGCAAAAGTAATCGCACGTTGTGCAATTGCATTTGATGGTGCGCCACCTAAAGAGTCAATCGAACCCACAAACTTGTTATATTGACGAGCACGCATCGCTGTTAAGAAAACAGCATCACACTTACCTGCTTTAAAATCATTATCGGCTACAGCCTCATCTTGACGTGGAATCAGATTGATATCTGCACCCCAGCCCTTTGCTGCCAATGCCCATTCTTGAGCCATTTGAAACGATTCACCAGACTTACCGAGTAAATCAAATACACACACATCAACCTTTGCTTGAGCAGTTGAAACCATACCCATGGTTGAAGCCGCCAATAAAGCCAGAGTTGTTTTTTTCATTCTTAGTTCCTTTTAAGCATTTAAATGGATTCTTTTCCATGACAAAAATTTTAATCACTCTCTATTTAAAAAAATAGAGCTATTGCTCTATTTTTTATTATCTAATTATAAGTTATTGAATTTTATATTTTTAATTATTTATTAATTTCGTAAATGCTTATTTAATTATCTTTATATTTCATATAATAAATAAAATATGTGACTTCAAGCACATCATTTTATTGAAATTAATTCCCAAAAAATGACTTAAGATTTTAGATTGATACAAAAAAAGCACTCCTAAGAGTGCTTTTTTTAACTTATAGCATTAAGCATCAATATCTGCATTCAATGCATTCTCTTCAATAAATGCACGACGTGGTTCAACATCATCACCCATGAGACAAGAGAACATGCGATCTGCTTCAATTGCATCATCAATCGTCACTTGAAGCATATTACGATTTTCAGGATCCATCGTGGTTTCCCAAAGCTGCTCTGCATTCATCTCGCCCAAGCCTTTATAGCGTTGGATCATCATGCCACGGCGTGAATCTGCCAATACTTGTTGCCATACTTGATGGAAGTTAGCAACATTGACTTTACGCTCACCTTTTTGCAAATAAGCCCCGTCTTCAAGTAACGTAAACCAACTCTTTGAGTTTTGAAGTAAACGTTTATATTCACCTGAACCCAACAAACCAGCATCTAATAAATAGTGATGAGGAAGGTTGTGTACATACACTGTTAAACGTGGCCAATAATGTGTTTCACGTGAACCATCTGCGAGTTCTTTTTCGAATGCTTCGAGCGTGAATTCAGGTCTTAAGCTTGGCTGTTGTGTTTCAATTGCTTGACGCAATTGCTCAGCCCAAGACGTCACATAAGCTTCATCTTGATTTTGATCTAATTTAAATGCATCTAAACCAAGTAAAGCATCTAACAAAGTTGCAGGATAACGAATCGTTAATCGCTGTAAGCTTTTTTGTGATGTCTGATAATCAGCAATGACTTTTGCAAGCGCTTCACCACGAATCGCAGGTGCGTCAGCACTGATATGTAATGCCAACTCATCAATTGCATTCGAAATTAAATATGTTTCAAGCGCATCATTATCTTTAATATACTGTTCTTGCTTACCTTTCTTTAATTTATAAAGTGGTGGCTGAGCAATATAAATATGACCACGTTCCACTAATTCCGGCATTTGACGGAAGAAGAACGTTAATAACAGCGTACGAATATGTGAACCATCCACGTCCGCATCGGTCATAATAATAATTTTGTGGTAACGTAATTTGTCTGGATTATATTCTTCACGACCGATACCACAACCTAATGCTGTAATCAGTGTTCCAACTTCAGCAGAAGAAATCATCTTGTCAAATCGAGCACGTTCCACATTTAGGATTTTACCTTTAAGTGGTAAAATCGCTTGCATTTTACGATTACGACCTTGTTTCGCTGAACCACCTGCTGAATCACCCTCGACAAGATATAGTTCAGATAAAGCTGGGTCTTTTTCTTGGCAATCCGCCAATTTACCAGGAAGACCTGCTATATCAAGCGCACTCTTACGGCGAGTCATTTCACGTGCTTTACGCGCTGCATCGCGTGCACGCGCTGCATCAATAATTTTACCCGCAATCGATTTAGCCGCAGCTGGATTTTCAAGAAGATATTCTGAAAAAGCTTTATTCATTGCTTGTTCAACAGCAGGTTTTACCTCGCTCGATACCAATTTTTCTTTGGTTTGAGAAGAGAATTTTGGATCAGGAACTTTCACTGAAACAATAGCTGTTAAACCTTCACGTGCATCATCACCAGAAACCGCAACCTTCTCTTTTTTGAGTAAGTTTTCGTTTTCCATGTAGTTATTTAGGCCACGAGTTAAAGCAGCTCGGAAACCAGCTAAGTGAGTACCACCATCTTTTTGAGGAATGTTATTGGTAAAGCAACGTACGTTTTCTTGGTACGTATCATTCCATTGCAATGCAACTTCAACACCAATGCCATTATCAGCTTGCGTGGTAAAGTGAAAAATATCGTTAAGATGCGTTTTTCCTTCGTTAATGTATTTAACGAATTCTGATAAACCACCCTCATAATCAAATACATGTTCTAAACCAACACGTTCGTCACGTAGAACAATTCGAACGCCCGCATTTAAAAATGACAGTTCACGTAAACGACGAGCTAAAATATCGACATTGAAAATGGTCTGACTGAATGTTTCAGCACTTGGATAAAAACGTACACGTGTACCCGAACGATCTGTATCGCCCACCACCTTTAAAGGGTATTGAGGGTCACCATGGCGGTATTCTTGTTCATGAATTTTACCAGCACGATGAATTGTGAGTTCCAGTTTACTAGACAAAGCGTTTACAACTGAAACACCTACACCGTGTAAGCCACCAGAAACCTTATAGCTGTTGTCATCAAACTTACCACCCGCATGAAGAATCGTTAAGATGACTTCAGCAGCAGATACACCTTCTTCAGGGTGAATATCTGTGGGAATACCACGACCGTTATCTGCGACAGAAACAGATTCGTCTTCGTGAATGGTAACCAGAATTTCATCACAGTGACCAGCAAGGGCTTCATCAATCGAGTTGTCCACCACTTCAAACACCATATGGTGTAAACCAGTACCATCATCCGTATCACCAATATACATGCCTGGACGCTTACGTACTGCGTCTAAACCACGTAATACCTTGATGCTAGAGGAATCATAAGCCTTTTCAATGGTTTGTTCTGTTTGAGAAGCAGCTTGATCTTCTGAACTCATGGTTACTCCCTAGTGAAAAAAAGGTCTATCCAAAGATGGAGAAAACTTCAAAAAATTATTGCACAACAACTTGAACAGAACCGTTTTCAACATTGAATAATTGATAGGAAATAGACAAATCATGTAAATGCTTTTGTACAGATTCATGGTCTAAAGTGGTAATGAAAACTTGACTACCAAGTTGGCTCAATCGCTCAATTAAACGTTGTTGTGCGGTTATATCTAATTCTGCTGTCACATCATCTAATAATACCACAGTTTCCTTATTAGACGCATGCAACATTGCGATCTGTGACAATTTTAAAGCCATGATTAATAATTTTTTTTGCCCCCGTGACAGTACGGCATCTGCATCTCCTGTTGGGGTTTTTAACTTTAAATCTGCACGGTGTGGACCATATTCTGTATAGCGTCTTTCGCAGTCTTTTTGATGATACAAAATCAAGTCTTCAGCCAAGCCATGTTCCACATGAAAGCCTGCTGCATACTCCATATGGATCTCGATATCTGGTAATAGTGTTTTAAGATCTTGCTGAAAAAATATCTGCCACTGTTCAACAATAGCCTGACGTTGTAAATGTAATATTTCACCGTACTCACTAAGCATTTTGTTCCATGCTTCTAAATCTTGCAGCGTCAGATTACGTTTTGATTTTAATAAGCTATTTCGTTGTTTTAATGCTCTAGAATAAAATTGCCATGCATAGTAAAAATCTGGTTCCACGTGAAACATTAACCAATCAAGCAATTGTCGTCTTGGTTTAGCTCCGTGATCAATAATATCTGTACTCAGAGGGTCAATAAGCTGTAATGGTAAAATTTTGGCTAGCTGTCCTTGCGTGGCAATACTATCCCCATTCACTTTAATATTTTGCTCACCTGTAATGAGCTTTTGCATACCAATCTTTTCAGTAGCAGACTGTGCAAATACAATCGCATCCTGCATTTGATTTTGAATGTAATGTTTAGGAATATGTGTACGAAAAGATCGACCAGTGGCCAATAAGTGAATTGCTTCTAATATAGACGTTTTTCCTGAACCATTTTGTCCATAAAAAACATTAAACGGTTGCAACTCTTGGAGTGCAACCGCTTTTAAATTTCTCACACGCTGGATATTTAAACGCGTAATGAACATGACCAGATTAAACTAAATCAAAAACAACATTAAACACGCATCGGCATGACGACATAGGTTTGATCTTGATGTGCTGGATCTTGAACCAATACAGATTGGTTTGCCTCAGTCATTGTCATTAATACATCATCACCATCCAACACATTCAATACATCCAAAATGTATTGTGCGTTGAATGACATTTCCATAGGTGCATTATTGTATTGAATCGCAAGATCTTCAACTGCCTCATCTTGCTCAGGGTTATTGGCACGAAGTTGCAGTGAATCTGGATTGAAGTTTAAAAATACACCACGTAATTTTTCGTTACTCAGAATAGCAACTCGCTGTAATGATTGTTTGAAAATATCATGTGCAATCGTAACTGTTTTATCACCGCCACGAGGAATAACACGTCGATAATCAGGGAATTTACCATCAATTAATTTTGTAGTAATACGAACAGTAATATCACCCTGCTCTTTATCACGGCTTGGAATTGTCAAAGTAACATTCAGCAGTTCACGACCAATTAACAACGAGAGTTGATTATCTTCGATACTCAATAGACGCTGTAATTCACCGACCGCTTTACGAGGCACAATTGCTTGCACTAACTGCGAAGCATTCGAACTGGCCAATGTTTCACAAAGAGCAAGACGATGTCCATCTGTCGTCACTGCACGAAGCTGATTTTCATCAATTTCAAGTAAAGTACCTGTAAGATAAAAACGGACATCCTGAACAGCCATCGCAAAAGAGGTTTTTTCAAATAAACGTTTTAGTTCACGTTCAGTGACCTGAACTTGAGTCCCTTGACTATTTTCAGTCGTTAATAAAGGGTAATCCTCAGCAGATAATGTTCCTAATACAAAGCGGCTATTACCAGATTTCAAAATACAACGCTGGTCTTCTGTGATTTGTAAATCAATCAGTGCTGCTGTCGGTAAAGATTTACAGATATCCATCAATTTACGTGCGGGTACTGTGGTTTGACCTGCTTGTAAACATGCTCCCTCTAAAAGCGTTGTACTCGCAACAAGTTCAACTTCAAGATCGGAACCTGTAATCGTCAGTGCATCTTGAGTAACCTGAACTTTGACGTTTGAAAGAATATTTAACGTATGGCGACGTTCTACAGCACCTACAACATGAGACAAAACATTGAGTAAGCTTTCTTTCGCGATCTTCAAACGCACGATGGATTTCCTCTAAAAACAGTATATCGACGACATACTAAAACACTTTTAATCATGTACTATGCGGCAGAATATGCCGCATTGCAAGAATAGAATTTAAACAGGTTTAGCTTTGTAATAAGCGCATTAAATTTTTGTAATCTTCATTAAAGATGGGATCTTCAGCACACAAACTCTGCACTTTTTCACAGGCATGCATGACTGTACTGTGATCACGACCACCAAATGCCATGCCAATTTCAGGAAAACTGTCGCCCGTTAATTCTCTCGCAAGCCCCATTGCTAATTGACGTGGTCGAGCATAAATACGAGTTCGTTTAGGTCCAACCAACTCTTTCAATGGGATACGAAAATATTCACTGACTACACGCTGAATATTTTCGGTGCTAATAGTACGAGCACGAATCGCAAGAACATCTTTCAGTGATTCTCGCACCACATCTAAGTCGATTGGTGTCCCTTTAAAACGAGAAATCGCGACGACTTTATTTAATGCACCCTCAAGTTCACGTACGTTTGCCACAACTTGCTGTGCAATAAAGAGCGCACAGTTACGAGGCAAATCGATACCATTACTTTCAGCTTTTTTAAGTAAAATCTCAATTCGAGTTTCAATATCAGGCGGTTCTACCCCTACCGATAATCCCCATGAAAAGCGAGATACCAAACGAGGATCTAACTCGGTCAACTCTTTAGGATAGCGATCTGAGGTCAAAATAATTTGTTTAGATTCATCTAATAAGGCATTAAACGTGTAAAAAAACTCAACTAAGCTGGCTTCTTTACCTGCAAGTAAATGGATATCATCCACTAAAAGTAAGTCCAGTGAACGGCAATTTTTTTTAAATTCTTCGACTTTACCTTGTTGAAGTGAACTCACAAAATCCTGAACAAAACTTTCAGCAGTCATGTACATCACACGAGCATTTGGTTTAGCTTGTAATAAAGCATTACCCACTGCTTGCATCAAGTGGGTCTTACCTAAACCAGTCGGACCGTATAAAAATAACGGGTTATGTTGTGGTTCGCCTAACTGAGTTAACACTTTACGGCAGGTTTCTGCCGCCATCTGATTTGAACGCCCTTCGACGAACAATGCAAAATTAAACAGCGGATTTAATAATCGTTTTTTTGATGTTTTTGTATTTTGCTGCTCATTGCTTTCTTTTTTTGCTCTGACTACAGGTGCTGCTGCTGAAGACTCAAGCGCTGCAGTTGTTGTCGCAGGTTGCTCTGAAGCAGATAAAATCGCGCCTGGTCGTGAGTCGACTAAAATTTCAACTTTACAAACACGTCCTTCAGACATTTGTTCTGCAAGAATGCTAATTAATTCTAAATGATGTTCTTGAATATAGCGTGTCCAGTAAGGATTAGGTGCATAAAGCTTTAAAACACCATCTACCTCTTCGGCAACCAATGGACGTATCCACATTGCAAAGACATTATCTGAGAGCTCTTGTCGCAAGCGATTTAAGCAGTCTGTCCACAGCATGTGAAACCCCTCATTCCATTTAAATTTAAAAACAACCCCATGAGATTGGGCAGGCAATCATACCCAAGTTATCCACATATGTCATGAGTAATTTTGAACTTTAAACACAAATAATCAAATTTAAAAGTCTAAATTTAAATTTAAAACAGGGTGTGGATAAGGTTTTCCACAAACTGTGGATAAATAAAAGCAATAACTTATCCACAATCTATAAAAAATATGAAAACATAGTTATCAACAATCTAAGTACATATATTTAAAAAAAAATAATGCCTTATCCATAGAAAATTACAACCCTAATAATAATAAATTTAAATTTATAAATTTGAATTTATTTAATAAGATTCGGTTTTCTGTGGATAATCATTCCTTGTGTTTAAATTTAAATTCAAATTTAAAAATCAGCCATAATTAAATTTCATCTTGTGTATAAGTTTATGGATATTTCTGTGGCTAACTTAAATACTATAATAAAAACATATATTTATTTTGTGTATAAATAGATTGTTTAACAAATTTGTATCTTTCTCAGACTCAAGCAACTTTCATCAAAAGTGTTACACAATACTGTTTAATATTGACAGAACAAACAATGCACAATACAATCGCGAACCTTTATAGAACACCAACTTTGGAGTTTCGATATGAAACGTACTTTCCAACCATCTGAATTAAAGCGTAAACGCGTTCATGGTTTCCGTGCTCGTATGGCGACTAAAGCTGGCCGTCAAGTATTAGCTCGTCGTCGTGCAAAAGGTCGTCACAGCTTAACTGTTTAATACCAGTTTAGTTTATCGACGATTTGGGTGTTATGACACTTTATAGTTTCAGTCCAGAGGTGAGAATCCGCTGTGCTGCAGATTACAAAGGTGTATTTGATGGTGCGCTTTTTAAAGTGCATCAACCCCATTTCTTATTTTTGGCTACACCAACTAAACAGCCTAAAAGCCGTTTAGGTATTGTTGTTGCTAAAAAGAAAGTGCGCCGTGCACACGAAAGAAATCGAATAAAACGTATTGCTCGCGAAAGTTTTCGCTTAAATCAGCAAGATATAGATTTATTGGATATTGTGGTCATGCCTAAGGTAGGTATTGAGTCGATTCCGAATGCTGAATTGCATAAGCAATTACAATTTGCATGGCAGAAGCTACAGCGTCTTGTAAAAAAACATCATAAAATATCAGTTCCCTCTCCTCAAAGTTAGAGGTGGCCAATGGTCCGTATATTGCATTGGTTGATTCGTTTCTATCAAATTGCGATTAGTCCGCTCCTTGGACCTCGTTGCCGTTATTTCCCAACTTGTTCTCAATACTCGTTAGAAGCTATTCATATACATGGCCCGATTAAAGGTGTCTGGTATGCAACGCGACGGATTTGTCGTTGCCATCCGTGGGGTGGAAGTGGATATGATCCTGTTCCCAAAAAAGCAATTCGTTTTATTTCATTTCAGCAAATAGATTCTCAAATGACTCACGTTACTGTACCCTTGCGTGAGCGTTTATTGAACCAAAAATCACTCTAACCAATTGGGGTAATCGATATGCAACAATGGGCCAGGTTTGCAATTCTCGGGGCCATGTTTGTCACCGCATATTTGCTTATTCTTGCTTGGCAAAAAGACTATGGTCAAACTGAAACAACTGCTGCGACAGCACCTGCTGCCGTCGTTGCCCAAGATGTTTCTGCTGATCTGCCAACGAGCCAAACGACAGCGGGTTTAACTGATATACCGCAAGCAAATATTGCAGCTGAACAACAAGACACAACTACACCTGCAACAGCAAATCAACAATTAGTTGCTGTTCAAACTGATTTATATCATCTTTGGATTAACCCTAAAGGTGGTGACATTGTCCGTGTTGAACTACTCAATCATGATAAAAGTAAAAATAGTGAACAACCGTTCGTTATGCTTGAAAATGATGAGAAACGTACTTATGTCGCTCAATCAGGTTTAATTGGTTTAAATGGACCTGACAGTAGCCGTAGTGGACGTCCAACATTTGAGTTTGAAAAGTCGACTTATACTTTAGCTGATGCTCAAGCAACCACCAATAAAGATGGTGAAGCTGAGAAAGTGTTAAAAGTACCAATGGTATTAAAAACGGCTGATGGTGTTGAAATCATCAAAACGTTCACTTTCCAAGAAGGTGCATATCCAGTTAACGTAAGTTATCAAGTGATTAACCGTAGTCAGCAAAACTGGCAAGGTCAAATGTTTGGTCAGATCAAACGTGACAACTCTGAAGATCCAGGTAAAACTGATCAAGGAATCTTTACGCTGGGCACTTATTTAGGTGGTGCTTGGGGTACACCTGATGAGCACTATAACAAATTAAAATTTGATAATTTTAATGAAGAAAAGTTAAGTGTTGAGGCTCAAGGTGGTTGGGTTGCAATGGTTCAGCATTACTTTGTAAGTGCTTGGGTGCCTGGTAACTTCGGTAACCAGCCGTATTCTGCAAAAATGGAGTCACGTAAATCTGCTGATGGTATGAATATCATTGGCTTTACTTCGCCTACCATTAATGTACCAGCTGGCAAAACAATGACTGTTGATGCAACATTCTACTCAGGTCCAAAAATTCAATCTGAATTGAAAGACTTGGCAACTGGTTTAAATCAAACGGTTGATTATGGTTGGTTATGGCCAATTGCGAAATTGCTATTCTTAGGTTTGCAATTCTTCCATGGCATTGTTGGAAACTGGGGTTGGTCAATTATTCTATTGACAATTCTTGTGAAACTTATTCTTTGGCCTCTTTCATCTAAGAGCTATCGCTCTATGGCAAAAATGCGTGTGATTGCACCAGAAATGCAACGCATGAAAGAAGAGTTCGGCGAAGACCGTATGCGTTTCTCACAAGAAATGATGGCACTTTATAAGCGTGAACAAGTCAATCCATTATCTGGTTGTTTACCTTTACTTCTTCAAATGCCAATTTTCTTGGCTTTGTATTGGGTGCTCATGGAGTCTGTTGAGTTACGCCACGCTCCTTGGTTAGGTTGGATTCAAGATTTATCTGCAATGGACCCATGGTTTATCCTACCATTGTTGATGGGTGTGACGATGTATGTTCAACAAATGTTGAACCCACAGCCGACAGATCCAATGCAAGCAAAAGTCTTTAAGTTTATGCCGATTATTTTCACGGTATTCTTATTGTTCTTCCCTGCTGGACTTGTGCTTTACTGGATTGTCAACAACTTGATCACGATTCTTCAGCAAGGTCTGATTAATAAGAGTGTTGAGAAAGCTCGCTTAGCAAAAGAAGATATAGCATCTACGAACTAAGTTTTGTTAGTAGCTGAATCGATCCGCTTAAGGTGATATCCTTAGGCGGATTTTTTTTGCCTTGCTTTGAGATCATTTCAATGACGAACCTACAACATCAAACCACTATTGCTGCGATTGCAACACCGCCAGGTCGTGGAGGTGTAGGTGTAATTCGACTGTCTGGTCCTAAAGCATATGCCATAGCAGAGGCTTTAACTGGTAAGGCACTCGGTCCTGCTCGTTATGCTGCATTTCGTCAATTTCTTGATGCGAATGGGCAAGTCATGGATGAGGGTTTGGTCATTTGTTTTCCAAATCCGAATTCTTTTACGGGTGAAGATGTAGTTGAGTTACAAGGTCATGGTGGACCGGTGATTCAAAATACATTATTGGGCCGACTGTTAGAGTTAGGCGCAATTGCAGCAAAAGCGGGTGAGTTTTCAATGCGCGCTTTTGAAAATGGAAAAATGGATTTAGTCCAAGCCGAATCAATTGCTGATTTAATTGATGCTACTTCACAAGCAGCTGCTCGTTCTGCAGTACGTTCATTGCAAGGCGCATTTTCGGCCAAAGTAAATACAGTATTAGAAAAACTCATTCACTTACGATTACATGTTGAGGCGGCGATTGATTTTCCTGAAGAGGAAATTGATTTTCTTGCAGATGGAAAAATTTTAGCGTTATTGGAAGATGTGCAAGCATCAGTGGGTGCAGTACAACAATCAGCACGCCAAGGTCAACTTCTGCGTGAAGGTTTACAAGTGGTGATTGCAGGGAAACCCAATGCAGGTAAATCGAGTTTATTGAATGCATTGGCTGGTGTTGAGCGCGCGATTGTAACGGACATTGCAGGTACAACGCGTGATGTACTACACGAGAAAATAAGCCTAAATGGTTTGCCAATTACCCTGACGGATACAGCAGGGCTGCGTGAAACGGGAGATATTGTTGAGAAGGAAGGTATTCGTCGAGCGATTAAAGAAATAGAAAATGCTGATCTCCTACTCTTGGTTTACGATTTGAGTCAAGGTGAAGATCCGATGCATTTGGCAGATACTTACTTTGCTAATTATATCGATCCTAAACGCTTAATTTTAATCGCTAACAAATGTGATTTAGTAGATAGTGAAGCTAAAGTTGCTGATCTCCAAGGCTTTAGACACATTACGGTCTCAGCCAAGCAAGAAATGGGTGTTCAATCGCTTGTAGATGCGATTACAGCACATGCAGGCTTTCAGCCTGAAGAAGATACCTTTATTGCAAGAACACGCCACCTAGACGCAATGAAGCGCACTCAATCTTATCTTGCGGAAGCTCGTGAACAACTTGTTGTTTACCATGCAGGAGAGCTTGTCGCAGAATCGTTACGTCTCGCACAGAATGCATTAGGTGAAATTACTGGTGATTTTAGTGCGGATGATTTACTCGGAAAAATCTTTGGCTCTTTCTGTATCGGGAAGTAAACGAGTTTTTATCTGTGGTTTAAAAAGCCCAGTAATGGGCTTTTTGGTTAATTGGCTAAAGGTAACTTGCTTGGCTTAACCATCATCTGCTTTATGAATAAAACAATCAATAAAATTGAAATTGCAATACAGAACCAAATCACTGCATTTGTAAGCCCAAAATGGTCAGCTAAATATCCTACTGCTAGGATGGGTAGAATCGTTCCGAGATAGCCGATAAAGAGATAAGTAGACATGACGGCGGCTCGATTGTGAGGTGTGGTCATGTGATGAATAAGTCCGAAAGCCCCAAGTAAAGCTAAGCCATGTCCAATCCCAAACAGACCATCGCTTAGGAAAAATAACCAGCTAATTTTAAACTCCATACAGAGGAATAAAGCGATCACGCTTATGAAGCAAGTCATGATACCGAGTAATAGGCTGGATTGCGGTTTGATTGATCTTGAAAAAAATTGTGTCGCAGCTGAAATCAGTAAAATGACAGTAATGGCAGAACCACTAATCAGTGGACCGTGCCAAGGCAAAATGTCTTTAACAAATGAAGGAGATAGTGAGGCGTATAAACTAAATCCTGCAAAAACAGCAAATGCAGTCAAGCTCAGTATAAAAAATTGAGTTCGATCATGTGATTGTGGTGTTAATAATTTGGGAGCAAAATTAAATTTTTGCACATCAAAAGGTATAGGTTTGAGTGTAAATAGACTAAAGAAGCAAAATATTGAACCTATCACAATGGGTACATAAGGTATTACCAAAGGATATGCAAAAAATTCAGCAAAAAATCCCCCAAATAAAGGACCTAAACCAAATCCAACAGCAGTAATGATTGAGCTTAATTGTGGTGCAATTTGTTTATGGGAAATTGGAACAGTTTGAATAAGCCCAATAAGAGCAGATGTTGTCATCAATCCAGATGCGATACCAATGATAAATCTTCCCCATGAGAGAGACATGACATCACTCGCAAAGATAGACATTAACAAGCCAATGGTGATAAAAATGAGCCCAAGTTGCATAGTTTTTACATAACCAATGGTATTACTGGTTCTGCCCAAAAACAGTAAGGTGGTCAGGCACCCTAGCATGTAGGAAACGAAAATAAAGGTGATATCGCTCGGGTTTAACCCCCATAATTCTTGGTAAATTGGATAAAGTGGGCTAGCAAGCGCTGTTCCAATGGTGCCGATACAGAGTGCGATACTTACGAGAATAAAATCTCGCCACGATTGGTTTTCATTCATTATTTGTCTTATAGAACAGCAGTGCTGATACGATGATTCATTAGTCTATGTCGACTGTTAAGCATGAGTCAATTATCTTCAATCAGTTAAAATTCAACTGTCATATTTGGTTTCACGTGAAACAATTTATGAGGTTTAAAATTACATAAAAACTGATCTTTGTAGAAAGTAGAAGATTAGAATAAGCAATAATATCCATCAAACATATGCTCAACTTATGTATAAAAAATTTTTAATCAGTGCTTTACTTGCACTGTCTACAAGTTCTAGCTTTGCGAATATTGAATTGCTTCAGCAGAAAATTAAAACGCAACATCCAAAATTGAATATTCAAAATTTACAAAAAACTGACATGAAAGGTTTCTATAGCGGATCTTTAGACAATCAGATTATTTATATTGATGAAGAAGCTAAGCATTTATTCTTTGGATCAATGATTCGTATCGAAGATCAAAAAAATCTAACACGTGATTTGGTGCTGAAACATAATTCAGTCGACTTTAAACAACTTCCACTTCAAGATGCCATTAAGACTGTAAGGGGGAATGGTAAGCGTCAGCTCGCGATCTTTTCTGACCCAAATTGCCCATATTGTAAGACGCTTGAAAATAATTTAAGCCAGTTAAAAGATGTGACAATTTATACGTTTATGTATCCAATTAAATCTCAATCGATCCAGCCCTCTAAACAAGTTTGGTGCTCCGCAAACCGTGAGTTTGCATGGAATGCCCTTTTACAAAAGAATCAACAACCAACAGCCCAAGCTGATTGTTCAAACCCTATTGAACGAAATTTGGAACTTGGACGTCGTCTAGGTGTTCAAGGAACGCCAGCAATTATTTTTGAAAATGGATTTAGGGTAACAGGCGCTTATCCAGCTTCAGAAATTGAAAAAATTTGGAAAGAGCTGAACTTGTAAAATCTAGGTCATAGGAATGAAAAAGCACCTTAAGAAGGTGCTTTTTTTGATTAAGATTTTTTGGTAACGAGGTTATAAATAAACAGAACGATAATTGCGCCTATGACTGAAGCAATAAAACCTGCCGATGAACCTTCGGGATAAATATTAAGAAGGCGTCCACCATATGT
This sequence comes from Acinetobacter sp. 25-47-130, assembly GCF_056779705.1. Classification (NCBI taxonomy): domain Bacteria; kingdom Pseudomonadati; phylum Pseudomonadota; class Gammaproteobacteria; order Moraxellales; family Moraxellaceae; genus Acinetobacter; species Acinetobacter sp. 25-47-130. The sequence continues at coordinate 15,352 of NZ_JBWYII010000015.1, read as the reverse complement.
AGCAAGTAATGAACCAGCAATACCTAATAACGTCGTGACAATGAAACCTGCTTTATCGTCACCAGGATGAATTGCGCGAGCAATTAAACCTGCTATAAAACCGATAAGAATAGCTCCAATAAGTGAAAACATACTTGTTCTCCTTTTTATCATGAATTTTTATTGTGTCGCTCAAATATAGTTGATTATGTATTGATGTTTGAAAAGAAGAATCACGCTACATGTTGTTGTTATTTTGTTGTTTATAAAAAAAGTGGCATATGCCACTTTCTTAAAAAAACATTACAGACCGATTTCACCAATGAATGGAATATGACGGTATTTTTGATCGTAATCTAGTCCATAACCTACGATAAATTTATCTTCAACTTCAAATCCTAGAAACTCTACTTCCAAGTCGATCTCTCTTCGAGAAGGCTTACTGATCAGCGTGCAAAGTTTGATAGAGTTTGGCTCACGAGTTTCAAGGATTTCTACCACTTTACTCAGCGTATTGCCTGAATCGATGATGTCCTCTACGACAAGAACATCTTTACCACGAATTTCACCATCAAGGTCTTTTAGAATTTTAACATCACGACTAGAAGTCGTTCCACTGCCGTAACTTGAAACTGTCATAAAGTCGAGTTCGTGTGGTTTTTCAATTGTGCGGCATAGGTCTGCCATGAAAATCACTGAACCGCGAAGTAAGCCTACAAGAACCAATTCTCGATCACTATTTGCATAGTGAGCATTAATTTGATTACCAAGTTCATTAACTTTCGCTTGAATTTCTTCAGCGGAAATCAACACTTTCATGTCAATGGTCATGGGTAGATACCTAAAACAACAATTCTAAAATTAAAAAAGGTGTTGACCTGCAACACCTGAAATATGCTTCAATTTTAAAACATATCCCAGAATGTTGCACCCTTTTTAAAAAAACGAAATGTAACCTAATGGTTTTTTAATGCGCATCACGTTTAAGCACGACAGCACAAACTAAGAATACAGCACCAATCAACACATATTTTTTAATTGGGTGTTGTGGTTGAGTCTGAGCATTAGGATGCTGATTGTTGATATGCTTTTTGTCCATAAATATAAGTCGCCTCAATATTTCGATCATCACCCATGGTAAATAATGCGAAAAGAGCATCTTCAATATTTTTAGCGCGCTGTTGTCTTAATGCTTGTAATGCAGTGGCATTCAAATTTAATACAACAAAATCCGCTTCTTTTCCAATATTAAAGTTACCAAGTTTATCCTCGAGCGCTAATGCTTTTGCTCCACCTAGGGTCGCATGATAAAGCGATTCAAATGCAGATAATTTGTCGCCTTGGAGTTGCTGAACTTTATAGGCTTCATTCAACGTTTGAAGCTGATTAAATGAAGTCCCCGCACCGATGTCAGTGCCAAGACCGACTTTGACTTGTTTATCCCAGGTTTTTTTCAAGGGAAACAATCCACTTCCTAGAAAGAGGTTTGAAGTCGGGCAGAAGGCGATTGCAGAATTTGTTTGATGCATGCAATCCCATTCATGCTCTTCTAAATGAACGCAGTGAGCAAAAACAGATTTATTGCCTGTTAATCCATAGTGGTGATACACATCTAAATAGCCATTTTGCTCAGGAAAAAGCTCTTTCACCCAAGCGATTTCATTGGTGTTTTCACTCAAATGAGTATGAATATATACATCAGGATATTCAGTTTTTAACTGCCCTGCTCTTTTTAATTGTTCTGGTGTAGAGGTAGGCGCAAAGCGAGGCGTAATGGCATAAAGGTTTCGACCTTTACCATGCCATTTCTCAATCAATTCTTTGCTATCTGTATAAGCATTTTCAGCGGTGTCTGTCAGTGCTTCAGGTGCATGACGATCCATCAATACTTTGCCTGCAATCAAACGCATCTGGTATTGTTCTGCCGCTTCAAATAGTGCATCAACAGATTCTTTATGAACTGTACAAAAAACCAATGCAGTCGTTGTGCCATTTTTCAGCAGCTCATTGACAAAAAAGTGTGCAATTTGGTCTGCATAAGCTTTGTCTTGAAATTGGATTTCTGTAGGAAAGGTATAAGTGTTCAGCCATTCGAGTAATTGTTCGCCATACGCACCTACCATTTCGGTTTGAGGAAAGTGAATATGCGTATCGATAAAACCAGGAACAATCAGTTGATCTGGGTAATGCTCAACTTGAATAGAGGATTCAAGCTGATGGAGCTGTTGTTGCCCATCTTCCCAACGACCAAACCATTGAATTTTACCCGCTTGAGTAATCAATAAACCATCTTCTACGTAACGCACTTGGTCGTGAATTTCACGCGCTTGGGCAACCGTATTCTGAATATCTAGGAAGCGACCGCGAATCGCCGTCGATGCAACTACAGAAGACATTTAAAACCTACACTTTTAATTTTTTCGGTTGATTGTAACTGATCTATCTTAATTAAACTGTATATCGTTTGCTGAGCCCCCACTCTGCGAGAATACGACGATAAGTAGTCGAAGATCGATCAGCTTCAAAATGCGCTTCCATCATTAAATCAAGCGGTAATTCCTCAGGTTTTTGCGATTCTACGATATCTTGGTCTTCGGCAAAAATTTGGGCATTAAAATCATAGACTGCTTGTAAATCTCCAGTCTGATCAAAATTACGCGTCAAAGGAACAAATAATCTGGTTTGATGGACTGATACAGGACAACACGCATTCAAGATTTTTAAAATCCCATTGTCTGGAAAATCTACAGTTAATATCGCTGAAAATGGTGGGTAAATATCAAAAGTCCTTTTCCATTCAAAACCTTCTGGTTCTAGGTGTTTCAAAGCATGCGGGTAATTACTGACACCACTAATATAAATTGTTTTTAAGCCATAGTCTGTTCTCTCAGTATGGTATTTCGGTACAACTGGGTTGTTTCGATCTGCAAAAGCTTCGTGATGCACCCATGCAAAGTGAGCTACATCAATGAATCCTTCGAGTTGACGACCTGCTGAGCCTGCAATATCAACATATGGAGGTAAAATAGACTGATGATCAGGATGATCCCAAGTGTCAAGTTGGGGAATATTATTGTGTTGAAAATCACGTCCATGCAAGCTAGTCCAGACCAGTCCATATCTCAAAATTACTGGAAATTGGGTTAAACTAAAACGGTCAGATATCTTAGTTAAATCAGGTTGAGCAGGAATTTTTGTACACTTCCCTGCAAGGTCGAATCTTAGACCGTGATATCGGCAAATAATTTCTTCACCCTCTACCCATCCTTTACTTAGAGGTACACCACGATGAGGGCAGATATCACGCACTAATCGAATTTCCCCATTGTCAGTTTGGTAAATCGCCATTTTTACATCAAGTAAAGTGACCTGATGTGGTGTGGTTGAAACATCTTGAATACGAGCCACTGGATACCAATATTGCGCGAGAATTTCCCAATCTTGTAAGTCGAAACTACATTGGCAAGGTGCACTGAGTGGATTTAATGCGGGAATCATATTCATCGTCATTTCCTAAAAAAAGAGCTCCGAAGAGCTGCGCTAAATTTACTGAGCTTTTTTCTTTGGAGATGATGCAAGATCTTTGCCAACCGTCTCTTAACATTTAAAATTGGAGAGCTGAGTGGAAATATTAAATTCTAATCAAAATATATAAAGTGAATTCACCCATGGACTTATAAGAGAAGCTAAGCCATTTAATACGATCTAATGTAGATATCTATGAACTTTTACAGTGTTTACGGCAGATTGATAGTGCGGCCTATTTTAGTGCGGGCTTGATTCGAAATTGGATCTGGTCTTATTTACATAATCAAAATTATTCCATTTTTGAAACTGAAATTGATGTCATTTATTTTGATCCTTCAGAAAAAATGGATGAGAGACGAAATTATTTAAAGGGTGCACTTCAACATAGATATCCTAATATTCATTGGGACATTACAAATCAAGCTCTGGTACATCATTGGTACAGAACTGATGAAGGTGCTCAAATTGATCCATATACTTCAGTACATCATGCTATGAGTTTTTGGCCAGAAACGGCAACCGCAATCGCCATCAAATTAATGGAGAATAATCATATTGAAATCCTCGCCCCTTTGGGGCTTGAAGATTTATTTACTTTAAAATTAAGGTGGAATAATCGTTTGGTTTCACGTGGAGTCTTTGAACATAGGGTTAAGTCAAAATGTTTTTTGGAACAATGGCCTAAGTTAAGCATTGTGAATTAGATGGCTCATCTAATGATATAAATAAAGCCTTCAGATGAAGGCTTTATTGAATCCAACAAAGTTTGACCTTATAAGGTCGTTTGATGATGTTTTTTACTATAACGAATTGAAAGCCATGCTGTAATTGAAAGGGCAATCACGATAAAACTTAATGAGATCCAAATTGGCATATGGAATACGTCAAGCATAAGCATTTTGAAACCGATAAAAATTAAAATAGTCCCAAGTCCATAAGGCAAATAATGCATTTTTGAAGCGGCTCCAGACAGTAAGAAAAACATAGCCCGTAGACCGAGGATAGCCATCAAGTTAGCTGTAAGGACGATAAAAGGATCAGTGGTGACCGCAAAAATCGCTGGAATAGAATCGACTGCAAAAATAACATCAGATGCCTCGACTAAAATTAGCACTAAAAATAATGGGGTTGCCCATAGAACGCCATTTTGCCTTACGAAAAACTTATTTCCTTCCAACTGTGGAGTAATTCGCATGTGTTTACGTAGCCATTTCAGAATGGCCATATCTTCAATATTTGGATCATCCTCTTGTCCTTTAAGGAATTTAAATCCAGTGTACACAAGGAAAGCACCGAAGATATAGAGGATCCACGAAAATTCCTGAACGAACCACGCACCGATAAAAATAAAAATTGTTCTGAGAATAATAGCGCCCAATACACCATAAAGGAGTAATTGACGTTGAAGTGCAGGAGGTATAGCGAATGCAGCAAAAATCATTAGCCACACAAAGACGTTATCAATTGCGAGTGACTTTTCCAGTAAATAGCCGGCAAAATATTCCATAACTTTCGTATTGGCTACGTTTATACCAGCGGTATTTTCTAGATATAGCCATAGTCCACCACCAAAAAGTGTTGCGACAGTGACCCATGCAATACTCCAATAAGCAGCAGTTTTAACTTTAACTTCTTGACCTTCTTTTTGTTTAAAACCTAGAAAGTCAATTAAGAGCATAATCGTGACGATGCCAAAAAAAATGACATAAAGCCAAATATTGCCTATGGTTTCCATAGTGATCTCCAATACTGGCAATTGATTTTGGCATAAAAAAACCTCGACCAGTTGCCAGATAATAATTCTGAAACAACATGATCAAGGTCTTGCCTACACCATTTTGATTATGCATTTTAGATAATCGAAATGATGCTCAGATACCGACTTCTTTCAAAGTGTAATGACGATATTCTGACACAGTATTTAAGTACTGTTGGAGGAGGCTACTCCCCTTGTTCAAATTTGATAATAAATTACGTTGAAATCGTTTCATTTGATTTCGAGTGCACAAAGGATGACACACTTATAAGTTGTGTGCAAATTATTTAAATGGGTTATTAAATTTGTCTTTAAAAATTGAAATTAATAAGATTATTGCAATGATGATCAATACTACAATTGATATTAAATAGATATCCATTTCATTTACTCATTAATTTTTTAACAATAATAATACATTTATATATTAAAAAAATAACATTTAATGATTATGACTGACAATATATATTTTTGTTTTTTATAATATTTCTTTTTTTAAAATAAATTAAAGTTTTGAATTTGTAATTGATAGACAAGTCTGTCCCATTTTTTCATAGTGTTATGTAAATATGTCGTTCTAATCTATATTTAATAATGAATGATAGGATAATGATAATGTTAGAAATTAAACATCAAGAAAATGGATCAAAAGGTGAGTTTTTTATTGGTGAAGATGGCCATCATTTAGCTGAAATGACTTATTCATGGGCAGGTGAAGATAAATTTATTATTGATCATACTTGGGTTGATGATTCATTAAGAGGGCAAAACGTGGGACGTCAACTTGTTGACCGTGCGGTGGAATTAGCACGTCAAAAGAATGTTAAAATCTTACCGCTTTGTCCATTTGCTAAATCTGTTTTCAACAAAGATGAAGCAATCCACGATGTTCTGTTTAAATAAAATCATACAGTGAGCAGTCATATGCAGTTTGAACATATCGATAGTGTGAAAGGCGGTGAGTTTTATCTCACGGACGCAGATCAATCAAGAATTGCAGAAATCAGCTATCGTTACCAAACTCCACAGATCATTATAGCGGATCATACTTGGGTCGATGATCGTTTACGTGGACAAGGAACTGCAAAGTTATTGTTAGATCGACTTGTAGAATTGGCTCGTACAGAAAAATTAAAAATTGTTCCAACTTGCTCTTATGTGGTTGTCATGTTTAAGCGTTTTCATAATGAATATCATGACGTTATCGCTTAAATATAAAAAAGCCCGCAGAGCGGGCTTTTTTATTTATTCTTTTGCTTTGAGTGCTTGAATGAGTTTTTGATGCAAACCACCAAATCCACCATTTGACATGATCACAACGGCATCCCCCTCGCCTGCTTCATTCACGACATTTCGAATGATCTCTTCTAAAGTACGCGCTACCACAGCTTTATTCGGAGCAGCTTCAACAACAGGTTGTAGATCCCAATCTAAACCCTCAGGTTGATACCAAATCACTTCATCTGCCAATCGAGCAGAATATGCTAAACCATCTTTGTGGCTTCCCATTCGCATCGTATTTGAGCGAGGCTCAATAATCGCCCATAGTTTACGTTCGCCTAGTCGTTTACGAGCACCATCCAGCGTTGTGTCAATTGCTGTTGGGTGATGAGCAAAATCATCAAAAACTTCAATGCCTCGAATGGTATCGAGGAGCTCCATACGGCGTTTTACACCACCAAAATTCGATAATGCTTCGCATGCGGTTTCAATGGAAACACCTATATGCTCTGCAGCTGCAATGGTTGCTAAAGCATTTGCAACGGAGTGTTGACCTGTCATCGACCATTGGACTGTACCTTTTACTTTGCCGTCTTTTAAGACTTGGAAGTGAGTACCATCTGCAGAAAGTTGGTTTGCAGAGATAGTTGCTTGATCATGAGATTCAAGCGATGTACGGACGATCGGTGTCCAACAGCCTTGTGACAAAACTTCATCAATATTTGATTCAGTGATTGGTGCGATGATACGGCCTTCACTTGGAATAGTACGAACCAAATGATGAAATTGTTTTTGAATGGCAGCGAGATCATCAAAGATATCTGCATGATCAAATTCAAGATTATTCAGAATAGCTGTCTTTGGATGGTAATGAACAAATTTAGATCGTTTATCAAAGAAGGCAGAGTCGTATTCATCTGCTTCTACACAGAAATATTGACCTCCGCCTAGACGAGCACTTTCTTTAAATCCAAGTGGTACACCACCAATTAAAAAGCCCGGTTCCAAGCCCGCTTGATCTAATACCCAAGCTAACATCGTGGTAGTGGTTGTTTTTCCGTGTGTACCAGCAACCCCTAATACATGTTTACCTTGTAGCACATGGTCGGCAAGGAACTGTGGTCCAGAGATATAGGGTAAACCCTGATTTAGCATGTATTCAACGGCGTCAATTCCACGTTTCATGGCATTACCAACGATCACTAAATCTGGGTGTGGTTGCAAATGACTACGGTCATAACCTTGCATTAAGGTAATACCCGCATTTTCAAGTTGTGTCGACATAGGTGGATACACATTTTGGTCCGAGCCTGTCACTGTGTGCCCTAGGTCTCGAGCTAACAGTGCTAACGATCCCATAAAGGTGCCACAGATTCCCAAAATATGCAGATGCATGATGATTTACTCCACTACTCTTTTCGACACAAACATCTTTTTGGTGCTGTTGTCATGTGTTATTTGATTTGATGTCAACGATAACAAGGGTCTTGGTGAAAAGATAGTGATTATTAGAAGGCATTCCGTAAAATTTTGCAGAAATAAATTTTTAAACTTATGAGCTAAAATATATGAATATTTTTAATCTAGTATGATGAAACGAAATGATTTAATCGTAGAATAACGCGGACGATTTAACTTGAGATTTAAATGATTTATTTACCTTTATTGCTTCTGATTTTAGCAAATTGCTTTATGACTTTGGCGTGGTATGGTCATTTAAAATTTTTGCCGCATGATGCCCCTTTATGGCAAGCCATTCTATTTAGTTGGATCATTGCATTATTCGAATACAGCTTAATGATTCCTGCAACCAAGATGCTGGCTCAAAATGGCTGGGCTGTGGGACAAATGAAAATCACTCAGGAAGTCGTTACGCTATTGGTATTTGTTCCTTTCATGATTTTCATGTTTAAACAGCCTTTCAAATTAGATTATGTATGGGCTGCACTTTGCTTATGTGGTTGTGTCTATTTTGTATTTAGAACACCATGATTCAAAAGGATGAAGATTAACTAAAGTTATTTTCATATTCCCGAACTAATCTTTGACGATCAGGTTCAAAATCAAAATGTTTTAAGCAGCGTGCCAAGATTTCATGTGCCATTTCATGAGCAGCTTCCCGTAGTTCCGGTTCAGATACATTTTTTTCAATCATGGATAAGCATTTAATTATTCTTTGATTTAATTCGATATTACTTATACAGTCCCGTGCCATCGGTGCAAAGCTACTGCTAATAAACTCACGAATATCAAACATATCGACACTGATATTCGAGAAATTAAAAGTTTTCTGTTCTGGATCTGGCTGACTATCAATAATAATCCGCGTTAAGGCATTGATCGCACTAATTGCTGAACCCACATCATTAATTGCAGCTGACATCGCTTTTTGTCCAACCTCGCTCATGACCAATAAACCAAATCTTGGGTCTTGTAAAAAGCTACGGTTCGTTTCGATAATTACGTATTCATGAATTTGTTGTTCTAAATTTTTTAATTCTTCATCATCTATTAGATTTTCTGCAAAGACTTCAATCAGAACCAGTGATGGGTCTACAAATTTCCCAGGAAGAAAAGCAAGATGAATATGTGCATTGTGAGTTTGAGCAAGAAGATTTAAGGACTCAATATCAAAATGAGTAAAATAACCTGTCTGTTTTGGGTGTATTTTGAGTTGGCTTTCGCCCAATGGTTTTTGTCCAGAAGCGCCAAAGTTGGGGTGTGTACGGAATGTACTTAAAGCTTGAGATGCTGCTGTTTCAATTTTAGAAATAGCATTGGTTAATGTGCCAAGCTGAGACAATGTTTGTACCCAGCGAATTAATGTCACAATCAAATAAATGAGAACCAAAATGGTACTTACGAATAAGACAAATCGACCCGAAACGCCATAATATTGTAAACCTAAAGCGATTTTTGCGATGACGGCATAGATAAATGCGGAAATAAAACTGGTAATTGCGAGACGAGTATTATCATCATTCATCATCAGCCTATAAGCACGTGGCGTACCACTCGATGAAGCTGAAGCAAATGCGGCAACCATAATCGAAAGTGAAAATGTAGTGACCGCCAGCATACTCGAAGCAATGATATCCAGTAGGCTACTTAGTGTTTCAATACTGATATTTGGAACCGCGTGTGATGGAATAAAATAACGACTTGCAGTTGCAAATAAAGAGAAAAAAATCGCTAATAAAGCTCCAAGTGCTGGTGTAAACCATAAATTTTCTGCAGGGTTATTCCACCATAATTTCAGTTTAAACCACATGCTATATTCTCCTTTTTATTTTTTAATTTGAATGGTTTAGTTCAGTTTAATCCAAATTCAATTTCAATTTATCTTGAATGAGCCAGATGTTTAAGGTGGATGAGGCAGAACAATGACCAATCATAAAATTCATTTTTATGTCTATTAACAAGTATATATTTTTAATCCTTATTTTATCAGCTTAACTTTAGACCTATTCATTTTCAGTCTATAATAGTGAGTTCTTATTAAAGCTTGGCTCTCGTCGAGATTTATCTCTCTTACTTTAATCTCTGGAAACATTGCAATGAATGCGGCCGCTTCACAAGACACTCCTCTCGTTGGAATTATCATGGGCTCTCAGTCAGACTGGGCGACACTCGAACACACTGCCAATATGTTGAATCAGCTTGGTGTACCCTTTGAAGCGGAAGTTGTTTCAGCACACCGTACGCCAGATCGTTTGTTTGAATATGCTGAGCAAGCTCGTGATCGTGGTATCCAAGTGATTATTGCGGGTGCTGGTGGTGCAGCGCATTTACCGGGTATGTGCGCAGCGAAGACTGATCTTCCTGTTCTAGGTGTGCCGGTTAAATCTTCGATCTTGAATGGTGTTGATTCATTGCTTTCCATTGTACAAATGCCAGCAGGTATTGCTGTCGGTACATTGGCAATTGGTCCTGCAGGTGCGACCAATGCTGCGATTATGGCGGCACAAATTTTAGGTTTAACTCGCCCAGATATTGCAAAGAATGTAGCCGATTTTCGTTTAGCGCAAACTGAGAAAGTTGCGAGTAAAAATATTCCTGGTCAAGCTTAATTCGAGAGAAATCTTATGGATAAAACCATCGGTATTTTTGGTGGCGGTCAATTGGGTCGAATGATGGCGCAGGCGGCACTTCCATTAAATATTCAATGTACTTTTTTTGAAGCAAGTACAGACTGCCCTTCTGCTGCTTTGGGTCCAGTGATCTCAACTCAAGCTAAAAATGGCTTACAGGATTTCATTAATAGTGCAGAAGTCTTTTCTTTAGAATTTGAAAATACGCCATTGTCAGATGTAGATGTATTAACTGAAACCAAGCAACTGCATCCCCCGCGTCAGGCTTTAGCGATTGCTCAGCATCGCTTGTCTGAAAAAGCGTTATTTGATGAGTTAGATATTCCAGTAGCACCTTACAAAGCGGTGACATCACTAGCGAGTTTACAAAACGCGGTCGCTGAACTTGGTCTTCCAATCGTACTAAAAACTTCACGTGGTGGTTATGATGGTAAAGGTCAGTTTGTCTTACGCACTGCGGATCAAATTGATCAAGCATGGGCGGAACTTGGTCCTGCGGGTGAATTGATTGCTGAAAGTTTTGTGACTTTCTCGCGTGAAGTGTCAATCATTGCAGTACGTGGTCAGAATGGTGATGTGAAAACATGGCCATTGGCTGAGAACCACCATCACAATGGTATCTTATCGCACTCGATTGTCCCTGCACCGAACAGTGTAGATCTACAACCTGTAGCACAAGATTACATCACTCGCTTGCTTAACCATTTGAACTATGTCGGTGTGCTGACGCTTGAGCTATTTGTGACGGACAAAGGCTTATATGCTAATGAGATGGCGCCACGTGTACACAACTCAGGTCATTGGTCGATTGAGGGTGCTGTGTGCTCTCAGTTTGAAAACCATATCCGTGCTGTTGCAGGCTTACCTTTGGGTTCAACTGAGATGATTCGTCCAACGGTATTGGTGAACATTATTGGTCAGCATCCAAAGACTGAAGATGTGTTGGCTTTAGAGGGTGCACATTTGCACCTTTATAACAAGTCAGAACGTGAAGGTCGTAAAATTGGTCATATTACCTTAATGCCAATCGATAGCTCAGAATTGACTACACTCTGTCGCCAATTGTCGAAAATTTTACCAAACCCATTAGCATTAAGTGAAGATATGACCATCTAGACTTTAAGTTGGTGATAAAAAAAGCGATCACACGAGTGGTCGCTTTTTTATTTATCTTGTTTAAGGCATGATTGCGCCTCTTTAAAAATCACTGGCCATTGGTCGGATGAAATTTTAAAAAAATTGCATAATAATTATACTATTAGTTCTGATTAGAATACATATTTTGAACTGTGTATAAATTTGATTATGGCTTATGTGAGCCATCTTAACTTTGAATTCAAAGTAGGTTTAAATTCAAAATAATAGGCTTGCAGGATATTTTGAATTCAAAGTTACTATTGAGGTTTGAATTCAAAAATGTATTTAAAGATTTATATCTAAATTCTTATCTATTGAGTAAATTAAATTATTTTAATATTTATAATTTTCAATTATTTAGGTTGATTTGTGGGTTTGGGTGACTGTGGATAAGTTTTTTGAATTTAAATGTTGTGTGGCGGTTTAAATTTAAATTCAATAACAAATGAATTTAAAACCAGATTGTGGATAAGTTTTTAAATTTAAATTTAAAAAAGTAGAAAGTATGAATTTAAATTTACGATTCGATGCTTTAATTTTTAGAGTGAGCTGTTAAGGTAAAGACATAATTCCAACATTTTAGAATTACAGGGTCTTATGCAACGGCTTGCACTCACGATAGGTTCATTTTTTTTAGCGATGTCTCAAACTCATGCTGAGTTGATTATTAATGGTCAGTCTGTGACAGCCTCGCCATCTATGACGGCAACTGTGTCATCCGCTCCTAATTTTCAGCAATGCATCACGAATCTAAAATCACAAGCGATCAGTAGGGGAATTAGCTCGGCGACATATGATCGTTACACGCAAAATTTAACTCCTGACTATTCTGTGATTGAGCGTTTAAATTATCAGCCTGAATTTTCGACCCCGATTTGGGATTATTTGTCAGGTTTAGTTGATGATGAGCGCGTTCAATTGGGTCAACAGAAACTTCAACAGCATCGAGAAACACTTAACCGTGTGAGTGTAGCTTATGGTATTCCTGCTGAAACGGTGGTCGCAGTTTGGGGAGTTGAGAGTAACTATGGTGATATTTCTGGACGCTATCCATTGCTTCAAGCTTTGGGGACTTTAAGTTGTGAGGGACGCCGTCAATCGTATTTTAGAGGTGAATTTTTTACCACCATCAAACTTTTACAGCGTGGTGATGTTCGGGAAGAACAATTGAGAGGATCGTGGGCAGGGGCTTTTGGTCATACTCAGTTTATGCCTTCAACCTATGATGAGCTTGCTGTAGATTTTGATGGTGATGGACGACGTGATCTAGTCTCGAGTATTCCAGATGCTTTAGCTTCAACAGCAAATTTTTTGAAGAAAAGAGGATGGCAGACTGGTCAACCTTGGGGATTTGAAGTGCAAATTCCAGCAGGAATGTCAGTTGTAGGTGAGGGGCGACGTAATAAGAAAGCATTGTCTTATTGGGTCAATCAAGGATTGAATAGAGTGGATGGCTCCCCTTTAATTCAGGGTGATCTTTCTGCCTCTTCTCAAGCTGGGTTGCTTGCGCCTGCTGGCAGTGCTGGGCCAGTCTTTCTAGTATTTAAAAATTTTGATGCTATATATAGTTATAACGCAGCAGAAAGTTATGCATTGGCAATCGCACATTTATCAGATCGATTGCAAGGAAAACCTAAAATTGCAAAAGCTTGGCCGACTGATGATCCTGGTACATCAAGAGCAGAACGCCGAGAAATTCAACGCTATTTAATCCAGCGCGGTTACGATATTGGTGCGATTGATGGTTTAATTGGGGATAAAACTCGACAGGCAATTCGTCAAGAGCAAACCCGATTGGGCTTAAATCCTACAGGTCGAGCGGGACAGCAGATATTGAGTGCATTTAGAAATGAGCAGGCTCAGCTGATGATGCAATAAATAGGTTCTTGGATTAAAAAAAGGTCAACATGGGTTGACCTTTTTTCTGATGAGGTTTCTAGATAATAGAACGATCGATTTTAACAGCATCGAGTAAGTCAAAAATGACTAAGGTTACATCTTGACTTAATTCTCGATCATTAAAAATTTCATAAGCTGTAATGGTGACATCTGTATCGCTTGGAAGTTGGCGTTGTTCCTCTTCAATTAAATCTTGAATAGGTAATAGTGTTTGCTTAATTTGAATATGTAAGACGTCTTCGAATTTAATGTTCTCATCATCGAGTTCGATGAGTTGTTTATTGAAATATGGCAGTAAAATTGAGTAGAGATAAGGTTGAAGCTCGACAATATCAAATATTTCAATATCACGAGTTTCCTCGATCGTGCTGATATGATCATTTACCTCAAGAATAATATGATAATAACTCACGTCTCTCTCCTCTGATTAATTTTAAAATACCTTAACACGAATTCAAAACTATTCAATTAAATCCGTAATTTAATTATGGGATTGAGATGTGATGCTGATTTTATCGACTTTTGAGTAGTTCGAGATCAGCAGCAGTCAATTTAAAATTGGAGAAATTCTGCTTTTCTAGAATTGGATACATTAAGGCATTGGGGTCATTAGTATGCTGAAGACCTAATGCATGACCAAATTCGTGAGCCAATGTGATTCGAAGCTCATCTATAGATTGAAATTCATAAATATTGATTTCACGACCATTAAACTCGCCTTTATGGAACATTTTGGCTTGAAAAACTTGGTTGAATTCATCAATGGCTTTACGTTGTTGGTGTTGGGATTGATTGAATTTTTCTACTTTATCGTTGAGTTCTGTTCGTAAGGTGTTAAATCGTTCAATATTGCTTTCAATCTCAAGCTTTTGTTGTGTGAGTCGTGTCTTAGAGGTATTGATCTGCTGAAATTGTGAATCTGTAATAGATGTGTTTAAGCCATTAATATGGTGGACAAAATTATTATGTTGATCTAGATCACTACTATAGTTATGTTGCTGCTGTTCAATTTGCTGTTTTAAAAATTCAAGTTGTTGTGATTCTTGCTCTAGCTGTAATCTCATTTGGTCGGCTAATGATTTGCTATTTTCAAATTGCTTTAGCGTATGCTTTCTATAATTGGATTCATTTTGACGTTCATCAAAAATGAGATTAATTGTAAGACGAGCATTGGGGTCGTAAACGAAATACTTTTGTTGAGTTTGATTTTCCCAGATATTCGCTGCCTCTTGAGTTATTTGGCGTAATGCCTCTGTATCAAGTTGAAATCTTGGGTCAATAAACCCAATACGATATCTTAGGCGTTGATCAATGGGGTGTTGAAGCCGATCTAAAGTTGAATTGTGATTTAATTGAGGATGAATAAAACGTTGTACAGCAAAATATGCAACGCATAAAAAGGAAAAGATCAGAATAATGGAGCGCATCATGCGAGCAATTCAACTTAATTTTTATTCAATGTAGCCTAAAAAAACATTTTGGAAAATAAAACATCAAAATATATGAGCTCCAGTGTGTATAAAAATGAAAATTATTCGTAAAATTTAAATGAATGATGAAAATAAATATGAATAATGATTAAAAAACGAGTGAAAATTCATGTTTTTCATCTTTTTAGTCGAAAAAAGCAACACCCGTTGAAAATAAGTGAAATAAGGGGTTGCAAGGGAAGAAAAAATCTATAGAATGCACCCCATACCGACGAGATACACGGAAACGAGCGAAGCAGGTTGCTGAGTTG
>NZ_JBWYII010000014.1:0-55092 GCF_056779705.1 Acinetobacter sp. 25-47-130 | reverse complement strand
TCTCAAAACTTAGATCCAACCTATTCAGCTAAATCCTTGTTTTTCAACAAGTTTTAATCAACATCACCGCCGATGGATGTGCATTCTACAGTATTTCATATCCAATGCAACCTCTTTTTTCAATATTTTAGTATTTTTTTAAATTATGAGTTTTGAGTGGGCATTTAATAGTCAAATTCACATCATTCAGTATGATATTGATAAAAAATCGAACACTTTAACTTTATTAAAATTAGATTAGAATAGTCACTATTATTTAACTGACTAGAACTATGTTACTAAATGGCTATATTTAAAATCAAAAAAGCCGTATTTATCTCCCTACTGCTTTTGATGTGCAGCTTTAGCCATGCCAATTCCAACCAGAACATTTATCAAATGACTCTATCTATTTTGAGCTATGCCAAAATTTCATCTCCACAACCAGATTTATGTCTAATTGATAACACTGTGGCATTAGCAGAGTTTAATCAAACTATTCAAAAGCAAAATTCAAATATCAAAGCACAAAATATTCATGATTCTGAATTAAACAAGACCAATTGTGATGTTATATTTTTCTCTAAATCTTCTCCAACAGTCGAACAAAAACTCATCCGAGAATCACTAAATAAGTCAATTCTCTCATTTTCAACAAATAATGAAGATTGCGAAGTTGGAAGTGTTTTCTGTCTCTATAGCAATAAAGCAGGTATTACAAAATTTAAAGTCAATTTAGACAGTCTTGCAAAAACCAAAATCCACGTTGATCCTCGTGTATTACTTCTTGCACAGAAATGGAGTAATTCAGATGATTGATAAATTTTTTGGATTAACTTCTCTTCAATCACTATTTAGAAGATCACAATTTTTAATTTTTGCGATCACTTTTTTGATCTGCACTTTAATTTTTACAACGATTTCAATCTTTACGGTGAAATCATACGCCAATCAAAACTTAACCTTAGTGAGTCGCACAATTGCGGAACGCATTCAACCTGCTCTTGTTTTCCAAGATAAATACACTTTAGACAATATTCTACACGAGTACACACAACAACATTCAATTCGCCTTATCCAAGTATTGGATAGCAATAAAGTTAAAATCACTGAAAGCAGCAAACTGATAGATCGCCATTCAGAACTTCAAACTTGGTTTGATGGATTATTTTTTTCTAAGCCGATTCAAATTGAAGTTACTCACAATGGACAACTGGTCGGTGAGCTTCATCTATTCGGCAGTTCTCAAGATATCATTTTATTCATTATCAAGATTTGCTTAGCCTTGATCCTAGGTATGCTTTTTATGATTTTCGCCTTATGGTGGTCGGTTAATGCAACCTATCGTCATATTATGAATTCTATATCACCAATTATTCATACAGCACAATTAGTGAGTCAACAAAAAGCATACAATCTCCGCTTTCCAAAAAATGATATTCAAGAATTTCATCATCTAAACTCAGTATTTAATCAACTGTTAGAAGAAATTCAATCTTGGCACAATCAGTTACAGTCTGAAAATACGCAGCTTAATTATCAAGTACAACATGATGAATTAACACAATTACCAAACCGACATTACTTTTATAAAGTTTTGTGTAACCTTTTCGATCAGCCTGATAAACGTGAAAATACTGTTTTGATTTTTATAGATAACAATAAATTTAAGTCTATTAACGATCAATATGGTCATTTAGTGGGGGATGAAGTGTTGAAAGAAATGGCAAAACGATTAAAACAAAACACACGTCAAAATGATTTTGTCGCAAGATTAAGCGGGGATGAATTTGCAATTATCCTAAGTCCTGTCAGCCAGGTTGATCACTTAATTTCGATTGCCGAAAATCTTATAAAATGTTCTGATGAGCCCTTAAAATATAACGGACAATCAATCCATTTTAGTTTTAGTCTTGGTATTGCTTTGGCTAAAGAAGCTCATACCCCTGAGGACTTAATTTCTCAAGCAGACCAAGCGATGTACAAAGCGAAGAATCTAAAACATCATTGGCACATATTTCAACAATAGAATTTTTACTGAGGATTAATAGCTATGCTCAATCGTAGTTTCAAACTTTTTATCATGAGCATTCTTTGTATAGGATTAAGTGCATGCTTGGGTATGGGATCTTTAAGCTATAAACAAGTAAAAATGTTAAAACAACAAGGTTTCGTCCTCACAGAGGAAGGCTGGAGTTTAGGACTCCCCGAACGACTTCTTTTCGATTTCGATCAGGCTGAAATCTCTCAAAAAAATCGTGAACAGATTCAACATCTCGCAGCACAACTACAAAAATACAATTTAAAGAAAGTCCGTATCGTCGGTCATACCGATCTTATTGGCAATCCAGATTATAATTTTAAACTTTCTGAAAGCCGTGCCCGAAGCGTAAGCACTATTTTTATCGAAGAGGGTTTTAAACCTGCTCATATCCAAACCATTGGTCGCGGTTCAACCCAACCTATTAATACTGCAAATACTGACGCTGCTCATGCAGAAAATAGACGCGTTGCTGTTATTATCGTGCCTTAAACCTTCAACAAAAAAAGATCCTGATAGGATCTTTTTTTAACAGCAAAAATCAGACATAAAAAAACCGCTTAACGCGGTATATTTTATCTGACCATTTATAATGAAATAAATGGTCGGAGCAGTAGGATTCGAACCTACGACCCCCTGGTCCCAAACCAGGTGCACTACCAGGCTGTGCTATACTCCGATTACATCGGTTTGTGTTGGGGTGAATGACGGGATTCGAACCCGCGACAACCGGAATCACAATCCGGGGCTCTACCAACTGAGCTACATCCACCATCACAAAATTTGGTTCTATAAAATCAAGCGACCAATGGCGCGCCTGACAGGATTCGAACCTGTGACCATCCGCTTAGAAGGCGGATGCTCTATCCAACTGAGCTACAGGCGCATTACCCATGATTGCGAGATCATTGGAAAACCTTTGCCTTGAAGAATTGGTCGGAGCAGTAGGATTCGAACCTACGACCCCCTGGTCCCAAACCAGGTGCACTACCAGGCTGTGCTATACTCCGATTCATCTCAGCTTTCGTACCGTTCAACTTATCGTTTGATGTATCGTTCGGTACGGTGTGCATTCTAGGCGTGACGCTGGATAACGTCAACACCTATCTTCAAAAAAAATCAAAAAAACACTTCAAATGTATATTTATCAAGCATTTTGACTAATATTAACGCTTTAATGACGCACTAAAGTTTAACATTCGATCTAATGGTAATTTAGCGCGCTCTGCTAAAGCGGGATCAACATGCACTTCTTGATCACCATGTCGTAAAACATGCAAAATGCCATCCAATTCATTCATTGCCATCCATGGACAATGTGCACAAGAACGACAAGTCGCTCCCTCACCTGCCGTAGGAGCTTCAATCAAAGTCTTATTCGGCACCATTTGCTGCATCTTATAAAAAATACCGCGATCGGTCGCAACAATCATTGTTTCATGCGGTAGTTCTTTTGCAGCCTTAATCAATTGCGAAGTACTTCCTACTGCATCAGCAACATCAATCACCGATTCTGGAGATTCAGGATGGACTAAAACTGCAGCATCAGGATAGATGGCTTTCATCTGAGCGATGCCACGTGCTCTAAATTCTTCATGTACGATACAAGAACCATCCCAGAGCAACATATCCGCTCCAGTTTTCTTTTGAATGTAACGCCCTAAATGCTGATCAGGTGCCCAAATAATTTTTTCACCTAAACTATCTAAATGCTCAACAATTTCGACAGCACAACTTGATGTCACTACCCAATCTGCACGTGCTTTTACCGCAGCTGAGGTATTTGCATAAACCACAACAGTATGATCAGGATGAGCATCACAGAACTTGGTAAACTCATCTACAGGACAACCTAGATCTAGCGAACAAGTTGCCTCTAAGGTAGGCATTAAAATGGTTTTGTTAGGTGATAAAATTTTAGAAGTTTCACCCATAAACTTCACACCAGCCACAACGAGTGTTGTCGCATCATGGTCACGCCCAAAACGTGCCATTTCAAGTGAATCTGAAACACAACCACCAGTCAGCTCCGCAAGCTCCTGTACGACTGGATCACAATAATAATGAGCAACCAATACCGCATTACGCTTTTCCAATTCGGCTTGGATCTCAGCAAATTTTTGCTGCTTTAACTCTGGTGTTAAATCTTGATTGTTAGATTCACCAATCAGGTCTAAATGAGCTTGAACAATTGCTTTCGCATCATTTGCAATTAAATTGGTTGCATCATTCATTATTTGCATCTCTATCCATAGCGCTTATCGATATAAGCAATTACACACCGATTGGATTTGACCAATCATTAAAATTTGATAAATAAAAAGCCTCAACAGGAGGCTTAATTTATTTAAGAACGATAATCTGCGTTGATCTTGACATAATCATATGACAAATCACAGGTGTAAACCGTATCTTTGGCAGAACCACGGCCCAAATCAACGCGGATAGTAATTTCTGATTGATTCATTACTTTAGCACCAGCCTCTTCTGTGTAATCTGCCGCTGCACCACCATCTTTACAGATCTGGACATCATCTAACCATACTTGGATTTTGTCGACATTTAAATCTAGGACACCAGCATAACCGATTGCAGCCAAGATACGCCCCCAGTTAGGGTCAGAAGCAAAGAACGCTGTTTTTACCAAAGGTGAATGTGCAATGCTGTAAGCGATGTCACAACACTCTTGCGTATTTGCACCACCTTCAACTGAAACAGTTATAAATTTGGTTGCACCTTCACCATCTCGAACGATCAACTGAGCCAAGCGCTTCATGACACGTGTAAGTACATCTAAAACAACAGAGTAACGAGCATCTTCTTTAGATGTAATTTCAGCACCACCTGCTTGACCAGTTGCTGCAAAAATACAAGAGTCATTAGTAGATGTATCACCATCAATCGTGATGCGATTAAATGATTGTTCAACCGTGGTTTTTAATAGTTTTTGAACCAATTCACGAGCAATAGGCGCGTCTGTCGCTACAAAAGACAACATTGTTGCCATATTAGGACGGATCATTCCTGCACCTTTTGAAATCCCCGTCATTGTATAAACAACCCCGTCAATTTCAAATTGTTCAGAAGCACCCTTAGGTAAAGTATCCGTCGTCATAATACCTGATGCTGCCTGAGACCATACATCATCTTCAAGACTCTCAAATGCTGGTTTTAACCCAGCAATCAAACGCTCCATTGGTAATTGTTCACCAATTACGCCTGTTGAGAATGGCAAAACCTCGTTCTCATTTACACCAGCAATTTTGGCAAATTCAGCACAAGTGTCCTTTGCATTTTTCATACCTGTAGGACCAGTACCTGCATTCGCATTGCCTGTATTAATTACAAGGTAACGTGGATTTGTTTGAGACAAATGCAGTTTTGAAATATGTACTGGCGCTGCGCAAAAAGCATTTTGGGTAAATACACCTGCAACTTGAGTGCCTTGTGCAAATTCAAATACAACCAAGTCACGTCGATTTGGGTAACGTACATACGCTTCTGCTGAGCCAATTCTTACACCCTTTACCACATGCATTTGTGGCATTGATACGTCACCCACCGCCATTTTTGATTGTCCGAATTAAAAAAAATGATGGCTAAGCTTATTAGAAATTAGAAAAAAAATCGAGTGAATAAGGCATTAGGGTTGATTGAAATGAATGATTTGAAATGAATCTCGATCCCTAAAAACAATAAAGCCAGTCAAAGACTGGCTTTTGTACGAAATTCTAAAATTAATTAGATACAGTTTGTTCCAATAAGGCTTGTTTTGCTTTTTCTTGACTTGAACTTGAAAGAGCTGGATTTGATGCAACAATACGATTTGCTGTAGCTGGAGTTGCTGGTGCTATTGCAGCTGTTTGAAGAATGATTGGTCGACCAGCTGTATTACCAAGTGTGTAACGAATACCAGTGCGAGGACTTATCACCGTTGTGGAGTCATTTTTAACTTCAGTTTGTGCTTGAGTAACACCCGCAGCTGCTTGAACTTTCGCTAGAGGTACAGTTTTTGTATCAGTATTGGCAAATGCAAAAGCTGGTAAAGCAAAAACTGCAAATAAAGCCGGTTTTAGTATTTTTTTCATTGTCGCTTCCATATATTCAATCATGCAAAATTAAATAGCATTAACTGAGAAAATTGGCAATGCTTATTCACATGAACTGACCAAGCACTATAATAAAATAAAAAAAGCAGAACCTAAGTTCTGCTTCATGAAATTTAGATTTTACCGTGACACTGCTTGTATTTTAAACCAGAACCACATGGACAAGGTGCATTACGGCTTTGAGGTGGCGTAATCTCAACTTCATTCTGATCCAATTCTTGAGTATTAACTGTTTGCTCACCTGTTATACCATCAACTTCAGCATGAGAAAGTGAAAGTTGCATCGCTTCAGCTTGAGCTTGCTGCTGTGCTTCCATTTCTGCCAGCTCTTCAGGCGTTGGTAAACGTACCAATGAAAGATCTGTCACAACATCAGACTTAATGACAGCTAACATATTTACAAACAGATTGAATGCTTCTTTCTTATATTCCTGCTCAGGATTCTTTTGCGCATAACCGCGTAAATGAATACCTTGACGTAAATAATCCATCGCTGCTAAATGATCTTTCCAGTGGCGATCTAAAGAACTTAACATAAAGTTTCGTTCTAACACTGCTGCAGATTCAGCACCCATTTGTTCACGACGCGCACGATAGCGTTGTAAAACCTCATCAGTGATACGACGTGCTAATGCCTCTTCATCTAATCGACGATCTTGATCCAACCATTGCTGCACAGGAAGATCAATATTAAAGTCTGAGCGTAATGCAGATTCTAGACCTGGGACATCCCACTGATCATGAATTGATTCAGGTGGGATATACGTTTCAATCACCCCTTTCATCACTTCTTCATGCATTGACTCGATGTATTCTTGCAATGTACTTTCTGCCAGAATTTCATCACGCTGTGAGTATATAATTTTACGTTGTTCGTTATTTACATCATCATACTTCAACAGGTTCTTACGAATATCGAAGTTACGTGCTTCAACCTTACGTTGGGCGTTTTCAATCGAACGAGACACCATTTTATGTTCAATGGCTTCATTTTCTTGCAGACCCATTGCACGCATCATTGCGACGACACGATCACCTGCAAAGATACGCATCAAATCATCTTCTAACGATAAGAAGAAACGCGAAACACCTGGATCACCTTGACGACCTGAACGACCACGTAATTGGTTATCAATACGACGAGATTCATGACGTTCAGAACCAATAATGTGTAAACCACCAGAATTCAGCACCAGTTGGTTATTTTGTTCCCATTCTGCTTTTAAACGTGCTTCATCTTCAGGAGTTGGATTTTCAATTTTCGCCAGTTTCGCTTTCCAGTTACCACCGAGCAAGATATCCGTACCACGCCCTGCCATGTTGGTCGCAATAGTCACGGCACGTGGAGAGCCGGCTTGTGCAATAATATCCGCTTCACGCTCATGCTGTTTGGCATTCAGTACTTCGTGTGCGATACCCGCTTCTTTCAGTTTATCCGATAAGATTTCAGAAGCTTCAATTGTTGCCGTACCAATCAAAATCGGTGCAACACCAGCTTCATGAATTTTCTTAATTTCTTCAATAATCGCATTGTATTTACCATTACGATTCAAATAAATTAAGTCATTCAGATCTTTACGAATCATTGGACGATGGGTTGGAATCAACACCACATCTAAGCCATAAATTTCTTTCATTTCAGCAGCTTCAGTATCTGCTGTACCTGTCATACCTGAAAGTTTACGGTATAAACGGAAATAGTTTTGGAATGTGGTCGTTGCAAGCGTTTGGTTTTCAGGTTGAATTTCTAAACCTTCTTTCGCTTCTACCGCTTGATGTAAACCTTCAGACCAACGACGACCAGGCATCGTACGACCTGTATTTTCGTCGACAATAATCACTTCACCGTCATGGACAATATAATGCACGTTACGTTGATACAAGTAATGTGCGCGAATAGAAGCTGTCACATGATGAACAAGATTTAAGTTGGCTGCAGAATATAGACTCTCACCTTCTGCCAATAATCCCATCGCAATAAGTTCACTTTCAATGGCTTCAAAACCAGCTTCTGTGATTTCGACTGAACGTTGCTTTTCATCGATCCAGAAGTGCCCACCATCTGCAACTTTTTCTTCTTTTTGAGCATGTAACTTTGGCGGAATCGCATTCATTGCCGCGTAAAGTTGTGAGGAATCTTCGCTTTGACCCGAAATAATAAGTGGAGTACGTGCTTCGTCAATTAAGATTGAGTCAACCTCATCGATAATCGCATAGGCAAGACCACGTTGTTTTTTCTCGGCTAACGAGAACACCATATTGTCACGAAGATAGTCGAAACCAAATTCGTTGTTTGTACCGTAGGTAATGTCTGCTCGATAAGCTTCTGCTTTTTCGACAGGATTTTGCATGGAGTAAATCACCCCAACAGATAATCCCAAAAATTCATAAAGTGGACGGTTTAACTCAGCATCACGTTGCGCCAGATAATCATTGACAGTAATAACGTGAACACCTTGTTCACTAATTGCATTTAAATATACAGCCAAAGTACCCATTAGGGTTTTACCTTCACCTGTACGCATTTCTGCAATTTTACCTTCATGTAGGGTAATACCACCAATCAACTGTACGTCATAATGACGCATACCCATAATACGCTTACCAGCTTCACGACATACTGCGAAAGCTTCTGGTAACAAGCGATCAAGACTTTCGCCGTTTTTATAACGTTGTTTGAATTCTTCTGTTTTTGCAGATAAGTCTGCATCACTTAACACAGATATCGTCGGCTCGAGCGCATTGATCTTCTCGACAATTTTACGCATACGCTTCAATTCGCGCTCGTTTTTAGTACCGAAGATTCCTCCGATCAGACTTGCCAACATATAGACTCTCTAAAACTTACTTATCAAAATGATTTTTCTCAAACGTTATTATGGTGCTAGAAATTTGAAGTACAAGGGTTTTAAACAAATGCAATCAAAAAATTTCTGGATTATTTTCCATGACGCATGAGCAACGGCGAGTTAATGTAGCAAATTTGATCAAAAATATATATCGTTCAAATTCAATTTTATGAGCGTTTATTTGCCTTCAGACATTCAAATAAATCTGTTTTTTTCATAACTAAATAAAAAAACACTATTTTTAATTATAAATAGTTTCCGCCATATTAATTTCAGCACATTAAGGTTTTGATAAGAATAGAGGTATATATGGCATTACGTTTAGGTGACACCACTCCAGACTTTGAACAGCAATCAAGTGAAGGAGTAATTAATTTTTATGATTTTCTAGGAGATCATTGGGGAGTTTTATTTTCACACCCTGCCGACTACACTCCCGTATGTACGACGGAATTAGGTTTTACAGCAAAACTAAAAGACGAGTTTGAAAAACGTAATGTTAAAGCGATTGCTCTCTCTGTAGATGATGTTGAATCACATCATGGTTGGATTAAAGATATCAATGAAACTCAGTCTACCACGGTAAATTTCCCAATCATTGCTGATCAGGATCGTAAAGTTTCGACTTTATATGATTTCATCCATCCCAATGCCAGCGAGACCCTAACCGTCCGATCTCTTGTGATCATTGATCCAAATAAAAAAGTACGCTTGATTATTACGTATCCAGCGTCAACTGGTCGCAATTTCCATGAAATTTTACGTGTTATAGATTCATTACAGTTAACAGATAACTATAAAGTGGCAACCCCTGCAAACTGGCAGCATGGTGAAGATGTTGTGATTGTTCCCTCTATTAAAGACGAAAATGAAATTCAACAACGCTTCCCTAAAGGGTACAAGGCAGTGACACCTTATCTACGTTTAACACCTCAACCTGATCTTGATTAATTTTGACGAGCCATCAAGTTTCAGCGTTCAGCCTATCCTCAGATAGGCTTTTTTTGATTATGGCTTATATTCTTTAACATATTAATTTAAAAAAGGATTCAAATTATAGTTTGAATCCTTTTTTCTAAAACAAAGCAAGAAACTATTGACGCTTATCCAGTGGTACCCAATCAATCACCCATGCTGATTTCATATTTAAACTTGCATCACTGTTAATTTTCTTACGTAACGCATCTGCCGAATCACGATCTTTAGATGGACCAACCATAATTCGAATACCTTTCGACGTTGGACTCTTCGTTACCTTATATCCTTTGGCACGAAGCTTAGCCGCAAGCGCATCTGCATTCGCCTCATTCGCAGCCAATGCCACTTGAACCATCCATTGACGATCTCCATTTTCCAGCAGATCACGAGCTTTTTCTGCCTCAGCTTTTTTCTTCGCTTCTTCAGCAGCTTTGCGTTTTTTCTCTTCTGCAGCTTTTTTATCAGCTTCAGCTTTCTTCTTCGCCTCTTCTGCTTTACGTTTTTCCTCAGCAGCTTTTTGCTCTGCTGCTTTCTTTTCAGCTGCACGTTTTTCTGCTTCGGCTTTACGCTTTTGTTCTTCTGAGGCTTTCGCCTGTTGTTCTTTTTGCTCAGCTAAACGCTTCTGTTCAGCTATGCGTTTTTCTTCAGCCAAACGCTTTTGCTTTTCAGCTTCATCCTCAACCAATTCAGGAGGAATATTGTCTGAACTTTGCTGAGCAGCGTTTCGACGAGCATTCATTGCAGCATATTCTTCAGCAGCGCGACGTGCGGCTTCAGCTTCGGCCTCTTGTTGCATTCTTAAATATTCAGCAGCACGAGCCTCTTGCTCTGCCACAGCTTTCTCACGAGCACGTCGTTGCTCTTCAAGTAAACGCTTTTCAGTTTCCACATCAACTGTGAGAGGTTGAAGTTGTACTGCTTCAGGTTCATTCTTTTTTTGTTGAACAGCTTCAACCGGTTGTTCAACATTATTTTGGTGGATCTCTTCTTTGCCTTTTAGAAGTAATGCTGCCAATAAAACACCACCACCCAATAAAACAACACCACCCATCCAGCGTTGTTTGTTATTCATTGACATTCTCTAAATACTCCCAGACCGCCTCTAAGGTATGAAACGAACCACACACCAAAATCAGCTGATTATTTTTTGTTTCTTCAAGTGCTGATTTAAATGCGACCTGTACATTTGAATACTGTTGTACTGTCTCACCTTGAAGCGCTGACTCTAATTGTTGTAATGGTGCTGCACGAGGCACATCCATCGGCGCAATTTTCCACATAAATACCGTGTTTTTCAATAAATTAACGACTGAATCTATATCTTTATCCGCTAACATCGAAAACACAGCGATAACTTCTGTGTACTGTTTATTGTATTCTAAATAATTTCGCAATTGCTTTAACAAAAATTCTACACCATGCGGATTATGTCCCGCATCGAAAATCACTGTTTTTCCTGCGATTTCCCTTATTTCAAATCGACCTGGTAAATGTGCTTGAATAATGCCCTGCTCTAGTGCAGTTTGAGAAATTTTCAATCCACTGACCAATAATGCAGCCACGGCAGTAGAAACATTATCTAGGGCCAACTGACCACATGGTAATTTTAAGGTCAGGGCTGAACTTGAAAATGTCCAAGTTTTACCATCACCATTTGCTTGATAAAAATAATCCTGATTTAGACATGACAGCGTCGCATTACATGCAATGACTTTATCCTGAATTGATGTTGGAAGTATTTGTTGCCCACCAAAAATGACTGGAATATCTGGACGAATAATACCCGCTTTCTCAAAAGCAATTTTTTCAATGGTGTCACCCAGCCAATCTGTGTGATCCAATCCAATATTGGTAATGACCGCAACATTTGGATTAACGACATTCACAACATCCAAACGTCCCCCTAGTCCAACTTCCAATACCCAAACATCACATTTCTGTTGTTTGAAGATGACAAAAGCTGCAAGGGTTGTTGCTTCAAAAAAAGATAAACTTAAATCACATTCACGTCGTGCTTGATCAACTTGAACAAATGCTTCGATCAGAAGCTCATCTGAAACTTCCTGACCTGCGAGTTTTACACGCTCATTGAAACGATAGATATGCGGAGATTGATACAAACCGACTTGATATCCTTGAGCATTCAGAATTGAAGCTAAGGTTGTAGTTGTTGAACCCTTACCATTCGTACCAGCGACGGTAATGACTTTCGCTTGCGGGTGTGTAACTCCCAATTTTTCAGCCACAGGAATGACGCGTTCAAGCCCTAAATCAATTCCTGTAACGTGAACATGGCTCCAATAATCGAGCCATGTTTGTAAATTATCTGTACTGAGTGGAGCAGTGAGGTTCAAGGCAAATTCATCAATTTCGCTACGATACGATAAACTGTATCACGTAATGCGTGACGATGAACAATTTGATCGACTACACCATGATCAAGCAAGAATTCAGCACGTTGAAACGGCTCTTCTAGCTTTTCGCGTACAGTCTGTTCAATGACACGTTTACCAGCAAAACCAATCATTGCTTTAGGCTCAGCAATATGCACATCACCCAACATGGCTAAAGATGCGGTCACACCACCATATACTGGATGAGTTAGTACAACAATGTACGGAATACGAGCATCTTTCATTTTTTGAATCGCAGCTGATGTACGTGCCATTTGCATTAAAGAAAGCATTCCTTCTTGCATACGAGCACCACCAGAGGCAGCAAAACAAATCATTGGCTGTTTGGTTTCAATCGCACGCTCTGCTGCTTGTACAAATCGATCACCAACTACCGTACCCATTGAACCGCCCATGAAATCAAATTCAAATGCACAAGCGATTAATGATAAACCTTTGATTTGCCCTTCCATCACCACGAGTGCTTCAGTTTCGCCAGTTTTCTCTTGTGCTTCTTTCATACGCACAGGATAAGCTTTGCTATCGACAAACTTGAGTGGGTCTTTTGCAACAAACTCTTGACCTAATTCTTTTGCGGTTTGATCAAAGAACCAATTTAAGCGGTCACGTGCTTTCATTTTTAAATGCTCATCACATTGAGGACATACATAAGCATTGAAAGACATCGCCGTACGAGTCACCAGAGCATGACATTCTGGACATTCAATCGTAGGCTCAGTAAACGTCGCTTTTAACGATTGCTGTTGATCAGGGATTTGAATACCTGGTACTGAACGATCTGTCCAAGGTGTTGCAGGTGCTAAAGTTTTCCCTGATTTAACTTCTTGATTCATACTAACTCATCGAGCGCTGCTCGAAGCTCCTTGACTTTATTGACCGCCTGTTCAACTGCTTGATCAGGAGTTGTCTGTGCAAATGGTTTAACAAAAGCACTACCAACAATGACCGCATCCGCTACGCTTCCAATTGCTTTTGCAGAGGCTGCATCACTAATACCAAAACCTACACCAACAGGTACATCCGTCATCGACTTGATTTTTTCGATGCGTTGAGCAGCTTCATTCACATCTAAAGTCGCTGCACCTGTTACACCCTTCAAAGACACGTAATAAATAAAACCACTCGCTTGATTAGCGACATGTTGAATACGCTGATCTGTAGATGTTGGCGCCAACAAGAAGATCTGATCCATATCAAACTTTTTCAAGACAACATCGAGCGCTTGTGCTTCTTCAGGTGGTAAGTCCACCAACAGAATACCGTCCACACCACAGTCATGAGCAGTTGATACAAATTTTTCATATCCAATGACTTCTACAGGATTCAAATAACCCATCAACACCACTGGTGTATCTGTGTCCTTTTCACGGAATTGCTTGACCATTTCCAATGCATCCAATGTATTTGTACCGGCTGCCAATGCACGCTCAGCCGCAAGTGCAATCACTGGACCATCGGCCATTGGATCTGAAAATGGTAAGCCAAGTTCAATTACATCCACACCTGCTTCCACCATTTGATGTAACAAAGGAACCGTTACGTGTGGATGAGGGTCACCTGCCATGACATAAGAAACTAGAGCCTTACGCTGTTGAGATTTAAGCTGTGCAAATCGTGTGGCTAAACGTGACATAGGGATGTACTTTCCTTGAATTGTATAGAATTGAGGAGTTGGTTTTGTAAAATACAAGACGGCCCATTGTAACGCTATTTTTTACTCATTGAACAGAGTGTGATGAAAAGCACCAAACACTCTTTTCAGTTAAGTATTCCAAGTGCATATTTATCAATGTTTTGATTTTTTTAACAATGATCAAAAAGCTCGATTTTTTCTGTTTTTTCTAATTCATGAATATTTATATGAACTTATGTTTATTGATTAAAAATGTTTAAAAACAAATAGCTTAGCACTTACATTTTAACTTTTCTGAATTAGCCAAAGCTGTTCTATACTATACATGCTTACTCTTTTATTTCTTATGTTATGACCACAATCTCCTCAGGCAAAGCTTCTTCGCGAGCGCTTGCCCTTCTACCGCTTATTGTGTTTTTAGCCATTTTTTTGGGCAGCGGTATTTATCACACTCTGATTGGCACTGAGTTTGCCTTCTACCAAATTAAAGCACCCATTGCTGCTATCCCTGCCCTCATTCTTGCGGTATTACTTTATCGTGGCAAATTAAATACAGGTATAGATGAGTTTCTCCGTGGGGCAAGCCATCCTAATCTTATTTTAATGTTTATGGTTTTTATGCTGGCAGGTGCTTTTGCCAGTATTAGTAGTGCCATTGGTAGTGTTGATGCAACAGTACAATTAGGTTTATCTCTCATTCCTTCGGCTTTTGTCCTGCCAATGCTCTTTGTTATTTCAGCGTTTATTGCTACTGCGATGGGCACCTCGATGGGTACTATCGCTGCTTGTGCGCCGATCGCATTTGGCTTCACTCAAGTCACCGATATAAATCCTGTTGTTGCGATTGGCGCTGTGGTTGGAGGAGCCATGTTTGGTGATAACTTGTCGATGATTTCAGATACCACTATCGCCGCAACTCGTAGCCAACGTGTAGAACTAAAAGATAAATTTAAAGTCAATGTATGGATTGCAGTACCAGCAGCACTTTTCACGATTTTGATTTATTTTGTGATGAGTCGTGATACGCAACAAATTTCTTTCAATGACTATAATTTTTGGCTGATTTTGCCTTATTTAGCTGTATTTGCTTTGGCTTTTACCCGATTACATGTGTTGGCTGTACTTATGCTGGGCATTGTTATGTCTGGACTCGTCGGTCTGATTCAAGCCCCCGACTTTAACCTACTTAAATTAAATATTGCGATTTACGATGGCTTTTTGGGCATGTTTGAAGTCGCATTGCTTTCAATGTTACTCGGTGGTATTTCTGCCCTTATGCGAAAAGAAGGTGGCTTAGAGTGGCTAATACAACGCATTTATCAACTTACGCGTTTATTCAAAGTGGGAACGCAAAGAGCTGGTGAAATCGGAATCTGTCTTCTGGTAATCTTGTCTAATTTCTTTGTGGCAAATAATACGGTTGCCATTATTCTATCTGGCGATATGGCACGTGAAGTTGCTAAAGAATATGGTGTTGACCCAAAACGCTCGGCTGCTTTGTTGGATATTTTTTCTTGTGTTGTTCAAGGCTTAATTCCGTTTGGCGCACAATTATTATTGGCGTGTTCAATTGCAAAATTATCGCCAATGGAAATGATCCAAAACGTTTTTTACTGCTGGATCTTAGCGGTGATTGCTATACTCTCCATTGCTTTTAGATATCCCAAAATACAGATGAATCAATTTTAGACTGGCATAAAAATTAAGTCTTTAAAGGTAAGCTACATGCTTACCTTTTTTATTTCCATAATCTAACTTAGATTATGGTGGTGAGTTGGTCGTTGTTTAAGTTGTTTTTTAAACTGCAACAGCGT
This sequence comes from Acinetobacter sp. 25-47-130, assembly GCF_056779705.1. NCBI lineage: Bacteria > Pseudomonadati > Pseudomonadota > Gammaproteobacteria > Moraxellales > Moraxellaceae > Acinetobacter > Acinetobacter sp. 25-47-130. Next base: position 39,275 of record NZ_JBWYII010000014.1, on the reverse strand, counting down.
TATTCCATTATACATTTTAAATGCTCTAGCAAGCGCAGACTGATCTGAGTAACCGAGTTGCACTGCGATATCCGTTAACTCTAGCCCCTGATTTAATAGGCGCTCACATTGTGACATCCGCTCTTGCTCAAGTATGCGTTTAAATGATGTTCCGCGATCTTTTAATTGTCGTTGCAAAGTCCTCACCGACAAACATAATTCTGTCGCAATATCTTCAATCTTTGGCGCTTCGTGACGAATACGCAAATACTCAGCAATAATTAAGTGGAGTTGCCGATCAAGACTCGATTGCACGGGTTTTGATGCAATCGCCTCTTCCGCTTGTTGAACCAACAATTGCATAAGTGAAGGATCTGCTTGTTGGGGTTTTAGCTGCAACCCCTGAGTGCGAATTTGAAACTGATATTCAACTTGGCTGAACTCTACCTGACAACCATAGAACTTTTGATATTCATACAATGGTGCGATAGCTTCATGCGCCATGATCACTTTATACAGTGGAAAGGTATCATGCACTAATATTTGCTTTGCCAATGAAACCATCATGGCATTCGTCAGCTCATTGATAAAATTATAGTCATCACAAATAAACGGCCAGCTTAAAATCAGTATTTCACCGTTCTGGTGAATCTGCATGGGTGTAATCTCTTCACCATCAATCACCAAGCGGCTAAATCTTAAAATATAGTTCAGTGCTTCCGCCACCGTCTCACTTCGTGTCGCCATATATCCAAGCACACCAAAATGCTCAGGTTTCACATATTGAGCCATTTCAAAAATATAATTGGCGCGATTCAAATAAACCTGCGTGAGAGAGTTAAGTTTTAAGAAAAAAGAATATGATGATTGCATGGCAATCGGTGCTGCCAAAATTTTATTCAGCGTATCAACATCCTGATTTAACGCAGTCTTTATCTCTTTATCGAGCTGTTTCACTTGAATAAATGTTTGCCATAAATGGAAATATCCATTGGGTATTTGAATATCTTTCACGATGCACTATTCCTTTAGGCAAAATTGACTTTATTCATTTTCATTTGTCGTAAAATGTATAAAAAATGGCAAGTACTGTCAAAACAATCAGACCAATGCCATACATACTTAAACGATCTAAAGCGGATGAATGAAAATAAGATGAACGCATTGGTAAAATATCAGGTTGATCCTGTCGTACGCACGAATCTCAATTTCAAGCTCTCAGAAATTCCTCGTTTTTGGTTTGGTGGAGATCCATTCAAAACCCGTATGTTTGATGCATTGAGTCTAACTTTCCCAGACGGAGAGCGCTACTTCATAGAATCAGTTCGATTATTTAGAGATAAAATCAAAGACCCTGAATTACAAAAACGCGTCGCAGATTTTATTCGACAAGAAGCACAGCATGGAATTGCGCATGACAAGATGAATCAGGTCATGAAAGATCAAGGTATGCCTGTCGATCAATTTATTAAGGTTCTTAACAAAATTTTTAAATTCGAACTGACACGTCGTTCACCTCAATATAATATTGCCATGACTGCTGCAGCCGAACACTTAACTGCATTAATGGCTGATACTTTTTATAGTCAAAAAGCAACCCTTGAAGATGCTCACCCCTATGTGCGCGCGCTTTTAGCATGGCATGCTATCGAAGAGATGGAGCATCGTGATGTGGCTTTTGATGTCATGAAACAAGTCGGTGATGTTCCAGAACTTACTCGACAATTTGCTTTGGCATTTACAACTTTCATGATGCTTGGATTTACAACTTATCGTGCCAATATCATGTTGAAGTATGACGGATTTAGTCGTTTAGACCGTTTCAAAATGACCGTCAAAGGACTTCCATGGTTTATCGGTCGAAATGGCATGTTAACGAGAATGAAAGGTCCATACCTAGATTGGTTTAAAAAAGACTTCCATCCAAGCCAACATCCTGTGATTGCCCAATATGATGTATGGGTAAAAACATTAGCCGAGACCAATGATCCAATTCAAGCTGGTGAAGCATTCTGGCAAGCAGCTCGATAGTATTTCTATTACTGGCTAAATCATTTTTATTCGGATGATTTAGCCGACATTACTTACAGTTTTAATCTCCTTCTCTCTTCTTTTGTCCTGTAGAGATAATGACCTTAATGTGATTTTTTTACATACTTGTTCTTTCTGCATAAGTGATAAAAATAAAATGAATGCAATTACCACATACCATCCAGTGATTCGTAAGCACCTTGATTTCCGACTCAACGAAGTACCACGATTTTGGTTTAACAACGATCCTTTTAAAACACGTGTATTTGATGCTTTGAGTTTGACATTTCCAGATGGAGAACGATATTTCATACAGTGTGTCCGACTATTTCAACCGCATATTCAAGATCCTATCTTAGCCAAACGTGTGAAAGACTTTATTCAACAAGAAGCGCAACACGGTATTGCCCATGACAAAATGAATAAAATTTTAATTGAGCAAGGTATGCCAATTGAAAAATATATTCATCAAGTCAATCAACGTTTCAAACATGCGTTAAAAAGGTATCCTGATCGTTTTAATATTGCGATTACCGCTTCATGCGAACACTTAACCGCTTTAATGGCAACGACCTTTTTCAGTCATAAAAGTACGATGGCCCATGCACATCCTTTTGTCCGTGGTTTATTTGCATGGCATAGTATTGAAGAAATGGAACATCGCGATGTAGCTTATGATGTCATGATCGAAGTGGCGCAGACTTCAAACCTTACACGTTATACCGCCTTGGTTTTAGTTACGCTTATGATGTTTGGATTTACCATGCAAAGAACACATGGACTTCTCAAACAAGATGGCTTTACTCGAATTGAAAGGTTAAAAATGTTTGCTCAAGGCTTGAAATGGTTGCTTGGAAAAGATGGCATTTTAACGGCAAAAAAACGAGAATATTTAGACTGGTTTAAAGCTGATTTCCACCCAAACCAACACCCTATTATTCATCAATACCAAGTTTGGGTTGATACGCTCGCTGAAACTCAAGATCCAATTCAAGCAGGTGAAGCTTTTTGGCAAGCTGCGATATAAAAAAGAATGTAAAAAAGTCCGATCAATCGGACTTTTTTGTTGTTATGACGCCATTACCATTTAGCGTAATGTTGCTCTAATAGTCCATACTCTTGATTAAGCTCAATATGCTGACCATCATCTGAAATAATAAAACCCGTAATTTTAGATTGCCACTGACTGAACTGGCTGCCTACCATTCTAAGATTAAGATTTTCATAACGGCGCCAGCCTGTTTCAATGGTCAATTGTAATTTGTCATCCATAGATCGTATGGTCCACATCTGATCATTTTGCATTTCAAAAAGAACATCCGTCAACGCATAAAGGCGCCCATTAATCCACAAACAGTTTTCATTGCCAAAGCTTTCATTCACGCCAGAGGCAAGATTCAAACCCACACGGTTTCCTTGCGCATCCCAAAAATTAGAAGATAGCCAAAACCAAGCCGTTTCAGGTCTTAAAAAACCGCAAGTATCATCAAGCGAAGCAAAAGTTCGTGAGTTAAATTCAATTTTTTCTTTTTGTTTATTAATGAAATACCCTTCAACGGCCAATGTAGTTAGTTTCTGAGTATAGGTCCAACCATTTATACCAGTAGGACTGCACATCGACAAAGGATCTGTTCCAGCACAAAAGATTCGTGCAGACAGTTTTTCTTCACCATGTTTGATCACTTTGATATAACGAACACCATTGGCATGTTGGATATCGAGTTGGATTTTTCCATGTTGAAAATGGCTATGATTAAATAGTGGCTGTTCATCTAGAACCGTACTGTGTGCCAATACATTAATCGCATTCCACTCGACGACTTGTCCGGTGTTATGGTCATAAATATAGATGAAACCATGTCCCGCCCAAGCGATATCGACGATAGCCATCCCAATGCTGTAATGCTCATGTTGGATACTACAAAACTTAAATTTCTTATATTTAAGTTTTTTTCTCCATCCTTTGAGCACTTTGCCATATGGCGTTTTATAAATATATTTTGAGACAGAAATTGCACTTGGCAATTCTGTAAAACGCCCATAGCGCGGTTGACCATTTACTTGAATTAAATCCATTGGGACTCAGCCTAATTTCATTCCATGACAATTATAGACTTTAGTCTAAAGTATTTCATTTACTGTATGAAAACATAGATTAAAGAACCGATACAGATCGGTTCTTTTTTTTCATATATTCAATACTTTGACTACCAGTTCCCTTCACCCAGTGTTTGGCCGATATAATGATACTGTGCCTTGGATCTTGAAAATTTAATTGGGCAAGCCAACTGTTTTTCTACCTCATTTGCATCTTTCCTTAGAGGTACATCTACTGTCCAAGCACGTTGTTGAGCCAAATCTGACGTCAGAGCTTCGTCTAGATTTAACACAGGTTCTACACATACGTCTAATTCAGAAAATGTTTTACGCCATACATCAAAACTTTTTTCCCTGATTTTATCAGCGATCGCAGCCTTGACTGCTTTTCGATCTTCAACATCAAATGAGGTTCCTTTTTCCAATAATATAGGCAGTTCTAATGTAGTTGCCAGACCTGTCATAAATTGGGGCTCTAGACTCCCAATTGAGATATAGCGCCCGTCTTGCGTTTGATAATAGTCATAAAATGTTCCCCCATTCAGATGTTCATTTTCAGGGTGTTGATTCTGTCCACCTGCAAGTACAGCTGCCGCAGCCATATTGTTTAAGGTCACCGCACAATCCGTCATAGAGATATCAATATATTGACCTAAACCACTCCGTTGCCTTTCAATCACGGCTGTTAAAATGCCGATCACTGCGTGTAAAGAACCGCCTGCGACATCAGCAATTTGAATCCCCATAGGTGGTGGTCCACTTTCCTGCCGACCTGAATGCCCAGCAATCCCTGAGAGCGATACATAATTAATGTCATGTCCCGCTTTATCTTTATAAGGACCTGTTTGCCCATATCCTGTTATTGAACAATAAATCAGACGTGGGTTTATTTCAGATAAAGTTTGATAGTCGAGTCCTAAACGTCGCATCACTTCAGGACGGAACTGCTCAATGACGATATCGTATTCTGAAATTTTTGATTTAATGAGTTCAATACTCTGACTATCTTTTAAATCTAGAGCAATCGACTGCTTGTTGCGATTCAAATAACTGTGCGCCGTGGCTTGACCATTTGCATAAGGTGGCAACATTCTGACAAGGTCTGGTCGATTTGGTGACTCTATATGGACCACCTCTGCCCCTAGATCTGCTAAGTACAAGGTCGCAAAGGGTCCGGGTAATAATGTGGAAAAATCTAAAACTTTCAATCCCTTTAATGCAGCTGTCATTGTTATTTTCACCAAGAATATGTTGATTTTTCACCCATAATAGAAATATAAAACAAGATTAACAATGTCATGTTCAGCCATTTACCTTGATCATTTCGGCAATTTATGATGTAAAAGAGCAATTACTCTAGTGATAATTGCCAATTAAATTATTTTTTGTGTCATTTAGGTCAAGTAGCAGTGAACATCAAAGAGACTGAAGGATTTAACATGAGTCGCGATACGATAAGTATCCATTTTGTGAATGCAGCCCTGACTGGGGTAAAACGTCTAGGGATGGATGTTGACACTTTACTTTCACATGTCGGCATTGAAGCTGAACTACTCCGCCAACCTAAAGCACGTATTTCTCCTGAGCAGTACACACGCTTTGTTAAAATGCTGTGGATGGTCACCCAAGATGAACACGTTGGTTTTGATATCCAGCCACGTCGCTTAGGGACCTTTGCGATCATGTGTCAATTGATCATACATGCCAAAACTTTAGGTGATGCGCTTGAGTTATCATCACAGTTCTACAAGTTATTTGGTGATGAGTGGTCTGTGACTTTAGAGCGCGATAAGCATGAAGCACGCTTAGTTCCACTCATTCCAAAAACAATGGATCCTGACCATTTCATTACTGAAAGTATGCTCATGATCTGGCATGGTTTGGCATCGTGGCTCATTGAGCGTCGTATTCCGTTAGAGCGTGTACATTTTTCATATCCACGCCCACAACATGCAGATGAATATGATGCGTTATTTTTTGCGCCAGTAATCCAATTTGATTCAGCTCGTACTGAAATCACATTTGCTGCAGACTACTTAGATCTTCCAATTCGCCAAGATGAAAACACCTTGGAAGAGTTTCTAAAAGGTGCTCCAGCGAAACTGTTGGTGAAATTCAAAAATACCAATTCGCTCACATCACGTATTCGTGAAGTATTGAAGAGCCAAATTGGTGAAGAAATGCCAACATTAAATGATGTTGCAGCCATGCTTTATTTATCACCACAGACGCTTCGCCGTCGCTTAGCTGCTGAAGGTAAGAGCTATCAAGGTGTAAAAGATGCCTTACGTCGAGACGCTGCAATTCACTTACTGTTAAACCCATCTTTAACTTTAGAAGATGTGGCACAACAAGTCGGCTTTAGTGAAACCAGTACCTTCCACCGAGCATTTAAAAAGTGGACAGGGGTAACACCAGGACTGTATCGTCAATTACATGGTTATCATTAATTTATTCAAACATAAAAAAGTCTGACATTGTTCAGGCTTTTTTTTACATATGGATTTAAGTGCTTATTTAACAAAAATATTCAAGTTGAAATTAAAATATTCGTAATATTTAAAGGAATAATAAGATGACACTTACTGCAATCTTAATCTCAATTTTGATTGGAATAGCAATTTATTTTTACAGTGTAAAATCGCACAGCTCTCGACCTCAAGCTGATATACAGTACACTTATAATATTGTCGGAGAAAATGCATATCAAAAAAAATTTACTTAAAATAGCTGGTCAAAAAAAGCTGTATCTAAATTTCATGAATGTACTGCTCATGTTCTGTCAGAACCATTTAACCAATACCATCCAAATGCAATCAAAGTTGAAATCAACGGATTAACAGTTGGCTATTTAAGTAAATTAGAAGCTGAGAAGCTGAGAAGCTGAGAAGCTGAGAAGCTGAGAAGCTGAGAAGCTGAAAAGCTGAAAGGGCAGATTATCAATAAAAAAGTGCCCGCTGTAATTAACGGTGGTTGGTATGTTGATAAAGATGATGAAGGTTCTTATGGTGTAAAGCTTGCCATATCAAGCGCCAAAGATTTGATATAGCAAAATTATAATCAAAGCATTCGCAATACAATTTTTTTTTATTCGTCAAAAACTTTCATTTCACAATTTAAAACACTTAATTTTTCAGTGACCAAAAATATCAAACGACTCATCCGTTCTCGTCATTGCACAATCACATAGATCATCTACACTCAAAACACCATAACAATTTCAACCTATAAAAAAGGAACTATTATGAGCGAGGCTTACATAATTGATGCCATTCGCACACCACGCGGAAAAGGAAAAAAAGATGGTTCTTTACATGAAGTAAAACCAATCACATTACTCACAACGCTGTTAAATGAACTTCAAACTCGCCATCAACTCGATACTTCTAAAGTCGATGACATCGTGCTGGGTTGTGTAACTCCAATTGGTGATCAAGGCGGTGATATCGCTAAAACTGCTGCAATTGCTGCAGGCTGGAATGATGATGTAGCAGGCGTTCAAATCAACCGTTTTTGTGCTTCAGGACTAGAAGCTGTCAATCTTGCTGCACAGAAAGTTCGTTCAGGCTGGGAAGATGTTGTCGTTGCAGGTGGTGTAGAGTCAATGTCGCGTATTCCAATGGGCTCCGATGGCGGGCCATGGGCACTCGATCCAGAAACAAACCTGAAATCTACCTTTGTTCCACAAGGGATTGGTGCTGATTTAATCGCAACTTTAGATGGATACTCTCGTGCTGATGTAGATGCTTTTGCTGCAGATTCACAAAAGAAAGCAGCAGCGGCTCAAGCGAATGGTTACTTCAATAAATCAGTTGTACCAGTAAAAGATAAAGCTGGCGTTGTCGTTTTAGATAAAGACGAGTTCATCAAACCAACGACTACCGTTGAAGGCTTAGCCAAATTAAATCCAAGCTTTGAAATGATGGGTGGTATGGGATTTGATGCAGTCGCATTACAAAAATATCCAGAAGCTCAGAAGATTAATCACGTTCACCATGCAGGAAACTCTTCAGGCATTGTAGACGGCGCTGCTGTTGTTCTACTTGCATCTGAAAAAGCGGTTCAAGAACAAGGCTTAAAACCACGTGCCAAAGTATTAGCAACTGCGCTTGTCGGAACTGATCCAACAATCATGTTAACTGGTCCAGCACCTGCGGCACGCAAAGCTTTGGAAAAAGCTGGCTTAACCATTGATGATATCGATTTATTTGAAGTGAACGAGGCGTTTGCGGCTGTAGTAATGCGCTTTATTAATGAACTCAATGTCGATCCTGCAAAAGTCAATGTAAATGGTGGTGCAATTGCAATGGGTCATCCACTCGGTGCGACAGGTGCCATGATTTTAGGTACGTTGCTCGATGAACTTGAACGTCAAGGTAAAAAACGTGGCTTGGCTACACTGTGTGTAGGTGGTGGTATGGGTATCGCAACGATCATTGAATTGGTATAAGGAGAATAATAATGAGTGCAATTCAATTTGAAAAAAATGCTGATGGCATTGTTATTCTCACCTTAGACTCACCTAATCAGTCTGCCAATACCATGAATGCAGATTTCCGAGTTGCTTTGGAAGAGACGGTAACAAAACTGAAAGCCGAATCTGGCATTACAGGTATCATTTTTAAATCTGCAAAGAAGACCTTTTTTGCAGGCGGTGATTTGGATGAGTTGATTCAAGCTCAACCAGAACATGCCACTGAATTCTTTGGCATGATCCAAAAAATGAAAGCAGAATTCCGCTATATTGAAACCTTGGGTGTACCTGTTGTCGCTGCATTAAATGGAACAGCTCTCGGTGGCGGTTGGGAAATCGCATTAGGCTGTCATGCTCGTATTGCATTAAATGATCCTAAAGCGAAATTTGGTCTACCTGAAGTTACCTTAGGATTGTTACCAGGTGGCGGTGGTATCGTGCGTATGGTGCGACTGCTCGGCTTACAGAATGCTTTTCCTTTCCTGATGGAAGGCAAACAATTTGGTGTAGAAAAAGCAAAATCTCTAGGCTTAATTCAAGATACGGCTGATTCTGAACAAGAGCTCATGGATAAAGCAATTGCTTGGGTTAAAGCAAATCCAAAATCTCAACAACCATTTGATGTTAAAGGATACAAAATTCCAGGTGGTACGCCATCATCACCTCAAGTGGCTCAAGTCCTTGCGATTGCACCAGCGATGCTGCGTGATAAAACAAAAGGTTGCTATCCAGCCCCTGAAGCCATTATGGCTGCTGCCGTTGAAGGTGCTCAGGTAGATGTTGATACTGCATTAACCATTGAATCTCGCTATTTTACGTATTTGGCAACTGGTCAAGTTGCGAAAAACATGATTGGTACTTTCTGGCATGGACTGAATGCAATCAAATCAGGTGAAAGCCGCCCTAAAGAGCCTGTAAAATGGCAAGCGACCAAAGTAGGTGTTTTAGGCGCTGGAATGATGGGGGCTGGCATTGCCTACTCGACAGCGATTAAGGGGATTCAAGTCGTCCTTAAAGATGTATCGATTGAAAATGCAGAAAAAGGTAAGGCGTATAGTCAAAAACTGTTAGATAAACGTGTTTCACAAGGTCGAATGACTGCTGAAAAACGCGAACAAATTTTATCTCTCATTACCCCTACAGCGAATGCATCTGATCTACAAGGCTGTGATTTAATCATTGAAGCTGTATTCGAAAATCAAGAACTCAAAGCCAAAGTAACTCAAGAAGCTGAGCAATATTTAGTTGACGGCGGTGTGATGGCTTCTAATACATCCACCTTACCGATCACAGGTCTTGCAACAGCAAGTAAAGATGCGAAAAACTTTATTGGACTGCATTTCTTTAGTCCTGTTGATAAAATGCAGTTGGTTGAAATTATTAAAGGTAAAGAGACTTCAGCTGAGACACTAGCTAAAGCCTATGATTATGTTCAACAAATTGGAAAAACACCTATCGTTGTGAATGATAGTCGTGGTTTCTTCACCAGCCGCGTATTTGGTACTTTTGTCAACGAAGGTTTGCGTTTACTAGCTGAGGGAGTACATCCAGCCAAAATTGAAATGGCTGCTTTAAAAGCAGGTATGCCAGTCGGTCCATTAGCAATCCAAGATGAAGTCGCATTAACCTTGTCTGAGCATGTGACCAACGAAACGCGTAAAGCGCTTCAGGCTGAAGGCAAAGATTTACCACACTCCCCTGCTGAAGATGTTTTAAAGCAAATGATCCATGAGTTTGGGCGTAAAGGGAAAGCTGCTGGTGCTGGTTTTTATGAATATCCTGAAAGTGGTAAAAAATACCTTTGGGATGGTTTAAACCATTGGACGAAAGAGACTGATATTTCTGAGCAAGAAATGATTGATCGCTTCTTGTTTGTGCAATCTTTAGATACCTTACGTTGTCTTGAAGAGGGTGTTTTAGAGTCTGTCATTGATGGAAATATCGGTTCTATTTTTGGCATAGGATTCGCCCCTTGGACTGGCGGCGCTTTACAGTTCCTCAATCAATATGGACTCGCACAAGCGCTTGACCGCGCGAATCAGCTTGAAGCGAAGTATGGTGAGCGTTTTAAAGCACCTCAACTCCTCAAGGACAAAGTTCAGTCTGGTCAGTCGATTTGATTGATATAAACTAAAAACCTCTCTTCGGAGAGGTTTTTTTCGGTCTTGTCGATAAATATGTGTTATAAAGTAACATATTCTCAGATTCATTTTACCCAACTTGGTATAGCATTATGACTGATCATTCTTCACCAGAAAAATCTCCTTGGGGTTGGAAAGCGCTAATTATCGCGATCATTTTAAGTATTATATTTATGGTGATTTTCTATGTAGCCATTGAAAATGAACCTGACTATATGCCAAGTAAACAACGAACAGAAACCAGTGAACATCATGCATTCAAAGCATCACCTGTGATGTCTGAAGAAGCAGCAGCAAAAATCGAAGCCAACAAAGCTGCTCAAGCTAGTGCAACTGGACACAATATGACTGAAGAAGAACACGCAGCAATGGGCGAACATAGTCATACACATGATGGTGAATCAAGTTCACATAGTCATTGATTTTGTGATGAAAAAACGGAGCATTGGCTCCGTTTTTTTATTCAAGCTGCATCGTCATATAAACATGAGGAATACCACAATCTAAGTATTCCTTACCTTGGGGCTCAAACCCTAAACGTTGATAAAATGGTAATGCATGAACTTGAGCAGAAAGATTCAAGGTTGGTCGCTTTTCCCTTTGAGCAAACTCAATTATAAATTTCATGAGCTCAAACCCAACACCTTTTCCTCGATAAGCCTTTATGACTGCTACCCTTCCAATACTATGGTTTTGAAGTAGTCGAGCCGTGGCGATTGCCTCACCTTCATGGAAAACAACGAAATGAATCGATGTCTCATCTTCCATATCCCATTCGTCTTCAGGTGAAATTTGTTGTTCCAGAATAAATACTTGCTCTCGTATCTGCATCGCGTAGCACTTTAATTGCGACCATGAACCTACTTGAACATCGAAGACATTACCCATGTGTTAATTCCCAAAGGTGTGTTAGCACTTTTCACCAATATTTTGTTGCTCCCACTCTCCTTTTAGAAGCAACTCTAATGAGTGCTTTTGAATACCATACATATTTTTTAATGCAATTATTTGATCTAACACTTGCTGATCTGGTGCGTTCAAATCTTTGCGCTTGGTGGCTAAAATCATTTTATTTTTGCTGGTATGTTCCAAAGCCACAAATTCAAAAACTTTAGTCTCGTAACCATAGGCTTTTAACAATAGCGCTCGAATTGTATCTGTCAGCATTTCAGCTTGTTGCCCCTCATGAATACCAAACTGCAACATTGGTTTTAATACAGAGGGACTTTGCATTTGAGGTCTCAACTCTTTGTGGCAGCACGGCGCGCACATAATCATTTGCGCATTCAATCGAATACCGGTATGAATCGCAAAATCAGTTGCTACATCACAGGCATGCAACGCAATCATGACATCGAGTTTTTCAGGCGAGTAAGTTCGTACATCTCCTTGGAAAAAATCTAAATGCTTAAAATCTGATTTACGGGCAACATCTTGACAGAATTGAACCATTTTCTCGTTCAGTTCCACACCTGTAACATAAGGATTATAATCATTTTTTTGTAAGTAGTCATACAGTGCAAAGGTGAGATAACCTTTACCTGAGCCAAAATCGACAACGTTGAGCTGCTGATCAACTTGAATTTGATTTAATGCGCCTGAGCAAATCTCAACAAATTTATTAATCTGTTTCCACTTACGCGCCATGCTTGGAATAATTTGTTCTTTTTGATCCGTAATACCCAACGGTTGAAGAAAATAACTTTCTTGCTCAACAAAACGGTGTTTTTGACGGTCGTGTGATTTTTCAATGATCTTGGAGACTGAAGCCTTTTTACTTTGAGTTAAGATCGCTTTTTTCTTATTTTTCTTGAGCTGTAACTCGCTGTCCAATGTAAAAAGATTGGCTTGTTTGCATTCACTGACCAATTTACTCACCAACGAATCAGCTTCATCAATTGGAAAATTTTTGGTCACATCTTGAGTTTTAAAGCGATACAGAACATTCAGCATCCATTCATCTTGTAATCGAATCATGCGTAAAGTCATCTTCTCTAAAGCTTCTATCTCGCCCTGATACTGACTCAGAATCATACGATCAAAACGCTGAGAAGCTAATGCTTGATGAAATGCTTCAAGAAATTGTTGCTCTTGCGGTGTGGAGGATGCCGAAACGGTCATAAACAGTGCCAAAAAAAGAAATGCTATTAAATTTTAATGCGTCTTACGCGAAAAGCAAAATTCAATTACGATACAGATGTATAATTAAATGTGTAAGTGAACAATGAAAGCATCTCCTGCTTCGTATGATCCATTAGAAGAAAAAATTAATTTCATCAGTCATGCCATTGGTGCTGTCTTGGCCGTCATCGGTGCCATTTTATTGATTATAAAAGGTGCTGCTTATCCTATGGCACAATGGATCGGGCTTTGGGTCTATGGACTTAGTTTAGTTCTACTCTTTACGGCGTCTAGTCTTTATCATTTTGCGGAAACACCTGAGCGTCGGGGTTGGTTTAAAAAATTGGACCACACGGCTATTTATTATCTCATCGCAGGAACATACACGCCTTTTCTATCTATAGCTTTACCAACGCAAAAAGCTCACTATTTATTAATTGCACTTTGGGTAATTGCGGCGATTGGCACTTTATTTAAATTGGTATTTATTCACCATTTTCAAAAAATATCGCTTTTTGCCTATCTCGCAATGGGATGGTTAGCATTACTTGTGATCGATGATATGCGCACATATTTATCTGATCAAAGTTTAACCTTCCTTATTGTTGGTGGTCTTGCTTACACCATAGGCGCATTGTTTTATGCCTTAAAAAAGGTAAGATACACTCACGCTATCTGGCATATTTTTGTATTGATAGGTGCAGGATCACATTTCCTGTCTATTTATCTTTACGTGCTATAACCACTTTAACTACATCGTCTAGCAACCCTAACACCGTAGAGCAAGCTGGTATTTCGTATTTTTTTAAGAAATTACGCCTTTTTTAAAAAGATTACGCTATTAAATCTAAGTTTTTTATTTTTAGTAAGTGTAAGGTCTCTCATGGCGTCTAATACAGCATCACAACAAGCTCAGCCCGCAAACTCTAAAACTCGGGTATTAACTGCAAGCCTCGTTGGTACAACCATCGAGTTCTTCGATTTTTATATTTACGCAACAGCTGCGGTCATAATTTTCCCCTACTTGTTCTTTCCAACAAGCACAGATCCTATGACAGCAACGATTCAATCATTAGCAACTTTTGCAATCGCATTCATCGCACGTCCTATCGGCGCCGCACTATTCGGTCATTTGGGAGATCGAATCGGTCGTAAAGCAACCTTAGTGGCAGCCTTGCTAACCATGGGACTTTCTACCGTTGCGATTGGTTTACTTCCAACCTATGCGCAAATTGGCATTGTGGCACCCTTACTTTTAGCTTTGTGCCGATTAGGTCAGGGCTTAGGTTTAGGTGGCGAATGGTCAGGTGCAGTTCTACTCGCAACTGAAAATGCGCCAGAAGGCAAACGTGCTTGGTACGGTATGTTCCCTCAACTTGGTGCACCTATCGGCTTCATCCTTGCCACAGGTTCTTTCCTTACGCTTGGGGCATTCATGAGTGAAGAAGCATTCATGTCATGGGGATGGCGTATTCCATTTATTTCAAGTGCCTTATTGGTGATTGTAGGCTTGTGGATTCGCTTAAAGTTGCATGAAACGCCAGCATTCCAAAACGTGCTTGATAAACAAAAAGAAGTGAATGTTCCTTTTGTACAAGTTTTTAAAAAGCATTCAAAAATGCTTGTACTCGGAACGATTGCAGCCATTTGTACTTTCGTAGTTTTTTACTTAACCACTGTATTTGCTTTGCAATGGGGTACAAAACAATTAGGTTACTCTCGTGAAGAGTTCCTACAACTTCAGTTGGTTGCAACGCTTTGTTTTGCAGCATTTATTCCCCTTTCTGCAATTTTTGCGGAAAAGTTCGGTCGTAAAACCACTTCGATCGCGGTGTGTGTAATTTCTGCTATTTTTGGTATTTTCTTTGCGGACATGTTGGAGTCAGGAAGCACACTGATTGTGTTCTTATTCTTATGTATTGGTCTTGCGATTATGGGCTTAACCTATGGTCCAATCGGTACAGTACTTTCAGAAATCTTCCCGACATCGGTGCGTTATACTGGTTCGGCGTTAACATTTAACCTTGCTGGTATTTTTGGTGCATCTTTCGCACCTTTGATTGCAACGAAATTGGCAACTGAATATGGTTTGTCTGCAGTAGGCTATTATTTGACGGCTGCATCAATCCTTTCGCTGATTGCTTTCCTCATGATTCGCGAAACGAAACATGATGATGTGAATAATCAAATTTGATGCTTTCAGCTAATAAAAAACCGGCTTAAGCCGGTTTTTTTATTAGCTGAGCTCAATGATATCAATCATCGGTGGTACTCTGAATCTGAATGGGACACCTACCATGCCAGTACCTACGGACACATAAACATTGGCATGTTCATGCTTATATAAACCACGTTTATGACCCAAGATAGACACTTTTTTCATGATGTAATCTGTCAACCACGGAAGCTCCACTTGTCCCCCATGAGTATGCCCTGACAACATCAACGGATGAGTTGGCAATTTTGGCACCATATCCACCGTATCCGGATTATGTGACAGAATTAACCACGGCTTATCTTGTGGTAAATCAGGCATATCCCGCATGTCAGCCTTACCTGCCCACAAATCCCCCACACCAATCAATCTAAACTCATCAAACTCAACAATCTTACCTTCAATATCCATCACCTGATTTGAAGCTAGCGCATCTTTTAATAATGCCTGAATCGGTGGACCTGGATATTGCTCATCATGATTACCATTCACAGAATAGACAGGCGCTTGAATTTCTCTTAATACTCGGAGCTCTTCTGCCAGCTTATTTTCTGGTTCATAGGTCCAATCACCTGCCACAACCACTAAATCTGGTTGAGCTTGATTAATCTTATTCACGATAATTTTCAGTTGTCTTTCATGCCCAGAAAACAATCCAATATGTAAGTCTGCAATTAATGCCACTTTAATCGGATGTTTAAAGGGTTGCGCCGAACTTAACTTGTAACTCAGGTTATTCACTACTACACGATGTGGCTCAATGAAACGTGCATAAATCAATACACTGCTCAACAAGAAAATAAACACACCTTCATGCAATGAAAATATACCTTGCCAAGTAGCAAAAATACTAAAAAACCACAACGGAACAAGTAAATAAGAAAGATAAAATGCCAAGAGATGAACAAAGGCTTTAAATGGATGTATGGTTTCAGTTCGAGATTGGCTCATCCATGCTTGCGTGACTCCCCAAATAGCGAAGAGCGAGAAAATAATATAGAACGCAGCAAGGATGTTATTTGTTGTCCACATATTCAATCTCTTTCATTAAATCAGACGAATAATCTGAGTGGTTCATTTATCTTTTAAATGGTGCTCTTTATACTTTAGCACATTGAGTTCAAAGAATAGATTATGCAAGCAAATCACATGGAAAAGAATCAATCTCAACAATTGAATCGCCAAAAGAAAACATCTTTTAAAATGCGCTTCATCATGAGTTCATGTTTGATTCTTGCTTTACCCGCATGCTCAACTTTACCCACTCAACAAGCTGTTGCACCTCAATATGCGTATGACATCGACACTCATGACACTTCATTGGCGCAAATTGTCGAACCTTTGAAAATTAAGAATCCTGAATTAACAGGTTTTCATGTTTTATATGATCCAATCGAAGCGATAGCTGCACGTTTTCAATTAATTGAGAAAGCCGAAAAAACACTCGACCTTCAATATTACATTTGGGATAACGACCGTGTAGGTGCATTGGCTCTTTATAAAATCATTCAAGCTGCTGATCGTGGTGTAAAAGTCAGATTGTTAATGGATGACAATAACGCTAAGACGATGGAAAGTATTTATCTCGCGCTGGATCAACATCAAAACATTGACGTAAAGTTATTCAATCCTTATAAATTCCGACGCCTTAGACCCGTTGATATGATTTTGGATCTGAAACGTATCAATCGACGGATGCACAACAAAACGTTTACAGCTGACAATCAAATTACCCTGATTGGCGGCCGAAATATGAGTAATCAATATTACAATGTCAGTGACCGATATCAATTTTCAGATGTTGATGTCATGCTTGTCGGTCATGCAGTAAGTGATATTACACACTCATTTGATGAGTACTGGAATCATGAATATGCCTATCCAGTTAAAAATATTGTCAATCATCAACAATATACATTGCGCTATGATGGTTTAAAACAGCAACTGCAAGAGCACTTTGATGATGGTGCTGTACGTAGTTATGTTGAAATTACTCGTGAATCTCATGATTTTGATCGTTGGCTCAATCAAGAAATTAAGCTGGATTGGGTGAAAGCAGAAGTCATCAAAGATTCTCCTGAAAAAATCAAAGCGAAAGCTAAGAAAGAAGAACATCTCAACTTTCAACTGGTTGAACGCTTAGAGAAACCAGAAAAAAGTGTCGATATCATTTCCGCTTACTTCGTTCCTGAACGCAAGGGTGAGCAACGCTTAAGTGCGATCGCACAAGATGGCGTTAAAGTTCGCGTACTGACCAACTCTTTTAAAGCCAATGATGTTGCGCTTGTACATGCATTTTATGCGAAATATCGTCAGGATTTACTGCAAAACGGCGTAGAGTTATATGAGTTCCTCCCTGCTTTGCCAGAAGAATTCCAAAATAAAAATAATATTGAAATTTCTAAGCAGTCCAAAGTGAGCCTTAAAGGGCTGAGTCGCTCAAGCCTGCATGCAAAAATGATGGCTTTGGATGATAAGCAAGTATTTATCGGATCATTTAATTTTGATCCACGTTCAGCCAATTTAAATACTGAAATTGGCGTCATTTTAAACAGCCAGCCCCTAGCGCAAGCTGTGCATAAAACCATGGATCAGAACCTAAAAAAATATGCCTATAAATTAGTTCTAGATTCACAAAATAATATTAATTGGAAACAAGCGACACCTGAAGGTATTAAAATCTATACCAAAGAACCAAAAATGAAATGGTGGCAAAAAGCAAGCTTGAAAGTTATCTCGTGGTTGCCAATAGAAGGATTCATGTAAAAAGCAGGGATCATCATGATCCCTGCTTTGCTTCTACTGATTAAGCTTTGAGTACTTTTTGATGTAATACTTCCAATCCTTCCTGCATTCTGAGTTGCACTTCTCTCGTTAAGCTTTCAACTGTATGTCCAGTAACATCAATCGTGGGCAAAGCTGTTAAATGTGCAACGACTTGAGGCATTTCCAATACTGCTTTGAGATGCACTGTAAATCCAATATTTCCGATAAAGGGAGCAACCTGATCTAACTCCCCCTCTTGATTGACATAACAGATTAAACAAACTTGCACTGGTTTTTGAGCCTCGATAGCTGCAGCTAAAAGTCTTCCATGCACTTTTTTGACTTTAGTTCCATCAGTCGTGGTTGCTTCTGGAAAAAATAAGACAGGAATATTTTGCTTCAAAAATTCTGTGATTTGCTCTTTAATACGGACCGAATCTCCTGAACCTCGGTTAATGAACAGTGTTCCACCACCCTTGGCAAGTTTCCCAAAAATCGGCCAATTTTCAATTTCTGCTTTTGCTAAGAAAAATACACGCGCACTCGAACCTAATACAGGAATATCTAACCAAGAGATATGATTGCTCACCCATAATGCGGGTTCACGAGGAATGTTGCCATGTACTTGTAAATCGATATTAAAAACTTTGCATAAGCGACGGCAAAAATGTTGTACATAGCGAGTATTGTTTGGATTATTCGGATTTTTATACATTTGATGCCTAAAAATTAAATAAAACCCTTCAGTGACAGCAGCAGTACCTGAGATGATTTTTTGGCTATATAGCGCTGTTTTTGAAAATAAATTGAGTTTTTTAGGCTTTAATGTTGTCATAAATTATTTCACTAAATAATAACAGGCGTTATCCACTATAGCTCCATTCTATACTGAGCTCACCAGAGATGCATTGATTATAAAAACCGTATACATAGATTTGAAAATTCAATTTCAATTCAAATACCCAATAAAATATAATTTTTAAATCGAGTTTATAGATTTAAAAATTATGCAAACTACAACTCAATCACCATCAAATCAAGTCATTCCCATCTGGTCGGCACTCTTCTCATTGGCATCAATTGTCGGTGGCGTCTTTTTATTTATGCTGGGGTTTATACTTATGTTCAAAACTGCTTTAGGTTAATTTAAATCTATTTCCCTCAATTGTTCAATTTCCTCTACACTAGAGTTTTGATGTGGAGTATTAGCTGAGTGGAAGTTACTGGACAAAATCAAGCAAATGAACGTGCGGTCTTGGTGAGTGTTAATGTCCAAATATTAGAAGATCTTGATCAAGAAGAATTTCGTTTATTGGCCAAATCTGCTGGTGCAGAGATTCTTGAACATATACAAGCTCAACGTATTAAACCTGACCCTAAATTTTTTATTGGTTCGGGTAAAGCTGAAGAAATCGCCGAATTTGTTGCAGCGGTAGAAGCTGATATTGTCATTTTCGATCATTCCCTCACACCATCTCAAGAACGTAATCTCGAGCGTGTTATTCAATGTCGTGTCATCGATCGTACTCGCCTTATCTTAGATATTTTTGCACAACGCGCACGCACTCATGAAGGTAAACTACAAGTTGAATTGGCTCAGTTAGACCATCTCGCTTCACGTTTAGTGGGTGGTCGCATGGGCTTAGATGGCCAAAAAGGGGGTATTGGTTTACGTGGTCCAGGTGAAACACAATTAGAAACAGATCGTCGTTTACTTCGTCTCCGCATAACCCAGCTCAAAGACAAACTTGAAAAAGTCCGCCAAACACGAATTCAAGGTCGTGCAGCGCGTCAAAAAGCGTCTATTCCAACAGTGTCTCTAGTCGGTTATACCAACGCAGGAAAATCCACCCTATTTAATATTCTTGCTGAAAGTGATGTGTATGCAGCAGATCAATTGTTCGCAACTCTTGACCCAACTTTAAGAAGATTAAATTGGGATGGCATTGGAACATTGGTCTTGGCTGACACAGTGGGATTCGTTCGCAATCTTGCACACTCCTTAGTAGAGTCATTCAAAGCAACCCTTGAAGAAACACTTGAGGCGACTTTGCTTTTACATGTTATCGATTCAAATAGTCCAGAAAAGCTTGAGCAAATTGATGCTGTTGAAAAAGTCCTAAAAGAAATTGGGGCTCAAGTGCCAATACTACGCGTATACAACAAAATTGATCAAACGGGAGAAGAACCTAAAATCATTTATGCTTCTCCCAATTTGCCTGATCGAGTCTATGTTTCAGCACACTCAAGTCAAGGTTTAGATTTACTGCGACAAGCCGTTCAAGAGTGTTTAATGGGGCAAATACAACAATTTGAACTCACACTCAGACCTGAATATGGCAAATTACGCAATCAACTGTATGAATTAAATGTGATTCAGTCTGAACATTATGATGATCTAGGTCATTTGATTTTAAATATTCAAATTGCGCCACATAAATTAGAGCAACTTATAAAACAAGCACATTTACCAATTGATCAAATTCTTGGTGATAAGGCGCAACAATTTAAAAGACCTTTAGAAGAGTTTGAAATCAAATCATAAATCAGTTAAAACGTGATAAATAATGTTAAAAGTATAATCATGATGCAGTGGATGAAAACGATAGATTGGCCAGCATGGATTGGCACCATAGTGCTTATTATTGGCTTCCGAGAAGGTTCAGTTTGGCTCATGACTCAATTGAATCATCCTGAACTGGGCAATCTTGTCGGGTTGCTTTCTCTACTACTTGTACTGTTTGCTTGGCGTAGATTTGGCACTCTTCCAACCAGAGTTGTCGATGTAAATAATAAAATCATGAAAGAAAGTGCTTTCGCATTTTTACCGATTAGTGCTGGGGCATTGGTTATGTTGGTTCATATGGGTAAAGAAATTCCTCTTTTTTTACTCGTACTCACGTTAAGTACACTTATTCCACTTTGGGTTTACGCCAAAATGGCAAAACGCTGGTTATAGGAGAGAAATATGCTCGCAATTTTAATCGGCTTTGCTATTACGTTATTCGCCTATTTAATTTCAAAACCTTGTAACCGTGTCGTACCACAGATTCCTGTCATTGTATTCGGGATGTTCTTTGTGATCGTCATCTTACTGATTGTTGGTATTCCTTATGATCACTATATGAAAGATGTCAATCCGATTTTTGATCATTTATTAGGATACGTCACAGTGGCTCTCGCGATCCCACTTGCAGCAATGCGTTATGACGATTTACCACTAAAAGGCATTTTAGGAATATTAGTGTTTGCCAGTGTCAGTGCAGTCGCATTGCCTATGGGCTTAGCCTATTTACTGCATATGGCGGATTCGACCATTATGGCTTTCGCTACACGTGCAGTGACGACACCAATCGCAATTAATATTGCGACCTTACTCCATGCACCAATTAGCTTAGCCATTTTAATCGTCATTTTATCTGGTGTTATCGGCGCAGCTTTTTCACCATTCATACTACGTCATATTAATGATGAGCGTGCCTCAGGCTTAGCACTCGGTTTAGCAGCCCATGCAATTGGGACAGCTCAAGCTTGGCAACGAGGCAGTGTAGCTGGTCGTTATGCTGCATTTGGTATGGCGGTAAATGCAACGTTTACAGCCGTTTGGCTCCCTACTTTTATTTACTTTTTAAAAGCGACCTCTTGATATACCCACAACTGAAAATAAAAAAGCCACTGATGAGTGGCTTTTTTATTAGACGAAAACGACCAAAAGTAGATTCTATGCAAACATAGGATTATCAACAGCAAACATTTGCTGATCTTCAAGACGATACGCCATTAATTGATTGCCCCAGACACAACCACCGTCAACATTCTGAATATGCGCAGATATTGTTCTGCCCTGTAAGGCAGCCCAATGTCCAAAAATGACTTGATGAGTTTGAGCAGCTTTTGACTCATATTCAAACCATGGCTGATAGCCAGCTGGCATCGGCTCATCTAAAGCGTCTTTAAAACTAAATTCAAGTTGACCCTCTGGATCAGTCAAACGCATACGGGTTAGATAATTCACGATACATCGTAAGCGCTCATGTCCTGTTAAATCATCTGACCATAATGTAGGTTCTTTACCATACATTTCTTTCAAAAATGCATCCAGAACATCAAAATCATCATGCGCAATAACCGTTTCAACTTCTTGAGCAAACTGTTTCACTTGCTCTACTGTCCAAATATGTGGAATACCCGCATGTGTAATGACAATATTTTCATTTGGACATAAACATAAGGGTTGTTTGCGTAACCAGTCGATTAAATCATCACTGTCAATCGCATCAATCACATCACGAGTATTGTCTTTCTCTTTAATCTCTTTAATGCCCCTTGCACACGCTAACAAGGTCAAATCATGATTACCCAAGACTGTCGCAGCAACGCCTCGATCGACCAGTTTCTTGATAAAACGTAAAGCGCCAATCGAGTTTTCACCACGTGCGACTAAATCACCCGCAAACCATAAAAAATCCTGATCAGGATCAAATTTGATTTCCTTGAGTAACATTTTCAAAGCTTCAAAACAGCCCTGAACATCACCAATCACGTAATTATATCGAATGTTTTCACCAGCCATTTATGCATCTACCATTTGATCTGCAAGTGCAACAAATTGAGCAAGTGTTAATGTTTCTGGACGCGCCATTGGATCAACACCAGCTTTTTCAAATCCTTCCTCTTGCAACATGCCTTTTAAACTGTTGCGAAGTGTCTTACGGCGTTGTGTAAATACATGGGAGACTAAACGTGCCAAGGCTTTTTCATTCTTCGCCACTATTGGTTTTACATCATACGGCTCTAAGCGAAATACCGCAGAAGTTACTTTGGGTGGTGGGTTGAACGAACCAGGTGGCACTTCAAACAAGAATGTCGGTTTACAGTAGTACTGAATCATGACTGATAAACGACCATATTCTTTGGTATTTGGTGATGCCGTAATACGATCGACCACTTCTTTTTGCAACATGAAGTGCATGTCTTTGACCTTGTCACCAAACTCTAAGAGATGAAATAACAAAGGCGTAGAAATGTTATAAGGTAAGTTACCGACAACACGCAACGGACGACCATCAAACAATTCAGTGAAATCGTAGCGTAAGGCATCAGTTTCCACAATAGTTAAACGTTCAGGATGCGGTACACGACCGGGTAATCCAGCTGCTAAATCACGGTCTAATTCAATGACAGTCAAAGCATCACATTCACCAATTAAAGGCGATGTTAAAGCAGCAAGACCTGGACCAATTTCAACAATATTGTCACCAGTACGCGGGTTCACCGAACGCACAATTTTGGCAATGACACGTTGGTCATGTAAGAAGTTTTGACCAAAACGCTTACGCGTGTGATGCCCTTCATCTTTCGGGTTTAAGGCATTAATCTGATACATAAAGATTTCCAACGTGTAATTAAGACAAGATCACTGACGCGCTAAATCGAGCGCTAAGTCCACAGCCACATGTAAGCTCGAGCTTTTCGCAAGTCCAGTACCTGCGAGGGAGAGTGCTGTGCCATGATCGACAGAGGTGCGAATAAACGGCAAGCCCAAAGTAATATTAATGGCTTCACCAAATCCTTGCGATTTTAACACAGGTAATCCCTGATCGTGATACATGGCTAAAACTGCATCGGCATCTTTTAAATTTTCTGGTGTAAATAAGGTATCTGCAGGCAGACATAAACTCATGTCTATCCCTTGCGCACGATAGCGTTCAAGTACAGGATTAATCACTTCGATCTCCTCCACTCCTAAATAACCATCTTCACCTGCATGAGGATTTAAACCGCACACCAAAATTTTGGGAGATTCGATTTTAAATTTTGATTTTAAATCATGAATCAGAATGTCGATGACCTGATGCAAGCGCTCAGCTGTAATCGCATCCGCAACCGCACGAAGGGGTAAGTGCGTGGTTGCAAGTGCAACACGTAAGGTTTTGGTTGCCAGCATCATGACCACGCGTAACACACCAGCAAACTCTTGGTAAAACTCAGTGTGACCACTGAAATGAATACCTGCCTCATTAATCACTGACTTTTGTACAGGTGCTGTCGCCACGCCAACGCTTTTACCTGACATCGCATAATCTGCAGAACGGCGGAGTTGCTCTAAGACATAACTCGCATTTTGAGCATTTAACTCACCCAGTACTACTCTTTCATTTAAAGGAATATGTTCCACATAAAGCTGACCCACTTTTGACGATGTTTGTTGCCCTTGATACTCAATCACTTCAACTTCAAGATGAAGTATTTCTGCACGTTGCTTGAGCATTTGTATATCAGCAAGCACGACGAGTGGACGCTCATCCAGACGTTGCGCAAGGCTTAAACAGATATCAGGACCAATTCCAGCAGGCTCACCGCTGGTGACATACAAAGGAAGCATAACGATCATCATTCAAGGATTTTTATTATTTTAATACAGATCGAATGTGCGATGTTCAACAATCCCAAAATGGTAAAATCTTAGCCCTCTGATTTTTTAATCGTTCTTTTGAGTCTTTTAGCGCCAATCCATACGAAATCTTGCATCTAATAGACCAATTGCATGAGCCATCTCGGATACACATACAATCACGATAACGAGGAACAAACCTAACAAAAGAATCCGTCCAATCGTTGAACGCACTGAATAAAACGCTGAGTCTTTAATGCACAAGAAACCAAAGCCACCGATTGAATAAATAAACCAAGGGAAAATCATAAAATGTGCATACATTGAATATATAAGAATGACACTCAAAACATCGATTCCATAAATAGCGCCAAACACCACGCCTAACGCTAAATATATTCCGAGAAAAATAAATAAAAATCCGGTCAAAAATTTCGTCACTTTACTCACTTTAATTTGATCATGGCGTGAAGATAAATCTGAATGATGAACAGAATGAGAGAAACGATCATTATTATTTTGTGAACTCATCAAAACTCCGAGCTATTATTATGATTATTTCCTCATTCTAAAAGAAATTGATTAAATAAACCGCTATACTTTTCAATCTAAATTAAATAGAATATGCCCCTCGAAATCTTAATATTTTGATTGTGGTTCTAGTGTTTTTCCGCTAGAATTCGCTCTCCTTTTTGTTTGGACAGATTCCACCGTCCAAACCAACTATAATAGGTAGTGGTTAATGAAAACTCTCAGCGCTAAGCCAGCTGAAGTTCAACACGACTGGTACGTTGTTGATGCTTCTGGCAAAACTTTAGGTCGTCTTGCGACTGAAATCGCACGTCGTTTACGCGGTAAGCACAAAACTTCTTATACTCCTCACGTTGACACTGGTGATTACATCGTAATTATCAATGCTGAGCAAGTTCAAGTAACTGGTAACAAGTCACTTGATAAGAAATACTATCGCCACACTGGTTTCCCTGGTGGTATCCGTGAAACTAACTTTGAAAAATTAGTTGCTCACAAGCCAGAAGAAATCTTCCAACGCGCTGTAAAAGGCATGTTGCCAAAAGGTCCTCTTGGTTATGCTATGATCAAGAAAATGAAAGTGTATGCTGGTGCTGAGCATCCTCACACAGCTCAACAGCCACAAGTTTTGGACATCTAAGGGATACAGCACATGGCTACTAACTATGGTACAGGTCGCCGTAAGACCGCAACTGCACGTGTTTTCCTATCTGCTGGTACTGGTAAACTCGTTATTAACAACCGTTCTTTAGAACAATACTTCGGTCGTGAAACTGCTCGTATGGTTGTACGTCAACCACTTGAGCTTTTAGATGCTACTGAGAAATATGACCTTTACATCACTGTTGCTGGTGGTGGTATCGGTGGTCAAGCTGGCGCAATCCGTCACGGTATTACTCGTGCATTGATCGCTGCTGACGAAACTTTAAAACCTGCTCTTCGTCAAGCTGGTTTCGTTACTCGTGATGCTCGTGAAGTTGAACGTAAGAAACTTGGTTTACGTAAAGCTCGTAAACGTCCACAATTCTCTAAACGTTAATTTGTTTTCCGAATTCGGACAAAAAAACCTTGGCTTATGCCAAGGTTTTTTTTCATCTTTATATTTTCCCTTACTCATGAAAATCAGTCGTACACGATACTTTAAAATGAATATTAAACTCTGATATCAATAAAAAGACGCTAGTTTTTATTGCTCTATTTTGACTGACTTAAACAAATATATGCTTAATCATCTATCCCAATTTGAGGATTGTTAACTTTTTACAACTTTATTAAAAAATACTTTCATGCAGTTTTTTAAATTAAAGGGATAAAAATGTTAAATAGGGAAATATGTTTATCATTCGCCGTAGCCGCTACAATATTAGGTACATCCAATATTGCACAAGCAAATAACTCACAATCGATAGATGCTTTAGCCGTGTGTTGGCAATCCAATACGGGTAAGCATGTTTGTGATGGACCCATACAAAGATTAATGTCTTCATATGAAAACATAAATAAAGCATTAGAGTTAGTTGGATGCTCAGATGGATACCCTGTACAAAATAACAGTCTGGTACATCGATCTTTAGGTCAAAAATTCTCAGTGGTTTACAAGTGTAGCTATAAACTTAGACCAGGCGACACAAGTGCATTAACTAACAATCGCGACGTCCGTCAATGGTGGAGTGGAATCATACATTAGTGCACAAGGCCGATTTAAAGATCGGCTTTTTATATCGCTTTGGATAAAAAGCTAAAGATTAAATTTCAACAATACAAGGATAGAAATTTAAAAAACCACGTTACAGACATAAATACGATTCAATATGAAATTCAAGTGTTTTAATAGGCATCGCTCATTAAACGATGATTTTAGCGTGCATTTTTAGTATCCTTATCTATTCATTAATACTTTGATTGGAATATGTCAGTCGAAACCACCCCCTTACAAGGCATCACCGTTTATAGTCATGCAGATGACTTTCGATCGCATTGGATTCGCTTCTTACTGGCAGAAAAACAAATTAAACATAATTTATTTATTGTCGACGAAGACAACGAGGATCTTGCGAGTTTAAATCCATACAATCGACTCCCGATGATGATTGAAAATGAGTTAAAACTTTTCAATACATCCATCATTTCTGAATATTTAGATGATCGCTATCGTCAGAATAAGTTATATGCAGATGCTCCTGCTCCACGTGCAGAACAACGCCAATATATATGGCGTTTTGAAAATGACTGGTTAAAACTTGCAGATGATATGTTGCGCCACCCAGACACACTTGATGTTGACGCACAAAAGGCAGCCCAAAAAAAGTTAAAAGATACGCTTATCTCGCTGACACCTTTGTTTCAGCACTATCCTTATTTCATGTCTGAACAATTTACAATTTTAGATTGCATGTTGGCACCGATTTTTATACGGTTAAGAACGATGGGTATTGAGCTTCCAAAGCAACAATGCCGCCCGTTTTATTTATATTGCCAGCGTGTTTTCAGTCGTCCAGCCTTCATTAAGTCCATGACGGTTCAGGAAAAAAATCGTTATAGTCCTGAATTAAAATCCGCTTAAAAAAGCAAAAGAGTGAGTCACATGTCTGATCAAGAAATCAAATTAAGTCCAACTCGCCCGTATTTAGCACGTGCGATTTATGAATGGATTTGCGATAACAATCTCACCCCATATCTACTGGTAGATGCCACACAGCCTTATACCGATGTACCTACACAGTTCGTTCAAGACGGTCAGATTGTTTTAAATATCGTGCCACATGCTGTGCATCAACTACACATGAGCAATGAAGCGATTACCTTTTCTGCACGTTTTGGTGGTGTTTCCAAAGATATTTATGTGCCAATCAATGCTGTACTCGGGTTATATGCAAAAGAAAATGGTCAAGGATTATTCTTTGATCCTGATGAATATGCCAATGCACAAACGGATGAAAATCCGATAGAATCTAAACAGCAACAAAATCAAGAAAATGAAGCACCAAAGAAAAAACCGAGTTTAAGAATTTTGGATTAAAAACTTACAGGAGAGTTGAATGGCTTTTGATTTAGTACAATATTTTGTTGAGCAGACCAAAATTCAAAAGCCTCAGCTGTTGAAACAGTATCCAGCTGAACAACGGCATGAATATCTCAATGAATTAAATATCTTAGCTTTAGGTAAACTCATCAGCCTATGGCGTAAAGACGAAAAAAAAATATACCAAGAAATTCATGCCGCTGACCAACTTTATATTCAAGAAGTCGCACGGCATTTGACGACATCTCAACATAATCAGTCTACGCTGTCTCATCAAGAACTTGAAACTGCGACATCAGAGATTTTGACCTTACAGCTTAATGAACTTAAACAACTTGATGTAACAGGTCATTATCAACTACAAGGCATGAATGAATTACTTCAGGGTCAAGTTGAACATCTCTCTGGTAAAGCAAAAGATTGGGTTTGGCTAACAAATAACCTAAATGAGTTGATTGGTTCTCAACCTGTCATTCAAGAAGAGATATCATTAGACCAAACGATGAAGGAGTTTCATGACATGGTCAATCAAGTTCAACATGATCACCACGATGTTGCTGAGCCAGAAGTAGTGGCTACACCAACTTGGGCAAAAGTTTTAGAACCTGTAGTTGCGATTGCAATTCTTTGGGTGCTTTACTGTGCCGTACAAACAGTATTTGCATAAATCCGGTCATAAAAAAAGCCATCGTTAGATGGCTTTTTTTATTGCTTATTCAGCATCAACCTCAATATTCATCAAGATTTGACGTTTTTTCACTTGCTGACCAACTTGTCCTACGATTTCACCCACAACACCGTCGACATCTGACTTAATTTGCTGTTGGATTTTCATCGCTTCAAGAATCAATAATGTTTGCCCTTTAGTTACACGCTCTCCAGGTTGAGCAATGACATTTATAATTGCACCATCCATTGGGGCACGAATTTTACCATCCCCTGCCACATCGGCAGTCTCAGGTGGTAAATAGGTAATATTTTCCACCATGACGTTGCCATTCGCGCGATCTAAATAAACAAAATTACCATCAAGAACATAGTCAATTCGACGTCGAATTCCATTAATGCTATAAATCAATTGCTGTGTATTTTGCGCTACAACCTCAATCGACTGGCTTTCACCACAGGTTTCAACACTCACTGAACGACCATCACGATGCACAATGAGATCTAACTTTTGATCATCATATCGAAGTTTCAGTGGTAATGCTGAAGAAACTCCTGTGTTCCAATCTGTTTGCGCAGATGCATTTATCAACAACGCTGCAATCAATGCTAAGCTTTCTAAATTTAGACTCTGTTTATTCAAACTCACATCACTTTGGAAATGCTGTTGAATAAAACCAGTGTTCACATCACCCTCCACCACAAGTGGATGACGTAATAAGTTAACTAAAAATTCCTTATTACTGTTTACACCTAACAGTACAGAATCATTTACAGCACGTGCAAGTAAACGAATCGCATCGGTACGTGTTTTGCCATGTACGATGATTTTAGCCACCATTGGATCGTAGAATGGGCTAACTTCATCAGTTGGCATCATACCGTGATCGATACGTACGCCTTCTAAATCCGAAGGTTGCCAACGTAATACTTTGCCTGTTTGTGGTAAGAAGTCTTGACGTGGGTCTTCTGCATATAAACGCACTTCAATGGCATGACCATTCATAGTCAATTCTTCTTGCTTGAGCGGTAATGTTTCACCGTTTGCCACACGAAGCTGCCATTCCACAAGATCAAGACCTGTAATCATCTCTGTTACAGGATGCTCTACTTGCAAACGTGTGTTCATTTCTAAGAAATAAAACTCACCTGATTGATCTAGTAAGAATTCAACCGTACCTGCACCCACATAGTTACAAGCTTTGGCTGCTGCAACTGCTGCATCACCCATGGCTTGACGTGTTTCTTGTGTCAATACTGGACATGGTGCTTCTTCAACCACTTTTTGGTGACGACGTTGAATCGAGCAATCACGTTCAAATAAATACACGTAGTTGCCATGTGTATCACCAAAGACTTGGATTTCTACATGGCGAGGTGCAATCACTGCTTTCTCGATAATCAGCTCACCCGAACCGAATGCATTTTCTGCTTCAGAACGTGCTGTTTTTAACGCTTCAAGCAATTCAGCTTCTTGATGTACAAGACGCATACCACGTCCACCACCACCTGCTGATGCTTTCACCATCAATGGGAAACCTACTTTTTTCGCTTGATCTGCTAAAAAGTCGATGTCTTGTTGGTCGCCCTCATAACCCGGTACACATGGTACGCCTGCTTCAATCATGGCGATTTTAGACAAACGCTTGCTACCCATGAGCTCAATCGCACCTGCTGGGGGACCAATAAAGGTAATACCATTTTCTGCACATGCTGCGGCAAAATCTGTATTTTCAGATAAGAAACCATAGCCCGGATGCACAGCATCTGCGCCCGTTTTCTTACACGCTTCGATAATATTTGGAATCGATAAATAAGATTCTGATACTTTTGAAGGGCCAATATAAACCGCTTCATCTGCTACTTTTACATGACGCGCATTTTTGTCGGCATCAGAATACACAGCAACGGTTTCGTAACCTAAGGCTTTTGCTGTACGCATCACACGAGCAGCAATTTCACCACGGTTTGCAACTAATACTTTTGTAAACGCCATAGTTCCACCAATTTTTTAGGCTCCTCTTGTTTTGAGGAGCGTATCCTTTTTAATTCACATTCATACAGGCGTTGGAATGTGGTTTATTCTGCCCAGCTTGGTTGGCGTTTTTGAATAAACGCCATTGTGCCTTCCATCCCTTCTGCGCTTGCCACGGCATCTGCAAATTGACGTGCTGCATCATCAAGTAGCGGCCCCAATTCTTCTTTGGTGGTACGATGTAATAATGCTTTGGTTGCACGCGATGCCAATGGCGCACAGCGTTTAATTTGGGTAATGGTTTCTTCAAGTGCTGATGCAAGTTCAACTTCATCTGCAACCACTTGATGCACAATCCCCACCTCTAAAGCGGTTTGACCCTTAAAGCGCATACCTAATAATGCTAAGCGACGTGCTTGAGTTAAACCAACACGCGTCACTACAAATGGTGCAATTTGTGCAGGTAAAATCCCTAGACCAGTTTCTGGTAAGCCAAATTGTGCTTCTGCATGCGCAAGTGCCACATCAGACACACATGCCAAACCAAAACCACCACCGAGTACCGCACCTTCTAGTACAGCAACTACGGTTTGTGGTGCTTGATCCACTTGCTCAATCAGCGCACCAAACGTACGGTTAAATTCGGTATAAGGTGTGTTGTTGCCCACTTCCATTGCTTTAGCACGGATCGCTGCCATATCTTTAATGTTACCACCTGCACAGAAGTGACCGCCTTTACCACGCAAAATCACTGCACGTACAGATACATCATCTTTGATCGCAGCAAATACCGCTTGCATCGATTGGACCATCTTTAGGCTCATCGCATTACGACTTTCAGGATGGTTTAACCATAAAGTTAAGATGCCACCGTCTTGCTCTAGGATGATGCTGCCATCAACTTCTAAATTGGCAATTGAGCTTGATAATGTCATATCAGATCTCCTGCTTATTTTTTCTTACCAGGAAGGATGTCCATCATCTTACAGATAATGCCAAGCATGATTTCGTCTGCACCACCACCGATCGAAACTAAACGACCATCACGGTAGAATTGTGCTGCTGGGTTGTCTGCCATAAAGCCATTACCACCCCAGAATTGTAAGCAGCTATCTGCAACTTCACGTGTTAAACGACCTGCTTTCAGTTTTGCCATAGACGCCATTTGCGTTACGTTTTCGCCTTCGATATGTAATTGGCAAGCACGATAGGTTAATGCTTTCAGCGCTTCAATTTCAGTCATTAATTCGGCAAAACGGAAATGGATATATTGGTTGTCAATTAACGGCTGACCAAATGTGGTACGCTCTTTCGTGTATTGAATTGTTTTTTCGATACATTGCAACATTCCACCCATTGCGTTTGCAGCACCCCACATACGCTCTTCTTGGAACTGAAGCATTTGCATCATAAATCCCATGCCTTCTTGACCCACTAAGTTACGTTGTGGCACACGTACGCTGTCAAAGAATACTTGTGCAGTGGTACTAGAACGCATACCTAATTTATCTAATGGCTCAGAGAATGTAATCCCCGGTGTGTTTGCTGGAACCACAATCATTGACTTATTAAAGTGTGGCTTACCGTCAGAGGTATTCGCTAACAAACAGAAAAAGTCTGCTTGAAGCGAGTTCGTAATCCACATTTTGTGACCATTAATAATGTAGTCATCACCATCTTTTACAGCTGTAGTTTTAAGTGCTGCAACGTCAGAACCTGCTTGGACTTCAGATACCGCAATCGCTGCAACTTTTTCACCTGCAACTGCTGGTGTTAAAAACTCATCGCGTAATTCTTTAGAACCAAAACGAGCAATCGCAGGTGTTGCCATATCAGTTTGTACACCCATCGCAAGTGCAACACCACCCACGTTGATACGACCTAACTCTTCTGCAACCACCAAGTTATAAGAGTAATCGAGTGCCAAACCACCGTTTTCTTCAGGTTTACAAATACCTAATAAACCCAAATCACCCATTTTTTTGAATACTTCATGAATTGGGAATCGACCCGCTTTTTCCCATTCTGCTGTAAATGGGTTGATTTCGTTTTCTACAAATTGACGTGTTGTACGGCGTAGCGCTTCATGTTCTTCAGTAAATTTCATTTTTGTCTTCCTTAAAATTTCAATATTTTTTTTAATCTTTAATCTCCCTTGCGAAGCCATGCTTCTCACCACTTTAAAAAGAGGGGGAATTCCTCACTTTTCACAGGGATGAGGAATATATTCCGCAAGAGGGATTTATTAGAATCTTGGCACACCAAAACGTGTTGGATTCAACTCACGTGCTTGTGATTCATTAATCGTTTGCAATAAGAAAATTAGCAATTTACGTGTATCACGTGGGTCGATAATGCCATCATCATGCAACATCGCTGTGTTGAATAATGCAGTCGATTGCGACTCTAATTTCATTGCTGTCGATTGTTCTAAGAAATCTAACATTTGCTCATTTGGCTCCATGCCAGATTCACGCTGTTTTGCTTCTGCAACAATACGAAGAACTTTACCAGCTTGCGCACCACCCATTACCGCAACACGAGAGTTCGGCCATGAGAAGATAAATTGTGGGCCAAGTGGACGACCACACATCGCATAGTTACCTGCACCATATGAACCATGGGCAATGATTGATATCTTCGGCACTGTACAGTTGGCAACCGCTTGGATCAGTTTAGAACCATGTTTGATGATGCCATTTTGTTCTGCATCTGTACCCACCATAAAGCCTGTGGTGTTATGCAAGAATAAAATTGGGCGACGTGTTTGTTCACATAACTGAATAAACTGCGCTGCTTTTGCTGCACCTTGTGGGGTAATTGGGCCATTATTGGTAATGATGCCTAAATGCATACCACCAATTTGCGACCAACCACATACCGTATGTGAGTCATACTCATTTTTAAATTCGAAGAAATCAGAATCATCAACAATACGAGCAATGATTTCTTTCATATCCAAAGGTTGTTTTGGATCTGATGGAATAATGCCAAGTAACTCATCTGCCGAGTAACGTGGCTCTTTATATTCTGGAATATCAAGTTTCACTTGTTCTTTCCAGTTTAAATGCTTAAATATTTCACGTGCGATACGGATACCATCAGCATCATTTTCTGCCAAGTATTCTGCTGTACCTGCCACTTGCGCATGCATTTCTGCACCACCCAATTCTTCAGCAGTTGCGACTTCACCTGTTGCAGCAAGTAACAATGGCGGCCCTGCAAGCAACATTTCGGTTTGCTTACGTACCGTAATTACGTAATCAGATAAACCCGGTTGGTATGCTCCACCTGCTGTTGCGTTACCATGTACTACAGAGATTTGTGGAATCCCTTTTGCAGATAAACGTGCTTGGTTGGCAAATGTTGTACCACCGGCAGTAAATACTTCTGCTGCATAGTTTAAGTTTGCACCACCACTTTCTGCCAAAGTAATGATTGGTAATTTTTGCTCTAAGGCAATTTGGTGTAAACGAAGGCTTTTGTGTACACCCATTGGGGCAATCGTACCGCCTTTGATCGCACTGTTATTGGCAGCCACCATACAACGTGTACCATTTACAAAACCAATCCCTGCAATGATCCCGCCACCTGCCTCTGAACCATCTTTATCATCATGCATCTTGTAACCCACAAGACCACACAACTCTACAAATGGAGAATCTGCATCGAGCAACATACGTACACGCTCATGCGGTAAAATCTTTCCTTTTTTATCAAACTTAGGCTTAGCTTTATAAGAACGATCTAGCGCACTTTTTTGAATCGCTCGAATCTCTTCGATTTGCTCGAGCAATTTCGCTTTATTCTGTTCAAATACTTCGCTTCCTACTGCAACTTCGGACTGAATCACTGCCATTCCGTTTCCTCCTTGTTCCTTATAATCTCGATTAATTCTTTTCGTCTTTTTTCTTTAGTACATCTGGAATAAATGCACGGTGGAAGCCGTTATAAGACTCACTATTTTCTGCAGATGATAATGGGAATACGCGTGTACCTTGTGAAGCCGCACCATCAATACGTACTGTCATCCCTGAAACAAAGTTAGCAGCGTCAGATAATAGATAAACAATCGCCGAAGATACTTCCGACTCTGTTCCCATACGTTGTAAAGGCACATTGCTAGAAAGGTTAGGGATAATGAATTCTGCGACAGGGCCTGAATAGGTATCCATACCTGATGAGATAATCCAACCCGGTGCCACACAGTTTACCCGCACACCCGATTTACCCCATTCCACCGCAGCCGTTTTGGTCAGGTTATCAACACCTGAACGTGCTGCACCTGAGTGCCCCATACCCGGCATACCGCCCCACATATCTGCTGCCATATTGACGATGGCACCACCATTTTTTGCCATCCACTGGTTATAGGCTTCACGCATAAGATAGAAGGTCGAATGTAAGTTATTACGGATGACCGCATCAAAACCATTGGCAGAAATACTTTCTAATGTTGATGGGAACTGACCACCTGCATTATTGACTAAACCATCGATGCGACCAAATTTTTCGATCACTTCGCTAATCATATTTTTAACTTGTTCTTCTTCGCGGTTATCACACACGATGCCATGTGCACGTCCGCCATCTTCAGTGATTTCAGCAATTACTTTTTCCAGTTTTTCGATCTTACGACCTGTAATCACCACTTGCGCACCAAGTGATGCAAGCTCATGCGCCGTACAACGACCAATGCCCGAGCCACCACCTGTCACAATCACGACTTTGCCAGCGAATGCATCATTTCTAAAAATTGATTGATAACCCATTGCGCGTACTTCCATTTTTAATTGATGTAAATTATTTTGAATTGGGCACCGTCTCGATGCCTAAATCTGTGCTTACAGTAAATCTGCTGGCACTTTCACTGGCATATCTAACAATTGCTGTGCAAAGGCTTTACCTTGTGGATCAATACGTAAGCTCGCTACACCACCACCGCCAAGTGCATCAATTAACAAGAAGTTAAGTGCATTTAAACCCGGTAATTCATAGCGACGAACTTCGCCACCTTCACCGCCTTCAAATACATGCTTCATATATTCAGCAACATTGGCTTCCGTTAAAGATGCACGAATCCAAGGTAAGAATTCTGGTTTACGTGCAAGTACACCGATGTTGCTGTAGTTACCTTTATCACCACTACGTGCATGTGCAACTTCAACCAATGGCACTTCGATTTCATTACCTGTTAAAGTTGCCACTTCACCTGTAGGAATCGTTGGAATCTCTGCAAGCGGCTCACCCTGTGGTACATCAACTTTATGACGCTCACCATTGATATCTACTTCAACATTTAGTTGAGATTTTTCTACCAAGAACGAGAATAATTTAATCACTGGAGATGGTTTTGGACGCCCCCCCACAATCCCTGTTAATGCAGGTGCCATACCTGTAGATGCTTGTGCAATCTCAGAGGCAAAGAACATACATGCTTCTTTAAACATATGTTTAACGGCAATTTTCACCACAACTTCACGTGGTTTTTGCACACGGCGGTTTGCACCGTAAGTCGTTTCTGTACCTAAAATCTCAATTGATTTTTCAGTAAATGGCGGAATCGAACGCAGTGCCATTACACGCTCAACTTTATTTAAAATGGCATTTGATACTGCATACGCTTTTTCTTCAGCATCCTGACCTGCAAGTAAGAAACTCACCAATACACGGTTACCATCAGGATAGGTCGTGCTTACTTTGTAGTGTTGTGTTGGTGCTGTACCTTTTGCACCTGTAACCAATACACGGTGCTCACCGACTTGCTCAAGTTTGACTTGGCTAAAGTCAGCAGTTACATCAGGCAATAAATAAGCTTGTGGATGACCAATTTCATACACAATTTGCTCGCCCACAGTACCTTTAGAAACTAAACCACCTGTACCATTTGGTTTAGTGACGATAAATGATGAATCTGCTTTCACTTCAACAATTGGGAAGCCCATGTTGTCAAAGCCTTCAACCAAACGCCAATCTGTGAAGTTACCGCCAGTACATTGTGCACCGCACTCAATCACGTGACCTGCAAGTGCAGCTTGTGCTAATTTATCGTAATCGTTTAAATCCCATTTGTATTCATGCAATAAAGGCCCAATCACCACAGCCGAATCCACCACTCGACCTGTGATCACAATGTCTGCACCTAAATCCAGAGCATCACGAATACCTACGGCACCCAAATAAGCATTACTACTTGCGACATGTGGAGGAAGATCCTCACCATTAAACATTTCTTTTATATTTTGTTTTTGAAGTTCAGTGTGCTGATCCATTAAATCATCACCAAGTACCACCGCTACTTTCAAATCTAAACCAGCATTTTTGATCACTTCTTGAAGTGCATCACTGCATGCCAATGGATTTACACCGCCAGCATTACTTACAACTTTGATTTTCTTGTCGGCAATTTTTTTGATGAGTGGTGTCATGACACGACTAACAAAGTCCAATGCATATCCATGAGAAGGATCTTTCATTTTGGCTTTTGCCATGATAGACATGGTGATTTCTGAAAGATAATCAAATACTAAATAGTTAATATCCGACATATGTACTAATTGAAATGCAGCTGTGTTGGTATCTCCCCAGAAACCTGAAGCACATCCAATTTTTACAATTTTTTGTTCATCCTGAATATTTGTCATAACCATCTCATTATTCTGTTTAGAATTTAAGCTTAATCTACCAAGCAAGCGCTTGGTTTGTAAAGTGCAAAATGTTATTATTATTTGCAAATCTGCTTATTGCGCTAAAATTTGCATGGAAGCAACGCGTTTAGAAAACAAAATAGGATAAAATAACAAGATGATTGCGACCTCTATTGACCAAATTCAACCGATAGCCTGCTTTGACGATACACCACGTGGTCGTTTACTTTTGGGGGCAGCTTATTTATTCCATAAACAAGGTTATGCCAAAACCACTGTTCGTGAACTCGCACAGTTTATTGGTATCCAATCTGGAAGTTTATTTCATCATTTCAAAACCAAAGACGATATTTTGGCGCATGTGATGGAACAAACCATCATTTACAATCACGCTTGCCTTGAAAGTGCCATATCCACTTCAGACCATCCAGAGCAACAACTCAAGGCTCTGATTAAAGCTGAACTCGATGCGATCTCTGGGGATACAGGTTCCGCTATGGCTGTATTGGTCTATGAATGGTTTTCACTTTCTGAGGAAAATCAGAAGAAACTATTAAAATTAAGAAATGATTATGAAGGGATATGGCTGAGTGTCATCAAGGTATTACATGACAAAGGCAGAATTAAGCACGATCCTTTTATTTGGCGAAGACTGATTGGTGGTTCAATCGCTTGGACCGTAACTTGGTACAATCCAGAAGGCAAAATGTCACTTGATGAGTTAACCAATATCGTCTGGGATATGGCAATGAATGCTTAACTTTATATCTGATCAATTAAAAAAGGTGGCTTAATCCACCTTTTTATTTCTTTTAGAAGCCCAGCTGTCGGCTTGCCAAATCTTTCATAATTTCCTCAGCTCCACCGCCTATCATATTCACTTTAACTTCGCGATATATACGTTCAGATTTCATGCCACGCATAAAGCCCATACCACCTAGTGTTTGAACGGCTGCATCAGCGCAGAATTGCATAGTTTGCGTTGCTACGTTTTTAAGCATACAAATTTGTGCAATCATTTCATTCCCTTGAAGTTCAGGACGACCCATTTTATATGCCGTATCTTCAAGTAAAGTGCGAGTCGTTTGTAAACGTGTTGCCATATCTACCAATTTATGACGAACAACTTGATGATCTACCAAGCGTTTACCAAAAGTACGTCGCTGTTGAGCCCAATCTAAAGCTTCTTCATAACAAACTTTTGCATAACCATAACTACTCGCAGCCAAGAAAAAACGTTCCATATTGAAGTTATTCATGATAACAAAGAAACCCATATTCTCAGGACCAATCAAATTTCTTGCAGGCACTTTAACTTGATCGAAGTGTAGATGAGCGGTATCAGAAGCCCACCATCCCATTTTATCTAACTTCGTTTTTGTAATACCTGGTGTATGGGCATCAATCAGTAGCATTGAGATACCATTGGGTCCTTTTCCTTCAGGATCAGTTCGAACGGCAACGGTATAGTAATCAGCACGAATACCAGAAGTAATAAATGTTTTTTCGCCACTGACTACATAGTAATCACCTTCTTTTACTGCTTTTGTTTTAAGTGCTGCAACATCAGACCCCCCTCCCGGTTCTGTTATTGCTAATGCCGAAATCTTCTCACCTGATAAGATTTGTGGCAAAACCTCTGCTTTCACCTCTTCACTTGCAAAGCTATTAATTGGTGGCGCACCGATCATATGTGAAAGTAATGAAGCGATTAACCCACCTGATGCCGCCTTTGCCAACTCCACACATCCCAATAAAGTATAGAATGCATCTGTATCTGGGATACCACCGTATTTTTCATCAAAACCTGATGCCATCAATCCAACTTCTGCAGCTTTTTTGTAGAGTTCTCGTGGAAAAGTTTCAGCTTCGTCCCACTCATTTACATAGGGAATAATTTCTTTTTCTACAAATTTTTTTACTGCATCTGCAAATGCAAAGTGTTCATCTGTGTAATAGATCGGATTGTATTGCATCAACTATGTCCCTGAAATTATTTAAATCCTCATAGGCATACTGACATTTATTGTTGTTTTTTTAATTGCAAGAATCATCAATCTTTTGGCATAAATTAACTGATTGGAGCTTCTTATTCAGTTACAAGGGTTTAATTATTTTAAATTCGATTTATATATATATAAAAAAACACCCCCTTGTATTGAAGGGGGTGTTTAGAATAATGAGCTGGCGATGACTTACTCTCACATGGGTAACCC
>NZ_JBWYII010000013.1:0-60296 GCF_056779705.1 Acinetobacter sp. 25-47-130 | reverse complement strand
TAGGAGCTGGCAGCCCTGAAGGTTATGCAAGCTGCTGTGAAGCTTTGGCTAAGGCGGATGTGCGTGAACAACTCAAACAGATTTCGATTCCAGTATTGATTATTGCAGGTCAACAAGACCCTGTGACCACTGTGGCAGATGGTCAGTTTATGCAAGCCGCGATTGCGGGTAGTCAACTTGTTGAGATTAATACTTCGCACATTTCGAATGTTGAACAACCACAGGCATTTAACCAAGCTGTCGCTGAATTTATTCAGGCTTAAGTTCAGAACAACTCAAGACTAAACTCAGGAACATCACCTGTCACGGGTGACTCATCTTGACGCTTTGCCAGATTGCTCCACCAGTCTGGCTTTTTTTTATGCCCTAGACTTCAATCATTTATTCAGTAAATTTTAAGAAATAAAACCTAATCTCAGCGTAGTTAAATATTAGAACTCATCGTATGCGCTACACATCTATCATTCAGCAATGGAAAAAACCAACGATAAGCCTAGCACTATTCAATTTAGTACTCTCAGTATGGGTTGGCATTGGTTTAAATATTGCGTTCTACAAACAACTTACTTCACTCACACCTTATCAAGGTTACCCAGCAATTCTTTTTTTAATAGGTTCATCTGTCTTAATCACAGCCGCTTATTTTTTTATTTTCAATCTTATTCATTGGAGATTGAACGTAAAGATATTTGCAAGTATCTGGATTGTATTAGGCGGTATATCTGCATATTTTGTAAGTAGTTTAGGCATTATTATTAATGCTGATCAGATTCAAAATATGATGCAAACCAATACGATGGAAGCATTTGATCTGATAAATATAAGATTATTTATTTGGGTTGTATTTTTTATTTTAGCGCCTCTTTTTTTTATTTATTGGGTGAATATCAAAAAATCAACGTTTTCTCATACCCTTTGCAGGAAAATGTTACACAGTGCAATCAGTTTAGTTTTAGTGTTAGGTTGCGCTTATTTATATTATGTTGACTATGCAGCTATTTTTAGAGAAAACAGAGAGTTGAAAGGGATGATCAGTCCTCAAAACGTCGTTGCAGCGTCCTTCAGTTATTATAAACATCTTCAACCTCCCAAAAATACGACTATTCACCCCTACGGACGTGATGCACACCAATTTATTCAAACGGCGACCCATCAAACTCCAAAACTGATGGTTTTAGTGATAGGAGAAACAGCACGTGCAGAAAGTTTTCAGTTGAATGGATATGATCGAGCTACAAATCCAGAATTAAGCAAATTAAATATAATCAATTTTCGTAACGTCAGTTCCTGTGGTACTGCAACGGCGGTATCCGTACCTTGTTTATTTTCTGGTATGACTCGACAAGCATATACAGAAAAAGTCGCAAGACAACGGGAGAACTTACTCGATATTATTCAACGTGCGGGCTACAAAGTAACGTGGATCAATAACAATTCAGGATGCAAAGAGGTTTGTAATCGGGTTGAGCGTTATGAAATTCCCGAATCTATTCATAAGCAATGGTGCGATTCTAAGGGTGAATGTAAAGATGAAATATTGATTGATAGCCTTAATGCCTATATTCAAGCCATTCCCAAAAATGATAAAACGCCAAGACTTATCGTACTCCATCAAATGGGAAGTCACGGCCCAGCTTACTATAAACGGTCCACTCATCAATACACACCCTTTCAGCCGACTTGTAACACCAGCGCAATTCAGGGATGTAGTCAACAAGCTCTGATCAATACTTATGATAATTCAATTGTATATACAGACCATATTCTCGCTTCGACAATCAATTTATTAAACAAACAAACTCAATTTCAATCCGCTTTATGGTATTTATCAGATCATGGTGAATCCACGGGTGAACATGGAATGTATTTACACGGCGCGCCTTATCAAATTGCACCATCACAACAAACTCATGTGCCGATGATCATGTGGTTTTCAACAGCATGGCGAAAACATCAAGCGTCAACTGTACGATGCATTGAATCTCAGAAAAATGATGTACTTAGCCAAGACAATGTCTTTCACACCATGCTAAGTTTATTGAATATTCATACTACAACATTACAACCCGCATTAGACCTCAGCCAACAATGCAAACCTCAATTATAGAACAGAGTCTAATATGAATAAAATCCTGATGATTGAAGATGACTTTATGATTGCAGAGTCATCTCAAAAGTTGCTCCAATATCAATCATTTGAAGTAGTCTGGGTCAATAATGGCATCGATGGCTTAAAACAATTAAATCAACAAGCATTTGATTTAGTGCTGCTCGATCTTGGATTACCTATGATGGATGGCATGCAAGTACTCAAACATCTTCGCTCACTATTTCCTTCAATTCCTGTACTCATTATTTCAGCAAGAGATCAACTTCAGCACCGTATCGATGGATTAAATCAAGGCGCTGATGATTATCTAGTAAAACCATACGAGTTTGAGGAGTTATTAGCGCGTATTCACGCCATACTCAGACGTGCATCTCAACAAAATACCCCCCAGATAAAACAAATTTTAGAATTTGGCGGACTCAAGTTAGATCTTGAACAACATATCGCGAGTTTTGAAAATCAGAAGGTTGAGTTTTCAAACCGTGAGTGGGCTTTATTAATTCCACTCTTAACTTATCCAAATAAGATTTTTTCGAAGTCTAATCTTGAAGAAAAACTGTATGATATTGAAAATGAAATCAGCAGTAATACCATTGAAGTCTATATTCATCGCATACGCTCAAAATTAGGTAAAAATTTTATACGTAATGTGCGAGGATTAGGTTATCGGCTAGGTCAGCCTACACCATAAAACAAGAATTGATACATGACGCAACCCTACTCTTTACAAAAGCAACTTGTTGTATTTACCTCAATTTTTAGTGTGGTGATGGGATGCATATTAGTTTTTTCAGCCTATAGAACAGCTTTAGAGGAAACAAATGAAATACTTGATGCTCAGCTGAAAAATCTGGCAGAGCGCGTTGCAAAATTTAATCCAGATCCTGTAAAGAGTAAATTTTCACATTTAAAACAGTACCATGAAGAAGATTTATTTGTAGATGTTTGGGCCTATGACCAACAATCACATTTACACGAAAAGTTTAAACAGTTGGTTGAGCCAGTTGCTAACTCAGGTTTTTATCATCACACTAATCATTATGGTAAATGGCATACCTATGTGATTCCATTGAAAACTGTTCAAGTCCAAGTGAGCCAACAAGACTCTGTTCGACAAGCTTTAGCCATAGAGCTCGCAATCAATATGTTTTTACCTTACTTAATCATTATGCCCTTCGCGATTTATGGCTTAGGTTTTATGATTAGAAGAAATTTTTCTCCATTTGAACAATTTAAATCCGAATTAAGTACACGCAAACCAAATGAGCTGACCGTAATTGACCCTCAACAGTACCCTATTGAGTTAGTACCCAGCATTCAAGCGATTAATCAATTATTTCAAAGGATCTCTGATGCCCAACAAGAACAAAAACAATTTATTGCAGACGCCGCTCACGAATTAAGAACACCAATTACAGCATTAAATCTTCAAACTAAAATTTTACTCAAAGAGCTCCCCCATCACGAATCGTTAATCAAAATGAATAATGGTTTACATCGAACTCAGCATTTGGTCGGACAGCTTTTAAATCTCGCTCAACAAGATTCATTGAATGCCAGTAACGAGAAAAAAATGAGTATTCGGTTAGATGAACGTGCTTATCAATCTATTGAACAATTGATTCATTTAGCCTTAGCCAAAGAAATCGATTTAGGTATGGAACGTTATGAACACGTTCAAATTATAAATTATTCATCTGCTATAGATTCAATATTAACCAACTTAATAGAGAATGCGATTAAATACACGCCTCCCAATGGCATCATTAATGTTTCGACATTTCAAGAGAATGATATTGCGATCATTCAAGTCGAAGATAGTGGCCCAGGAATTTCAGCAGATCTCTATGAACGTATTAAAAAAAGATTTTATCGAGTTGAGCAACATCAAGAAATTGGTAGTGGCTTAGGTTTATCAATTGTTGAAAAAGCGGTAGAACGTATGGGGGGTAATCTTATCTTTGATCGCAGCCCTCAATTAGGTGGTTTATTGGTGAGAGTGGAAATTAAACTACATTAATTGCTTAGGCTAATTTAACCTTTTCTTTTAGACTAAATATTACGACATTGAACATCCAAATCAGCCAACCAGTCCAAAGATTATGACTCAAAAAATGTGCACCTCTAAGCATTTGTGTCCATCCCATAAGCATTCCCAAGAGAATTGCACTCAATAAGTAAAATTGAGCTAATTTGCTTTTTTTGCTCCTGAACACAAAATACCCACTCAATAATGCAAAACCTGCAGAAGCATGACCTCCAGGAAAACAATGCCCAACTTTACTACTGAGACTCCAGACAACTGTCATTCCCTGAGGTTGAGCTGCATCCCACGGACACATCAAGTTCGACTGTGATTTGAACAACGCTATTAAAATAATTGAAATTAAAGCAACTGCAAAAATTGTGATGTAATTTTTAGAGGTTTCCAAACGTTGATTTCTCGATTTGGGATGAGCAACCATGACTGCAGATATCAGCATACTGCAGTACATCGCGATTAGCACATATTTAACCCATTCATGCCCGACTACACTTGGCCAAAATGCATCTTTTAAATAGAACACTCCTTTTGAATTTAAGCCTAATTGAATCAATTTCATGTCGACTGCACCATGCACTGGAAATAGATTGACCAAAATGAAATAGCTCAAGATTAAGGCGATACATTGCTTGCGATAGAAAAAACTCATACGAATACATCGAATAAAAATGTATTTAAATCAATCAGGCTTAAAATTTTCTGAACGATTTGACATCAAATAGACTTTTATACTGCATAACGATATGCTTAAACCAACCTGAGTTGGGTTTAAAAAATAAAAAAGTGTTAAGGATAACCACGATGCAAACTCAAGAATTACTCATTCCGAATGGTAGCTATCAAATCCAAGCGGATTTATATATGCCAGAGCCGATCACAAAAGATTCTAGTATCATCATTATGGCTCATGGCTTAGGTGGAGAAAAAAGCTGTGGCTTAAACTCTTTCGCTGAAGCTTATGC
The DNA here is from genome assembly GCF_056779705.1 of Acinetobacter sp. 25-47-130. Taxonomy (NCBI): domain Bacteria; kingdom Pseudomonadati; phylum Pseudomonadota; class Gammaproteobacteria; order Moraxellales; family Moraxellaceae; genus Acinetobacter; species Acinetobacter sp. 25-47-130. The sequence goes on along the minus strand of NZ_JBWYII010000013.1, from coordinate 55,180 downwards.
AGAATTGGGATATAACTTATGCGTATTTGATCATTCTGGTTTTGGATTAAGCAGTGGTCCTGTTCAGCATCTTGTCGATAAAAATAGTCAACTTCAGGATTGGAACGTCGTTATCGACTATATTCAATCCCGATTCTATATCCCGAAAAAAAATATCATTTTATGGGGGTATTCTTTCAGTGGTGCGCATGTTCTAACATTAGCAAGTGAACACACCTTTAAAGCAGTGATCTCTAATTTTCCACACGTTGATGGTTTAGCGAGCTTGACACTGTATCCGAAAAAATATTTATTGCCTGCAACCATGATTGCATTACAAGATTTAGCCCTAGCAAAAATAGGTAGAGTCAAAACCATGCCTGTAGTTGCAAAAGATCGGTTTGCCATTTTGGCGGGTGAAGATTGCTATGATGCATATTATCGACTGATCCCAGACGGGATACATTGGAAAAATGCTGTACCAGCTCGAATCGTTGCAACCATTGGTTTATACCGACCAACAATGATCGTACATAAAATTCAATGCCCTGTTTTTGTGTCAGGTGCGGAACTAGATTCACTTATTCCTATCAAAGCAACACGTAAACTCGCACAAAAACTAAAACAAGGTGAATATCGTGAGTTCGTCTGCGGTCACTTCGATCTATTCCATTCGCCCGTTTTTGATCAACTCATCACAGCGCATCAACATTTTTTGGAAAAACTAAAATAAACTTTTAAAGTTGGTAGTTATATCCCTTACTGCTTAAGTAAAATTCACTGATGAAATGGCATTCTTTTAGAATGTCATCAGTGACTTGTTGATGCTGATAATAGCTGTGTTTCATTAATGCAAAAACCATTTCAACCAGATACACCGCTTCCTCTTTTCTATTCAATTTTAGCGGATGTACTTTCTGCTCAAATACCGCTTGTAAATCATGAGCAATCTTCTCAATCACGATTTCCTGTAAATTAAAACCATCAACATGTACTGGCCCACCCAAAATCAAAATACTTGCAGCAGGATTTGAATTGTAGAACTCAGCCACCTTAGAAATTAGATCAAAACAAATATCACGTGTTGACCAAGTTTGATAGCACTCATTTTTAAACAAAACATAGGCCTGCAGTTCATCTAAATAACGTTTCACCAATATGCTGAACAAATGATTAACTGTTGGAAAGTATTGATAAATCGTAATCTTAGGAAGATCGGACTGTGCTGCAATTTCGGGAATAGTACAGTAATTGATGCCTTGTTCTTCTAATATTTTCTTCGTTGTTTCTAATACAAGTTCTAACCTTGCTTTACTTCTTTTTTGTACAGGAAGCTTAATTTCATCAAAAAGCATTTAAACAAATCCCCTGTCTTGCTGTTTAAAAATAAATCGATTATAGTCATAAAACCAACTATAGTTGGTTATGAATAAAAAGAACATCATTCAAGGATATGAATATGAACACAGTCTGTATCATTGGTGCAGGTCCGTCAGGAATTACGGCTGCTAAAAATTGTCAACAAAATGGTATTGCATACGATATCTTCGAGAAGAATGACAAAGTCGGTGGGAATTGGGTGTTTAATTCTAAAACTGGTCATTCTTCAGTCTATGAGAATACACACATTATTAGCTCGCGTACAATGTCTGAATATGAAGATTATCCAATGCCAGACAGTTACCCTGATTATCCACGACATGATCATTTGCAGCAGTATTTTGAAAATTATGCCAAACATTTTGGTGTATATGACAAGATTAAATTTCATCACACGATTCACCATATTCATAAAAATGAAAATAAAAAATGGGTGGTGGATTACACCGATGATCAAGGTAAAGAACAACAGAAAATATATGACTATTTAATGGTTGCAAATGGTCATCACTGGAAACCGAAATACCCTGAGTATGGAGGTGAATTTACTGGCAAGTGGATGCATTCACATGATTTTAAAGGTGTAAATGACGACTGGCGTGGAAAGAAAATTTTAGTCATTGGTGCAGGTAATTCAGGCTGTGATGTTGCCGTAGAATCAGCACGTGTCTCAAAAGATGTGTATATATCGATGCGCAGTCCACAATGGTTTGTTCCAAAATTTATGTTTGGACATCCCGCAGACATACTCGTCAAGTCAATGGAAAAACTTCCGCCCAAAATGCGCCAAAAAATTCTGACCAAATTGGTAAAAGCATTCAGTGGAAATTACGCAGATTTTGGCTTGCCTGTAAATGACAAACCGATGCTGACACAACATCCAACGGCGAACTCTGACTTCATTGACTATGTGCGTCACGGTAAAATCAAACCAAAACCAGCGATCAAGCGTCTCAATGGTAAAATTGTAGAATTCGTCGATGGTACTCAACAAGAGTTTGATATTATTTGTTGTTGTACTGGTTTCTGGACCGTCTTCCCTTTCTTCGATAAAGATTTTATAGATTTCCAACATGCTGAAAAATTACCGCTTTACCGTAAAATGATGCATGCAGAACATGACAATCTTTATTTCATTGGTTTATTCCAGCCACTAGGTTGTATTTGGCCAATTTCAGATCATCAAGCCAATTTGGCATGTCAGGAAATCTTAGGAAAATATAAACGTCCTGCTGATATGAAAAAAGCGATTCAGCATGAGTTAGATCATCCACATTACAACTTTGAAGGCGGTCAACGTCATGCAGCAGAGGTTGACTATAATGACTTCCGCGCTGAACTCGTGTCAGACCTTAAAACTGCTGGTGTCATCATTCCAGAGCGTAAACCTTTGGTTTCAATCCGTAAATTAGTTGGTTCTTTACTGACTGCATAATTTAGTGTATTTCTAGGTCATCAGTGAGTGTTACGTTAATCGTGAGCACTCACCTTACATAAATATAATCAACTCAAAATAAAAACTTAAATGATCAATAGCAGGAGCTTTGCATGCACGGACGTATGATGTTTCAACCTTTATTAATCAGCAGTTTACTAGAACATGCTGCTGAATTTCATAAAGACACCCTGATCGTTTCAAAAAACACCGATGGCTCACTTTACGAAACCAATTGGGGCGATGTATCGGATAATGCTAAACGTGGTGCAAAGGCATTAAATGAACTTAAACTCATTCACGGCGATTGTATTGCAACATTAGCTTGGAACAATCATCGTCATTTAGAGGCTTGGTATGCTATTTCTGGTAGTGGCTTAATCTGTCACACCATTAACCCAAGATTATTTCCAGAACAACTGATTTTCATTATTAATGATGCACAAGATAAAGCGATTATTTTTGATAAAACGTTCCTACCTTTGATTACAGGAATAAAAGCACATATTCCACTGGTGCAACATTTCATCTGCTTAGATGCACCTGATGAAAAGATTCGTCAAGCCTTACCCGAAGTCTTGTTCTACGATGATTTAATTGCGGGTCAAACTGCAGAATATACATGGCCTGAATTTGATGAAACCACTGCTAGTTCACTATGTTATACCTCTGGAACAACAGGCAATCCTAAAGGTGCTCTCTATTCTCATCGCTCAACTGTTCTTCACAGTTCAGCGGCCAGCTTACCTGACTCACTCAATCTGTCAGCCAAAGACACTATTTTACCTGTAGTTCCGATGTTTCACGTTCATGCATGGGGAACACCTTATGCCGCAGCGATGGTAGGTGCTTCAATTATATTACCAGGGCCGGGTCTTGATGGTGAGAGTCTAGTTAAACTCATTGATCAATATGAAGTGACTGTTGCACTTGGTGTTCCTACCATTTGGCAAAGCTTGTTGGTCGCTGCAAAAGCAATGAACAGTTCACTGACCTCTTTAAAACGTAATGTGATTGGTGGCTCGGCTTGCCCACCTAGCATGTTAGCCACATTCCGTGATGTATATGATTGTGAAACCATTCATGCATGGGGGATGACTGAAGCTAGTCCACTTGGCACTGCCAATCAATTCAAAGCTAAACATAAACAACTTTCTCAGGATCAACAAGCAAAACTACGTCTTTCCCAAGGTCGCCCGCCGTTTGGAGTCAGGATTCGTTTAGTGTCTGAAGAAAGAGGAACCGATCTTGTTCCACATGATGGTGAGACTATTGGTAATTTACAAATCAAAGGACATTGGATTGTTGACAAATACTTTGGTCAGTCCGACTCACCATTGACCAGTGATGGATGGTTTGATACTGGAGATATTGCGTCTATAGATGCTGATGGCTATCTGCATATTAGTGATCGTGCCAAAGACTTGATTAAATCTGGTGGAGAATGGATCTCTTCTGTAGAGCTTGAAAATATCGCAATGGGTCACCCAGAAATTGCGATGGCTGCGGTCATCGCAGCACAACATCCAAAGTGGGATGAAAGACCTGTCTTAATCGCCGTTAAACATCCTAATAGCCAAATCACTGAACAACAACTCATTGATTACTATGCTGATAAAATTGCAAAATGGCAAACTCCAGATAAAGTGATTTTTGTCGATGCCATACCGCTTAGCGGCACTGGAAAAATGCTAAAAAGAAAACTTCGCGAAGAATATGGACATGTATTAATGTGAGTTCAGGTTAATTTCTCAACTCACTCATACTAACTAAATAAAGCTGTAACTGTACATCAGTTACAGCTTTATATTTAAGCCACTACGAATAATTAAATTAGCAGTATCACGACCTGACAGATATGCACCATGCACAGTGCCTGCATAATCGGTATGACAATGTTCACCTGCAAAATATACTTGCGCTGGATGCTCTTTTTTAAAGATCTCTACATCATCTTTAGTATGTTCAACTTTTGGAAAACTAAATGAACCTAAACTAAACGGATCACTCCCCCAGCGGGTAATTATGATGTTCTGAATTTCATTGGAGTGCATGCAAATCTTCAATATTTTCTTGATATATTCATGCACCTGTTGCTCCGTTGCTTGATCAACCCATTCTGACTTTGTACCTCCCACGAGAAGTAGATAAGTCGGTTTATTATATAAACGACTAAAATCTAAAATACTATACAGCTCACGCTCATCCCAAAAAAATGCCGTATTGTATTTAAGTGCATTCCCATTAAATTCTAGAGCTTTTGAAAATTGTATAAATATTTTATTGAAAGATCCAAAACCCAGCTTTTGAATCGATCGGACTAATCCACTAGGCAAAGGCGGCTCAAACTTAATTTTATCTTGCTTTAAAATACCGAGTGGAACTGTCACCACAACTTGAGAACCTATGTAAAGCTGTCCACATGCTGTTTTTATCTGCACTTGATGAGAGTCATGATCGATTTCAACAATATCTGCATTCGTATGAATCTCTAAATCAGTAGCCAGAACTTTAACAATCTGTTCATAACCTTTTGGAAATATCACTTCATCGCCTGAGAAGTAGCCTTCAAAATCCATAAAATTATGGGCTAATTGCTCTAAATCAGTCGCAAAAGGATCATTGGCAAGCCTTGAGTAATACTGCTTAATTTTGTGTGTGATGACGTCTCGATCAAAATAATGAAGTTGAAAACGTATCGTTCCTAAAACATTCTCAAGTTGCTCAAAAGCGGAGATATCCTGCTCTTTTGATTTATTTTGAAAAACCTTCTGAACATCACGAAGGCATTTTTCAAATTCTAAGCTCTCTTGTTCAGTAAATGGCTGACCATTGGCATGAAAATAATCCATTTGATCATAATTAAAAACTTGAGTATTGATCTGATTGGACTCTGCAATTTTCCATATCGGATTATTATCAATACCATGTATCCATGATGCACCAAGGTCAAAACAATGACCATCAATGTTTTGTGTATGTATTCTCCCACCTATACGATCACGTGCTTCTAAAACAACAACATTAAATCCTGCTGATTTTAAATGCTGAGCACAACTTAATCCTGCAACACCAGCGCCGATAATATAAATAGGATGATTAAAGTCGTTCATTCATTTTTTTATTAGAAAAAATTCGCTTAAAGATATCGCGTTCAAAACTGTGAAAATAGTCGTGTGATGTAATAAATTTAAAATGATTGGTAACTTAAGAAGAGTTAAAAATTGTTTTAATCGAATAAATCACAAATAAAACGGCCATGAAGACCGTTTTTTTTAGAATGCTTTGATTTTCTCGTTAATCTGCTGAGATATCTTCAAATAAAACTGAAGATAAATAGCGCTCTCCAGCATCAGGTAAAATCACCACTATGGTTTTACCGGCATTTTCAGGACGTTGAGCAAGTTCATGAGCGGCCGCTAATGCTGCACCACTTGAAATCCCCACAAAAATTCCTTCTTTGATTGCAGATTGACGAGCAAAATCAATTGCAGTTTGATTTTCAATCGCGATAACTTCATCCACCAAATCTAAATCTAGGTTCTTAGGAATAAAGTTTGCACCAATGCCTTGGATTTTATGTGGTCCTGGAGTCAGTGTTTCGCCACGCTTCGCTTGTCCAATAATTGGTGAGTCTGCTGGTTCAACTGCAACTGAGTAAAGGGCTTGATTTTTAACTTTCTCAAAATAACGCGAAATACCAGAGATCGTACCTCCCGTACCTACACCAGCCACTAAAATATCAACCTTACCACCCGTTGCTTCAAAAATTTCAGGTCCAGTTGTAGTTTCATGAATGGCAGGATTTGCTGGGTTTTCAAATTGCTGAGGTAAATAATAAAGCTCTGGGTTCTCAGCAACTAAACGTTCTGCTTCTTGAACAGCACCATTCATCCCTTTAGCAGGATCGGTTAATACTAAATGAGCACCCAATGCTTTGAGTACTTTACGGCGCTCGATACTCATACTTGCAGGCATGGTCAGTGTGATGTCATAACCTTTAGCAGCAGCAACAAAAGCTAGCGCAATCCCTGTATTACCACTCGTCGGTTCAACAATATGCATGCCTGCTTTAAGCACACCACGTTGTTCTGCATCTGCAATCAAAGCTGCACCAACACGGCATTTTACTGAAAATGCTGGGTTACGTGCTTCCACTTTAGCAAGAACTGTAGCCCCACCCTGTATCACACGATTAATGCGAATAAGCGGTGTATTACCAATCGCTTCAGCGTTATTACTGTATACCGCGATTCCACGATTAGAAGTTTGTGGAAATTGAGTCTCTGTGGTCATGAACAATCCTTATATTCATAAAACAATACTTTTATCATAATCCTTTTTCATTTTAGATATATAACCATTTGTACGATTTTCATATAAAATAAAATGAATAGGTTATTCTAAATATGAAATTATCACTTTACTGCTTTTAATCCATAAAAATTAGACATTTGACAAAAAGTTCTTAAATTTTGATAACCAGCCTGAAGGTATAGATTCTTAATCTCTTTCACCGTCATTAAATTAAAGTCATCATGTATTCTTTCCAACATGACCTGACTTTGTTTTTCACTTAATCCTATTTTTGTCACCAAATTTTTTAATACTAACTGATCATTTGGTTCTTCGAATTGCATCAGATCGAAACTCAGAACCACACCATCTTGTTTCAAAGCATGGTAAATATCACCTAAAAAACTCTTTTTGCATGCATGTGAAACAAAATGAAAAACCAAAATACTCAATACTGCATCAAAATTTTCAGAATATTTCTGGAGCACCGTCGTGTCACCTTGCAGAATTATGACTCGGTGCATTTGCTGCTTAAACTGAACGATCTGTTTTGTTTTTTCAAGCATCGCTGCCGATGGATCAAACACAACAAACTCCGCCTTTGGAAAATGATCTAATAAATAATTCAGTTCAAATCCAGTTCCGCACCCGACAATGGCAATTTTAGCCTCTTCTTTGAGATGAGTTTCAAGCAGTGCCAGTATATGTAGATGCATCAGTTCATATCCTGGTATGAGCTGCCTGATATGTTCATCATAGTTTTCTACAATTTTTGGGTGATCAAAATTCTTTGCCATATCGCTCTTCGACTATTTTTAAAATTAAGCCGAACTTAGTGAACTAAGTTCGGCTTTGTTGTTTTTCTAGCTTGAAGTTAAAAATATTACTCAATGACGATTAAGCACTCTCATCAAAAATATTGAGGTGCTCACGCATATATTCTTGGAGTTTAAACTTCTGGGCCTTACCAGAAGCAGTCATTGGGAACTCTTTAAGAAAATGTACATATCGTGGCACTTTATTATGTGAGATATTGGCTTTGCAGTAATCTTTGATCACTTGTTCAGAACATTCATGTCCTTCATGCAAAATAATACAAGCACATAACTCTTCGCCATATTTCGGGTCAGGAAGTCCAATCACTTGGACATCGCTAACAGCCGGATGTTTATATAAGAAGTCTTCAATCTCTTTAGGGAATAAATTCTCCCCCCCACGAATCACGACATCTTTAATGCGACCTTTGATTTTGATAAATCCTTCATCATCCATTTCAGCGATATCACCGGTATGCATCCATTTTGCGACATCTACGACTTCTCGGGTTTTTTCTTCTTCATCCCAATAGCCCAGCATGACTGAGTATCCTCGTACACACAACTCTCCGAGTTTGCCACGAGGCACTACTTTACCGTGTTCATCGACTATTTTAATTTCGATATGTGGATGAACTCGACCAACAGTGCTCACTCGTTGTTCTAGCGAATCTGTGATCGAACTTTGTGCGCTTACTGGTGCTGTTTCAGTCATGCCATAACAAATCGTGATATCTCGCATATGCATACGCTCAATGACGCGCTTCATGATTTCTTTTGGACATGGACTGCCAGCCATGATGCCTGTACGTAATGTGGTCAAATCAAATTCGTCAAATTGCTCATGATCAAGCATGGCAATAAACATGGTAGGCACACCATATGCCGCAGTACATTTCTCTTGTTCAATCGCTTTAAGACTATCAAGAGGATTAAATACAGCTGATGGATAGATCATGGTTGATCCATGTGTAATACAGGCGAGATTACCCATCACCATACCAAAGCAATGAAATAACGGTACAGAAATACAAACTCGATCTTGAGAAGTCAGTTTGATTGCCTCTCCCACAAAATACCCGTTATTCAGAATATTATTGTGTGTCAGCATGGTCCCTTTGGGGCTACCTGTCGTTCCGGAGGTAAACTGGATATTGATGGTTTCATCGAATTGAAGACCAGATGCTATCTCATTAAGTTGATCTAACTGCTCTGAAGTCGGTTCAGCCAATAAATCACTAAAGCGATAAAACCCAGTATGTTGTTGATCATCTATTTTGATCAAATACTTTAAATGCGGTAATTTTTCAGCATTTAAAACGCCATTGGTCGTATGCAAAATTTCTGGTGCAATTTGCGTCAAAATTTCTAGATAATTGGTCGTCTTAAAGGTCGATGCAATGATCAATCCTTTGCAAGATACTCGATTGAGTACGTATTCTAGCTCGTAGCTTTTATACGCAGGATTTAAGTTGACCAAAATAATTCCAGCCTTGAAGGCTGCAAATTGTGCGATCGTCCATTCCACACAATTAGGGGACCAAATCGCTAGACGATCTCCCTTTTCTAAACCGATTTTTAATAAACTACATGCAAAAGCATTTACTTTCTCTTGTAACTGCTGATAGGTCAAACGTACATTTTGATGCACACTGACCACAGCATCCTGATCGGCATATTGTAGGCATGCTTGATCAAATTTATGGCCTATGGTCATACCCAATAAGGGTTGCTCACTGGTGCCATAGGCATAACTGAGTCGTAATTGCGTCATTGAATCATACTCCTTGATTCTATTTTCTTATATCAATCCAATATTTCGTTATTAATTACGCGATTACTCGTTTAAACATGACATCCTTTTGTGTGAATTAAATTAATTTTCCTCCTTTGCCTTAACTGCATTGACACAAAAGTCTGCAATTTGCTTAACGAAATAACCTTTATAACCGTCATCAAACATCACATTACGCGATGGATTTAAAGGTTCAATCACAACGAATGTCATCGCACCAACCACGCATAATGCAGCTGTATTTAAATCTTCAAATTCGAACTCACCATTGACCTTTCCTTCGGCAAGAATCTCCTTAATGGATTGTTTTATCAGTTGCTTACTTCTAAAACGTTCATGTTCAATCGTTGGGTCTACGGGCTCAAACATGAGTGAATATGCAAGTTGAGGGCTATTCAAAGCACGTTTTACGAAAGCAGTGACGGCCTTTGTCAACTTCTCAGTCGAAGTCCAATCATTTTTTGCAATCTGATTCAGAATATCGACCTCACCTTTGATGGCCTGTGAAAGCACTTCAATCAAAATCTGATTTTTGTTCTCAAAATAGCGATAGACCAAACCACTCGAGACACCAGATTTTTCTGCAATCGCTTGCACTTGTGCATCTTTAAAACCACCACCCGCAATAAGTTCGCGCGCGGATTGCAGTATCGATTGACGATTTTGCTCCATACGCTCTTGCATCAAAGTGGATCTTTTATAACTCATAATTGTTCACCCAATCAACTAAAATGAATTATAAATCATTTTCTGAATCTATATTCACTTTTTAAAAAAATAACTGTATTGTATTTCTCAAGCAAGGACAAAATGCTTCACTGGAAATAAAAATTAAATTTTAGGATGAATGAAAATGAATTTACAGAGTATCGACTTTGGACTAGACGAAACACTAATCGCTTTACGTGATTCTGTAGCTGCATTCTGTGCAAAGGAAATCGCACCTATTGCTCAACAAGTTGATCAAGACAACTTATTTCCAGCTCACTTATGGAAAAAATTTGGTGATATGGGGTTACTTGGACTTACCGTGAGTGAAGAATACGGTGGTGTCAATCTGGGTTATTTGGCTCATATCATTGTCATGCAGGAAATTTCACGAGCATCTGCTTCCATTGGACTTTCATACGGGGCACATTCAAATCTTTGTGTGAATCAAATTAACCGTAATGGTAGCGAAGAACAAAAACAAAAATATCTTCCTAAATTAATTTCTGGCGAATATGTCGGTGCTTTGGCAATGTCTGAACCAAATGCGGGTTCAGATGTCGTTAGTATGAAATTACGTGCTGAAGAGCATGGTGATCACTTTGTACTTAATGGCTCAAAAATGTGGATTACCAATGGTGGAGATGCTGACGTGCTGGTGGTTTACGCCAAAACTGACATCAATGCTGGTGCCAAAGGCATGACTGCTTTCATTATTGAAAAAGGCATGGAAGGCTTTAGTCATGGGAGTCACTTAGACAAACTCGGAATGCGTGGTTCAAATACTTATCCCCTGTTCTTTGACAATGTCAAAGTGCCTAAAGAAAACGTGATGGGTGGTGTGGGTAACGGGACAAAAGTGCTCATGAGTGGATTGGATTACGAGCGTGCAGTTCTCAGTGGTGGACCACTAGGCATTATGGATGCATGTTTAGATGTGGTCATCCCATACATTCATGAACGTAAGCAATTCGGTCAATGTTTAGGTGAATTCCAACTCATGCAAGGCAAAATTGCGGATATGTATTCTACATGGTTGGCAAGCAAGGCTTTGGTTTATGCCGTGGGTGCAGCATGTGATAAAGCTGATCATGATCGTGGTTTACGTAAAGATGCAGCAAGTGCCATTCTCTACTCAGCTGAAAAAGCAACCTGGATGGCTGGTGAAGCAATTCAAACCCTTGGGGGCAATGGTTATATCAATGATTACAGCGCAGGTCGATTGTGGCGTGATGCCAAACTCTATGAAATCGGTGCAGGAACTTCTGAAATTCGACGCATGTTAATTGGTCGTGAGTTATTCAACGAAACCAAATAATTCAAGTTAATACAAGGAAGTCATTGATGAACGAAATTAAAAGCAAAATCAATCCACGTAGTGAAGAGTTTAAAATCAATCAAGCTGCAATGCTTGAATTGGTCGCAGATTTAAAAAAACAAGCTCAAACCATTGCCTTAGGTGGTGGAGAAAAAGCACGTCAGAAGCATTTAGCACGTGGAAAACTATTACCGCGTGAGCGCATTGACCAACTCATTGATGCAGGAACTGCCTTTCTTGAAATTGGTCAACTCGCTGCTTATCAAGTTTATGCTGACGATGTACCAGCCGCAGGTGTGGTTGCAGGTATTGGTCAAGTGCATGGTGTGACATGCATGATCGTTGCCAATGATGCAACAGTTAAAGGAGGTACATATTATCCTTTAACTGTAAAAAAACATTTACGTGCGCAAGAAATTGCTGAACAAAATCATCTTCCTTGTATTTATATGGTCGACTCGGGCGGTGCATTTCTGCCAATGCAGGATGAAGTATTCCCTGATCGCGATCATTTTGGACGAATTTTTTACAACCAAGCACGCATGTCGAGTAAAGGTATTGCACAAATAGCCGTGGTTATGGGGAGTTGTACTGCGGGTGGCGCATATGTCCCTGCCATGTCCGATGAAACAATTATTGTCCGCAATCAAGGTACGATTTTCCTCGGTGGTCCACCTTTGGTAAAAGCTGCAACAGGTGAAGTGGTGACTGCTGAAGACCTTGGTGGTGGCGATGTTCATACCCGTTTATCTGGTGTCGCAGATCATCTAGCAGAAAGTGATGAACATGCGATTCAAATTGCACGCAATATTGTTCAAAACCTAAATATCGAACCGAAAGCATTTAAGACAGAAATTGAAGAACCACTTTATAGTGCTGAGGAACTCTATGGTGTCATTCCGAGTGACTCACGCAAGCCCTTTGACATCCGTGAAGTGATTGCACGTATCGTGGACGGTTCAAGACTTGATGAGTTTAAAGCTCGTTTTGGTACAACCTTAATTACAGGTTTTGCATCTATCTACGGCATGAAGGTCGGAATCATTGCCAATAACGGAATTTTATTTTCAGAGTCTGCACAGAAAGGCGCGCATTTCATCGAATTATGTACGCAACGCAATATTCCACTGCTCTTTATCCAAAACATCACAGGCTTCATGGTCGGTCGCCAATATGAAAATGAAGGTATTGCCAAAAATGGAGCCAAATTGGTCATGGCAGTAGCGACCGCAAATGTTCCTAAAATCACCTTGGTGATCGGTGGTTCTTTTGGTGCAGGCAACTATGGAATGTGCGGTCGAGCATATTCTCCTCGCTTCTTATGGACTTGGCCGAATTCACGTATTTCCGTGATGGGCGGTGAACAAGCTGCTAGTGTTCTCTCCACGATTAAGCGTGATCAAATTGAGCAACGTGGTGAAACTTGGTCAGCTGAAGAAGAAGATCAATTCAAACAACCTTATCGTGATCAATTTGAAAAGCAAGGACATCCTTATTATGCATCTGCACGTTTATGGGATGACGGTGTGATTGATCCAGCAGAATCACGTCATGTCTTAGGTCTGAGTTTGGCTGCTGCATTGAATGCACCCATTGAACCAACTCAGTTCGGCGTGTTCCGCATGTAAGGAGAAAATGACATGATTTATGAATTTTTACAGCTTGAAATTGAACGCCAAGTTGCGACCGTATGGATTAATCGTGCTGAATTACACAACGCATTCAATACACAAGTGATAGAAGAGCTGAATCACTGTTTCACAACTTTAAATGCTAATGATGACGTTCGTGTTGTCGTTTTGGCAGGTCGTGGTAAAAGCTTTTCTGCAGGTGCGGACCTTAATTGGATGAAACAAGCAGGTCAAGCATCAAAAGTGGAAAATGAAGAGGATGCTTTGAAACTTGCCAAAATGTTACAAAGTTTAGCCACGCTGAAACAACCGACTATCGCACGTGTCCATGGTATTGCATTTGGCGGCGGCATGGGGCTTGCTTCAGCATGCGATATTTGTGTGGCTACCACTGATGCTAAGTTTGCCACTTCAGAAGTGAGATTAGGTTTAGCACCTTCAACGATTAGTCCATACGTGATCCGTGCGATCGGTGCTCGTCAAGCATCTCGATACTTTCTCACGGCTGAACGTATTTCTGCAGAGCAAGCAAAGCATATTGGTCTCGTCCATGAAGTTTGTCAGCCAGAACAGTTGGATGCCACCGTATCGCAAATCATTGCTGCAATTTTGCTTGGTGGTCCTGAAGCTCAAGCTGCATCAAAGTCTTTGATTCGTTTAGTTGATCATCAAGAAGTCACAGAAGATTTACTGATTCAAACCGCCCAACACATTGCGCACGTACGTCAAGGTGATGAAGCCAAAAATGGCTTAACTGCTTTTTTAAATAAACAAAGCCCAGCATGGATTCAAGCAACGGCAGAACAATAAAAAGGAATTCAATATGTTTAAAAAAATTCTCATTGCAAACCGTGGCGAAATTGCATGTCGTGTGATTCGTAGTGCACAAAAATTAGGTATCGCAACGGTTGCAGTCTACTCAGATGCAGATGCCCAAGCGCAGCATGTCAAATTAGCAGATGAAGCTATTTATATTGGTGAATCCCCTGCTGCACAAAGTTATTTACAAGCAGATCGTATTATTCAAGCTGCACTTAAAACAGGAGCTGAAGCCATCCATCCAGGTTATGGTTTCCTATCTGAAAATGATCAATTTGCGGAAGCTTGTGAAAAAAACAACATCACCTTTATAGGGCCTCCAGTGGCTGCCATCTTAGCCATGGGTTTAAAGGCAACATCTAAAGCATTGATGGAAAAAGCAGGTGTACCTCTCACACCCGGGTATCATGGTAGCAATCAAGATGCAGATTTCTTAAAACAACAAGCTGATCAGATTGGCTATCCTGTACTGATTAAAGCCAGTGCAGGTGGTGGTGGTAAAGGCATGCGCTTAGTTGAGCGTGCTGAAGACTTTCTTCCTGCACTGAACTCATGCAAAAGTGAAGCGAAATCAAGCTTTGGCAATGATGACGTTCTAATTGAACGTTATGTTGTCAATCCTCGTCATATTGAAGTGCAAGTTTTTGGTGACAAACATGGCAATTATGTTCACCTCTTTGAACGTGATTGCTCTGTGCAGCGCCGTCACCAAAAAGTCCTAGAGGAAGCCCCAGCCCCTAAAATGGCCGAAGTTAAACTCGAAGCGATGCGTGAAGCTGCGATTAATGCTGCCCGAGCAGTAGACTATGTCGGTGCTGGAACGGTTGAGTTCATTGTTGAGCAAGATGGTACAGCTTATTTTATGGAAATGAACACTCGCCTCCAAGTTGAACACCCTGTGACGGAAATGATCACAGGACAAGATTTGGTTGAATGGCAATTACGTGTTGCTTATGGTGAACCTTTGCCAAGACAACAGTCTGAATTAAAAATTCATGGCCATGCACTTGAAGCTCGTGTTTATGCAGAAGAGCCAGAGAAAGGATTTCTCCCAGCAATTGGAAAAATTAATTATCTTCATTATCCGACTCAAAATGAATGTGTCCGTGTTGATAGTGGCATTGTGCAAGGTGATGAGATCACAACGTTCTATGATCCAATGATTGCTAAACTCATCGTATGGGGAGAAAATCGTGAAGCAGCACTCGTCCAGATGCATCATGCTTTGAGCCACTTTCATGTCGAAGGCTTAGGCAACAATATTGCATTTTTAGATCGCTTAGTGGCATGTGACTCTTTCAAAAATGCCAATCTTGATACTAATTTAATTCAGCGTGAAGATGAGTTCCTATTTAAAACCACGACTCCTTCTTCGGCTGAAACAATTGTCACAGCAGCATTTATTGAACTGCATTCTCAGTTAAATGAATCCAAGCGTACAAGCCATCCAGTTTGGAAAGCAAAACCCATTTGGAGAAATAATGTTGATGCACGTACACCAATAAAACTAGAACATCTAGGACAAACGTATCAAGTTGAATTTATCTCATCTTCGCAAGGATTCGAAGCACAGCTTGATGGCGAAAGCTACGCTATCTCAGGTCAGTTGCTCAATGAAAATCTCATGGCAATCTATACCTCTTTTGGTCAAGAGAAAATCAGTTTTAAAAAAACCAATGATGCGGTCACCCTCTTTAAAAATGGGCAGACTTTTAAATTTGAACTCATCAAAGCTAATTTTAATACAGATGATCAATCCTCATCTGACTCAAATCTAAAAGCACCAATGCCGGGTGCAGTGACACAAGTATTTGTTTCAGCAAATCAACGTGTAAAAAAAGATGAAGTGTTATTAACGTTAGAAGCAATGAAAATGGAATACGCTATACGTGCACCATTTGATGGTGTCGTAGTCGCAGCTTATTTCCAACAAGGTGATCAAGTGAAAGCTGGTGATGAGCTGGTTGAGTTTCAAGCTGCTGAGGAGAATGCGGCATGATGAAAACAACCAATCAAACCACACCAAATCACGATAATTTTGTGAAAATCGTTGAAGTTGGACCTCGTGACGGTCTTCAGAATGAAAAAACACCCTTAACATTCGAAGACAGACGCAATCTTATTCTTGATTTGATGAAAACTGGTTTGAAGAATATCGAAGTCGGTTCTTGTGTATCTGCAAAGTGGGTACCTCAAATGGCAGAAAGTGATCAACTCTATGCCAGCCTACCACATGATGAAGATATCCAGTTCAGCTTACTCACACCAAACCTTAAGGGATTTGAGTCAGCTTTAGCTGTAGGTTGTAAAGAAGTTGCGGTTTTCACCGCTGCTTCTGAAAGTTTCACTCAAAAGAATATAAATTGTTCAATTGAGGAAAGTTTTGAGAAGTTTGCTGATGTATTACAGCTTGCTCAACAACATGATATTAAAGTACGCGGATACGTTTCATGTATCGTCGACTGCCCTTATGAAGGTCCAATTGATCCATCTAAGGTTGCTGAAGTCAGTGCAAAGTTAATTGATCTAGGTTGCTACGAAGTATCCTTGGGTGAAACCATCGGCACAGCTACACCTGATCGAGTTGCCAAAGTTTGGAATGCATGTTTGGAACGAATTGAACCACAACTTTTAGCTGGTCATTTTCACAATACCTACGGCATGGCAATTGCCAATATCTATCAATCACTGACACAAGGCATCCGCATATTTGACTCATCGATTGCAGGACTTGGCGGTTGTCCTTATGCCAAAGGTGCTTCGGGTAATGTATCGACTGAAGACTTATTTTATCTCTTGTCCAATATGGGCTATGAGACTGGCATTGACCTAGATGCCCTGATGCTTGCGAGTCGTAACATTAGTCAAGTTTTGCAACGAAATAATCCATCTAACTATGCCAATGCGTATTGGCAAAAAAAATGTGCTTAGTACGTATCAGCATTATGAAATGATGAAGATCAGAAGCTGATTCAGGATGAACAAAATAAAAATACAATGAGGTGTTCAATGACGAACAAAGTATATGAAAGTGCTGAAAGTGCACTGAACGATATCATTCAAGATGGTCAAACCTTAGCTGTTGGCGGTTTTGGCTTATGTGGTATTCCTGAGGCTTTGATTGCTGCCCTGAAACAAACAGGAGCTAAAGAGCTGACTTGTATTTCAAACAATGCAGGTGTAGATGGTTTTGGTTTGGGATTACTACTCGAAACAAAACAAATTAAAAAAATGATCTCGTCCTATGTCGGAGAAAATAAAGAATTTGAGCGACAATACTTAAATGGTGAACTTGAAGTCGAGCTAACCCCTCAAGGCACTTTGGCTGAAAAACTCCGTGCTGGTGGAGCTGGGATTCCTGCATTTTTTACCCAAACAGGCGTAGGTACGTTGATTGCAGAAGGTAAAGAAGTACGTGAGTTCAATGGTAAAGAATATATTTTAGAACCCTCTTTAACTGCAGATATCGCTTTGGTCAAAGCGTATAAAGCAGATAAGGCAGGTAACCTAATCTTTAGGAAAACAGCTCAAAATTTTAATCCCGTTTGTGCGATGGCTGGGAAAATCACAGTCGCTGAAGTTGAGGAAATTGTAGAGATCGGTGAGCTCGATCCCGATTCGATACATTTGCCCGGCATTTATGTAAATCGTATCGTTCTTAACACTACACCAGAAAAAAGAATCGAACAAATGACCTTAAAGGCGGAGGCATAAGTTATGGCATGGACGCGTAATGAAATGGCACAACGAGCTGCCTTGGAACTCGAAGATGGATTTTATGTTAATTTAGGGATTGGATTGCCTACATTGGTTGCGAACTATATTCCTGAAAATATCAATGTTTGGCTCCAATCTGAAAATGGTTTGCTGGGAATTGGCGAATTTCCAACAAAAGAAACCGTAGATGCTGACCTGATTAATGCGGGTAAGCAAACTGTTACGGCGCGAGCAGGCGCTGCATTTTTTTCCAGTGCTGATTCATTTGCCATGATCCGTGGTGGGCACGTGAATATAGCTATACTTGGCGCTATGGAAGTCTCTGAGCAAGGTGATCTTGCGAATTGGATGATTCCAGGGAAAAAAGTCAAAGGTATGGGTGGAGCAATGGATTTGGTGGCTGGCGTACAAAAAGTCGTCGTGCTAATGGAACATTGTGCCAAAGATGGCACCCCAAAAATTGTTCCGCAATGTTCACTGCCCCTTACAGGTAAAGCAGTCGTTCATCGCGTGATTACAGATCTAGGGGTTTTGGATATCACGCCTCAAGGGGTAAAACTGATAGAACTGGCTCATGACGTCAACTTTGATGAGATACAGAAAGTGACTGGAGTTCCCCTAATTCAATCGCAATAAGATCGCTAAAAAAACCACGCCTAAGCGTGGTTTTTTTAGAAAGCATTCATTAAAGAGACGCCAATACCCGCATAGGTAGCACGATGATTATAATCAATCAAACTCTCACCATACCCATCGAATAATTGAAAATGACCTCTAAGTTTGCCACTGATTGGAAATGCCCAATCAAATTGAACAGCTCCTCGAGAATCATCCCCACCCTTAAGTGAATGTCTTAACATCAAACTAAAATCATGATCATTCCAACGGTAAAAAGTCGTTAAATCACCACGACCAATATAGTTTTTAATGTCAGGATTGTTATCATCATTGAAATCTTCTTCGATTCGATACCAAGGTCGAATCATCATAGCGAAATTATCACGCTCAAATCCTAAGTTCAGCATCACACGGTTCCAACTACGTGATAAAGGATCCGAACGTCCATTTGATTGATGATTCAGCGTTAAACCGAGTAAGCGACCATTTAAACCTAAAAATTCATAGTTGGTTCTAAACACAATACTTGCTTCAGGTTCATAATTCGTTTCACGAAATGGTCGTGATTCTTCAGAGTTGTAAACCTGCCAACGAGAGGACTGGGTATAACCCAACCAAATATCGCCATTATTCCCGATTAAGTTTTCAACAGCTTTAGTTTTGAGTGAAATTTGAAACTTGGACTCTAAAGACTTTAAATTTTGATCATCTTCTACGGTGTTTTGAGGATTTGGGCTCGATGGAAATTCGTTCTTATCAGACGTCCAAAATGCAGGAAGTAAATATACAGGTTGATGTGCGCGTATATTCCATGTACCTAATTTACTGTCTTCAGCCAATTCCCATCGTTTATCAAGCAACGATGAATTCGGTGTAATTACAGGACCTTCCACCGAAAACAAGTTTTCAACTTTTTGTTCGATTTTAGACTTTAAATCCTGTGGTTCAACCTGCGGTGCTGGTATTTCACGCGCAGCCTGACGCTCAGAAACATAAGCAGGTTGCTCAAGTTCAGGGGCTTTGAACAATGCATCATAACAGGCTAAACGCTCTGCATTTGAATCAAGTGCAACGCACGCTTGTGGTGACGCTGGATTCGCTGGTACCACATCTGTTGCCCAAACTGTCTGTATAGGCAAACACATAAACGACGACACACCCAACCATATTGGTGAACGTTTTATTCTATTTCGCATTGGCTAAGCCCCATTTTTAATTTTAATTCACTTGTTTTATTGAAAACCCAAGTTCTGCAAGTTGCTCTTTTTTAGCCATTGGTGCTACAACAGCCTTCGTTGGTTTTTGATTCACTAAATACGTTTCTGCTACACGCTTTAGATCATCTAACGTTACATTGAGCAAACGCTCTCGTAAAGTTTTTCTGAATTGAGGCGTGCGTCCATGCAATAATGCATAACATGCAGTAATTGCTTCACCTGCTGGAGAACCTGGCTTATCCATACTCGATACAAGACCCAGAATCGCCTCTTCAAGTTGGTGTGGTTTTTGTTCAGTATTCAATAACCAATCAATACTTGCTTCAAAATCTTGGAAAGTTTCTGCTAAACGTGGATCACGATAACTATAGAATCTAAATGCACAAGCATTGCCATCATAGCTTGCACCACCACCATAAGCGCCTCCTTTTTCACGGATTGCACTGTGTAGGAAACCATTTCGTAGATAAGCCGCAAGCACCATTAACGGTGCTGCATCCGGATGAGAAACTTCAACTGCTGGATAAGCAGAAGCACAGAATTGGACATTGGATTGAATCAGCCATGCTTCGTCATTTTGCGCTTGTTCAAAATTAACTTCAGCAAGATGCACTGGCTCACGCTTCACTTCAAGTTTATCCCAAACATTTTGAATTTCTTCAATTAAACGTTCAGACTGTTGCTCTTCACAGACCAGTAGGAATTGTTTAGGCGCGAGTAACAACAAACGGTGAATATTTTGCAACTCTTGAATGAGGTTCGCATATGCTTGTTCATCTGTTTCAATGCTTTGAACAAGCTCGCTCAGCCAATTAAGCGCACCTAAGCCGGTATTATTATAATCACGTAATGCCAATGCACTCATATTACGAGAAGCAATCTGCATGGCATAGCTATGTCCAGAACCAGACAAACGGGATGCCCAACGCGTCTTACGCTGTTGTAAAAGTTCAATAATACGGTCCTTTTCATCAAAACGCAGTTTCTCAAATGCCAGTTTTAACAATTGAATCGTATCTAGTTTGTGGGCAAGCGATTTGGTTGTCAGCGTTAAAAATGCGCTAATTTTACCTTTATCATCAACTTTACTACGTAGAGATGCCCCCATACCAAGGCCACCACTTACCGCTGTTTGTAATTGCTGTAATTCTAAATAATTATATTGACCTGCACCAACCTCCCCCATGAGCACGGAGAGTAAGTTAAAGTAAGGTGATTTCACGACTTGATCAGGAATTTGAATAATCACTTGTTGATAATAAATTCCGTTAGTACCAGCATGGTATAAGTTCAAGGGTGTATCTAAGTTATTAGAAATGATTTCTCTCAATTGACCTTGAACGACTGGAAGCTCAGCGGGAATATCTTCTAAACCAACTTTCGGCAATAAATCTAAGTTATCAGGAGTTGCCTGTCTTTCATTCAATGCTTCAGTCTGGCGTACAATTTCCGCTTTTTCATCATCTGTTAAGCGTGCGCCTATATCAGCTAAACGCTGTTTTTCTGCTTCAGCCTCTAATTTCGACTTATTCGCATCTGGTACAAGCGTCATCTGTACACGATGCGGATTATCAATCAAATGGGTCTTAATCAGATTAGGCAACCACATCGGGTCTTTCAACTGCTCTTTCACTTGCTCAATGGTCGAATCTACGTCCCAAACATGTATTGGATCATTATGATGAATTGCACTGCTTAAACCATTGAGGATGAGGCTTAGACCATAAGGCGTGCCATCTCCACCAATTTCTCGTTGGTGTAATTCAATTTGATGCAAAATCGCATCAACCAATGACTGATCTACAGGCTTCGAGGCAACCTCATTCAGCACATTCAACACACCGTTTTTGAATGTTTCTGCATGTTCAGGATTTGAACCTTGAATACCACAGTAGAAAGTCATTTCATAGTTAGAATCATCAAGACCTAAAATTGGTCCTGTAGATTGAGCATAACCACACGTTTCTAAATAGTGACGTAATGGTGAAGCAGAATCTTCCAATAAGATCCCTTCAGCCAAACGTAAGCCTAAACGAAGTTGAATATCACTAGATTCAGGAAGTAACCATGCCAGTACATGGTAGGTTTTATCTTTCAAATCTTCAGCATCTACCGCATAAGTCTCTGTCACCTCAATAGGTGCTTCTAGACGCTGTTCAGGTGTCGAATATAAGGTTTGACCTTTCTTAAACTTAGATAACGCTAAAGTTTCAAACTGCTCTTGTAACTCATAGGCAGATTGATTACCAAAAGTCATGAAAATAGCGTTACTTGGATGATAATGTGACTTATAGAAACTGACTAACTCTTCGTAAGTTAAATCAGGAATATCCTTAGGATCACCACCTGAATTATAGTGGTAAGTCGTTTTAGGGAATAAATGATGAGCAAGTTGGTGATATAACTGATCTGAAGGTGAACTCATTGCACCTTTCATTTCATTAAAAACCACACCCTTGTAAACAGGCTCACCATTTTCCAACTCAATTCGGATACCTTCTTGAGCGAAATCCAAAGGGTTTAAATTGGCTGCAAATGCTGCATCCAAATAGACGGAAAGTAAGTTTTGGAAATCTTTTTTATTCTGTGTCGCAAATGGATAAGCTGTCCAATCGGCAGCTGTAAATGCGTTCATAAACGTATTTAGAGAACGACGGATCATTAAAAAGAATGGATCACGTACAGGAAATTTTTCAGAACCACATAATGCAGTATGCTCAAGAATGTGTGCTTCGCCTTTTGAATCCATCGGTTGTGTACGGAAAGCAACTAAAAAAACATTTTCATCATGTTCAGTTGCTAGATGAAAATGCACAGCGTCAGTTTCTTTATGACGGTATTCTGAAACTAATATATCGAGTGCGGCTACATGATGTTGACGTACCAACTGAAACGCGGGATGAACGGTGTTTTGAATGGTTTCAGTAACATCTACGGTCATGTGTGCTCCTTAATTTACATAAATTTTAACAAAGATCATTATACTGATAGTTCAATACAATTCATCATTTATACAACAAACTCCAACTATTTTCCGAGTAAAATAGTCAGATTAAAACTAAATCAATAAAACTATATCTGAATTAAATGATACATTTCGATTAAATGTGGGTTAAAGCTTGAAAATCAAGCTATACGCTACTGAATTCAATCGCATTGGTGTAAAATCGTTTTCTTTTTTCGTGATGTGAATTTAGACATGGCTAAAGTTGACCTTTTTGCGATTGGCAATGCCCTCATTGACCAAGAATTCAAAGTATCTGATGAATTTCTTTTAGAGCAAAATTTGCAAAAAGGTACTATGCAGCTTACAGATGGGGAAACTCAAGCCCGTCTATTTCAAAACTTAAAAAATTCTCAAGAATATAAAGGTCAAGCCTCTGGGGGATCTGCAGCTAACTCAACAGTGGCTTTTAGTGCCTTAGGTGGTCAAGCGTTTTATGGATGCCGTGTCGGCAATGATGATCTTGGAGCGTTGTACTTAAAAGGTCTAAATGATGCAGGAATACAAACCTCTGAACGTTCGATCAGTGAAGGCGTAACTGGGACTTGCATGGTTTTGGTCAGTCCTGATTCAGAACGTACCATGCATACTTTCTTAGGTATTACAGCTGAACTCAGTAATGAACAAATTGATTTTGAAGCGCTAAAAACCGCTCAATGGTTATATATAGAGGGTTACCTTTCTACGAGTGATACAGCACGAGCTGCCGTAAAGCAAGCGCGTGCAATTGCGAAAGCAAATAATGTCAAAATTGCGTTAACGCTCTCTGATCCTGCTATGGTGCAGTATGCGCGTACAGGCTTGGACGAATTATTAGATGATGGTGTAGATGTTCTATTCTGTAATGAACAAGAAGCATTGATGTATACACAAACTGATGGCTTACAAAATGCTCTTGCTGCACTTAAAAAATTAAGCTCTACCGTCATTATTACGCTTGGCGCAGACGGCGCTCTTGTAGCAACGGAATCAACTGAACTTCAAGTGAAAGGACGTAAAGTTGTTGCTTTAGACACGAACGGTGCTGGTGATGCTTTCTCTGGTGCATTTTTATATGCATTAAATGCTGGTAAAGATTTACAAACAGCGACTGAATTGGCTATTTTAATCTCAAGCCAAGTGGTTGCTCAATTTGGTCCACGTTTAGACGTAGCTGATTACGCTAAACTTCTTAAAGAATTTCAAATAGAAGTCGCATAAAATGAATAAAATTTGCATGACTGAAGACATTCCTGAAAGAGAATCTCGATCTTTTGAAACTGAAAATGGTGACAACATTTTCATTACGCAACGAGATGGTTGCTTCTATGCGTATCAAAATGTATGCCCACATTTGCAAGTTGAGCTCGAGTTTCTTGAAAATCAATTCTTAGATCGTGATCAAGAGTTCATTGAATGCTCTACTCATGGTGCTTTATTTGATGTAGAAACTGGTGTGTGCATTTCAGGCCCATGCCAAGGTGAATCTTTAGAAAAAGTCGAGATTAAAGTTCATTCTGATGGTGGAATTTACTTAGAATCTTAAGTCATGAGGTGAATGACATGCTGGCATTTTTAATGGAAATTGATTTAATGCCATTTCATATGTGCGTGTTTGCATTGCTAATGCTCAGCATGGCTGAAACCTTAGGCTATTTTGTTGGCTTAAGACCTAGTCAATTTATAAAAAAATTAACACCTTATTGGCTTATTCGCCTTCCTTTGCTTCAAGTTAAATTTTCCAAAGTTCTCATTCTTGTTTTTTTTCTGATCAATTTTAGTTTTGCTGGATATTTTCTTCAGCTCATTGTATTTGCAAGCCAGAAATCCTTTCTAGCTTGGTACTATGTTTTATTACCCGCTTTAATTATCGCAATCTTCTTTACGGTATTTATGATTCATTGTTTGGATCAAGTGATCAAACCCAAGTACAAATCCGAGCACTCAAATTTGCTTGGTCGACTAGCAACTGTTTCCAGTGGTAATGCACGACCTGGTTTCTCTGCTCAAGCACGCGTTCGCGATGAATTCGGTCAATTACATTATGTACAAGTTGAACCAGAGTTTGGGGAACTTGAATTTCAATCTCAAATCCTCCTGATACGTGCAAAAAGATCTCATTTTATTGCTAAAAAAATTGCCAAAACAAATCAACTTTTCAATGTTGATCAGCATTAATGAGCTATTAACACCCCACTTCAATCATATGCATTTGATTTGAAAATAGTTCATTCAAGGTATTTTGTGACGCCTATTAAATTTAAATCCAACCAACTCAACGATTATATAAAAATTAATAAAATCCTTATAACCAACCATTTTAATCAGATTTAAAACCAACTAATTTAATAAACTTTAAAAAATAATCGTATTATTTTAGTTGGAATTAAAATATTAATACCAAGCATTTTAGTCTATTTTATTTTTTAATATAACCATTTTAGTCGGATTTAATTTTATTAAAAATAAAAATTATAAATAACTGTTTTTATTATATTTTTTATATTAAAAATATTTATTACTATAAGGTATTTATTTTAAATAAAAAAAAGATAATAATATTTAAAATAGATTTAAATAATGCATTTAAATATGATGATTAAACCTTCAAGTTTAAATAAAAATTTAATCAAAGAGATTACTTTGATTCTTATTATCAAAGTAATCATTCTTATCGTGATTAAAAATATCTGGTTTGATGCACCTACCATTCCCAAAAACTTTGACCATCAAGTCGCTGAACGAATTACGGGCAGCGAACTTAAAATGAAGGAGACACGTTGATGATTTCTGAAAGCGTGGTCGATCTATCGCGGTTTCAATTTGCAATGACCGCAATGTATCACTTTATATTTGTACCCCTCACTCTAGGTTTGGCATTTATCCTTGCCATCATGGAAACCACCTATGTCATTACAGGCAAAGAGATTTACCGAGACATGACCAAGTTTTGGGGTAAGTTATTCGGGATCAACTTTGCTTTAGGGGTAACCACTGGACTAACGATGGAATTCCAGTTTGGTACAAACTGGGCTTACTACTCACATTATGTAGGTGACATTTTCGGAGCGCCATTAGCAATCGAAGGATTAATGGCCTTCTTTTTAGAATCTACTTTTATTGGTTTATTCTTTTTCGGCTGGGAACGTCTTTCTAAAGTCCAACATTTATGTGTGACATGGTTAGTGGCTTTAGGCTCTAATATGTCAGCACTTTGGATCTTGGTTGCAAATGGTTGGATGCAAAACCCTGTCGGGGCCGCATTTAACTATGAAACCATGCGAATGGAGCTGGTAGATTTTGCCGCACTAATCTTTAACCCAGTGGCACAAGTTAAATTTGTCCATACTGTTTCTGCGGGTTATGTGACTGGTGCAATTTTTGTATTGGCAATTTCAAGTTATTACCTACTTAAAAAACGTGATTTGGCCTTTGCCAGTCGTTCATTTGCCATTGCTGCTATTTTCGGTCTTGCTTCGACATTATCCGTAATTTTACTGGGTGATGAATCAGGATATGAATTAGGTGATGTTCAAAAAACTAAACTCGCTGCAATTGAAGCAGAATGGGATACACATCCAGCACCAGCTGCATTCACATTATTTGGTATCCCCAATCCCGAGACGCAAACAACAGACTATGCTGTGAAAATTCCATATGTCATGGGTTTAATTGCGACTCGCTCTACAACTGAACAAGTCACAGGGATCAAAGATTTAATCGCACAACATGAGCAACGTATCCGTAATGGTATGGTCGCTTATGCACAGCTTGAACAACTTCGCGCTGGAGATCAATCACCAGAACTCAAAGCCGCATTTGACGAGACTCAAAAAGATTTGGGTTATGGTCTATTGTTGAAGAAATACACACCAACTGTGGTTGATGCTACTGAACAACAAATTAAATCTGCAGCTTTAGATACTATCCCTCATGTTCCAAGTTTATTTTGGGCATTTAGAGCGATGGTGGCGTCAGGTTTCTTGATGCTCTTGTTGTTCATTCTTGCAACGTACGCTGTCATGAAACGTAATGCTGAAAATAAAACTTGGTTGCTCAAGTTTGCACTGATCGCCCTTCCACTTCCATGGATTGCAGCTCAAACAGGTTGGTACGTTGCTGAAGTTGGTCGTCAACCATGGACTATTGGTGAAGTTTTACCAACACACCTATCTGCATCAAGTATTAGTTCAGCGGATGTATGGGGTTCAATTTTAGCACTCGCTGCTTTCTATACAGTGCTGCTCATCATAGAAATGTATTTAATGATCAAATTCTCAAGACTAGGACCAAGCTCTTTACATACTGGAAAGTATCATTTCGAAAAACTTGCAGCAGCCAATAAGTCAACTGAGGAGATTTAACATGATTGAATATGAACTTCTCAAAATCATTTGGTGGGTATTGGTCGGCGTCCTCCTTATTGGGTTTGCTTTGACTGATGGATTTGATATGGGCTCTATGGCACTGATGCCGTTCGTCGGTAAAGACGATGAAGAGCGTCGTGCTGCTATCAACACGATTGCACCACATTGGGATGGAAACCAGGTGTGGTTTATTACGGCGGGTGGTGCACTTTTCGCAGCTTGGCCAATGGTATATGCAACAGCTTTCTCGGGTATGTACTGGGCGCTGTTACTCGTATTATTTGCTTTATTCCTTAGACCTGTTGGTTTTGACTATCGCTCTAAGCTCGAAAATACTAAATGGCGTAATGCTTGGGATTGGGGCTTATGTATTGGCGGCGCAGTACCAGCACTCGTTTTTGGTGTTGCATTTGGCAATATGTTCCTTGGTGTACCCTTTACACTTGATGAAACTGTTCGTTCAACTTACACAGGAAGCTTCTTTGCACTTTTAAATCCATTTGCCTTGGTTTGTGGATTGGTGAGTTTGACTATGCTTGCTGCTCATGGTGGTGCATGGTTAATGCTACGCACTGAAGGTGCATTAAGAACACGCTCTGCTCAAGCTACACGATATATGGGTATTCTTTTTCTCATCTGTTTTCTCGGTGCTGGTGCTTGGTTGTATTTCGGCAATATCGAAGGCTACACGCTTGTAACACCTTATGATACGAATGGTGTAGCTAATCCACTTGCTAAAGAAGTACTCACTAATGCCAATCATGGCTGGATGAACAATTATTCTATTTATCCAATCACAATATTGGCACCGGTGATGGCAATTATCGGAGGAATAATTGTGGTTTTAGCATCGTCTAAAAATAAAGCGGGACTTAGCTTTGTGGGTACATCGTTCGCTGTGATTGGCACAATTCTCACTGCTGGTTTTGCCCTATTCCCATTCCTGATGCCATCTAGTATTCATCCAAACATTAGCTTGACGATGTGGGATGCAGTATCTAGCCAAATGACGCTTTCAGTAATGACTGTTGCTGCGTGTATTTTTGTTCCGCTGATCTTGGCATACACCACTTGGTGTTACTACAAAATGTGGGG
The DNA here is from genome assembly GCF_056779705.1 of Acinetobacter sp. 25-47-130. Taxonomy (NCBI): domain Bacteria; kingdom Pseudomonadati; phylum Pseudomonadota; class Gammaproteobacteria; order Moraxellales; family Moraxellaceae; genus Acinetobacter; species Acinetobacter sp. 25-47-130. Next base: position 27,007 of record NZ_JBWYII010000013.1, on the reverse strand, counting down.
TGTGATCACCAAGAAACATATTCAAGACCACACGCATAGTCTGTATTAAAACCGAATCACTGTTAGGAGATAATTATGTGGTACTTCGCATGGATACTAGGTGTGTTGATGGCATGTTTCGCGAGTGTACTTGCAGCCATTTACATGGAACAACATCAAGACTTAGATGGTGAATGAAATGAGTGAGCTTGCAATGTCAAATTCTGAAAAACGTAAATACTCATTCGCAATGATCATTTCATTTCTGATGGCATTGCCTCTCGCTACCATATTACTCATCCACCCAAGTCTGATGTTGGATGCAAGTGGTAATTACAGTCATCGTGCCATGATGCTGATTATGATTGGAATATCTGGTGGATTTATCCATGGCGTAGGGTTTATACCACGTTATTGGATATGGAAGTATTTATTTAGTCCATTTGTAGCATGGCCATTGATGATTTATGGTTACTATACTTGGCTGTTCACTTAATTTATAAAAAAGCCCTCTATGAGGGCTTTTTTATATCTGTTTTGAAATATTAAATGTTTTATTGCGTTGCAAGCCAAGTCATAAATTTTTGACGTTCCTGCTTTGAAGAATTTTTCCATACTTCAATCAACGTCTGACCATCATGAGTATTTGAATTTGTATTTTTAATGTCAGCTTGTTCCACTGTTTGATTATTTATTGATGGTGAACTTGACTTGATCATTGGGCTAGCTTGTGGCTCATTATGCAATATCTGATTGATCGTACCGCCTAGCAAACTTTGCGAGGTCATTTGAACAATCAGATTATTTGAAATGAGTTGATTATTTTGATTATAAATTGCCAATTGAGGATTTTTGGCGAATGTTTTTGCTTGGTCCAAATCTCGTGGTGGATGAATTAAATCCAATTTGTATGACTTATTATCCTCTAGGGTTGGCAATTTCAAAGTAAGAATATCAGACTTTACGATCTCATGATTATTTAAAGGTAGTTCAAAGTATTGATTATATCGAACATTCACCAAAGGTTGATTCACATCAATTTGGTATTGTTTTTTTGATTTAAATAGTCCTGATTTAACCTCTTGATTATTCACTGAAATTACGACCAGTTCCTCTGGAACCACCAAGGTCGCCCCTGCAAAAATTTGACTGCTCAAACCCGTAAATATCAATGCAGACGCAATTTTTAATTTCATAAATAACTCAATATTAGATTGTTAGATATGACTACTATGCTACCAAGCGATGACAATTTAATGACAGAACTCATCATAAAAAAAGGCACCGAAGTGCCTTTATATGCTTTGGATTAATTAAAAGTTTTAAAACGAATTTCGTCATCAATAAACGTTTTATCTCCAGCAGGCGCTTCGATTGAACCGAGCACAAGCTGAGCACGAAGTTTCCAAGAAGCTGGAATTTCAAATGTTGAAGCCACTTGTTCATCCACAATTGGATTGTAATGTTGTAATGATGCTCCAATATTTTTTTCTGACAATGCAGTCCAAACCGCAAATTGAGCAATAGCTGTTGAATGTTCAGACCAGATTGGGAAGTTCTCAGCATAAAGTGGGAATTGCTCTTGTAAACCTTTCACCGTATCTTGATCTTCATAAAACAATACAGTTGCATGACCCGCTTTAAAGCTATTGATCTTATTTTGAGTTCCCTCAAATGCTTCTGCAGGAACAATTTTACTTAACGTTTCTAAAACGATATTCCAGAATTTGTCATGTGACTCACCAAAAAGTGTTACAACACGTGATGTCTGTGAGTTAAATGACGATGGACTTTGACGTACCGCTTCTTTAATGGTTTCTTCAATCTGAGTATTGTCTAAAGAAACATTCTTACCAATTGCATAGATGGTACGGCGATTTTTAATTTGATTTAGAAAAGACATAACTTATTCCTTATTTTTAACATTCATTGTGTGCTAACGATGATGCTATCTTATTCATATTACGAAACCTTTTCAGCCTTATCTTTATAACAAAGTGTTCTATTTTTGGAACAAATTGCGTATTTAATGTATTGAGTCTAAAGATTCGGCTTTCTCATATTTGATTAACCTTATGAATTTTAATTATTTATAAAAAAAGCTCCGTATAAGGAGCTTTTTAAATTAACCCAAGAATAATTATTTTTCGTTATCGAATAATGCAGCGACAAATGATTTTGCTGAGAACGGTCTCAAATCATCAATCTTTTCACCTACACCAATAAATCGGATTGGCACATGTGTACGGCTCGCAATATTAAATAGCACACCACCCTTTGCCGTACCATCCAATTTAGTAATAGTAAGACCCGTTAAACCTACAGCTTCATCAAACATTTCAACTTGGTTAATCGCGTTCTGTCCTGTGCCAGCATCCACAACAAGCATCACTTCGTGCGGTGCAGTCGCATCAATTTTCTGCATAACACGTTTTACTTTTTTGAGCTCTTCCATCAAGTGACCTTTGTTATGCAAACGCCCTGCGGTATCTGCAATCAATACATCGATCCCTTTCGCTCGTGCACTTTCAAAAGCATCAAAAATTACAGAAGCACTGTCTGCACCATGACCTTGTGCAACGACATTAATATCATTACGTTCACCCCAAATTTGTAGCTGTTCAGTCGCCGCAGCACGGAAAGTATCGCCTGCCGCGAGCATGACTTTTTTACCTTCACCTTGCAATCGTTTTGCGAGTTTACCAATCGTGGTTGTCTTACCTACACCATTTACACCCACAACCAAAATCACATAGGGATTTTTATTCGGATCGATATGTAACGGTTTAACACGTGGTGCTAATAAAGCAACTAATTCTTCTTGAAGAGCTTTATAGAGAGAATGAGAGTAGATCAAATCGCCACGCGCAGTTCTTTCAGTCAAATTGGCAATAATTGTTTTCGTCGCCTCTACCCCAATATCTGCGACCAATAATTGTTCTTCAACTTCTTCGAGCAGCTCATCATCAATCTCTTTACCACCGACTAGAATATTCATCATTCCATCAGCTAAATTTTTACGAGATTTTGATAAGCCTTCTTTCATACGACTGAAGAAACCACCTTTCGGTTTTGTTTCTTCAACGGCCGGCACCGTTTCCAGCTTTTCTACTTCATTGTTTTCGATAATAGGCACATTAACGGCCGGGAGGCTCGGTAAGGTGACATCGTCATCACCAATATCCGCATCAATCAAGAATTTATTTTGCTGTTCTTGCATGCCGATTCCTTGAAAAGCATTGCGATTAAAAGAATGGAGTTTAGCATAGATTACTTTAAATTCACGATCTGCAATTACTTTTAAAACGATCAACCAAATTGCAACAGTTCAATCTTGAATAAATATACGACATCATCAAGAATAATTTTAAAGTCATTATTCGGATTAATTGTGTCTCTCAGCCGGCTCAAATTCTCTCTGCAACTCATTTTCAAACAAACAATCATCATTGCTGCGATTACATCAGCACCGATGATGGCATTTGCAAATCAGCAAACTGCTCAACTCTCTCGAAACACCGTCGAAACAACACTGGATAATGGTTTAAGAGTCATTATTAGAGAAGATCACCGAGCACCTGTAGTAATTAGCCAAATTTGGTATGCCGTCGGCAGTAGTGACGAGTCAGGGAATTTACTCGGTATTTCACACGTTCTAGAACATATGATGTTCAAAGGCACTAAAAAAGTACCGAATGATGAATTTACACGCCTTAGTCGAATTTATGGTGGTAGTGTCAATGCATTCACATCCACAAATTACACCAATTACTATCAATTCTATCCTAAAAAATATCTTCCACTGGCATTAGAGTTAGAAGCAGATCGAATGCAAAATTTAGTTCTGCGCCAAGAAGATTTCGAACCCGAAATTAAAGTTGTAATGGCTGAACGACGGCAACGAACAGAGGACAATCCTCGAAACCTTGCTTTTGAAAGATTTAAATGGATAGCATACCCGACCAGTCACTATCGCCAACCAGTGATTGGCTTAATGAAAAATCTGAATAACATTCAATTGAATGATTTAAAGCAATGGTACGAAACTTGGTACGCGCCGAATAATGCAACATTGGTCATTATTGGGGATGTTGATCCTGAACAAACCATTCGAGATGTCAAAAAATATTTTAATAAGATTCCCAAAAAATCAGTTCCTGAGCGAAATGATGTGCTTGAATTTTCAAGAATTGGATATCGCTTCATGCAGCAATATCAGGCTGTACATGTGCCCAACTTGTTTATGGCTTGGAATGTCAATTCCATTAAAACAGCAAAAAACCCTCAAGACGCCTACGCTTTAACCATTATTCAAAATCTATTGGACGGCGGAATTTCAGCACGTCTACAAGAGAGACTGATCCGAGATAAGCGAATTCTGACCTCAATTAATGTGAGTTATGATCCATATAATCGTGGGGATAGCCTATTTTTAATCTCTGCCATACCTGCTGAGGGTATCAGTCTTGAGCAAGCGCAAAAACGCATACAGCGGGAACTAGATTTATTCAAATCAGAATTGGTCAATGAAAAAGAACTCAATCGAGTCAAGGCGAATTTCATTTCAAATTTAGTGTTCAGCCAAGATGATATTATTGGGCAAGCTCGACTCATTGGTTTGCTCAGCATCAATGATCTAGACTATCGCATGATTGATCAACTCCCTGATTACTTTGATAAAGTCACACCGCACGATTTACAACGCATTGCCAATATTTATTTTAATCGTGACAATTTGAGCGTTTTACATCTTTATCCTGAACACAAAAACAATAACTAGGCGTTTTATGAATTATTTATCTTCTCTATTTTTAACGAGTGTATTGTGTGGTGCCATCTTGAGTTCAATGTCGCATGCGGAGGAACTTATAGAAGCGGAACCAATTGAACAAATCATCGAAGAAGATCCCAGTGGTCTAAGCTCGATCAAAAACTTGTTAAGCTTAAAAGAGATCAAAAAAAATTCGCACAATTATCAAGCACCTTTTGTTCAAGAACTTAAAAACTCTTTAAATGTACGAACCTTATTTGTCGAAACGAATGATCTGCCAATGGTCGACATTCAAATTACATTTAATGCTGGATCTGCACGAGATGAAGTCATAGGTAAAGGACTTTATGGTATATCCAATATGGCAGCTCGCCTTATGCTTGAAGGAACAGATCAGCTCAGTGCCAAACAGATTACCACCACATTTGAGGGATTAGGCGCCAAATACTCTTTCAACGCCTTTCGTGACATGTTTGTTGTTCGACTAAGAGTGTTAAATGATCCTGAAAAATTTGACCCTGCACTGAACTTACTACTGCATTTAATCAAGCATGCCACCTTCAAACAATCAGGCATTAATCTCGCGCTCAGTAATACTCATATTGGACAAAAACAACTTCAAGAGAATCCATCCAGACTAATGTCAATACAACTGTACCGTATGCTGTATGGGGATCATCCATATGCTCAACCAACAGCTGGGACAGTCGGTAGTTTAAAAAAGATTACGCCTGAATTACTCAAAGAATTTAGAGATCGATTGCTTGTCGCTCAAAATTCCAATATAGCAATCACAGGACAACTCACTCAAGATCAAGCTCAACAGATCTCGGAACTGATCAGCATCAATTTACCACAAGGGCAAAAGCAGCCTAACCTTCCAACTCCCGTAAGTGAATCAGGTTTTAAAATTTCAGTACTAAAACGCGAAAGCCTACAAGCACATGCATTAATGGGTCATTTATCTTTAGAGCGAGCACATCCAGATCGTGCCGCTTTGGAAGTTGCCAACAGAATGTTTGGTGGTGGGAGTTTTAATTCAATCTTATCAAAAGAGTTACGAGTTAAACGAGGACTCACCTATAGCGCATCGAGTACACTTACTACACCACAGGTACCTGGCGTTTTTAGTTTTGGATATGCGACACAACAAGACCAATTGCTCGAAAGCTTAAAGCTCGCACATCAAGTATTCATTGACTTCAAAAAACAGCCTATTACTGACTCTTTACTTAAAGAAAATAAAGAAAGTATTCTTCGGTCTTTTCCGATGACCTTAAATAGCAATGCAAATATTAATGCCCAAATCGCATCAATTGGTTTTTACGGACTTAATTCCAATTATCTAAATGAGTATCAGGAGCAGATTCGAAAATTAACTCGCCAAGATATTCAAAATGCAATACAAAAACATTTACACCCCGATCAAATCACTATTATCGCTGTCTCTGATCGTGTCACTGCCAAGGAGATCGAAGAAATACTGAATCAAAATCTTGGGCTCAATCTGAATAAGATTGAAGACTAATCCAACTTTTCAATCGCTGGATAAATTTTTATACGAGCATTCTCGATATGATAAGCATTCAGCAAACGATAAAATTCAATATTTTTAATCTTAGGTTTTGCAAGTAACAAAGTTGCCATTTCATGCGTTCGCTCTAAACGATTTTGAGCAGCGAGCGCTTGAACTTGTTCAAAGTGGGCTGAATTAATTGGACGATTCAGTGCAATACTAGAGACAATAAGAATAAAAAGTACAATGCCTATGATGAAAGCATTTTGAATCTGCTCAATATTTAATTGTGAGAAAAGATCAGACGAAATTTTTTTTAAATGGAGCATGTACAACCTCGGATTAGCTTAAGTGTAATCCGAGATGCTTTAAAAATATAGTGTTAACGTTGAATTTAACAAGAACCATTATGCTAACAATGGCGCTTATTCACCTTTAAGAGACAACATTCTGCACAACACCAAAATATAAGATAGCAGCGATCACCGCGAGTACGATAAAAATAGTGAAAACACTTAAACCACCTTCAGCATCATCAGGGTGTTCTTCGTCAATGACGGCGATACGTTTTAATTCGCCATCATAGTAGCGATAAAATTCAGCTTTCGCTGCAGGATCAAGCGTCTGCGTGTAATCATGCACACGTTTACGCTGCTCTAAACAGTAGTGACCTAAATGAATTTCTTGATGAAAAATTGCTTCATCAAGTTGTTTTTTATGATGATGTGCAAGCGCAATAATATCGGATGGCTCTGGTGGATTGCCAAATGTGAAACCATCAATGGTATTAGTCATAAGTCATTCTCCTTTATAGTTATTTACAGTTTTATCATAAACCCAATATAAAATGATTAAAGTTTAATCATGTAAGTATTTTTTAAAAGATTTATCTTGAAATTTTATTTGACAATTAACGCAAATTGTAATATTAGTTTAATATTACTTTGTTATATTCCATTTTGACCTAATTTAGGTCTTTATAACTGTAGTACTAATCATAATTAGAATAAGGAGTTTTATATGATTAAACAATTCTCTCAACAAGACCTCGAACATATGTATTCGAATGCTGTAAATACCATTCAATTTGAAATGAATTTTACAGACGCAGTTTCAGAACTTGAGAATGCAGCACGTGCGGGTCATGGTAAAGCAGCGATGTTTCTAGCTGAACTCTATCTTCAAGGTTTCCGTGTAGAACGTGATTCTTTGAAAGCACAGTATTGGCAAAACATGGCCACAATGCAAGCATAAATAAACGTCACATTCGTGGCGTTTTTTTAGCTCTTTTATTTACATATTTGCTTACCAACTTTAAATTAATGCAACTAAACTTTAAGAAAAAATCATTAGACTGAACTTATCATCATTGGTAATGAATCATCGAACGATCATGAACACCTTTGTACAGTTGCAACCCAATTCAAAGCATTTTTTACTCAAAGTTAATATCCTTAAAACCATGATGTATTGTGGAGTACTGTGGGGACTGTACAATCCAGAACATCAAGGTTGGGCCATTCGATCAATCAATCAAGAATACATATTCCCCTTCTGGCTCAATTCAGTGCAGGCTTTACATTATGCAAAAATTCACTGGCCGCACTATCAGCCTCGAAAAATAACGCCTGATGATTTTAAAAATTCACTACTCCCAACCCTAACGCGATTAAAAGTCACACCTGCCCTGTGCAATCATCGAGATCGCCACTTTAAACTCACTATTCCACACATGCAGATGCTATTTTTTTAGAATCATTTAAGCCCTTCTATTTAGCAGAAAATTCCACTAAAACGATTGTAAAGATTTTAGATTTCAGTTATTAACTTATACATGGACAAATAACCAATAAGAGGAAATTTTATGACAACAGTAGCTCAAGTCCTACAAAATAAAAACAATTCAGAAATCTCTACCATCACACCTGATGCTACGGTTTTAGAAGCAATCACACTAATGGCAACAAAAGGTATTGGTGCCGTTGTTGTCGTTCAGGAAGAAAGACTTGTTGGAATTTTATCTGAACGGGATTACACGCGTAAAATTGCACTTATGCAACGTACATCCGACTTAACTACAGTCTCAGAAATTATGACTGGTACTGTTTTATCTGTAAGTAAAAGCAACACCGTAGATGAGTGTTTAGATTTAATGACAGAGCGTCATATTCGCCATCTGCCAGTATTAGAAGACGATAGACTCGTTGGAATTGTATCTATTGGTGACTTGGTTAAAGCCGCTATGGAAGACCAAAAAGTATTGATTGAACAACTTCAACAGTATATTTCAGGATAAAGATAAGCTCCCAACTCGGGGGCTTTTTTGATAACTCCATCATGATCTCAATTTTGGACAATTGATTGAAATTGGTCATCTTTTACAAAGATTTTCTTTTATTGAGTCATTGAACTATTGAAACAGCATTAGTAAAGTCATCACATTATGGAATTTTTTTGCCTAAGGACTAATGATGTATAAAAAGTTATTGTGTTACACCGCTTTATTTGTAACTGCTTCCACTTATGCATCTGAACTTGAACCAACGATAAAGAATCAAATAGAGCTGCTAAAAAAAGCAAAAACATATCAAAAAAAGACGCTCATCACCCCTGCATGTAATACCTATGAAAAAGCCTACAAAATGGGATATTTAGGGGCTGATCAAGATATGAAAAATCCAAGAAAAAACAAAGAATTTGTTGAAGCCGCCCTGCAAACTTCTGCCTGTTATACAAATTTGAATTATACAGAACAACCCCAAAAATGGCTCGAAGGTACTATAACGCTATTTAAGTTAAAAAATTATTTTGCAGTCCCAAACTTAGATGGCCGACTCAAAGAAATTCAAGATGAAATGATGTCGATCGCAGAAGTGCTATATTTCAAAAAAAATGCTGACTATCGCAATCCCTCTTCTGAAGTGACCAATGCCTGTGCTGCATCTGAAATTGGCTTCAAGATTGGTTATTTAGGTGATCCTGATAGAGCTAAAGATCCTGCATTCAATGCAACATACGTACAACATGGTTTATTTCATGCCGCTTGCGTTTCTTTACTTCCATCCAAGGCTAAATCTGAGAATCCAGCATTTACGAGTTATTTGTCTTACGCAATTTTAAAAGAACTTGCCACCAAATATGACAGCAAAAAAGCACACGAACTAAGTGCACCAGCTGATGAAATAATGAAAACCATGGTTCAAGCTCAACAAGCTCAACAAGCTCAACAAGCTCAACAAGCTCAACAAGCTCAACAAGCGACTGAAACACCTGTTCAAGATCTTTCAATCGAAACGCCGCTCATTCCAATTGAAATTTCCTCCTTTGAAAATATTCTTACGCCTTTGAATGAAGAACCACCAGAAATGTAATTAAAAAAACCAGCCTAAGCTGGTTTTTTTATGTGTTAATTTAAACCTAATTTTTCTGCCACATAGTCCGAGTCTTTATCACCTCGACCTGATAAATTCACTACCACAATGGTATCTTTGGACAGTTGTGGAGCTTCACGTATTGCCCAAGCAACCGCATGTGAACTTTCTAATGCAGGCACAATCCCTTCAACTCGAGATAGAGTCATGAATGCATTCAGACATTCTTCATCAGTTGCTGTTGAGTACTCAACACGACCAATATCTTTTAAGAAACTATGTTGAGGCCCCACACCAGGATAATCTAATCCAGAAGCAATCGAGTGCACAGGTAATGGCTCGCCATTTTCATCTTCCAGCACATAACACGCCATCCCATGAAGTTGACTTGGTTTACCCAAAGTTAATGTTGCCGAATGTTGGTCAGTATTTAAACCATGTCCTGCTGGTTCAACACCAATCAATTTCACACTACCATCATTAAGGAATGCACTGAATGCTCCCATTGCATTTGAGCCACCGCCAACACAAGCAACAATATAATCAGGATATTTGTTAAATCTTTCTTGTGATTGAACTTTAATTTCATCACCGATAATTGCTTGGAAATCACGCACCATTTTAGGAAATGGATGTGGACCAACGACTGATCCGATGGCATAAATAAAGCTATCAGGGTCTTTCAAATACTCTTCGAAAGCACTATCAACAGCATCTTTTAATGTTGCTGTTCCACGAGTGACTGAGATTAGATTCGCACCCAAAATTTTCATTTTCACGACATTTGGATGTTCTTTTTCAATATCAACTTGACCCATATGAATTTCACACGGGATACCAACCAAGGCACAAGCGGTGGCTAATGCGACACCATGTTGACCTGCCCCAGTTTCAGCAATGACTTTTTTCTTGCCCATGTATTTGGCTAGTAATGCTTCACCCAAACAATGGTTAATTTTATGCGCACCTGTATGGTTCAAATCTTCACGCTTCAGATAAATTTGAGCACCGCCCAATTGTTCTGAAAGTCGTTTGGCATGAAATAAAGGACTTGGACGACCTACATAATGCGCAAACAGCTCTGAAAGCTCATTTTGAAATTCAGGTGTTTTACGAATTTCTTCATAAGCAACATTGATTTCATCCATTGCTGCTTTTAAATGAGGTGGAATGAATTGACCACCATATTCACCAAAAAAACCTTCTTCATTTGGCAATGCCACACCATTGATTTGATAGCTCATATCAAGATCCTTTAGATGAATATAATTTAAAAAAGTTAGCGCGAGAGGAATTTAGTCATATCTTCAATGCCTTTTAAAGTCATTGGATACATATGATCTTCAAATATTTCTTTGATCATTCCTATCGTTTGAGTGTAATGCCAGTAATTCTCAGTTTCAGGATTCAACCAAGCCGTCTTTTCATAATGCTGGCGCAAACGACGCAACCAAATTTCACCCGACTCTTCATTCATGTATTCGACAGAACCACCAGCAGATTTTAATTCGTATGGCGCCATACTTGCATCACCAACAACGATCACTCGATAATCTTTACCATAGGTATTAAATAAATCTAAGGTATTCATTTTTGTCGAAGTACGGCGATGATTGTCTTTCCACACGTAATCATAAAGACAGTTATGGAAATAGAAATATTCTAAAGTCTTAAATTCTGTTTTGGCTGCACTAAACAGTTTTTCACATTGTGCAATATAGGCATCCATAGAACCGCCTACATCGAACAACATTAAAACTTTAATTCGATTACGACGCTCTGGCACCATCTGTACATCAAGAATTCCCTGCTTAGCCGTTTCGCGAATCGTTTGATCTATATCAAGCTCTTCTTCAGCACCTTGACGCGCAAATTTTCTCAGACGACGCAACGCCATTTGCATATGACGTGTTCCCAAAATTTGATCATCATCAAGATTTTGGTATTTACGTTGTTCCCACACTTTCACCGCAGATTTTTTACGTCCCGGCCCTCCAATTCTCACCCCCTCTGGGTGATCACCAAAAGCTCCAAACGGTGAAGTGCCACCAGTGCCAATCATACGATTACCACCTTGGTGTTTTTTATGTTGCTCACGCAAACGCTCTTCCAGCATTTTCATGAGCTCTTCTAAAGAACCTGCTCTTTGCAGTGCTTCACGTTGCTCTGGCGTTAAGTGTTTTTCAAGGAGTTCTAAATCAAACCATTCTTTAGGAAGTTGATTAACTTTACTGAGTAAATCATCTACATCAAAGGTTTGAATGCCCTGAAAATAATCCTTCATAGCACGATCATACTTATCGAAGTAACGCTCATCCTTGACCATGACTGTCTTCACAAGCTGATAAAAATCATCTTGATCTGCAAAAACCAAACCTAGACTAATTGCTTGATTCAGATCAATCAGCTCGCGCGTCGTTACGGGGATTCCGTATTTTCGCAAGGTGTAAAACAGTCTTACGAACATAGTATCACCTATCGACGAGTCATAAATGCGAGGCGCTCAAGTAGCTGCACATCTTGCTCATTTTTGATGAGCGCACCATACAGCGGTGGAATTGCTTTTGACTTATCATGGTTTCTTAAAATATCTTCAGGCAGATCATCAGCCATCAATAAGCTTAACCAATCAATTAATTCAGAAGTTGAAGGTGGCTTCTTAAGACCAGGTATTTGGCGAAGCTTAAAGAAGACCTGAAGTGCCTCACTGACCAATGTCGTTGAAATTCTTGGAAAATGAACTGCAATAATTTCACGCATGGTCTGTTCATCTGGGAATTCAATATAATGAAAGAAACAACGGCGTAAAAAAGCATCAGGAAGTTCTTTTTCATTATTTGAAGTGATGATCACAATTGGACGCTGTGTTGCAGTAATTGTTTCGCCAGTTTCATAAACAAAGAATGACATTTTGTCTAGTTCATGAAGCAAATCATTTGGGAATTCGATATCTGCTTTATCAATTTCATCAATTAATAAAACGCAACGTTCTTTGGAGGTAAATGCTTCCCACAATTTACCTGGTTTAATATAGTTTTTAATATCATAAACACGCTCATCGCCCAATTGACTATCGCGCAATCTCGAAACGGCATCGTATTCATAAAGACCTTGTTGGGCCTTCGTCGTTGATTTGATATGCCAAGTAATCAGTTTTAAACCCAGACTTTCAGCAACTTGTTCAGCCAATAATGTTTTACCTGTACCTGGCTCACCCTTCACTAAAAGAGGCTTTTGCAACGCCCGAGCGGCCTTCACAGCAAGCTTGAGACCATCTGTGGCGATATATTGATCTGTACCCGTAAATTGATGTGCATCAACAGACATAATGAAACCTTATTTTTTTATTTGGATAATTAAAGTGGTGGTGTCTTCACTGACGATGTGTGTCTCGGATTCTTTTGTTTAGAAGCGTACTTAGTCCAGAAATAACCTACCAATAACCCTAAAGCAATAACAAAGGCAATCAATGAGAAATTGGACCAGATCAACGGTGAATCTTTTGTTAAAACCCCAAAGATCAAACCAAAAGTTGCAGGTGCTAAGGCGGAATTAGGACCTTCAGAAATCGTTGGTGTTGCCAAAATAGCAAACACAAAAATCCAAGTCACTCCACCTAAAGGTGAAGGTAGGCGTTTCGCTATGCCGTACCAACACCACAGAATAATCAAAGTTCCGAGAATATAGACGGTAATTGCAATGTTATATTCTGGAATTGAATCCAACATTGAAACAAACTGATCCCATCCTCCAACTTGATTATCACGCACCGCGTAGTCCCTCTGGCTCTACCGCATTAGGATTGATCAATCCTTCAGGCGGCAATTGTAAAAAGAATCCTTTCGTCTGAATTGAATCCATCACATGTAAAACATTTGCACGCGCTAATTTGCGTTCTGCATGTAATTCCAGTGACATCACAAATGTCGCTCGGCCAAATGCATTTTTCATTGCATCAGATAATACTGATAACGGATCAACAGCTTCTTGGTTTTCCGCTTGTTCAGGACGCGCAACGTAAATATACATTTCGTCTTTCTTACTAGATTTGTAGATTTCACACCACATGATTCAAACAACACCTTTTAAACTCAAATCAAAGCATACATCAAAAAAAACGGCGAAACATTAGCGTTTGTTAACGCATCAGTCTAGTTTAGGATGACTGGTAATTCTTTAATCAAATTTTGAGAGAAGTCATTCATTGACTTTCATTTGCATACTCAAATATTGTGCATCTTTATGAAGCAACTCAATTAATGGCTTCGTCAGTAAATCATAACGCCAACCGAGTAAATATTGAGGTAAGTCTTGTTCATCGCCATGAAAAACCACATGCTGATATAAAGCCCCGAGCCATTTTTTTCGCATTAACACTTCTTTGGGGATCACCAACTCTTCTGCAAGATTACCAATCATGTTATCAACATCATGTGTAATATCTTTAGATGAATGTTTAATTGGTCGAGCAATTCGTAATGGCCATTCTTCCATTGGGGGCAGCAACGCAATAATATCCAAAATCGTTTTACCGTGCTCACGAACCACATTCGGACGAATATTTTTAACTTGGGATAATTGAAATGTATTTTTTGGATTTTTTTCCACCAAATCAATCATAGTGGCATTTTTCAGAATAAAACTTCGAGGCTGATTTAAAGCCTTCACCATTTCTTCACGCCAAACACTGAGCAATTGTAGCTGCATTAACTGCTTTCGAGAGTGTCTATAATTTCCGACATCTTCGTATAGTTTCTCTTTCGGCGTTTCTGTCGCAATCTCAAGCGTGAGGCTCTTACAGTCCTCTAGTACATACTGATAATGCCCTTTTTTCTTTAACTCATTCTTTAGCTCATCGGCTAAATTCATAATATATAAGACATCATTTGCTGCGTATGCTTTTTGCTCTTCAGTTAAAGGACGTGCAAGCCAATCTGAACGTGTTTGATCTTTATCAATTTCTATATTTAAAATTTCTTTAAGCGCATTTTGATAACTGACCTGTAATCCGTGTCCGAGAAAAGACAAAGCCACCTGAGTATCAAATACATTATTAAGATGATTGCCTTTTGAATAATGGTAAATCAGATCAATATCTTCACCACAAGCATGGAAAATATTTTGCTTTGCAGCAAAAACTTTAGGCCAGAAACTCGAAAAATCTAGACGTGTACCGTCTAATAAAAACACCTGATCTGCGACATTGATTTGCAAGACACCCAATTTTGGCCATAGTGTATCAACTTTGATAAATTCAGTATCTAAACCATAAACATCTTGTTGACTCATTAGTGTCAAAACATGCTCGAGTTCTTTTTGCTCTTGGATAAATTGAAACATCATAAAAAACAATGTGCTAGATTGGTATCGAGATGTATTTTAGCTTAAATTATCAATTTTAAATATAAATTTTCAATTAAAGCGTCAAGCAAATCTATGTATACACTGTAAATAGTTATAAAACATGAAAAATTTAATATTTTTTTTGACTAAAAAACTATTCAGAAAAGTGATATTTCTCTAATCAAAAAAATAAGCACAATTTGTGCTTATTTCATTTGCATACGATTATGAACTGCTTGGCTTAAGGTGTGACTATCGACATACTCAAGCTCACCCCCTTGTGGTACACCTTGAGCAATACGCGTCATTTTGATATTCAAATGACGTGTGGCTTCTACCAAATAATGTGCCGTAGCCTGTCCTTCAACCGTTGCATTGGTAGCGAGAATAACCTCTGCTACCTGACCTTCAGCTAAGCGTTGAACTAATGCAGGTATGCCAACCTCTTCAGGCCCTATACCATCTAAAGGAGATAAATGCCCCCCCAATACATGATATTTGCCTCTGAAACTTCCACTTTGCTCAATTGCCATCACGTCTGCAGGAGATTCAACCACACAGAGCAAGGTATCATCTCGGTCTTGCGACAGACAAATGTCACACACCTCATTCTCAGTCAATGAGTGGCAAATAGAACATTCATGGATATGATCAGCGGCATCGCTAAGTGCTTCAGATAATGCCAAAGCACCTTGCTTATTCTTCATGATCAAATGCAACGCCATGCGCTGAGCCGACTTAGACCCAACGCTTGGTAAAATTCGCAGTGCTTGGACGAGTTGGTCAAACCGTTCGCTGAACACTCGGCAATATCCTTAAAATAAACCTGATAAGCCAGGAGGTAATCCCATACCACTATTTGCAGACTTCATTGTTTCTTCTGAAATCGCTTCGGCTTGGCGTGCAGCATCATTCATAGCAGCTGCAATCAAATCCTCAATCATATCTGGATCGTCTTGAAGTAATTCTGGATTGATTTCAATGCGTTTTACCACATTACGGCAAGTCATTGTCACTTTTACCAAACCACCACCAGCTTCAGCATGCACTTCTTTCTGTGCAAGCTCTTCTTTCGCTTTCTTGATATTGGACTCTACTTCCTTTTGCATGCGCTGTGCTTGTTGCATAAGCATGTTAATGTTCATTTGTATACTCCGAACAAATTTAAATTAGACTAAATCAAGACCACGTTGAATGTCTGCAATAATATCATCAACGTCTTCCAAACCTACTGAAAGACGAATTAAACCTTCTGCAATGCCAGCTGCAGCCTTCGCTTCATCAGACAATTTACCATGAGTAGTCGTTGCAGGATGAGTAATCGTTGATTTTGCATCCCCAAGATTTCCAGTAATAGAAATAAATTGAGTGTGATCAATCACTTTCCAAGCAGCTTCTCGCCCACCTTTTACCACGAATGAAACGATACCACCAAAACCTTTTTGTTGCTGTTTAGCCAAATCATGACCTACATGATCCGCTAAGCCAGCAAAGAATACTTTCTCGATTTTATCGTGCTGATGAAGCCACTCAGCAATCTTTTGTGCACTTTCAGAATGAGCCTTCATACGTAGACGAAGCGTTTCCAAACCTTTTAGGAAAACCCAAGCATTGAACGGACTCATAGAAGGCCCAGTTGTACGAACGTAGCCAAAAACTTCTTCAAGTAATTGATGACTACCTACGACAGCACCACCCAACGCACGACCTTGACCATCTAAATATTTTGTCGCTGAATAGACAACTAGATCCGCGCCCAATTTTAATGGTTGTTGTAGCACTGGCGTACAGAAACTATTATCAATTGCGAGTAAGGCATCATTTTCATGCGCGATATCTGCTAATGCACGAATATCAGCAATTTCCGATAATGGATTTGACGGAGATTCTACAAATAGTAGTTTAGTTTCTGGTTTGATCGCAGCTTTCCAAGCATCTAAATCTGTTAAATCAACAAAATTGACAGTCACACCAAACTTAGAAATGTATTTTTCAAATAAGGCCACGGTTGAACCAAATACTGCTCGAGAACATACAACATGATCACCAGCCTTTAAGAATGACATCGCCACCGCCATGATCGCAGCCATACCCGTACTTGTTGCCACTGCACGTTCAGCACCTTCCATTGCAGCCAATCTTTTTTCAAACATTGCAACTGTTGGGTTTGTAAAGCGAGAATAAATATTACCGGGCTCTTTCCCAGAGAATTTAGCTGCTGCTTCTGCTGCATTTGCATATACAAATGAAGAAGTTAGAAACATCGGCTCAGCATGCTCACCTTCAAAACTGCGCGTATGACCTGTACGAAGTGCTAATGTATCAAGTTGGTATTCAATGTCGTCTTGCTGGCTCATTGCTCTAAATCAGTCCTAAAAACTGCCTTTGTGAATAATTGCCAACATTTTGAGCGCCCAAAGCATTTAAGGTCAAGGTAAAATATATAAATATCGCTTAGACTTCGTTCAAATCACATGCTTATGAGATCTTCAACCTTCATGGAACATTTAAAAACTAACTGGCGTTCTAAACAAAGCAAGTTAAAAAATTTAGGGACACGCATTTTTTACGGTAAATCTTTGGTTTTATCTCAAGCAACGCCGTATGAAGTGATAGGTACTCATAAATCGAGTAAAATTCGATATTACGCATCTGAAAATAAAAAATATGTTGAGCCATTGGTCTTTGTCGCGCCTTTAGCGATCAAGATGGATATTTATGATCTTTATCCATACCGTTCTCTTATCAAATATTATACAGAGCAAGGTTTTGATGTGTATTTATTGGATTGGGGACACTTTAGCTATAAAGATCGCGATCTCAACTTTTTAGGTTTTATTGATGATGCAATCCCGAATTGTATCGATCAAATACGCACACACGCTAAATCTGATCAAATTTCTTTACATGGCTGGAGTATGGCGGGAATATTTGTTCTGTTGTACACAGCGCTCAGACAGCCGAACCATGTAAAAAATCTAATCGTTTTAGGTAGTCCAATTGATAGCTTTGCTTCAGGTAGTATCGGAAAGCTATATGCTAAGATGAATCGCTATCTTGAAAGAACTCGTCTACTCAAACATAAAGTTTATAACGGTCGTATTCCTAAGCGCCTCATTCACTCCCCAGGTATTTTAAATGCAATTGGATTTAAAATTTTAGATCCAAAAGGTTGGTATGAAGGCCATAAACAATTATTACTGAATCTTGATGATAAAAAACTTTTGCATGAACATGCCACTTTAGGTTATTTCCTCAATCATATGATTGATTATCCTGCTGGGGTAAACCAAGATATGTTATTCAATGTCTGGTTAAGAAATCCGCTAAAAAATGGTTATATCGAACTTCAAGATAAGAAAATCGAATTAAAAAATATAGACTGCTCTCTTATGATTGGCGCGGGTTCAAGCGATCAAATGGTCACAGCTGATGCTGTTAGACCATTGACTGAATTGACAAATAGTCGTGATGTCACGTTTACTCTTATTCCTGGTGGGCATTTAGGTTTAATGTCGAGTCAAAAAAGTGCCGATCAATTTTGGCCTGAACTTGCTCACTGGTTAGCAGAGCGTTCAACACAAATAGAGTAAAGAAAATGACGACAGTTGCATTTATTGGATTAGGCGCAATGGGTTACCGTATGGCAGCTCATTTACCCAAACACTATGAATCAGTTTTGGTATGGAATCGAAATTTCGAGAAAGCCAAACAACATGCAACTGAATATCAAACACAAGCTGTATCACTTCAAGAAGCTGCCCAAGCTGATATCATTTTTAGTTGCTTACCAACGAGTCAGCAAGTCAATGAGATCATTCATCAAGTCGACATTAAATCTGGATCAATTTGGGTAGACTGTACCAGTGGCGTGCCTGATGCAGCTAAAGCACAACAAGCTTTTTTAAAATCAAAAGGTGTATATTTTCTAGATGCGCCGGTTAGCGGACAAACTATTGGTGCTGAAAATGCGACTTTAACCTTCATGGTTGGTGGTGAAAAAGCGGCTTTTGTAGCTGCATTACCAGCAATGCAAGCCATGGGTAAACTGATTAAGCATGTAGGAGACTCAGGATCTGGTTTTGCTGTGAAAGCAGTGAACAACATGCTCTTGGCTGTTCACTTATGTGCCGCTGCTGAAGGTTTTACTGCACTTAAAGCACATGGTGTGGATTTAAATGAAGCTTTAGAGTGCATCAATGCTTCAAGTGGTAAAAGTGGTGTGACTGAAAATGTATTGCCTCAACGGGTATTAAATCGAAGTTTTCCAAATACTTTTGCCTTACCGTTACTGAGCAAAGACACTGGTATCGCAGTAGACCTCATTCATCAAGCAAAATTATCCGCACCTGTCATTACGCTTACTCAAAGTCTAATTGGTGCTGCTAATGCAATAGCTGAACCTAATAGTGATTTTTCGACAGCAGTTAAAATGTACGAATCATGGAGCAAAATTACCTTAGAATAAATTTTCGCCATTGAATTCACATATAAAGCCCATATAATTGAAATGTGACAATATCAAATGTCCATTTCTAAATGAGGATACTCATGAATAAGTTTTTATTAGGTTTAATTACTGCTGTATCTGTTTCAGCTGGGGTTAATGCTTTTGCCGACACTACAAAAGAGTGTGAAAAACTTAAAGATGATTACAACATCATCTATGCATCAAAAGGCTTCTGTTTTAAAGATCCAGATACTAAGGCAAAGTTCGGCAATGAAAATTGCAATACAACTAAACCTAAGTTCTCAGAAAAAGAGCAACAAAAGCTTGACTCCATTAAGCAACGTCAGAAAGAATTGAACTGTAAATAATTCAATCTAATTACATTCTGGGAATAGTTATGGCTTACGATGATCAAAATATTTTTGCAAGAATTTTACGTGGTGAACTTCCTGCAATTAAAGTGTATGAGGATGAGCAAGTTCTTGCATTTATGGACATTATGCCTCAAGCAGATGGTCATACTTTAGTCATCCCTAAATCCCCTGCCGTAACTTTACTCGACTTAGATCCAAACACTGCAGCGTACACGATTCAAATCGTTCAAAAAATTGCAAAAGCGATTGAAACAGCACTAGATGCAAAAGGTATAGTGTTGATGCAGTTATCTGGTGCTGCAGCTGGGCAAACCGTGCCTCACGTTCACTTCCATCTTATTCCAAGTTCAATTCATGAACTGGGTAAACACGCAGCACAAATGGGTGATCAAGAGCGTATCAAGACTTTGGCTGAGAAGATTAAAGCTGCTTTATAACAGATCCTCATAAAAAAAGGAGCTTTGGCTCCTTTTTTTTGGTTTATGCCTTTTGATTACTATAAATTGTTTCTATCCATTTTCATGATAATGAAATAAATTCTTAATATTACTGACTTATTTGTAATGAATACTTAGCACCAATAGAGAACAGTAGTTACAAAAAAACTACTGATCATGATTATTAGGACAATAAATCAGTCTTTACTGGAGCTAGAAATGAAAAAAACACTTTGTGCATTAGCAGTTGGGGCAACACTAATTACACCATCAATCGCAATGGCAGCCGACGTTAAAATTTATGGTCGTGCGCATGTTTCATTAGATTACCTTGATGATGGTAAAGATTATAATGAAGTGGGTTTATCATCTAATTCATCTCGTCTAGGCTTTAAAGTTGAACAGAAACTAGAAAATGATATGACTGTTTTTGGTCAAATTGAACAAGAAATCAACTTTGCTAGCGGTGGACAAAATTCAGGTGTTGATTTTGCAACACGTGATACATTTGTTGGCTTAAAAGGTAATTTCGGTCAAACTCGTGTCGGTCGTTTTGATAGCCCTTTTAAAATAGCACGTGGTCCAGTTAACTTTTTCGGCGATCAAGTAGGTGATTTACGTAATGTAACACGTGCTGGTGACTTACGTTTTGATGAGCGTAATGAAAATACCATCGAATATAAATCACCAAAATTCGGAAATGGGTTCAATGTATTAGCAGCACTTTCATTGCACGAAAGCAATTCTCCAGGCTTCACGGAAACAATTGTAGATAAAGATACTGGTGAAGTTATTCAAAAGAAAGGCGACTCTAAAAAGAATAAAGCTTACGATCTTGCATTGACCTATAAAGAAGGTCCTGTTGATTTCGCAGCTGCTTATGAACACTATGAAGAAGATGCGACTCGCGGCGAACGTGATGGCTTCCGTTTAGCTGGTGCTTATAAAATCACACCTGAGCTAAATATTGGTGGTTTATATCAATATATGACTCATGACAATGACGTAAAAAATCCTGATGCACAAGTCATTGGTGTTGCAGCTGATTATAAATTTGCACCAAAAACATATATCCGTGGTCAAGTGATGCACCGTGATGTAGATGCTAAAGATGCGAACGCAACACTCATTGCTTTAGGACTTGAACATCGTCTTGATAAAGCAGTTCGTGTTTACGGTAACGTCGCAACTGTGCTTAATGACAAAAACTCAAGCCTTACACCGTGGGAACAAGCACGTACAAATAATGTGAAGGGTTTCAAAGGTGAGGATGCTTTAGGTTTATCTTTAGGTTTCCGTTACGATTTCTAAGCCCTAATTGATTTAAAAAAAGCACACTTATTGTGTGCTTTTTTGATTAAAATAAAATAAATCCAATTATATATATTTATCGAATATATACCAATCAATGTAATATTACTGTCACACATCAAACGTACCATCGCTGCAAGGTCTTTCCTGACGGCTCAAAAAGCAATAATTGGTACTATGCACTCTTTTGAAAACTTTCAACACAATTCAGACACTTACATTAATCGCGAACTTTCATTATTAGAATTCCATAAACGAGTTTTAGCTCAAGCTAAAGACCCTCACCACCCCTTATTAGAGCGACTAAATTTTTTAATCATCTTTTCTCGGAATTTAGATGAGTTTTTTGAAATACGCGTTGCTGGACTTTTAAAACAGATCGAATTAAATCAAATAACTACTGCGCCTGATGCTATTCCCAATGAAATTATTTTAGAACAAATATCTAAAACAACGCATCATGCGGTTCAAGAACAATATCAGATACTTAATAACGAGCTCATTCCTCAACTTAAATCTTATGGTATCGAATTTATCCAATATCATGGAATTTTAGATAAATATACTGAATGGATTCAAAACTACTTCAGTAAATTTATTCAACCAGTAATCACGCCCATCAGTTTAGACCCTGCCCATCCTTTTCCCCGTTTAGTCAATAAGAGCCTTAATTTTATTGTCACGCTTGAAGGTAAAGATGCTTTTGGTCGTCAGATTGAGCTCGCGATCGTACCTGCACCGAGAACTTTGCCAAGGGCGGTCAAAATTCCTGATGACTTATGCGAAGGTAAGCAACATTACATCCTGTTGTCGGCTATTCTGCAACAACATATCAATGACTTATTTCCAGGAATGAAGGCGACAGGATGCTACCAATTCCGTGTTACACGCAATGCTGACTTAAATTTAGCTGACGATGTAGACGATCTGGCAGTTGCTCTTAAAGATGAACTTTCTTCGCGAAGATTTGGACGTGAAGTTCGACTTGAAATTGATCACAATTGCCCAGAAACGATTAACCAATATCTACTTGAACAATTTTCTTTAGAACCTTCACAACTCTATCGTGTTCAAGGTCCTGTAAATTTAGCTCGATTATTTTCAGATTTTGATTGTCCAGATTTGAAGTTTAAACCCTATCAACCCGTGATACCGAAGATATTGAGACAATCAAAAAGTATATTTGATGTATTAAAACAACGTGATGTCCTTTTACATCATCCTTTTGACTCATTTTCACCCGTCATCAACCTGTTAAAAGAGGCTGCAAAAGACCCTAATGTCTTGGCAATTAAGCAAACTCTTTATCGCAGCGGACCAGATTCAGAGATCGTTCAGGTCTTAGCAGAAGCAGCACGAAATGGTAAAGAAGTTACTGCGATTATTGAATTACGTGCTAGATTTGATGAAGAATCCAATATCATGGTCGCCAACCTCCTACAAGAAGCTGGAGCTGTTGTTGTGTATGGCATCGTGGGCTATAAAACTCACGCTAAAATGATTCTGGTTGTTCGTAGAGAAGCAGATCATCTGAAACGTTATGTTCATTTGGGAACTGGCAATTATCATGCTGGTAATGCAAAAATGTATACCGATTACGGTCTTCTGACCACTGATGATGACATTTGTGAAGATGTCCATAAAATCTTTCAAGAATTGACAGGTATGGGAAAAATGGCAAAGCCTAAAAAGCTGTTCCATGCACCTTTTACCTTGCATGAACAGCTTTTAAAACTCATTGCCAATGAAATCCACCATGCTAAGTCTGGTCATAAAGCGCATATTATTATCAAAGTTAACGCTTTAACTGAACCTAAATTAATCGCGGCACTTTATCAAGCGTCAAATGCAGGTGTTCAAATCGATCTGATCATTCGTTCCATCTGTTCATTAAGACCTCAAGTACGACAGTTATCAGAAAATATCCGCGTCAGATCCATTGTAGGACGTTTTTTAGAACACACACGGGTCTACTATTTTCTAGATCAAGGCAATGAGAAATTATATTGTTCAAGTGCAGACTGGATGGGACGTAATTTATTTTCAAGAGTAGAAACTTGTTTTCCGATTGAAGATAAAAAACTAAAGAAAACGATTATTAAAGATGGTCTACTGAATTATCTGAACGATAATCAACGTGCTTGGGAATTAGATCAAGAACATCAATGGAACAAGGTATGCCCACCTGATGATCAAGAAATTTTTATCGCTCAAGAATATCTAACCAATCTACGTCAAATGTAGTGATCAAACATTAAGTGTGATCCACAATGTCCTTAAATTGAGCATCTAATACTTGGGCCAATGATTGAGGATCTAATCCGATATCTAGCCCTCGTTTTCCACCACTCACGTACACCTTTTTAAGAGAACTTGCCGATTGGTGAATGACTGTATTAAGTCGCTTTTTTTGAGCAATTGGACTAATCCCACCCACTAAGTAACCGGTCAGACGCTCAGCCACTTTCGGATCAGCCATTTTAAGTTTTTTACAACTGAAAGCATTCGCCGCCTTTTTTAAATTAAGTTGATGGTCCACTGGTAAAATTGTCACAAAATAATTGACATCATCTGTCACTAGAAGTGTCTTAAAAACTTCATGTACAGATAAACCCAATTTTTGAGCTGCTTCTAAACCAAAACTTTCAGCATTAGGATCATGCTCATATTCATGAACAGAATAATCTATCTTTTTGTTTTTTAGAAATTTACAAGCTGGCGTCATGATGATTTCAGGCATTTAATAATGGCATTATTATAAGAAAATATTGAATCAATTTTAAAGTTTTTCTGATCTATTTATCTTACTCATCAATATATTGCAAAACTACAACACTCCAATTTATCTAGGGCTTGACCCCAATCACCAGCTTACTTATGATTTTTGCAAATTGAATTTGTACGGTTACTATTTTGCTTTTTTTACAACGTTTACAATCACCTCCCCCATCCTTTACTTTCCTTAAATATAGTTTAGTTCTATCATCGTGTATCGTGTTTGTCGGTTGCTCATCTTTAGGTGGTGGTTCAGTACAAAAACGCGCCGCAAAACTTTCAACAGGTATTCAAAAGGCATACTCTGTACACCCAGACACCGCAAATAGGGTTTCACCACTAATTGTGCAAAGTGCGCAACAATTTGATGTCGACCCCCTGTTAATGGCCGCTCTTATTCGACAAGAATCGAGTTATCGAAATTATGCAGTATCACCAGCAGGTGCTGTAGGTCTTACCCAAATTATCCCTAGATATTGGCAACAATCTTGTCCAGGTGACCTTTTTCAAGAAAATATTAATATACATTGTGGGACTTTTATCCTATCAAAATATAATCAATCTGCTGGTAGCTGGAAAAAAGCACTGGCCTATTACAACGTTGGACCTACTGGATACAACACAAATCGAAAAATGAAAAAACAAGGTAAACGTTATGCCAAACAGGTTAAAGAGCATCAAAAAATTTTAAAATCACATTTATAAAAAAAGCCTCTTATGAGGCTTTTATTCTACTGTGTAATTGAAGATGCGATTTTTATTTTTTCAGGAACTGTTTCAATCACTTTTGTCCTTTTAATACATAATACGGCTATTGCACCAATTACTGCTGGTATAGCAACGGCAATGAAATTCCATTTGTGCGGCAATTCCATTCCTAAAAGAATACCAATGACAATGGGGCCGACAATTGCACCTATACGCCCTACTGCTGAAGCCCAACCAATCCCAGTTGAACGTACAGCAATTGGATAAGATTGCGCTACATAGCTATATATTAAAATACTTGTACCAATTGATGCTGCACCAGCCAATGCCACAAGTAGATAAATAACCATTGGCGGCGAATTGAAACTTAATCCAAATAAAGCAAAAGCTCCAATTACAAACATCGAAATCACTACAGGTTTGAGATGAAATTTGTCTGCTAGAATTCCACCACCAATAGTACCGATGACAGCGCCAATATTTAATGAAAGTAAAAACGTTAAACTACTTCCTAAAGAATAACCTGCAGCCATCATTAACTTTGGTAACCAACTTCCTAATGCGTATGTCATTAAAAGACACATAAAAAAGCAGCACCAAAATAACAACGTCGTTGTCGCTCTATTATCAGTAAAAAGAGATTTAACCGATGCATCAGGTAGTTTAATTTCGTTTAGAACCAAATGAGTTGTAGAATTAACATTTAAATCTGCGTTGATCTTATTAATAATTCCTGAGGCAGGTTCATAATTTTTTTGTTTCACTAAAAATGTTAGTGATTCAGGCATATACTTCCATATAAACGGTAATACTAATAATGGAATTCCTGCGATAAAGAACATAATCTGCCAACCAAATTCAGGTGTAAATTTTACACCCAATAAAGCTGCCATAATTCCGCCAACTGCATAGCCACTAAACATAATCGTAACTAAGGTACTTCTCAATTTTTGTGGTGCATATTCAGAAGTTAAAGTTACTAAATTTGGCAAAACACCGCCTATACCAAGTCCAGCAATAAATCTTAAAATTCCAAATTCTGTTGGATTACTTGCGAATCCTCCTAAAAAAGTAAAACCACTGAACAAGGTTACACAAATTAAAATAACTTTTTTTCGACCAATTTTATCTGCCAACATACCAAAAAGCATCGCACCAAACATCATTCCCGCTAGCGCTGTGCTCGCTAATAACCCAGCTTGGACAGAAGTCATACCCCACTCTTGCATAAGAAGTGGCAACGTTACGCCATTAATTGCTAAATCATAACCGTCAAAAATTACGATAAATAAACACCATAATACGATTGATAAATGAAAGGGTTTAAATTTTGCATTATCAATTACAGCATTCACATTCATTGTCTGCGCTGTCATTTTTATCTCACCTCCAATTGTGAGTATTTTTAAAATAATGAACCTAGATTCATATTTTATATAAATGCAATAAATTAGGATTTTTGTCTATACAACTTTCTAGTGGACTATTCATTTAATAGATTGATTAATAATTCAATTGGCATAAAAAATCATGAAAATTCAAGTTTTAAGAGTTTTATATTTATTCTTAGTTACTAAGAATGAATTCTTATATAACCTTTCGACTGAAATCTTGATTTTTAATACTCAATCTGCAAATTAGGATTGGCATTTTATTTAATAGTCAACTTTGATGCTCTTTGTAAATAAAAATTTCATTGTAAATCATTCATTTTTTGAACCATTCATTATTGTTTATTATTTAGCTTTTCAACTAATTAGTTGGGTTGTTTTTATGATATTAGCCTTATCACTAAGGCATTTATTGTTTAGCATAAATTAACTGAATGGAGCTTCTTATTTAATTATAAGGGTTTAATAATTTTCAAATTCAATTTTTATGTATAAAAAAACACCCCCTTGTATTGAAGGGGGTGTTTAGAATAATGAGCTGGCGATGACTTACTCTCACATGGGTAACCCCACACTACCAT
>NZ_JBWYII010000012.1:0-109882 GCF_056779705.1 Acinetobacter sp. 25-47-130 | reverse complement strand
CTTAGATCCAACCTATTCAGCTAAATCCTTGTTTTTCAACAAGTTTTAATCAACATCACCGCCGATGGATGTGCATTCTACAGCATTCCTCTCCCAATGCAACCATGTTTTTTAAATATTTAAAAAAAATATGATTAACTGGATATTTATTGTTCAATTTACGTGATTTTTATGCTTTTGGAGCTATTTTTTAAGCGTGCATGGCACAATACTTGCAAAATTATCCATTAATTTTTCATCTTTATTAATTTCTTGCCACTTTAAACTACGGCAATCTATATATTCACAATACCCAGATTGTCCCACTTCTTGAATTCCATCAATCTGCACCTGATAACTAAAACTACCTACATAACCTGCGGCAAGACCAAATTTAAAATCTCCACGACTTTCACCTTTCACGATTATTTTTCTTTTTTTATTTTCAAATGACCATTCAAATACGCGCGCTAAATACATCTCATGTCCATTAGGGGTTTTTACTTTTGGGTATACACGATGGACTTTGAAATAAACATCATCAAACATTTCAGATGTCTGAGCTTTTAAATCTCTTAAATACATCCTTGATTGCACAATTTGATTTAAACCATTGCGTATATGAGCAAGAAGTAACTGTCTTTGGTCGATTAAGTTAATTATCTGATACGTAAAAAAATGAAGCGGTAGATAAGGAATATTGATCGCTCTGGCAAATTCAAATGATCCTAACTGGTCAATTTTATATGTTTGTTCTTTATAGGTTACTGTTCCTTTGCATTGACACACTAATGACCAGTGATCAAATAAACCTAATTTTAGTTTGGTAAAGTGCGAAATAATTGGTTGAGTTTGAATATTCAGATCAACGGAAAGTTCATTGTCCTTTCTTATTAATTTGAAGTTTGGGATTGAGCCTTCTAGTTGTTCTCTTTGTCCAAATACAAATTTATTCTCTTTAATCTCGCAATCATTGATGATTGAATAACCATTAAAATGTCCAACCATATGTGGACTAATGCTCGTAATGAGTGAAACAGTATCCAAGGCTTTTGTTTTAATTGCATAATCATTACGCAGCATTGGAACATTCGGCTGTCCGATAATGGTTAAAAAATTAAAATAATGAAGTGGAGATGGTAATCCTGGAATCATCAATCCTTGATGGATAATTTTATAGATTCCTCGTGGACCGTGATAATCCAACCGAAGAGGAAAAGGAGCCTGATTCAGCTGTTTTGAATCGTCCGCTAAACTCATCAACAACTGCATATCAAACTCCTTTTTTATTTATCTTGTTTTTTCTCGAGTCAAAAATGTAGTGACGAAACCTGAAAGTGCATAAATAATCGAAAGCACTAAAATACCGACAGGAATATTGTACGTAATCGCAGCAAAGATAAACACAACAATAGGCAAGACTGCAAACGGCACACGTTTACGATCTACGGTTTTAAACGAATAGTATTTAATATTCGAAATCATCAGCAAGCCAACTGCAATAATAATGACTGCATTTATGGTCTGAATCATTGGATCAGATAGGACAAAAATTTCAGGGAAATCACGTCCCACCCAAACCAAAGAAATGATCATTACTGCGGCTAGAGGACTAGCTACACCAATAAAATAGCGTTTATCAACCACACCTATTTGCACATTGAAACGTGCCAATCGGAATGCAGCACAAGCAGTATAGACAAAACATGCAGCCAAACCGATTCGACCTAGATCATGGAGGCTCCAGCTATACATCAAAATTGCAGGCGCAACACCAAATGCCAACATATCTGATAATGAATCAAACTGCTCACCAAAAGGGCTTTGCGCTCCAATTGCTCGTGCGACCCGACCATCTAAACCATCAAATAAAGCAGCGATAAAAATGGCATAAATAGCTTGTGTGAATTCGCCATTCATACTTGCAATAATTGAGTAAAACCCTGACAACAATGCCGCAGTAGTAATCAGATTTGGCCACAGATAAATCCCACGACGCTTAACCTTTTGCCCTTCTTGCGTATGTTCCTCTTCTTCAACTTCGAAAGTAATACCATCAAAGCCCGGAACATTTCTTGGAGAAGATTCAGTTTCAGGTTTATTTATATTTGTCATTGTCATTCGTCCTAACTGTAGCCTTATCTCTCAATATTCTTATTCGCCGACCAACCAACGAACGGCAGCATGACCACCATTTTCACTCATTCTTAAGTGCGGGAAAAGCCATTGCAATGCTTCATCTGCATCTTCAGAAAACTTCCAAGGTGGATTAATCACCAATAAACCACAACCGTTTAATCCTACAGGTGTATCGTCTGGCCATACACATACTTCACAAACCAATTGACGGCGAATACCAGTCTTAATCATTTTCTTCTCAAAACGATCAATCATTGCGCGGTCTTTAATTGGGTACCAAATTGCAAATACGCCTGTAGGCCATTTCTTATATGCCGTAGCGATGAGTTCAACCAACTGCGGAAAATCCTTTCGCTCCACCTCATATGGTGGATCAATCATGACCAATCCACGTTTTTCTTTAGGAGGAATCACACCGAGCAAACCTTCATAAGCATCACGCTCATGCAAACCTGCACGACGATCACGCACATTCATATAAAGTTGCTGAAATACATCTCGTTGCATCTCAAAAATTGTTGCTTTATCTGTTTCGCGCATTCCTTCCAAAGCGAACCATGGCGAACCCGGATAAGCGCCTTTTCCGGCACCTGCACGCATATCTTCTACAACTTTAAGATATTGCTTAACACCTTCAGGGGCATTACGCTTAATTGAGTCATCGAGTTTAACTAAACGGTGAATACCATTTAAAAACTCTCCCGACTTCTGTGCTGCAGACGTTGATAAATCGTATTTACCTGCACCACCATGTGTATCAATGTAACGATACGGCTTATCTTTTTGATTAAGACGTGACAAAATCTGAAGCAACAATACATGCTTCATGACATCGGCAAAGTTTCCAGCATGGAAATGGTGACGGTAATTCATGTTTCAATTATTCCTAAGATCAACAATCATTTTAACATGAAAAAGTGTTTCATTCAGAATCGATTATTACTCTAAAATAGCTGACCTTTTTTTTATACAGTAAATAGCGAGATAAATATGGAAGCAGTTGTCATCCCAGGGGCTTGGAATGTTGATCAAATCCTTGATGATTTAGATCAACATGGCTTCAGTATCATCGATCATGCATACCCACCAAGCTATTTAAAAAACGTTGTAAATGAATGCCAAATCCATCTCGATGATTTTAGAAATGCAGCAATTCAAAATGGCATTGTCAGCACAATCCGCAGCGATCACATTTTGTGGTTAGATCCAAAACTATCAATTTCCCATCAACACATTAAAACCTTACATTTACTCTCTCAGGAATTAAATCGTGCATTTTATTTAGGCATTCAAGAAGTCGAAGCCCACTTCGCTTGTTATAATCCTGGTGATTTCTATGCTTTACATCGAGACAACCCTCAAGGCAAAAATGGTCGTGTGATTTCGACAGTTTTTTATCTGCATGAAGAATGGCATCAGCATTGGGGTGGTCAACTAAAGCTCCAAGATAAGAATAATCAGTGGCATATTATTGAACCCAAACCTAATCGCATCGCTCTATTTCAAAGCGATTTATTACATGAAGTTCTTGTTGCACACCACCAACGTCTTTCAATTACAGCTTGGTTAAGGACCGCACGAACTTTAATTTAGCGCTTTATTTTTTCGAAGTTGCCTCCATATAGGTTTTAAACCTGATGAGGACTCATCCATGCAATCAAATACCAAGCTAATTATTCAACGCATTGGTGAAACAGACCAACTTTACTTACAAAAAAATACGCCTGAGCTTGCCTTTGAACGTGCCGAATTGCGTTTAGAGCTGGTCAGTATGAGTAAGCTTCGTCAGGAACAAATTCATTTTCTTCAAGAAGCGATTGTTCTTCTTGAACAAGGTCGAGTAGATTTCGAAGAAATGCCAATGCATTTGTATATTAATCTTACCCTGATGTTAGCCAGAGCCTACATGATGTATTTTGAGATTACTCAAGATGAAAAATTTGCGATCATCACTCAGCAAATTTTAAAATCATTAACATCGACCAATCATAGTGATGTTTATTTTAATCTGGCGTATGCTTGCGCTTCTCGTAAAGAATCAGCACTTACACGCCATTGGCTAAATAAATATTTTAAAACTATTGATCATGATTTAGAGGTGATAAGAACTCACCCTGCTTTCAAACAATTTCATGACCAAGAGTGGTTTATCCAGTTAACCAAACCTAAGATGCATTAAAAAAAGCCCCATGATAGGGGCTTTTTTTAGGCCATTCTTAATTTATATGCATCCATATGTAATTGTTGATTAAGTTCATCTATCCATATTGCCCAATCATCATCTTGTACTAAATGACTAATTAAGAAGTCACGCTGACCTTTATTCCAAAATGGTGCATCATGTAAATTTTGTTGCGCGGAAAGCTGATGTGTACGGATATAGAGTTCAATTGCCGCTGGACTATTTGCCAACCCCAATTGAGAAAATAATAACGCTAAGGAAGGTTTATGTTCCATCAAGAGACTCCCCTTATCAGATTTTAATAAAATTATTATTTAAATAACTTATAAAAAATCCATGAAAAAACCCAGCTTTTAGTCTGGGTTTATTGTTTCAATTTGTGATTATATTTTCATCACTTTGTATCGTTTGTGAGCTGCTCACTCAATTGGTCAATGACAATGGCCCATTCATTATCTTTTTTCCAATGACTAATAATAAAATCGCGTTGCGATGGATTCCAAAAATCAGCTTCATGCATCGGCGTATTGGGATCAAGCCGATGTGTTTGTATAAAGTGATCAATCCCTTCAGGTGAGCTATCTAAGCCCAATTGCTCAAAAAGTAATTCTTGATTTACTTCCATATCCAACATGGATTGCTCCTTGAATTTTCATGATTTTGTTCAAGATAACATGTCAATACACAGTTCTATGTAGAAGGATTTCTTAAGCATTGTTAAGTTTTGTGCATTAAAAAAGCACTCCATTCGGAGTGCTTTTTTAATTTAGTTGAAAACTAAATTATTTAACCATGTCAGCAATCGCTGCACGTTCTTCTTCTAACTCATTAAGCGTGAAGTTGATACGCTCACGGCTGAATTCGTCAATTTCGAGACCTTGAACGATTTTGTACTCGCCATTTTCACAAGTTACAGGGAAACCGAACATTACACCTTCAGGGATACCGTAAGAACCATCAGAAGGAATACCCATAGTTACCCATTCGCCGTTTGTGCCAAGAGCCCAATCGCGCATATGGTCGATTGCAGCGTTTGCAGCAGAAGCAGCAGAAGAAAGACCACGCGCTTCGATGATCGCAGCACCACGCTTACCAACAGTTGGAAGGAATACGTCTTTATTCCATGCAGCATCGTTGATTTTGTCTTTTAAGCTTTCGCCGTTTACGTTAGCAAAACGGTAGTCAGCATACATTGTTGGAGAGTGGTTACCCCAAACTGTCATGTTTTTGATGTCAGAAACTGCAACACCTGCTTTTTGAGCAAGTTGAGTTAACGCACGGTTGTGGTCAAGACGTAACATTGCTGTGAAGTTTTTCGCTGGAAGATCTGGAGCAGATTTCATTGCGATATAAGCATTCGTGTTAGCAGGGTTACCTACAACAAGAACTTTAACGTCACGGCTAGCAACTTCGTTAAGCGCTTGACCTTGACCGATGAAGATTTCACCGTTGACTTTAAGAAGGTCAGCACGTTCCATACCAGGACCACGTGGACGTGAACCAACAAGAAGCGCGTAGTCAGCATCTTTGAATGCAACTTTAGGATCATCAGTACCGATCATGCCAGCCAACAATGGGAAAGCACAGTCGTCAAGTTCCATCATCACGCCTTTAAGCGCTTGTTGAGCTTTCTCAACAGGAATTTCTAATAATTGAAGAATAACTGGTTGGTCTTTACCCAACATTTCACCGCTAGCGATACGGAATAAAAGGCTGTAACCAATTTGACCAGCAGCGCCAGTAACGGCAACGCGAACAGGTTGCTTCATGTAATTATCTCCAGTTGAGAGGATAGTCAATGCGATTAAATAGCTGTTCTATCTAATCTTAATAATCATAAACGGCGAAGATTGTACTCCAATACTTTGACAGATGCATTGAAAAGAGAATGAATTTCAACAAAAGTCTGATAGGAAATATAAATTAACTTCGCGGAAATAAATTAGTAGGCGCCCTCTATGTCAAATGTATTTGGGCAGGTCGAGACAATATCAGACGCACATGACTTGAATTGACCATTCGTGCGATAACAGATTTCAACCCCCGTTAACACTGGGCGACCATTTAAGCTTTGGCATTGAAATTCAATACCTTGGCTGGGTAATTTTGGGTTGAGTTTGATGAATTGTGATCGTAATGTCGCCATAGAGACTGTTTTACGATCCACTCCTGTTAAGGAATCAGGAACTTTTAATTGGTCTGCATGATTAATAATGGTACGAAAATACTGACTGGCATTCATTGGAACGCAACCACCATAGTTGGTCCATAACCTAATTCTAGCCTGCTCATCAGGCATCACCCTAGCAACAACCCTCTTCTGTAGCGGTGCCAAGGTGGCAGATGAACTCGTTTGGCAATCATGACGACTGGTTTCTGGGATAAGACCCTTTATCGTCAGTGAATATCCTTCTAGGCATTTACGGTGTTTCGCTTTTGTTCGATCTAATGCACAAATGGCAGGTGTCATCTGTACTTGAAGCACATATCCTTGTAAACCTTTCCCGGATGCCATCACATCTGCTGAACACAACAAAGCCCCTACGCTCAAACTACAGAGGAGGTAAGTGTGTTGACGACTAAACAGCAGTTTTGCGTGATTCATCCAAGCTCACAAAAGTAGTTGAAATGCTATTGCGTATTTCTTACTGGAATAGGCGGCATACGACTTTCGATCGCTTGCGGCCCCTGACCAAGCAAAACACCATAATGAGCAGCATTGGTCATAACTTTCTTCACATAGTCACGTGTTTCATGAAGTGGTATTGACTCTGTGTATTGATCCGCCGCAATACTTTTAAACTCTGGTTGCCAACGGCGTGCTCTAGTCAGCCCTGCATTATAGCCAGCCGTAGCTAGAACTGGACTGTTACTCAGCATACCTTGAATCATTGACAGGTAATATGTCCCATAACGAATATTGGTATTCGGATCTGATAATGCAGCAGGATTATACGTTTCACCCATTTTTCGTGCCACATCTTTTGCTGTTGCAGGCATAATTTGCATCAATCCACCAGCACCTACATGTGAACGGGCCGTGGTTACAAAGCGACTTTCTTGACGCATTAAACCATAAGCCCACGAAGGATCAATCCCTGCATTTTTACTATGCGTCACCACTAGATTTTGATGTGGTGTCGCATAACGATATGCATAGTTATGACGTTTAAGTGTTCTTTCCGCCGCATAAATAGCACGGTCATACCACCCCATTTCTGTGGCACGTTTTGCCGCAGCCAGTAATAGACCATCATCTTGCTTAAGATAAGCTTGGCGGACAGCCCAATTCCATTCACGGTTTGTGTAAGTTGCTGAAGCATTGATATTGCGTAATGCAAAAGCACGTCTAAAGTGAATATCTTGATCTAAACGTTGAATATCCTGTGCGCTTGGTTGTGCTCGATCATGTGCTTCATTATAACGAATACCTAAATGATCTTTTGCCAACAGATTGTGATAATCATCGCCAGCGGCAGCTAATCGTTGATAAATACTTTTTGCAGCTTGCTTGGAAGCTTGATCTTTGCGATTTTCATACGCTCTCGCCATCCAATATTGCCAGCGATCTTCTTGTTTTTGCGTAACGCTCATACTATCTATGGCGCGCAACACACTTTCCCACTCACCAAAACGAATCGCTTGACGCGCGTAAATTTCAGCCTCTTCTGGTGTAAAAGGCACGCCATAACTGTAATCAAAGTTCTTCAGCACTTCAGGATTAAAATTATTTTTCATCACTGTCGTGCCTCCAATATACGCCACCGTGCGGTACATATACTTTTGAACATCTGCAGGAACACCTTGCACGACACGAGGAAGATTTTGAAGCGCCGTGTTCAAGTCAGCATCTGCAGCACGACCTAAAGCAAACACCAAATAAGCATAATCTACTGTTGTTCCTTTGGTCGCAGACCATAAATAATTCAAAGGATCTGCCTGAATTTGATTTAATTGTGCTAATGACAAGTTTAAACCCAGAGTTTGTGCTGTTGCGATCGCTGGACCAGACTGGCCCGCTCTAAGTTGCGCAAACAAGCGCTGTTGACGATCAGTGGTGGTGAGTAAGGGACTACTTAGCATTAAGCGACCTAAACCATAACACGATTCTGGCTGCGACTCTGTTGTAAGCCAGACATCTTTGTATTCCGCGTACACCAATGTATCGCCATTTTTTGCTCGTACTTGCGCAACCGCACAGCTTTCAGCTTGGTCAGGATTGGTGACATAAGGTAAAACAGGTTGAGCTGTCTTGAAATCCGCTTGTTTTACCTTTTCTTCGACATAATCAGCAGCTAATTTTTCAGCCATTGCAGATTGAGGATAGCGCTGTGCAAAGCTGATAATATTCGTTGCGGGTTGGAAGCCTAAATTATTATTCAACATCCAATATTCTGGATAATATCCAAGCGCATCATTTTGCATTGCAGAACGATAATATTCGAGCTGAGCTGTATTACCCGAGTTCGCAAATTTAATCGCCTCATTAAATTGCTCTTCAGCCGCATGAGCAACGGGCAAACAACCTAGTGTTATCAGCCCCATTAAATATTGTTTTAACTGTTTTTGCTTCACTGCTTTTTTTAACACGCTTCTCTTCTCAACTTTAACTCGTCGCTACATTTGGACATGCTTTTTTGCATGATCAACTCTTTTGCAGCGCTTGGCAATTTTAAAATGTATTTTAAATACTCTAATGATCAAGTACTGTTCTGTTATGTAAAGCGCTGATTAACCACTATTATTTTAAAGTATTTTTACTGTAAATCCATAAACTTGATCTGATTTATATATTTGTTCAACCCGTAGTACAAATACTGTAAAATAGCTCGCTTTTATCGAGTGTGGGATTCCCCCATACTTCACCGGAACATATTTATCCCTTTTTATAGGATAGGAGCCTTCATGACGGTTCAAACCTTCATTCCGAATAGTGCCCCAGCTGCCTCAGAAAACACTGTTACCCAGCCACAGCACACCCCAGCCATCGATGGTGCAGTCAAAAAACTGTATATCGAAACGCAAGGGTGTCAGATGAATGAGTATGACAGTCATCGTATGGCCGACTTGCTAGGTGATTCACACGGTTATGTATTAACGACAGACCCTGCTGATGCAGATATTCTTTTAATGAATACCTGTTCAATTCGTGAAAAAGCGCAAGAAAAAGTATTTTCAGAATTAGGTCGCTGGCGCAAGCTGAAAGAAAAAAATCCTGATTTGGTGATTGGTGTAGGTGGATGTGTTGCATCTCAAGAAGGTGACAATATCCAAAAACGTGCACCTTATGTCGACATGGTATTTGGTCCACAAACACTTCACCGTTTGCCACAAATGCTTGATCAGCATACAGATCAAATTGAAAAGCCGAAAAAAGAGAAAATCAAACTGGTAGACATCTCATTTCCAGATATCGAAAAGTTCGACTTCTTACCTGAACCTCGCGTTGAAGGTTATAAAGCTTTCGTATCGATTATGGAAGGCTGTTCAAAATACTGTTCATTCTGCGTGGTGCCATACACTCGTGGTGAGGAAGTCTCTCGTCCCCTAGATGATGTACTTGCTGAAATTGCTGGTCTTGCGGAAAAGGGCGTACGTGAGGTTTCTTTACTCGGTCAAAACGTAAATGGTTACCGCGGAGAAACATTCGAAGGTGAAATCTGTACGTTTGCTGATCTTCTTCGTCTAGTGGCGGAAATTCCAGGCATTGGTCGTATTCGTTATACGACATCTCATCCATTAGAATTCAATGATGACCTTATCCAATGCTATCGTGACCTACCACAGATGGTTTCTCACCTTCATTTACCAGTTCAAAGTGGTTCAAATGATGTATTGAAGGCGATGAAGCGTAACCACACGATTGACGTTTATATCGATAAGATTGCTAAATTACGCCAGGTACGCCCTGATATGCATTTGTCTTCAGACTTTATTATTGGCTTCCCTGGTGAAACTGATGCTAACTTTGAAGAGACATATCAATTTATTCAAGACTTAGATTTTGATCATTCTTATAGTTTCATCTACTCGAAACGTCCTGGTACACCAGCATCAGAGCTGGAAGATTTAACACCTGAAGATGTTAAAAAAGAGCGCTTGGCTAAAGTTCAACAATGGATCAAGCAATCAAGTATCCAAAAAACTGATGCTATGCTTGGTACTGTCCAACGTGTGCTCATTGAGAGCGTTTCAAAGCACGATCCAAACTTATTGGTAGGAACCGCAGACAATACACGTTTAGTAACATTTATTGGTGATGCTTCTTGGCTCGGACGCTTTGCAGAGATTGAGATTACAGAGATTAAAACCTTAAATTTAGTTTACGGTGAACTCTTGAATCTTGAACCTGACGTGGCGTAATGTAGAGGTATAGATTAATAGACTCTAAAGGAAATCTCTTGACTGCAGCGATTCGACGTACAGTGGCTTTTCCCGGTGTTTCAATGGACCGTTTACAAACCATGCTTGGCGCGTACAACGGTCATATGAAACAAATTGAACAACGTTTAGATGTAAAAATCAGTCAGCGTGGCGATAGTTTTTTTATTGACGGTGGAATTGATGAAGTCGAGAGAGTTGAAAGCTTACTTCAGCGCTTATACGCCGAAGCTGAAGTTTCTCAACAAATCAGCTCTGATTTGATTCATTTAATGATTCAAGGCAGCCAGACTGATCATGAATTACAATTGGATCCTAATCAAGAACACACAGGACTTGACGAAGTCTGGCTCCAAACCCGTAAGGGCCGCATTAATCCACGGGGGGCCAACCAAAAACGCTATGTACAACGCATTCTTCAAAGTGATATTTCTTTCGGGATTGGTCCAGCCGGTACAGGTAAGACCTATTTGGCTGTAGCTGCTGCAGTTGATATGCTTGAACGCAATGAAATTCAACGTATTCTTTTAGTTCGCCCTGCTGTGGAAGCTGGTGAAAAACTTGGCTTCTTGCCAGGTGACTTATCACAAAAAATTGATCCTTATTTACGCCCACTCTATGATGCCCTGTATGAAATGCTTGGCTTTGAAAAAGTGGCAAAATTAATTGAGCGTCAAATTATTGAAGTAGCGCCACTTGCATATATGCGTGGTCGTACACTCAATCACTCCTTTGTCATTTTAGATGAAGCTCAAAATACAACGCCAGAACAGATGAAAATGTTCTTAACTCGTCTTGGTTTTGGTTCACGTGCAGTCATTACAGGTGACATTACTCAAGTGGATTTACCACGTGGACAGCAGTCTGGTTTGGCACATTCATTACGCGTGCTTGAAAAGATTAAAGAAATCCATATCACGCGTTTTCACTCACGTGATGTTGTAAGACATCAGCTTGTACAAAAAATTGTAGAAGCATATGAGGGTTGGGACAGTGAACAACATCGTTTAACTGCTGAAGCACGTGCGGAACGTAAAGCACGTCAAGAAGCACTCATATCAGAAAATGATTCTGCTGCTGATGCTCAG
Source organism: Acinetobacter sp. 25-47-130 (assembly GCF_056779705.1). Lineage (NCBI taxonomy): Bacteria > Pseudomonadati > Pseudomonadota > Gammaproteobacteria > Moraxellales > Moraxellaceae > Acinetobacter > Acinetobacter sp. 25-47-130. The sequence continues at coordinate 98,113 of NZ_JBWYII010000012.1, read as the reverse complement.
CATCAAGATGCAGAGTAATTTAAATCTAATCACGCTCAAGGCAAGATTTTGAAACTCAGTCTCTCATTACAACAATCGTTTGAAGCATCAAGCTTGGTGCTCAAACGTGCGTATGTTAAAAAAATTATTGAAACCACCCTTCGTCATATTGATACACAAAGCGATTGTGAAATTGGAATAGCTTGCGTAGATGTCGAAGAAAGTCACAAACTTAACCTTGAATATCGTGGTAAAGATAAGCCAACCAATGTTTTATCTTTTCCAAGCGACTTACCAGATGAAATGGCTGAAATTTTAGACAGTTTCCCTATCGGAGATCTGGTGATTTGTATTCCCGTTGTGCTTCGAGAAGCAGAAGAACAATTTAAAGCACCATTAACACATTTCACTCATATGTTGGTTCACGGTACTTTACATCTGATGGGCTATGATCATGAAACTTCTGAACAAGATGCTGAGGAAATGGAAGCAATTGAGATTGAGATTTTACAAAAACTAGGCTTTGAAAATCCTTACCTGCTTTTGGATGACGAATAACACTCCTCAATAACTTCAGTCTATGCTTCCCGTTATTAGGGAAGCACATTAAAATAATAAATGAGTATTCACAAATGAACTTCGTTGTCATCTTCAAAGCGAAAATAAAAAATATTGATGATGAATATGTACAATTAGCAAACCAAATGCGGCATAAAGCGATGCATGATTATCATTGTATAAAGTTTGAAAGCTATCAAGAGAAGAATAATGAAGTCAGTCTTTCTTATTGGAATCGGTTAGAGGATATTCAAGCTTGGCGTCAGGACACTGAGCATCTTTATGCGCAACAAAAAGGTCGCCTAACATGGTATGACACGTATTCGATTGAGGTCTGTCAAATTCAGCGCGCTTATCAATCTGAATAAATCGAGTTGATCTTTATATTGATGACATATTTTAGACAAATGAGTTAAATATTGAGCAAGTTCTTCAGATAAAATAAGATAAAGTCATGCGAAACCAATAGATTAAACTTAAATAACGCCTGACCATCAAAACCATAATAAACGTCTTTGTAAACATTACATCGCAATTGGATAAGCTGTTATCCTTCGGCAGTAATCACCTACAAGATATATACTAGCTGACATCTCACAAGATTTAGAGGTAATGGAACTTCACTTATGCCAACGATTATTTCAAATATCGCGAACAAATTTCGTAAAGTCTATCAAAAGGCTGAAGGGTTTATTGAAGAAGAACGTGAATTTCCTGTCTCTCAAGTTTTTTTAAATGCGACTTTCAAGCGCTTTGTGACCGACAATGTCAGCATCCTTGAAGACTTACATGCTGATTTACATGATGATTGGCTTCGACTCTATGCCACTTTGAATGTGAAAGGGCTTTATACCATTCTCTCTGTAGATTTAAAGCTGATTCAAATGGAATTGAATAAAGATGTACAACTGATTGTATTTGAACAAATTAGTGAAACCGAAGTCATTGAAGCAAAATTTCAAACCTTTTGGATGAAAATTGCATTCCGCTCTGCCCTATTTTTCTATCAAAAAATTCTTCGTAAAGATCCACTTGGTATGATTTTAGAGCGGTTTAATGTCATTAAAGTCAAAGACGATCTCTTACATCTCGATCTAAATCAGTGGCTCGGAAAAAATCGCTCGATCATTGAAACATTGGGCAAAGTACACGTCAACCATGCAGAACTTCGTGAAACAGAATTGGTGGTGATTGGTAATGTAAATTTGATGGCTTTATTCAGCAAAATGAATACTGATCGATTCAAATCTAAATCTGATGAAGTGGAAAGTGATCACATTACACCAATTAAACAAAAGGACGACTAGAGCGCAGCGTTTTGATGTCGTCATAAAGCTTAAGCTACAGAAAAATACATTTTCACTGTGATTATTGATTATTTCTCCTTATTTATCAGAGATAATAAAACTTCAAGTGATCCTTCGATACGAAGGTAAAGGAAAATATTTATGGCATTTAAATCGTTTAAAACTTTGAGTGTGATTGCAAGTGTAGGTACAGCCGTGCTTTTCACAGGCTATTCAAGTCAAGCGCTTGCCATGACGCCCTTCCAAGCCTCTTATCAGTTTGCATACAATGGTAAAAACTTGGGGTCAGCAACACGAACCTTGAAAAAATCAGGTAACACATGGAATTACGTTTTTGCAGCTAAAGCAGGTGGTATTGCTTCAGCGACTGAAACCAGTAACTTCACATTCAACAATAATCAGATTCAATCATCCAATTTCAGTCGCACCAGTAAAATTTTGGTTCATAACAATACAATGAGCATTAAATTTAATCCAAGTGCCAAAACCATTAACACCACTAAAGATAAAGAGCAACGTTCATTTGCTTGGAAATCTGGTGTACTGGATGAGTTAAATGCAGAATTGCAAATTCGTGAAGACTTAAAAAATAACGGTTTAAAATCGCAATATTGGATTGCAGATGCTAAAGAAGTTGAATCACGTCGTTTCGTCAAACAAGGCACTGAAAAAGTAGAAACCAAGTACGGTACGTTTGATACCATCAAAGTAGTGATGAAGCATGATAAACCAGGTCGTGAAACGATTTTTTGGCTGTCTCCGAAATTGGACTATCTACCAGTGAAAGTCACACACCAAGATAAGAAATCTTCATACGGGCTCTTACTGACAGGGTATAACGGTCCACAAAATTAAGGCATTTTTTACTTGCTTTTTTGCAGATGCTTTTTAAAATACGTCTTTGCTTAAAAAGGCACCTGCCCTAGAGGATTCTCCCGTGTACGCACTAGAACAGAAAATCTTAAACGAAGGTATCGTTCTATCTGATCAGGTTTTAAAAGTTGATTCTTTTCTAAACCACCAAATCGACCCAGTGATGATGCAACAAATTGGTCAAGAATTTGCTCGTCTATTCAAAGATGCAGGCATCACCAAAATCATAACAATTGAAGCTTCAGGTATCGCACCTGCTGTGATGGCTGGCTTGGAACTTGGTGTACCGGTAATTTTTGCACGTAAGTATCAATCTTTAACTTTAAAAGATGATTTATATCGTTCAAAAGTATTCTCATTTACAAAGCAAGTAGAAAGCACAATTGCTATTTCTAAGAAGCACATTGCAGCAACAGATAAGGTTCTTGTGATCGATGACTTTCTTGCGAATGGACAAGCAGCTTTAGGTTTAGCTGATTTGATTCACCAAGCTGAAGCTGAGGTTGTCGGGATTGGTATCGTGATTGAAAAGTCGTTCCAACCTGGCCGTGATCTTTTACTTGAAAAAGGTTACCGAGTTGAATCACTTGCTCGTGTTGAATCACTTGCAAATGGGACAGTGACTTTTGTTCAAGAATAATGTTTAACATTAAAAAAAAGCGCCTAACGGCGCTTTTTTATTTTAATGTGGCAGGATCAAGTTGAATACCCAATTTTGTACCACCAAAATGCTTTTGAATATAATCTTCAACGTAAGGCTGATGGTAAAGATTTGAAAGTTTTTGAAATTGTGGATCATTCAATCGATCTTTACGCACTGCAAGTATATTGACATTTTCTAAAGCTTTATCAGTAACCTCTTCTTTAAATATCGCATTTGTTATTACATTTAGTCCACTTTCTAGAGCAATAGTATTTCCAATTGCGGCTAAATCCACCTCAGACAATACACGTGGTAGTTGTGCACCTTTGACCAATTTAAATTGAAGTGATTTCGGATTTGACTGGATACTTTCAAGAGTTCCAGAAATCGTATTAAAATCTGGCTTAAGTTGAATCAACTGAGCACGTTCTAATAGTCTTAATGCACGTGCTGTATTCGCCACATCATTTGGAATTGCAATTAAGGCCCGATCAGGCAAAGCAGTTAGTGACTTGTAGTTTTGAGAATATAAACCCATAGGCTCTAAATAAGTGGTCGCCAAGACAGCAAGCTTCTGATGATTCAAGTCATTAAATTCTTTGAAATACGCCCAAGATTGAAATGCATTAACGTCAATCTCACCATCGAGCAAAGCTTGATTCAAAGCCACACCGTCATTAATTTCTTTCACCTCAATGTCAAATTTTGCTGTTTTCGCCTGATCAGAATCCGCGATATGTCTCCAAATATCAACATCCGATCCATGTGATCCGATCACACGATTGTTTGTTGTGTTTGCTTTGTTTTTTGAGGTTTAGGTTGAGCACTACATGCACTGATAATGAGAATTGCAAAAATAATAAATAAAAATTGGGCGTATTTTGACTTCATGATTTACTCGATATTGTTGTTGATTGTTTGAGTTGTTTAAATTGCGCTGGATAATATTTTTCTGTAACGTCTAGATGAGATCTAAGTCGACCTTTGATACAGTTTTCTCCCACATTTCTCAGTAAAGGATTCAGCGGATCTGTCTCTGGTCCTTGTGCAAGCGCTTTTAAATTATCTGCAAGATTTAAAAGCGGAATTTCACCAGCAAATAAATTTGGAGAAAGAAAATAAGCAACCGAGTACCGTTCTGCATTGGTTGGAGATATGACTCGATGTTGATTCGCAATCAAATATCCATTTGTGGCAAGCTCTAAAACCTCACCGATATTGACGACAAATGCGTATTCAACAAATGGTACTTCAATCCATTTGCCTTGACTTAAGACCTGAAGTCCTCCGATCTGGTCTTGTAAAAGTAAAGTTAAAATATTGGAGTCTTTATGAGGCCCTACACCCTGATGATTCATTTGATCAATTGGGGGATAATGAATCAGCTTGAGTAGTTCATGTGGACTGCCTGTAATCAATTGATCAAGTGCTGTGTCCTGCTGCCCCAATGAAAGCAACAAGGCTTTTAATAATTTAATTGCAACTTGTCTGAGATCTCGTTGCCATGCGGTGACTACGCGTTGAAACTCAGGCCAATTCGAAGGCCACTGATTTGGTCCCTGTAAACGTCTCCATGTCGGTCCAGTTTCAGGTTCTAATGCTGCTAGTTCAAAACCAATGTCTATTTGTTCTCTAAAATCAGGGTGCAGACGTGTAACTTCGGCATTTACTCGACTATACCCTCGAAAATGCGGGGAATGAATCATAGCGATTTCATCTTTTTGTTCTTGTGGCAGCGAAAAAAACTGTCGAGTAATACGCTGAATCTCCAAAATGTTTTCAGCTGAAATACCATGACCTGTCAAATAAAAAAAACCAATATCCTTGGCGATATGTGCAAGTCGTTGCAGAAAATCTGCTTGCGTTGATGATTGATCAAATTGACTTAAATTCAGAATAGGAAGTGCGGTTAAGCTTTGTTGTAATGGTTGATTCATGATGCACTCATCTTTCTAATACTTCATTGTATTAATGACTGAAAGATGAATGCTTTTGAAATCATTTAAATTGGATACTTATTCGTCTTTAAAAATATGATTCGCGTTCAATCACTTAGTCTTTCCCAGTCCACACATGATCTTTTAAAGACACGGCATTCGGAATGAGTTTGAGCTGATAAAATAAATCTGCAATTTTTTGTTGCGCCGTGACTGTATCTGTGTCGACCAGTTTGGCATAAGCAGGAATATTTCTTTTTTCTAAAACAAGTTTGGTAATATTTTCGTCCAAGCTTGTACTTTGCGCCAGAATTTTTGCGGCTTGATCTGGGTGTTGATTGATCCAATCATCTACTTGATTTAATGTTTGCACAATTTTTTGGGCTTCAACCCCATGTTGTTTTAAAAATTTTGGTGAAGACAAATAGAAGCTATAAGCCAATGGTAAAGCCTTTGAATCAATAAGAACACGTGTATCACCTTTAAGCGAAGCAGCACTTGCATAAGGATCCCAAATCGCCCAAGCATCGAGTGATTTTTTATCAATAGCAGCTCGTGCATCTGCAGGCGTTAACCAGACGGGTTGAATATCAGACCAACTCAATTGAGCTTGATCTAATATTTGTGAGAGAAAGTAATGCGCACTTGAACCTTGTGTAACACCAATACGCTTACCTTTTAGATCCTTTAAGCTTTGAATCGTGCTGTCTTTGGGTAACAGCAAGCTATGTGAGTTTTTAGATCCATTTTCATAAGCTAAATATTGAATTGGTTTACCTGCAGAAAGTGCGAAAATTACAGGTGTATCCCCTGTATACCCCACATCAATAGCACCGACATTTAATGCTTCTAGTGTTTGAGGACCTGCCGGGAATTCTTTCCATTGAATTTTCACACCAGGGAATGCCTGCTCAAAAGTTTTATTTTGTTTTGCAACGATGAATTTAAGCGCCGCTTTTTGATAGCCAATATTCAAGGTTGTTAACTTTTCTTTTGATTCATCTTGCCCCTTAAGCTCAGTAGGCTTTTCTTTTGAGCATGCAATAAGGCTAAAACTCAATGTCACAATGGTGCTTAGTACAAATAATTTTTTCATTGTCTTGGTAATTTTTTGATTGGAATAAAAAAATAAGCCAAACTTCGAAAAAAATTAAATCACTATTTGCGCTTAGTTATTCAGTTCAAGATCTAAGCCATCCTGCTCATAAAATATGGTTTTATCCTTAAAAATTAAATTAATCTATTTTCAAATCAATTTTTTATTTTATCTGCCATTACAGTTTTTCTACATTCGGCCATGTTGCAACTTTAAGCGCAATGCTAGAATCTTTTAAATAAATGGATGTATAGATTAGAGCAATCCTAAATGACTGAAAACTTAGAAATACACTGCCCAAAATGCGGTTCAACTGATATTGAAAAACGCAACCATGAACAATTACTGCAAAAAACAGGTGGTGTTCTTCTTTCCGCAGCGGGTACAACTGCGGGTACTGTGGGTGGTGCTGCATCAGGTGCTTCTATTGGTGCTTCCATTGGTGCTGTTGCGGGGCCTTTAGGTGTAATCATGGGTGGCACAATTGGCACTTTTGTTGGTGCAATCAGTGTGGGTGTGACTGGTGGCTTTTTAGGTCATCGTTTTGGAAAAAAAGCGGGAGAAATTGTCGATAAGAATGTTTTCCTCGATTACCAATGCAAAAAGTGCAAACACCGATTTGAACAGAAACATATTTCAAAATAAAAGTGAGCGAGAAGCTCACTTTTTTATGCCTGATAAAATAATCTTTAACATTATTTCTTTAACATTTGCAACGCCACTTCACCTAATCGTTTCCCTTGCTCGATACACAGTGATTTTTCATCTTGGCTTAGAGATTGATCGTGTCTAGGTCCACTGACATGTGTAGCACCATAGGGTGTCCCCCCTGATTTTGTATTCGATAAAGCTGGGTTGGCATTGGTTAAACCCAAAATCAACATTCCATGATGAAACAAAGGTGGCAACATGGTCAGTAATGTACTTTCCTGCCCGCCGTGCATAGACCCTGATGAACCAAACACACAAGCAGGTTTATTATGCAATGCACCATTGAGCCATAAACTCGTTGTTTGATCCCAAAAATATTTCATTTCTGATGCCATATTGCCAAATCGAGTTGGTGATCCTAATGCAAGTCCCGAACAATGTTGAAGATCATCCAAAGTCGCATAAATATCGCCCTCCTCTGGAATACTTGGTGCTGCTTTAGTCACTACTGTTGCCAACTGTGGAACTGTTCTAATTTTCGCAAGCATTCCAGTAGATTCAATTCCTTGAGCAATTAAATGTGCCATTTTCTTGGTTGAACCATATTTGCTGTAATACAAAACTAGAACATATGCTTGCATAAAAAGATCATCCAATGAAAAAAGAAAACTATACGGTATTTTTTTTAAAATTTGGTTAAGCTGTGCAACGAACGTACAGAATTTTAACTAAAAAATACTCGAGACTCATTATTTATGGCGGAAATCTTAAAAAAGTTACCTTTCTACAATAAAACATGGTTTCAGTTTATTTTGTTTGTACTACGACGCTTTGAAACTAACAATTGTCGTGAGCAAGCAGGCTCTTTAACTTACACTACACTTTTCGCTGTCGTGCCGATGTTGACCGTATTCTTGGTTATCATTTCATCGATTAAAGCATTAGAACCTGCTCGGCAACAATTACAACAATTGATCTACAGTAATTTTCTGCCTAAAACCAGTATCGCGTTTGACAAAGCATTGAATGCATTTACTGACAATTCGAGCAACTTAACCATTATTGGTGTGCTGTTTTTATTCTTTACCACAGTAATGATGCTCACTAGCATTGAGACAGCATTCAATCGTATTTGGCGTGTGACAGAAACGCGTAATGGCATTATTGGTTTTATGCGCTATTGGACCATCATTTCACTGGGACCAATCCTGCTGGGTTCGGCTTTTGTGATTTCATCGACTTTAGCGTCTATGAACATCCTAAGCAATAATTTTGCAGGTTATGAATTAAATGGGACGTTTATTTTGTGGGTCATCTCATTTGCACTCACCGCATTTGGTTTTTTTGCCTTGTATTGGACGATTCCAAACCGCTCTGTTCCAATAAAAGCAGCCATGATTGCTGCGATTTTTAGTGCTGTTACCTTCGAGTTACTGAAAAATTTATTCGGCTTCGTGATGACTAACTTTACCAGTTATCAGTTGGTTTACGGTGCTTTTGCAGCAGTTCCAATTTTCCTGTTGTGGATTTATCTCTCTTGGAACATCGTACTGCTTGGTGTTGAGATAAGTTATGCCCTCACAGCATTTCATACAGGTAAGACCGAAACGCGCCATCCAATTCTCATGCTTCTAGATATGCTTGAGTTATTCTATAAAAAACAAAAACAAGGTAAAACCGTAACCGATCTGGAGGCACTTGATATTTTAGGACGCGGTGAAATTGGCCGCTGGCCTAAATATGTCAATCTATTAGAACAGCAGAATATTATTAAACGTACTGATAATAATGAATATGTTTTGGTTAGAAATTTAGATCATCTGGATTTTTGGTCATTTTATAAATCATTGCCTTATACGCTACCTGATAAAAATGATATCGGACAAATCCATGAAGATGACATATGGATGAACCGTATTGGTCCTGCACTAATTGAAGCTGATGATTATCTGGCTGCAAAGCTCTCCGTACCGCTATCGACCATACTTGAAGAAAAATAAACTCTTGCAATAAGAAAAGACCTCTATAGGTCTTTTTCTTATTTCATAGATGGATTATATGGACGTGTAAATTGCCAACAAATAAGTGCACCTAAGGTCACTAAGACACAACCGATCCAAAAGCTCATTAGAGGTTGCACATCTAGAATCAGCATCGACATCAGACTTGAAAAAATGGGCATAAAATACGTTGCCAAAATTAAAATTTTGAGATGTCCATATTGCATGCTTTGGTTCCAATTGCTGTAAGCCAAGCCAATTAAGCTGCCAATGACTACAACCATCAGCCATGTCATCAAATTCAGCTCAATAAACGGTTCTCGCATCACAAAATGTACAGCCCACAATCCAACTGCAGTCATTAGAAAAAGAAATGGGACAGTATTATGACCTTCTGCATATTTCTTGGTAAATATACTGTACAAAGGCCATAGTACGGCGCCGATGAAAGCAAATGAATATGCTAATGGATTTTCAAGCACAGCCACAAATATCCGTTTCGGCTCGAGAATATCAGGATTAACAACCATCATTAACCCAAGAATGGCACATGCAAAGCCAGCAATCACCCAAATATTCGCGCTCAATTGCCGTGCAAGAATCGAAAATACAATCAGCAAAGGAGGCCAAAGATAATTAATCATTGCAATGATTAATACCTGTTCTCGATGCGTTGAAAGTGCAATCGAAATTAAAAACAGGATCTCATAGCCAACAAAAAGAGCACCACAGCCCCATAAGTATTTTTTAGGCATGAGTGAAAGCTTGGGAAAACCATTTTTCCATAACATGAACAATGCACTAAAACTATAGATCAGTGCCACCGCCTGTACCGGGCTTAATGATTCAGTTACAAGTTTCACCACCGCAACCAACGAGGCCCAAATTAAAATCGAGCTTAATCCCAGCCATGTATACTGATTCAATGGAATGCTCCAATTCTTGCGCTGATTCGATCAAAATAAATTCTCAAATAGCGGTGCAAAGATACAATCATAATCCCTGCAAGAACCATACTAGAACCGACCAAGAAACTCGTTTCGATCTCCTCATCTAACAGCCATACACCAAACAACATGCCGAACATGGGGGTCAAAAACGAAAACACACCTAAGCCATTTGCTAAATAAGTTCGTAACAACCAAAACCATAGCAGCAAACTTAAAAAAGACATGACAACCGCATGAAATGTTAAGCTCAGAAACGTCAGTTGTGACCAGCGTACATCTGCTTGTCCAGTCCAAAAAGCTAAGGGTAATAAAAAAATAAAGCCCCCAAGCAATTGATAAAATAATGTTTGAGTGGGCGGTGCCTCTGAAAGCGTTGAAAATTTTAAAGAAATCGTAGTCAATGCCCACATCATCCCCGCCATTAGAGCAAGAAAATCTCCCCATAAAATAAGGCTGAGTTGGCTCTGAGCTTGATCACGCACTAAAAAAGTATAAGCGATGCCAAGAAATGCGAAACAAATACCAAACCACTGCAGATTATTCAATTTTTCAGCTTTGACTTTCCAATGTAAGCCTAAAGCCACAAAAATAGGCGCGGTATAGAGCAGAACAACAGTGTGCGCAGCACTGGTGTACCTGAGTGCCTCAGCAACCAAATAAAATTCTGCAGAAAATAAAAAGGCTAACCAAATTCCAGGAACAACATAACGGTAATTGAACAGTTGTTGCACTCGTTGTCGATACAATAATGGAACGACAAGCAAGGTTGCCAAACCACAGCGCAATGCGATTTGCATCAGAGGACTAATATCAGTAGCTGCAAGTTTCAAGACAATTTGCTGTAAACCCCAGACTAAACACAATACGATCATTAAGCTTGACGCCTGAAGGTCAAGACCTCTTCGCTCACCCATGAGTGGCACTCTTCACACAAACAAGTCGTCACTATACTGCTGACTGAATTAGAATATATAATTCAAAATAGACAACAAATACATTTATTCAGGCAATTTAATATGCCAAAACGCCATCCACATGAATCATTCGTTCAGTTAGATAATTATGATCATATCCAAGAGAATCTTTGGCTAACATTCCGTAATGATCCAGCCCATTCGGAATATCCTAAACACGGTCATGCATGGGGCGAATTTATCTATGCATTTGATGGTGTAATGGAAGTTCATATTGATCAAAATCAATATTTAACACCTCCGCCCTACGGAATTTGGCTACCGCCGCATCTGCATCACAGCAGTATTAATCTCACAGCTGTTTCTCATGCCACCTTATACGTGCATGAAAGCCTGTGTGATGCACTGCCCAAACAATCAGGTATTTTACTAAGCTCCCCCTTAGTGACGGCGCTACTCAATGAACTCAGAAAAACTTATTTCAAATATGATCAACCCGAATATCAACGACTCTTAATGGTTTTGCTGGATCAATTAAAAAGTTCACCACTGCTCAAAAGCTACTTACCCCATTCTGATCATCCTGCATTACAAACGATATTTTCCTACATGCATGAGCATCTCAGTGATCAGCGTCCACTGAGAGATTATGCTCAAATGGTGAATATGAGTGAGCGCACTTTATCGCGCCTATGTGAAGCTGAAATTTCGATGTCGCTCAATGAATGGCGTCAACGCTTTAAAATTACACGAGCATTAAGCTTATTGTCTGAAAATAAAACCGTTGAACATATTGCTCTAGATTTGGGCTATGCCAACGCCTCAGCCTTTATCAATATGTTTAAACGCTGGATGCACATCACGCCCCAACAGTTTCGTAAAAACATCAATTCAGACAATCTCTAGCCATAAAAAAAGGATGAACCATCATCCTTTTTAATTGAGCTTGATGCATCATTAATGCACTTGCGTAGTCCACACAAAATCTTGTTTTAAGCCAGTCAAAGTCATTTTGAGCTGATCACCCGATTCTAATGGTCCCACACCTGCAGGCGTACCCGTCATGACAACATCACCAGACATTAAGCTAAAGTTTTGACTGATTTCTGCCAAAAGCGCTCCTAATTTAAAAATCAGTAACCCCGTATCACCATGTTGCCTAAGTTGATCATTAATTTCGAGCTTAAACTGGACTTGATCTAATGCTAGGACCTGATCAAGCGAAATCCAATCTGCCAAAATACAAGATCCATCAAATGCTTTCGCACGTTCCCAAGGTTGTCCTTTCTTTTTAAGCTGATCTTGTTGATCTCTTAAAGTCAAATCCAAACCAAGAGTGACTGCACCTACTGCTGCTAATGCCTCTTGAGGATCCGTAACGTTTTTGAGCGGTCGATCTATTCGCAATGAAAGTTCACATTCATGATGACACTGTCCCAATGCACGATTCCAATCAATCCCTTCTGCTAAGGACACCAAGCTACTCGGCGGCTTGATAAATAAGACAGGTTGATCAGGAATCGCATTACCTAATTCTTGAGCATGCGCAGCATAACTGCGACCGACACATACAATTTTTGATGGAACTGCACTCATGAAAACCTCTCTTATTTATAATTTGAGTAACGAGCTCATCAAAACTTAACGTTTTTGGAATGTATTTTCAAACAGTGTTCTATCTACATCAGACTCAAATGCACGTTTTGGAATAATGACCACTGTATGATTTTTGAGTTCAAGCATATAGGTCAATTTACCCACTACAAATTTTTGTACTTCACTGTAGGCAAATGCTTGTTTAGGACGACCACTTGAAAAAAGCTCGGCAGAGTTTTGAAACAAATCGATACCTTGCTCAGTCTTACCAAATTGATATTTTTCAAACTGACGCTTGAACATCATAGGTAAGAACCAGTAACGCATAACGATTTGTAAAAAGATAAAGAACGTGCCTAAAGCCACGTAATAGCGCCCTACACCCTCTAATCCAAGATAAAGCCCCCAAATCACGATCGCAATACTGACAAGTGGCGTAAAAAAACGCGTAAATTGTTTTTTGCCAAAAGTAGCTAATGCAAAACCATCCTGAGACTCTTGTAAATTTAAGAAGTAACGGACAGATAAAACTGGTTGAGTATCAGACATAGGGGATTCAACAATCGATTTTCTTAAGCAAAGATATTACACCACTTTACCTGAAATCGAATTGTCGTTTTAATGAATACTGTTGATTACATCATCGCACTATTGATGAAAGCATCACACGATTTACAATGACACAAAATAAAAAGTCTAAATTCATAGTTCAGGATGAAAATGAAATACTTTAACTATCGAGCATTGTGCTTAAGCCTTATTTTTGTACCTAGCTTGTCGTACAGTGCGATTATTGAATGGAAAGAAAATATACCCAGTGCGTTAAAACCATTTCAAAATAATAGTACCGAACTCGCCAGCATCGCAAAAGATCAGATTCTCATCTATGCGCACACAAATACCCAAACATCTATTCCGACACGCAAAAAACAACCCAATCCAAATGTGAAGTTCACATCATCTGCCATCGTATTGCCTGTTAATGAAGAAAAGGTCGCCAAAACGCTTTCACAGTTTGAAAATTTTGTTGGTTTATTCCCAACATTGAAGTCAGCTAAAATATTAAATCAAGAAAAAAATATCACTCAGGTTCAATATAAAATTTCCATTCCAACACCAATACCAGTGCTCAACTTTAATGAGACCATAGTGTTTCAGCATCATATTGAAGCCAATAGTATTTCGAGCTTGATTGTGGATGCACCTGTTCCTTATGGTCTAGGCAAATTTGAATGGTTCAAATTGGATCAGAATCATACCCTTCTAACCCTAACGCAATGGGGAGATTTAAACCAACCTAAAGGTTTTCTATTTAGCAAAGTTCTGAATGCAGTGCCTGAAGCAAAAATGGGAATTCCAAGTGGTACACATGCATTTTTACTTGAATCAATTCGAAAAAAATTAACAGCGCCTTCTTCGAGTGCGCTCAAACCAGGGCAATTTCCATCCGACCAATTAACGACAAGTCAATTAGCCAAAATCGCACAAATCAGTCGTATCACCGAACACCCTGTAAGTTTTGTCCATACACCGACAACTGTGCCTTATCAACACGGTGCCGAATCAATGCGTTTTGTGACGACGTATCAGTATTATTCACAACCAGTGCAACAATTACAAAAATGGACACAGCCTGTACATTATAAAAAGCTGTTTCCCCGCCAACTCAAATCTATTGATATCGAAACCCTAAAAGACCAAACGCAGTTGGCAGATTTTAAAGTTGAACTCGGGTTAGGAGTTATTCAAATTCCATTCCGATTTAAACTGAATTTTAGCTTTCCTCAGTCGAATCAGAATAGTTTTTATGCTCAAGGCGGTGATCTGAAATACATTAAAGGAAAAATGCAATTTGATAAGTTTCAACAAGGTACTTTATTGAAAATGACGAATGCAGGAAAAATAGATGCAAAAGCACCTTTCCTGATTCGTGCAGCACGGAGCTTGCCTTATCATGATGTGCTCCCTACAGTTGGGGCGAATGTCGTCTTTGCATTGAAAGTCAAAAACGAAGAGCAGAAGAAATAAGAAAAAATAGACACAAAAAAACCGCAATTAAGCGGTTTCTTCTCTTTTTTTACATCTTAGAGATGTTCAAGTTGGTGCGCTCAGAGAGATTCGAACTCCCGACCCCTTAGTTCGTAGCCAAGTGCTCTATCCAGCTGAGCTATGAGCGCGACGTCTTGATGGAGTGCATTATATATGAATATTATTATTTGTTAAGTACTTTTTAATAAAATTTAAATCAAGCGAACAGTATTTATACGAAAATGTAAATTATGCCTAAATAATCAACAATTTAAGAGATAGTCAACAAGATCAATCCAAATTCCAAACAATCATGAGTTGGATTGAGGATGTTTTTATAAGAGCTAATATCTATTAATTAAAAATAATATGTGTAGAAATTTTAAAATTTATTTCTTTCTTAGGTAGCTAGTGAATATGATGATTCATAGCATCACTTCATTCTAGACACAAAAAAACCGCAATTAAGCGGTTTCTTCTCTTTTTTTACATCTTAGAGATGTTCAAGTTGGTGCGCTCAGAGAGATTCGAACTCCCGACCCCTTAGTTCGTAGCCAAGTGCTCTATCCAGCTGAGCTATGAGCGCGTACTTGAGTGTCTTACGACTTCGTTACATCGATTAACTTGATTGGTGCGCTCAGAGAGATTCGAACTCCCGACCCCTTAGTTCGTAGCCAAGTGCTCTATCCAGCTGAGCTATGAGCGCATTTCAAGTTTATCGTTGGCGGTGAGAGAGGGATTCGAACCCTCGATACCAGTAATAGGTATGCTTCCTTAGCAGGGAAGTGATTTCAGCCACTCATCCACCTCACCGTAACGAGACGCCATAATACAAACTTCGTCCCTACTCTTCAAGTGAGAATTTAAAAAATTCTATGTTTTTTGTTCAATCATATATTTTTTAAACAATTTTCAGGTTTTTTACCTTTAATCTGCATTAATTTCACTTTAATACTGTCTATTCTGCATCTCTTTTATAATTTATGAACTAAAAACACTTTATTGCAATCATTTACGTGCAGTATTTCTCATCATGTCTTATGCTAAACTTATCTTCTGATATGAAGCCAAAGACATTATGAAAAATTGGGTCGACCCTGAAGCCAAAGCGGAAGCTGAACGTTACGATAATCCTATTCCAAGCCGTGTTCTGATTCTAGAAACGATTGAGAATAAGAAAAAAGCATTGTCTCATGCAGACCTTGTGGAACACTTCGAAATTGCGGATCAAAAAAGTATTGAAGCGCTTAGTCACCGTTTAAGTGCGATGGTTCGTGATGGTCAATTGACGAAAGAAGGTTATAAGTTCCAGCTTATGGCAGATCAACCTGTTCATGATGCGACCATCTATATCAATAGCAAAGGTTTAGGGGTTGCGAGTATAGATGGTAAGAAAGAAGAATATTTGTTACCTGAGCGTGAATTACGTCAAGTCTTCCATGGTGACCGAGTTAAAGTTCAACAGACCTCTGTTGACCGTAAAGGTAAACCATGGGGTTTCATTACTGAAATTACCCAACGACGCGTCAAACAAATCATTGGGAAACTCGCAGAATATGAAGGTGAATACTTCATTCAACCAGCAAATCCAAATGCGCATCAACCGATTACCTTAGAAAAAGAACTCATTGCGCATGCGAAAGCTAAAGTTGGTGATTCTCTTCGAGTTGAAATTGATGATTTTCCAAATCGTGAAGAGTTTGCTACAGGCCATATTATTCAATCTATGGCCGACAAATCTGATACTGAAATTATTATTCCTCAAACCATTTTAGAATATGGTTTACCTTACGAATTTCCAGAAGCAGTAGTTCAAGAAGCTGAAAGTTTTAAAGAACCGACAGCACGAGATCGTCAAGGACGCATTGATTTAAGAGATTTACCCTTAGTCACAATTGACGGTGAAGATGCGCGTGACTTCGACGATGCTGTCTATGCAGAAAAACGTCCTGGTGGCGGCTATCGTGTCGTGGTCGCGATTGCAGATGTCAGTCATTATGTTCGTATTGGTAAACCTTTAGATGATGAAGCACAAGAACGCGGTACGTCTGTGTACTTCCCTCACTTTGTATTACCGATGTTGCCTGAAGCACTTTCAAATGGCTTATGCTCACTCAATCCAAATGTCGATCGTCTATGTATGGTCTGTGATTTGAATCTAAGTCGCGCAGGTAAAGTCACAAAATTTGAATTCTATCCGTCGGTGATGCACTCTAAAGCACGACTCACCTATGACCAAGTTGCAAAATATTTTGAAGGTGATAGTCAAGCTGTACCTGAAGATCGTACAGTGCGTAAATCACTGAATACATTATTCCAACTTTACCAAGTATTAAAAGGTTTACGTGCAGAACGCCATGCAATGGAATTTGAAACCGTTGAAACGTACATGACCTTTGATGAACTTGGTGGAATTAAAGAAATTCTACCAAGATCACGTAACGATGCTCATAAACTCATTGAAGAATGTATGTTGTTAGCCAATGTCGCTGCTGCTGAATTTGCTTTAAAACATGAAATTCCAATGTTGTATCGTGTGCATGAGCCACCTGAATTCTCACGCATTCAAAAAGTTCGCGACTTTGTTAAGTTATTAGGTTTGAAATTCCCTGATCAACCTACACAAGCGGACTATCAAGCGGTCATTGAAGCCACTAAAGACCGTATTGATGCGCCAAGTATTCATGCTGTGCTTCTTCGCTCCATGATGCAAGCTTATTATGGGCCAAATAACGCTGGTCACTATGGTTTGGCGTATGAGGCATACACTCATTTCACCTCTCCAATTCGTCGTTATCCAGATTTATTATTACATCGTGCTATCAAAGCACACCTCAAAAATAAACCTGCACCAGTCTCAGGTGGCGCACTAGAAGAAGCCGGTAATCATTTCTCGGCAACAGAACGTCGAGCTGATGAAGCTTCTCGCTCAGTGACCACTTGGTTAAAATGCCATTATATGCAACAGCATCTTGGTGAAGAGTTTGTTGGCGTCATTAGTGCTACGGCTGAGTTTGGTCTATTTGTCACTTTAAAAGATTTATATGTCGATGGTATGGTCCATGTAAGCCAGCTTGGCGATGACTTCTTTGTCTTCGATCAAGCGAGTCAAAGTTTAGTTGGGCAAAATCGTGGTCAGACCTTCGGTTTGGGTGATGAAGTACGCATCAAGGTTGCAGGTGTCAATTTAGAAGAACGTAAGATTGATTTTGAATTGATTCAACAACTCAGCCATGCAGGTCGCGCTATTCGTAGTCGAGCACCACGTGTCGTGAAGGAAAAACCGGTCACCAAGCAAGAAGCGTTAAATCGCATGTTGAATGAGCCTATCGAACTCCTAAAAGATAAAGATGAAAGCGGTGAACGCCCTGTTCGTAAGAAAAAGTCCAAGGCAAAACCAAGCTCTTATACTAAAAAATCAGACAAAAAATCTGATGGAAAAGTAAAAGACAAAGCGAAAAAGAAAGCTAAAGTAAAAAAGAAAAAGTCGAATGCGAAAGCTAAATTAGACTAAATCTTTAAAGAGCGCTACGGCGCTCTTTTTTTTTAAGCTTTATTTTTTTAATTTATAATCAGGTGCACCGATTCTTTATTTAGCACTTACGTAAATAATTGAATGTATCACTTGATTTAAAGTCCATAAACCCCTACATCTAAATGAAGTAAATGAATCAATTAGGTCCTTGAATGACTTTAGAAAAGGCAACTTTGCCTGTACCCGATTTTTCTCAAATTACACTTGATCAACTTAAAGCACAGATTGAACAAGCGATTCAAAATGGTCAACACTTTATAAACCAACTCGAGAAAGTCCCAGACACGGTACAATTACAATTAAATGTGCTCGATCAAATCGATCAATTAGAAAACCAAATGAGCGAATCTTGGGGTATTTTGTCTCACTTAAATGCTGTGATGAACAATCCTGAAACCCGCGAGATTTATCAGTCTCTTTTACCTAGCTTAAGTGAATACTACACACAATTAGGGCAACATACTGCGCTCTATCAAACCTACCAATATGTGCATGATGCACCTATTTTTTCGGATTTACCAGAAGCTCAACAGAGTGCGATTAAACTTGCACTTAGAGACTTTAAACTCTCAGGCGTGGCTCTAGAAGGCGAAGCAAAAAAACGCTACGCAGAAATATCAGCTCGTTTATCGCAGCTTTCTTCAGATTTTTCTAACCACGTTCTTGATGCCACACAATCATATTTCAAACCATTAACTGAAGATGAACTTGCTGGTTTACCTGCGAGCAGTATCGAACTGCTAAAGCAATACGGTCAACAACGTGAACTCGATCAAGCCGTGGCGACATTGGATTTCCCTTCTTATCTTGCGATCATGACTTACGCAGATAATCGAGAGCTTCGCGAAGCCTTATATAAAGCATATACCACGCGAGCGTCGGATCAGTCAGATCACCCTGAATATGACAATACTGCGGTGATGGAAGAAATTCTCAAATTGCGCCAAGAAATGGCTCAACTTTTAGGTTTTGATCATTATGCAGCATATTCACTGGCAAGTAAGATGGCTCCAAGTGTTGAAGCTGTAGATCAATTCCTGATTGAGTTGGCAGAACATGCTCGTAAACCTGCCCTACAAGAAATTGAGGCATTAAAAGCAATTGCTCAATCTCATGGTGTAGATGAACTACAACCTTGGGACACGACGTATTTCTCGGAAAAACTCAAAGTTCAACAGTTTAATCTGTCTCAGGAAGCACTTAAGCCATACTTCCCTACCCCTGTCGTCGTTCAAGGTTTATTTAAAATTGTGGAGCGTTTATATGGTATTCAAGTCATTGAACGTGAAGCACCTGTATGGCATCCAGATGCACGATATTATGAGCTTGAAGATCAAGGCAGTGTCATAGGTGGATTCTATTTTGACTTGTACGCTAGAAGTGGGAAACGTGGTGGAGCATGGATGAGCGGATTCCGCTCACGTATGCAAACCAACAATGGCATGCAGAAACCGATTTGTTACATGGTCGGTAATTTTACACCACCAATTGGTCAACAGCCTGCGCTTTTAACACATGATGAAGTCGTTACTCTTTTCCATGAGTTTGGACATGGTCTGCATCATATGCTCACAGAAGTAGATCATATCTCTGTAGCAGGCACACATGGTGTCGCTTGGGATGCCGTCGAGCTGCCAAGTCAGTTTATGGAATTCTGGACTTGGGATAATGAAAGCTTGGCTTTAATCAGCCAACACATTGAGACCAAAACACCCTTACCTGAAGAACTCCTTAAGTCGCTTTTGGATGCGAGATTTTTCCAATCAGGCACGCAAACCCTTCGTCAACTTGAGTTTGCCATGTTTGATTTGAATATACATAAACAATCTCCTGCTTTAGATGCAACAGGTATTCAACAATCCTTAAACGAAATTCGTGAACAATATGCTGTTCTCCCTACAGCACCATACAACCGATTCCAAAATAGTTTTAGCCATATTTTCGCAGGGGGTTATGCCGCAGGCTACTACTCTTACAAATGGGCTGAAGTTTTAGCAAGTGATGCATTCGATCGCTTTGAACAAGAAGGGATCTTCAACCAAGAGACTGGACTTGCTTTCCGCAAGGCAGTGCTGGCTGTAGGCGGTAAAGATACAGCGCTTGATGCCTTTGTTAAATTTAGAGGTCGTGAGCCTAAAATTGATGCATTATTACGCCATCAAGGTTGGACGAATGACACTAAAACTGCTTAAACTACGCTACTAATTTTTGAAGGTGAGAGTCATTATGTCGATCAAACGTCGTTTCATTGCAGGTGCAAAATGTCCGAAATGTGAAGCTATGGATCGTATTGTCATGCTCACTTCAGGTGATTCAGAATGGATCGAATGTATTGAATGCAACTATTCTGAAAATCGTCCGACACATATTGACGAACCTCAAATGCCTGAGGTTGCAGACGAAATTGGTGTTATTCAATTTAAACCTAGTCCAAGAAATTAAGATGCTTAAAGTCAATAAAGCCAGCTCTATAGAGCTGGCTTTATTGTAAATTCATTAAAAAATAAGCACCCGAAGGTGCTTATTTTATTTAATTATTGATACCAACCAAATAACTTAAAGATATAAGGTACATAGGCGATAATTAACATAGCTGGAATCATCACAATCAGAGGAAGAATCCAACGTTCGTATTTGTAGTAGAACGTTTTATCTTTCACTTCTGCATCGGCAGCAGCCACCTCTTCATCACCAATCGACTGCCTTGCGAGCAAGTGATTGAGTGCAACTGGAGGTGATACATAACCCAATTCGAAACCAATTAAAGCAATCATCCAGAAGTGAACAGGATCTATACCATAAGCGTAGGCGACAGGAGCAACTGTTGCTGAAATTAAGATGACAGCACCAAACGGATCCATAATCATACCGACAAATACCATGAGACATACGATCAAGGTAATCACGATATAGATATTTTCAATATCCGTTGGGAAGTGTTCCATCAACTCGATACGCTCTAAGTATCCACCAACGCTGACAGACAATGCCATTAAGATCACAAGCGCCCCGATATGTCCGACTGTTTCACTTGCAGATACATGAATTGACTTCCAGAAACTCACTTTACGCGCAGGATTGTCTGGACTATCTTGCGCTGCAATTTCAGATGCTGACACTCGCGCCTTAGCTGCTTCTTGTTCAACCGAAGTATGGCTTAATGTCGTATCCCAATGTCCTACTGGTGCGAGTGGTGCTGGTTCATGACGTAATTTTTCATAAAGCACCATGACAAGTAAGATGATTGGCATCATGACTGGTGCAGTGAACTCATTCAAATTGGTATTTAATGCATACTTGTAGAATGACCACACGATCAGGAACACGATCACATAAGGAACTACTGCCACTAATGCCTTAGCGGAATTCGGGAATGCAACTGATGGCGCTGCAATACGGAATTTTTGCTCAGCAAAGAACAGTGAAATTAATAGGAACAGTGTCGAAGTGATGAGGAAAACACCGATACCATATTGGTATAATAAATCAGTTGTTACTTCTTTGTTCAGTGATGCAACAACAACAATCAATAGACATGGACGGAGTACCACACCAAGCGAACCCGACATCGCTGCTGTAGCCAAAGCGAATTGACGGCGTCCGCCCGCATTCCAAACTTCTTTATAAATGATCGCACCTGCAGCGATTACAAAAATACCTGATGCACCTGTATAAGCTGTAGGTAATGCAGCAGCAAGTAAGATTAACCAGGTAAGCGTTTCAGGCGCTAGATTCCATGGACGTAAAATATTTAGGAATTTATCAACAATTAATGTCTGCTTTAACAGCATACCTGCCCAAATGAACAGTGATAAATTAAGGAAAATGGTAGAGAACTCAACCAGCTGCCCTAAATAAATCCCTTGACCCATTGGATAGTCCATCACAAAGGTAAAGTTAAATCCTGTTGTGATCGCCATATAGGCATAAAGTGGGACTGACAATAATGCCATGCCAATCGTACCACCTGGCTTCGCATTTTCTGGTACACGGAACAATTGGTACAAACTAATTAATGTCAGTGTACTGAACAAGATTATCCATAACCAATAGATGATTGTCATCTCACTGGTTGGCGGAACACCAGAGTTCAATACAGATCTATACTGACTGATCGCTGAACTGGTTAAGAAACTGTTCGCAAGTATCATTGCGACAGCGTAAACCCGATAATCTAAAACAGAACTTGGACCGCGTAGACCAATGTGGTGGATTTTAAGTGTTGCAGTGATCGCTGCAAGTACCACCATGATAATCAATAGAACTGCCTTATTTTCCGTACCAAATTGGAAAATACCAAAGAAAGTTGTTTCCATGGTTCGGTAAGTTCGTATTGAAGGATTATCTTCTAAATACTGAATTGACTTATCATAGAAGGCATATTTTTCTTCACATAACTGTTGACCAGCCAATACAGAGGCACGAACATCTTCTTCAGATGTTGTACCAAAGATATCTGCAAATTCATCTTTTGCATTAGCTTGCATTTGGTTTTGAACCAAAAGGTCAATATTTGGATTTCGATCACAGACTGGCTTTTCAGGTTCGGCACGCAAGAATGAATACTGCATACCAATTTTTTCGTCACCGTATAGACTTTCACCTATACGTAACATCTGCCCGTGAATCATTTCTCCTGTCCCGATGATGAGCGTCAGTAACAGTAGAAGCAAAATCGTAAACGCAGATATCCACTCAGTCCATATATAACTAAGTAGACCTAACCCAGATCTCTTTTTAGAAGGCTCTTGCATTGTTATTCCATTATTTAATACTGCTATACATTGCCTGTACAGCTCATCTTTTCTAATTCGGGCTTAGGCAAAATCCTTTACCTAATTTCCTTACCACTTTTATCACATGAATCTGACTGATTTTTTTTTAAAAAAGAATGACTGACTTTTCCATTTTTTTTAAATTTATGCCAATTTTCATCAATTCACCTCTTAAGAGCGAGATAAAAACCAACTAAATCAGTAGGCTATACCATACTGTATTTCTTTTTTTAAACAAATATGACCTTAAAAAAATAAATGCAAAAGATTTGAATCTGATCACACATTAAAATAAGTGATAATTAAGCATCAGAGGAATTAAGAGATGTGTGTGTCCTTCACGGAGATGTGCTGATAAATTAAAAAGAACATGCTGAGTAATGCCCCCCATATTGCACCTGTTAAATGTGCTTCAACCAATACTGGGCTACCAATCATTTGCGCAGTATCGAGAGAACCAAAGATATTTTCCCACAAAATTTTGCCCGTGATTAAAGCTAATACAAGCAGCGAGAATTTACGTTCTTTTTCAAATTTTAAAAAATAAACTGCCAAAGCCATATACATACCATGTAGCACCCCTGATAGACCTGCATAAGCTTCAACGCGAGGATAAACATAAAAAAAACTTAAACTAATTAATGGCGGGAGTGCGATCAACAAGTACAACATGTACCTAATTTTGACATATGGGAAGATGAATGGTAGGCAGGCTAAACCCACCATATTCAATGCATAGTGTATCCATCCCACATGTACATAGTGAGCTGTCCATACTCGCCAAATTTCTTCATCCAATACAGGACGCCAATAGAAAAAATACTCCTGAAAAATCTGCAAACTAGCAGCAATACTGATACAGCATGCAATAAACAGTATTTTTCGAATCAGGATAGTATCTTTCATCTTTCGTATTCCTAAAAGAAAAAGAGCTTAAAGCTCTTTTTCTTGAATAACTCCATTTTTAATTTTGAACAAAATTAAAAAATCTTATTCGCCTAATGTGTTCTCGAAAAGATCATCAGCTTCATTGGTCGCTTGATCATCCCAGAAGCTCGACATTCCATCTGCTTCAGTTCGGACACCTGTATTCTCCGTCCAATAACGGTCTGAGATCGCTTGTATCATTTGTCCTGCCATATTATCCAATAACTTAAACTCTGGATTTACAGGAACTTCTTCAGCACGTGAAGCGGCATAAGAACGTAATGCATCACGTATTTTTGCATCGTCACCACTGGCTTGTGCTGCAACAGCATACAAGGCATGCGATAAGCGTACTCCTTTTTGCTCACCAATTTGCATAGATTGTTTAAGCGTTTGGTATGGATCTGGTTTGCCTGCATCAGCTCCAGGTAATAATGTCCAAATCACTGCTCGAGTAGCATTCGGTACGCCCCAGAACTTGTTGTTATCGAGGCAGACCATGCCACGTTCAACAATTGCTGCGATATCTTTAGGAACATGCACTTGACCACCAGAAGCAATATCATTGGTCATCGCTTGTAAGCCACTTAACATACCTAACAGATATACTGTTTGGTCAAGATTACGACGCATAGTTGGACATGAGTCACCTAAATTATATTTATATTTAGACTGCCAACGCTCCGCAAACAATTGATAACCCGTATATTGACGTTCGGCAGCAACAGCAGCCCAGCGCTTTTGTTCAATACGCGCATCTTGTGCTTCTGTCACTTGACCTGCTTTTGATGCTCTTAGGTATCTTAATTCTGCATCTAAGGCACGATTTTCTGCGCACATCCCTGAAGCTGAATATAAAAGAACTGCCATACGGGTCGGATCAGCACCCATATCTTTAGTCGCCATAATCACAGGAGTCAAAGCTGTGCCCTGATTACACACCATATCCACATCACCCATTGAGAGTACTGGCGGTAAGATGTGTTTTTCACTAAACGCAAGTGATGCATTCGCACCAGTTTTGATTACGTATGAACATCCAGATAAAGTTGTAGCTGCTACAACCGCAATTGCCGTGAAAAGACCTTGAGTCTTTAATTTAGACATACTTCCTGTCCTCAATTTTATAATTTTGTCATCCTTGCGATTTAAAATATCAGATGCAATCGCTGAATAAAAGTGCAGCAATGCACTTCATTAACAATTAGTCTGTCATTGATCTGAATTGAAATAATTGACTTATTTTTTGAATTGTTAAAATTTTGGGCAAAAAAAAGTAGCATTGCGACGGTTCGGCACATGCTACTTATTAAATGGTAAACTCAAGAGAGTTTATTTTGTTCGTTGTTGTGGTGTTCAATTCGTTCCTTCAGCACAGTTCCTAGTCTTCCAATTATAATTGCCATAACAGCAGCAACCACTAGAAACAACCACATATGAATTTCGCTCATTTTGAAATTCCTCATTAGCTGTTGGTATGTTTAATGTACTTTAGAAATTAAGATTTCATCGTGTTTTTGTCTAACAATTTGATTTTCTTTCATTTTCGTCAAACAATTCATTTTTTATTCATATAATATATTTTTAAATAATTGTTTTTTATCATGTTTTAAATTTAAAAATAAAAGACTTATTGTCTAACAATTAGCCAAAACTTGCATGAGTAATCAAGCTTTTCCATTGTTTTTCATCTATTTGATCTCTCCAAATCACCAAAGAATCGAATTTATTTTCGTTAAAACTGAGTACTACGAAGTAATGAAAATGAAAAACTCGATTCAGTTTTGCTTGGTATATTTTTGGATTTGAAGTCATTTGAATCGACCATAAATCTTTGTCTATTTTTTGTAATTCTTTTAATTGTGGTTTTTTTCTAAAATTCCACCAGATAATCAGTATAAATATAATACTGCCCAAAGCATAAATGAGCTTAATACTGATTAATAAAGTAATACTCATGATGAAAATAGAGAAAACATGAAACACAGCCGAATAAGAGCTGTGTTTCAGTGAATAACGCTCATGGATTATGGACATAATCTTTTAATTTTTGAATAAATTGGCGCAATTCAGGTCGAGGTGGTTCAGAAACCTCCATAAACCAATCCAATAAATCAGGATCTTCTTGTTCAACCAGTTCAGCAAACATTGCTTTCTCTTCTGGTTCAGCTTGCAAATAGTATTGCTTTACATAAGGATCAAAATACACGTCAATTTCTTTTAAACCACGACGTGCGCGATAGATAACTTTACGCTCTTCAAGCGTTAATTCATCGTACATTTTTATCCCCTAATCTGTGTTCATTCCATTTTAACTGAAGCCATGAGCTTTGTGTTTTAAAAATATCAATTGACCAAATTCATCAGCAATTCTTGCGATTTGAGCATTCAACACATTGCACCAATGTTCAGGCTCTCTTATGTTGTGGCTAATCTAATAACACTTATGGAAATATAAATATGCAATCAGGCGCAATTCGACCAATTCCTAATATGTTACCTCGAAAATTATTCAATGCAGAGCATGAAGCGTTTCGTGATACTGTCCGTAAATTCTATGAAAAAGAAGTCGTTCCAAATATTGCAAAATATGAAGAACAACAACATGTAGATCGTGACTTATGGAATAAAGCGGGTGAAATGGGTCTATTGTGCACCACAATGCCTGAAGAATATGGTGGATATGGTGTAGATCGACTCTACAGTATGATCCTCATTGAAGAACAAGCTTATGCAATGGATTCATCAACTGGTTTTTCATTGCATTCGGATATTGTTGCGAATTACCTGAATAATTTTGCCAACGAAGAGCAAAAGAAAAAATGGCTCCCTAAAATGGCTTCTGGCGAAGTTGTCACTGCCATTGCGATGACTGAGCCTGGTACAGGTTCAGACTTACAAGCTGTACGAACTTCTGCAGTTTTAGATAGCGATGAATATGTCATCAATGGTTCTAAAATTTTTATTACCAACGGTTATCTATGTGATATGGCAATTGTTGTGTGCAAAACAGGTAATAGTGATAAAGGTTCAGCCAACTTATCGCTTATCATTGTCGAAGCTGATCGAGCTGGATTCACCAAAGGTAAACCACTCAATAAAATTGGTATGAAAGGACAAGATACTTGCGAATTGTTCTTTGATAATGTTCGTGTACCAAAGGAAAATTTGATTGGTATGGAAGGCATGGGCTTCATCATGCTTATGAAAGAACTCGCTTGGGAACGTATGCTTGTTGCGATTATCTGCCAAGCAGGTGCAGAAGCTGCCTTTGCACACACAGTACAATATACAAAAGATCGTAAAGCATTCGGCAAGCCAATTGGCGCATTTCAAAATACACGTTTTAAGCTAGCAGAACTTCGAACTGAAATAGACTTTTGTCGTTCTTATTTAGATCGTTGTATGGAATTACAACTTGAGGGTACGTTAGGTGTAGATGCGGCTGCAGCTGCAAAATATAAAATTTCTGATATGTTCTCTAAAGTCGTCGATGAATGCTTGCAGTTACACGGTGGCTATGGCTTCATGCTTGAATACCCTATTGCACGCGCATATATCGACAACCGTGCAAATCGTATTTATGCCGGCACCAATGAAATCATGAAAGAACTCATATCACGTTCTTTGTAGATAGAAAAAGGAAGCTTTCGCTTCCTTTTTTATTTTAATAGCTATTCATTAAGACACTAATTTAGGCTTTTTTACAGACTGTGCCGGAGCCTTCGCAAATTTTAAAATACCATCATTAAAAGTCGCATTTTTGAGATCTTTACGATCAGCTAAATAGTTATGCGTTGCCATCCAAGGTGCCTTAGTACCTTGTTTTGGAAGTTGATCAGCCGCACGCGCAATATAACCTGATGACATTTCACCCATAACTGTTTCATCGAGCATTGCAGAATGGTCAGTTGGTGCGACAACTTCATCATAACCGTTCTGATCCATAAATTTGAATAGACGGCAAATATAATCAGCAACGACATCTACTTTTAAGGTCCATGATGCGTTCACATAACCAATGACCATCGCCATATTTGGTACATCACTTACCATCACACCATTATAAAGCATATGTTCGCTAGTCTTGATCGGCTGACCATCAACAGTCGCTTTGATACCGCCCATAATTTGAATTTCTAGACCAGTCGCAGAAACAATGATATCTGCATCTAAGTGTTTACCAGATTTCAATTGAATACCATTTTCAGTGAATGATTCAATATGATCTGTTTCAACACTTGCTTTACCACTACGTAAAATTTTGAATAAATCACCGTCTGGCACTACACATAAACGTTGATCCCAAGGATTGTAACTTGGGGTAAAGTGTTTCATATCCACTTTACCTTTCAACTGCATTTCAATAGATTTAAGAAGTAACTTGCGAACCAGTTGAGGTTGTTTTTTTGACAAAGCAAAAATTGCACGTTGCATTCCGATATTACGAGCACGCGTGAACTTATATGCCATGTCCTCTGTCATAAATTTACGTGTTTTGTCATAAACAAAATCAATCGAAGGAATTGAAGCAATATACGTTGGTGAACGTTGTAACATTGTTACATGCCCAGCCCCACCTTTTGCCATTGCTGGTACTAAAGTGATTGCAGTTGCTCCACTACCAATGATAACTACTTTCTTGCCGGTATAATCTAAATTTTCAGGCCAAAATTGTGGATGAATCAATTGACCTTTAAATTTATCTTGATTTGGAAAATCAGGTTGGAAACCTTGGTCATAGTTATAATAACCTGTGCAGCCTAAGACGAAATTAGCTTGCCAAGTTTGTTTCTTTTGATTTTGATCTTCGATTTCTACAATCCATTTTTTTATTGAAGTATCGTAATTCGCAGAAAGTACACGATGCTCAAAATGAATTTTTTCTTTAATATTGTACTCACTAACAACTTCGCCCAAGTAACCTTTAATCGAAGCGCCATCTGCAAGCACATTCGCTTTACGCCATGGCTTAAAATTGTAGCCAAAAGTAGACATATCTGAGTCGGAGCGAATACCTGGGTATTTAAACAAATCCCACGTTCCACCGAAACTTTTACGACGTTCGAGTATTTCAAATTTACGGTTCGGATTATTTTTAATTAAATGTGCTGCAATTCCAATTCCAGAGATACCAGCACCAACAATAAGAATATCGACTTGCTTATCCATTTCTTTTATTAACCTTTTTATAAGAACATTTTTATTAAAACATATTTTTGACAATACACAATGTCAAGTTTGACTAAAAGTTGCAAAAAACATATCAATTCAGGTCAAGTAATGCCAATTGTTAGATAAAAAAAGGCCGGTTTATTCAACCGACCTTTTTTGAACAACTTGCGATGTTCTACACGAAATTATTTAACTTCGCGATCTACTAGCTCAACGTAAGCCATCGGTGCAGCATCACCTGCACGGAAGCCCGCTTTAAGAACACGTAGATAACCGCCGTTACGTTCTTTGTAACGAGGGCCAAGAACGGTAAATAATTTACCAACAGTTGCTGCTGAACGAGTACGAGCAAACGCTAAACGACGGTTTGCTACTGTATCGACTTTAGCTAAAGTGATTAAAGGCTCAGCTACACGACGTAACTCTTTTGCTTTAGGCACAGTTGTTTTGATCAACTCGTGTTCAAACAAAGAATTAGCCATGTTTTGGAACATCGCTTTACGATGACTGCTTGTACGGCCTAATTTCACACCACTATTACGATGACGCATGGTGATAGTCCTACTTAATTAACGACTACGATAGGCAAAACGATCGTCCATACGTAAACTAGCTGGTGGCCAGTTTTCTAAACGCATGCCGAGTTGTAAGCCTTTTGAAGCCAGAACATCTTTGATCTCAGTCAACGATTTTTTACCTAAGTTAGGAGTTTTTAACAACTCAACTTCAGTACGTTGAACAAGATCACCAATGTAGTAAATATTTTCTGCTTTCAAACAGTTAGCAGAACGAACAGTAAGCTCTAGATCATCTACTGGACGAAGCAAGATTGGGTCAACTTCTTCACGAGGTTCTTGAGCAACTGGAGCTTGATCTTTCTGAAGATCAACAAAGATTGCAATTTGTTGTTGCAAGATTGTTGCCGCTTTACGGATCGCTTCTTCAGGATCAACAGTCCCGTTTGTTTCAAGATCAATGACCAACTTGTCAAGGTCTGTACGTTGTTCTACACGAGCATTTTCAACTGTGTAAGAAACACGTTTAATCGGGCTATAAGACGCATCTAATTGTAAACGTCCCACTGGGCGAGTTTCACCTTCTGGGAAGCGAGAATCAGAAGTCTCATAACCACGACCTTGAACAACTTTCAAGCGCATTTTCAATGAGCCTGAAGCACTTAACGTGCCGATCAAATGTTCAGGGTTAACCACTTCGACATTGTGAGGTAAACGAAGATCAGCGGCAGTTACATCGCCAGGTCCTTGTTTCTCTAATGTCAAATATGCTTCATTTTGATCGAACAGCTTAATAGACAATCCTTTAAGGTTCAGCAAGAGCTCGACGATGTCCTGCTGCAAGCCTTCTAAAGTACTGTACTCGTGCTCGACGCCTTCAATCTCAACTTCAACCACAGCAGCGCCAGGTAAAGATGATAAAAGAATGCGACGTAAAGCATTACCTAGAGTATGACCAAAGCCACGCTCTAAAGGTTCTAGAATCACTTTTGCCGAGGTCCCGCTTGCCGCTTCGACCTTGATCGCTTGCGGAGTTAGAAACTCGTTTGCAGTACGCGTCATTATTGCTACCTCAAGGATTATTTAGAATACAATTCAACAATCAAGCTTTCGTTGATTTCAGCAGGTAAATCAGAACGATCAGGTGCAGATTTGAATGTACCTTCTAATTTAGAATGGTCAACTTCCATCCAAGAAGGAGTTCCACGTTGAGCAGCCAATTCAATTGCGTTTTTAATACGTAATTGTTGTTTAGCGCCTTCGTGTACTGC
The DNA here is from genome assembly GCF_056779705.1 of Acinetobacter sp. 25-47-130. NCBI lineage: Bacteria > Pseudomonadati > Pseudomonadota > Gammaproteobacteria > Moraxellales > Moraxellaceae > Acinetobacter > Acinetobacter sp. 25-47-130. The sequence continues at coordinate 67,383 of NZ_JBWYII010000012.1, read as the reverse complement.
AATCACGTCACCAGCTTTAACTTGGATTGACGCGATGTTAACACGACGACCATTTAAAGTGATTGAACGGTGAGATACAAGCTGACGAGCTTCTGCACGTGTAGAACCAAAGCCCATACGATAAACAACGTTATCTAAACGGCTTTCAAGCAATTTCAACAAGTTTTCACCTGTTGCGCCTTTAACACGAGCAGCTTCTTTATAGTAGTTACTAAATTGACGTTCTAAAACACCGTACATACGACGTACTTTTTGTTTTTCACGTAATTGTAGTGAGTACTCTGATTGTTTACCACCACGAGCTCCACCATGTTGGCCAGGAGCTTTAGCATGTTTTTTTGTCTTAACATCAAACGGTTTAACGCCTGATTTAAGTTGCAGGTCTGTCCCTTCGCGGCGAGAGAGTTTGCATTTTGGACCAATATAACGAGCCATGAATGTTTCTCCTTACACGCGACGTTTTTTAGGTGGACGGCAACCGTTGTGAGGAATTGGAGTCACATCGGTAATGCTATTAATTTTATAACCCACTGCACCTAAAGCACGAACCGCAGATTCACGACCTGGACCAGGACCTTTAACAAGGACGTCCAAGTTTTTCAAACCGTAATCTAAAGCAGCTTTACCAGCAACTTCAGCAGCTACCTGAGCAGCAAACGGAGTTGATTTACGTGATCCACGGAAGCCTTGTCCACCTGAAGTGGCCCAAGCCAGTGCATTACCTTGACGATCGGTAATAGTCACAATGGTGTTATTAAAAGAAGCGTGAATGTGTGCAACACCTTCAGAGACGGTACGAGTGACCTTCTTGCGTGTGCGAGTATCTTTAGCCATCTTTTAGCTTCCAGAAATCTTATTTCTTAATAGGTTTGCGCGGACCTTTACGGGTACGTGCGTTAGTTTTGGTGCGTTGTCCGCGGACAGGCAAGCTGCGACGATGACGAAGACCGCGGTAGCAGCCTAAATCCATTAAACGTTTAATGTTCATGGAAATTTCGCGACGTAAGTCACCTTCGGTCGGAACCTTAGCAACTTCTGCACGAATCGCATCAAGCTGAGCGTCATCTAATTCACGGATCTTAGTAGTTGGTGCAATACCAGTTGCAGCTAAGATTTGCTTAGCAGTATGGCGACCAATACCAAAGATATACGTAAGAGAGATAACAGCATGCTTGTTATCCGGAATGTTTACACCGGCAATACGAGCCATTCACTTTCTCCAAAAAGGCAGTAGAGATAATCAACCGCCCCACAAAATCTTTGAGGGGCGGATAATAACCTAATTAGCCTACTGAAATCAACAGGTCTTGATCAGATTAACCTTGACGCTGCTTATGACGAGGTTCAGCGCTACAAATCACGCGGATTACCCCATTACGACGGATAACTTTACAGCTACCACAAATTTTCTTTACAGAAGCTTGAACTTTCATGATGAAACCTCTAAGTGCGCTTATCCCTTAGGATGAGCAGTCGTTTTACTCATTAGTGTTTGATTATCATATTGGCGCGATGTGAGGTGTGCCTGTAGCTGAGCCATAAAGTCCATAACTACAACAACCACGATCAACAGCGATGTACCACCCAAATGGAATGGAATACCGAAAGAACTTTGAAGCACCATCGGCATTAAACATACAACCGTGATATAAATCGAACCGATAAATGTTAAACGACTAAGAATATGATCTAAATAACGAGCAGTTTGCTCACCTGGGCGGATACCAGGTACATAAGCTCCACTACGCTTTAAGTTTTCTGATACTTCTTTAGGACTGAAAACTAGTGCCGTATAAAAATAACAGAAGAAAATAATAAGCGCACCGAATAGCACCAAATATAATGGTTGTCCAGGCGATAAAACTAATGCCAAATCTTGTAGTGTGCGCTTAACGATCCCTGCATTAGGATCAGAACTACCTAACCATTGACCTAAACTTGCAGGAAACAGCAATAATGAACTTGCGAAAATTGCTGGAATAACACCTGCCATGTTGATTTTTAATGGTAAGTGAGTCTGTTGTGCAGTAAATACTCGGCGACCTTGCTGCTTTTGAGCATAGTTAACAGGTATACGACGTTGTGCTTTTTCAATAAACACAATCGCAGCTAAAACAGCTAAAGACAATAAGCCAAATATAGCAATACCAATTAAGCTTGATTGACCATTTTCCACAAGGGTAAATGATTGCACAACCATACTTGGTAAACCAGCAACAATACCTGCAAAGATGATCATAGAGATTCCATTACCAACACCACGTTCGGTAATTTGCTCTCCCAACCACATTAAGAACATGGTACCTGCAACTAACGACGTTAACGCAGGGATATAGAATGCTAAACCTGAAGTAAAGGTAATCCCTTGACTAATCAAACCCGCACACATACCAATACCTTGTACAATTGCAAGGAATAATGTGCCGTAACGCGTATATTGGTTAATCTTACGCTTGCCCTGCTCGCCTTCTTTTTTCAATGCTTCCAGCGAAGGAACAACCGTTGACATTAACTGCACGATAATCGATGCAGAAATATACGGCATGATCCCCAACGCAAGAATGGACATTCGTTCCAATGCCCCGCCTGAGAACATATTAAACAAACCAAGGAAAGTACCCTGATTTGCATTAAAGAAACGTTCTAAAGCGACATTATCAATACCTGGCAGCGGAATATGCGCTCCTAGTCGAAAGACCACCAAAGCACCAATTAAAAACATTAATCGGCGAATAATTTCACGATATTTCACGTGAAATGGTTGACCTTTCATCATGTGAACATGACCTGTAGAACTAGGAGACATAGACACTCGCGATTACTCCTCGACTTTACCGCCAGCAGCTTCAACAGCAGCTTTAGCGCCTTTAGTCAATGCAACACCTTGAACAGTGAATGCACGAGTGATTTCACCAGAAAGAACGATACGAGCACGAATCATATCTTTACGTACAACGTTCGCTGCTTTTAAAGTTTCAAGAGTAACGATATCGCCTTCAACTTTGTTAAGTTCAGACAAACGTACCTCAGCAGTTTTCAAAGCCAATTGGCTAGTGAAACCGAACTTAGGTAGACGACGATATAACGCAGTTTGACCACCCTCGAAACCTGGACGAGTACCACCGCTCTTACGTGAGTTTTGACCTTTGACACCACGGCCACCAGTCTTACCAACGCCAGAACCAATACCACGGCCTAAACGAAGGTTTTCACGCTTAGCACCTTCTGCAGGTGCAATTGTATTTAAACGCAGAGTCATGGCTTATTCCTCTACACTAACCATATAGTAAACTTGATTGATCATACCACGGTTAGAAGGAGTATCTTGAACTTCTACAGTGTGACCAATACGACGCAGACCTAAACCTTTAAGGCTAAGCTTGTGATTTTTCAAGCGATGCGATGCAGATTTAGTCTGGGTAACTTTAATCGTTTTCATGATTGATTACCCTTGAATTTGTGCTACTGAAAGACCACGTTTCGCAGCAACTTTCTCAGGAGAAGTCATATCACGCAGACCATTAAAAGTCGCGTTTACTACGTTCGCAGCGTTAGTAGAACCATAACATTTAGTTAATACGTTACGTACACCAACAGCTTCTAAAACAGCACGCATAGCGCCACCAGCAATTACACCAGTACCTTCAGAAGCAGGTTGCATGTAAACACGGCTAGCACCGTGACGAGCGTTGATAGGGTGCTGAACAGTACCATCAACAAGTTCAACAGTAATCATGTTGCGACGAGCAGCTTCAAGTGCTTTAGAAATAGCAGCTGGAACTTCACGAGCTTTACCACGACCAAAACCTACGCGACCATTACCATCACCCACAACAGTTAATGCTGTGAAAGAGAAGATACGACCACCCTTAACAACTTTGGCTACACGATCAACGGCAACCAGCTTTTCAACAAGACCTTCGTTTTGTTCAACTTTAGCCATGATTAGAACTCCAAGCCGTTTTCACGAGCAGCATCAGCCAAGGCTTTGATACGACCATGATATTTGAAACCAGAACGGTCAAATGCAACTTTAGTTACGCCAGCTGCTTTAGCACGTTCAGCGATTAAAGCACCAACTTTAGTAGCTGCTTCAACGTTACCTGTAGTACCACTACGTAACGTAGCATCTAAAGTAGAAGCTTGCGCTAATACTTTGCCACCATCTGCTGAGATTACTTGAGCATAGATGTGACGCGGAGTGCGGTTTACACACAAACGAGTCGCACCCAATGCACGGATGTGCAAGCGTGTGCTTTTCGCACGACGCAAACGGGTTTGTTTCTTTTCGTTCATAAGAACCTCGCGCCTTATTTCTTCTTAGCTTCTTTACGAAGTACAACTTCATCAGAATAACGAACACCTTTACCTTTATATGGCTCTGGCGGACGGTAACCACGGATATCTGCAGCAACTTGACCTAAAGCTGCTTTATCAGCAGATTTAAGCACGATTTCAGTAGCTGTAGGTGTTTCAGCAGTTACACCTTCAGGAAGGTTGTAATCGATCGGGTGAGAGAAACCTAGGTTAAGGTGAACTGTGTTCCCTTTAACCGCAGCTTTATAACCAACACCGATAAGTTGTAACTTACGTTCGAAACCTTCGCTAACACCTTTAACAAGGTTGTTAAGCACAGCGCGAGCAGTACCAGCTTGCATCCAAGCATCTTTAGATTCAGCTTTAGGAGCAACAGCTAGAATACCGTCTTCCTGTTTTAGCTCGACCAGCGCATGCAGGTTGAAAGACAAAGTACCCTTGCTGCCTTTCACTTCGACCTGCCGGCCGTTCTGAGTAACTGTTACACCGTTAGGTACAGTTACTGGGGCTTTAGCCACACGAGACATGAGGAATCACCTATTAAGAAACAAAAGCAATAACTTCACCACCGATACCTGCAGCACGTGCAGCGCGATCAGTCATGATGCCTTTGCTTGTAGAAACAATTGCAATACCTAAACCTTGCTTAACGCTTGGAAGGTTATCTTTACCGCGATATTGACGTAAACCTGGACGGCTAACGCGCTTCACAGTCTCAATAACTGGTTTGCCTTCGAAATATTTTAAAGTCAAAGTAAGTGTTGGTTTGCCTTCAGCATCTGCAACAGCTACATCAGCGATATAACCTTCTTGTTGAAGAACGTTAGCAATCGCAACTTTTAACTTTGAGTTTGGCATAGAAACAGTTTGTTTCTTCGCCATTTGTGCGTTACGAACACGTGTTAACATGTCGGCAACGGTATCTTGCATACTCATTTATAGTGCTCCTTACCAGCTTGCCTTAACAACGCCCGGTACATCACCTTGCATTACTGTGTCACGTAATTTGTTACGGCTTAAACCGAACTTACGGAAGTAACCATGAGGACGACCAGTTAAACCACAACGGTTACGAAGACGTACTGGAGATGCATTACGTGGTAATGCTTGTAACTTCATCATCGCTTCGAAACGCTCTTCGTCGCTTGCATTTACGTTTGCAATAACAGCTTTTAATTCAGCACGTTTTGCAGCGTATTTAGCAACAGTAGCTTCGCGTTTCAATTCGCGATTAATCATACCTTTCTTAGCCATATCGACCTCTTATTTGAACGGGAAGCCGAATGCACGCATAAGCGCACGGCCTTCGTCATCGGTGCGAGCAGTCGTAGTGATGGTAATATCCATACCACGAATACGGTCAATCTTATCAAAATCGATCTCAGGGAACATAATCTGTTCTTTAAGACCCATAGAGTAGTTACCACGACCGTCAAATGATTTCGCAGAGAAACCACGGAAGTCACGGATACGAGGGATCGCGATAGAGATCAAACGGTCTAAGAATTCGTACATGCGTTCGCCGCGTAAAGTAACTTTACAACCAATCGGCCAACCATCACGGATTTTGAAACCAGCGATAGATTTACGAGCTAACGTAAGAACTGGTTTTTGACCAGCGATAGCTTGCATATCAGAAAGAGCACCATCAAGGAGTTTTTTGTCAGCAGCAGCTGCACCAACACCCATATTGATCGTGATTTTAGTGATGCGAGGGATCTCCATCACATTCTTAACGCCCAATTGTTCTTGTAATTGAGCTTTAAGTTCGTCGTTGTAACGCGCTTTAAGTCTGGCCATTGCCTATTTCAACCTATTACTTCGCTACCGCCACTGATTCACCATTTGATTTGTAAACGCGAGTTTTCACGCCGTCAATCACTTGGTAACCAACACGGTCAGCCTTTTGGGTTGTAGCATTAAAAATTGCCACGTTAGAGATATGAAGCAAAGCTTCTTGTGTAACGATAGCGCCTTCAGCACCTGTTGCACGGTTAGGCTTTTGATGCTTCTTAACTAAGTTAAGACCTTCAACCTTAACTCGGTCATTAGAAACAGACAAAACAGTACCTTGTTTGCCTTTTTCTTTACCTGCGATCACGATTACTTGATCGCCTTTTTTAATCTTAGCCATGATTGCCTCTATTATAGAACTTCAGGAGCCAATGAAATGATTTTCATGAACTGTTCAGTACGAAGTTCACGAGTCACTGGTCCGAAAATACGAGTAGCAATCGGAGCTTTGTTGTTGTTCAAAATAACAGCAGCGTTATCATCGAAACGAATAACAGAACCATCTGGACGACGGATACCGAATTTTGTACGTACAACTACTGCATTCATTACGTCGCCTTTTTTAACACGGCCACGTGGAATTGCTTCTTTTACAGTAACTTTAATAATGTCGCCAACTGAAGCATAACGACGATGTGAACCACCAAGTACTTTAATACATTGTACGCGGCGAGCACCACTGTTGTCTGCTACGTCGAGCATAGTTTCGGTCTGAATCATTGCCCTACTCCAAAACCGAGCATCACCGGTCACAATTTCGAAAGGCTCAAAGAGTACTCGAAATTGACCGATGATGCAACAAGAACGTTATTTACTCAGCAGCTGCTTCAACAACTTCAACTAAAGTCCAAGACTTAGTTTTAGAAATTGGGCGGCTTTCTTTGATAGTTACAACATCGCCAGTTTTAGCAGTGTTGTTCTCATCATGAGCGTGTAATTTTGTTGAACGGCGGATTGATTTGCCATACAACGGGTGTTGAACGCGGCGTTCGATAAGAACAACGATAGACTTGTCCATCTTGTCGCTTACTACTTTGCCTGTTAACGTGCGAACTGTTTGCTCACTCATTGTGCGTTCCCCTGTTTTTCGGTAAGGAGGGTCTTGATGCGAGCAATAGTTTTACGAGTTAATTGCACTTCGTGCGATTTACCCAATTGACCAGTTGCTTTAGCCATGCGAAGACGGAATTGGTTCAACTGTTGCTCATCAAGCAAAGCTGTCAATTCTTCTACCGACTTTTCACGTAGATCTTTAGTTTTCATTACATTACCGTCCGAGTCACGATAGTGGTTTTAAACGGAAGTTTAGCAGCAGCAAGCGTAAATGCTTCACGCGCTAATTCTTCGTTCACACCTTCCATTTCGTACAGGATCTTACCTGGTTTGATTTCACAAACCCAATATTCCACAGAACCTTTACCTTTACCCATACGAACTTCTAATGGTTTTTCAGTAATTGGTTTGTCCGGGAATACACGGATAAAGATCTTACCACCACGTTTTACACGACGGCTGATTGTACGACGCGCTGCTTCAATTTGACGCGCAGTCATGCGACCACGTTCAACTGATTTAAGTGCGATAGTACCAAAAGATACTGTGCTACCGCGATGCGCTAGACCAGTGTTACGGCCTTTTTGCACTTTACGGAATTTAGTACGTTTAGGTTGCAACATGGATTATTCTCCTTTTTCAGCAGAACGATCATTGCGACGACCACGACGCTCTTGACCTTCACCACGACCGCGACCACGTTTAGCTGGACGTTCTTCAGCTGGAGCTGGGTTCATGACTTGTTTCATGCCGCCCAAGATCTCACCACGGAAGATCCAAACTTTAACGCCGATCGTACCGTAAGTAGTTTCTGCGCGTACCGCTGAATAGTCGATGTCAGCACGAAGAGTATGTAGAGGTACACGACCCTCACGATACCATTCAGTACGTGCAATCTCTGCACCGCCTAAACGACCAGAAACTTCAACTTTGATACCTTTCGCACCAGCACGCATAGTGTTTTGAACCGCACGCTTCATAGCACGACGGAACATTACACGTTTTTCTAATTGAGAAGCAATTGCTTCACCAACTAGACGAGCGTCTAAATCTGGACGATCAATTTCGTTGATGCTTACTTGCGCTGGAACACCCATAATATTGGTAAGTTCGCGCTGTAATTTTTCAATGTCTTCGCCTTTTTTACCGATCACGATACCAGGACGAGCAGTGCTAATTGTTACTTTAGCAGCGCCTGTTGGACGTTCGATAAGAATATTGCTCACCATCGCATTCTTAAGTTTTTTGTTTAAAAACTCACGAACTTGAAGATCTTTAAGCAAGTATTCAGCGTATTGTTTCGGATTCGCATACCAGTTAGCGTTATGACGTTTCACAACACCTAGGCGGATACCGATTGGATGAACCTTCTGACCCATATCAAACCCCTACCTTAACGGTGATGTGACAAGTACGCTTAGTAATACGATCTGCACGGCCTTTAGCACGTGGCAAAATACGTTTAAGGCTCATGCCTTCATCAACGTAGATCGTAGAAACTTTAAGATCGTCTACATCTAAACTGTTATTATGTTCAGCGTTTGCAATCGCAGATTCCAATGCTTTCTTAACTAAAACTGCAGCTTTTTTGTTACTGAAGTTTAGTATGTTAAGAGCGTGCGCAACAGATTTGCCGCGAATCAAGTCTGCAACCAAACGAGCTTTTTGTGCCGAGATAGCGGCACCGCGTAATTTAGCAGTTACTTCCATCATAGCACCTATTAACGTTTAGATTTCTTGTCAACACCGTGACCACGGTAAGTACGAGTCGGTGCAAATTCACCAAGCTTGTGACCAACCATATGCTCAGATACGATTACCGGAACATGGTTACGACCATTGTGTACAGAAATTGTTAAACCAACAAAATCCGGGAGGATCATCGAACGACGCGACCAAGTTTTGATCGGCTTACGGTTATTAGCCGCGATAGCCGCTTCAACCTTAGCGAACAAGTGCGCATCGACGAATGGGCCTTTTTTCAGAGAACGAGGCATTGTCAGATTCCTTTACTTGTTACTTAACGCGACGGTCGCGAATGATCATCTTAGTCGTACGCTTATTGGTACGTGTCTTGTACCCTTTAGCTTTTTGACCCCATGGGCTTACAGGTTGAATACCTTTGTTACGCCCTTCACCACCACCATGTGGGTGATCTACCGGGTTCATCGCCATACCACGAACGGTAGGACGAACACCACGCCAGCGTGAAGCACCAGCTTTACCTAGTGAACGTAAGTTGCTTTCTTGGTTAGAAACTTCACCAAGAACTGCGCGACATTCAACGTGTACTTTACGCATTTCGCCAGAACGTAGACGAATAATTGCGTAAGAACCGTCACGACCCAATAACTGAGCAGAAGCACCAGCAGAACGCACTAATTGAGCGCCTTTACCGATTTTAAGCTCGATATTGTGAAGAGTAGAACCGATAGGCATGTTACGAAGTGGTAAGCAGTTACCTGGACGAATTGGAGCATCGTTACCAGATTGAACTTTATCACCAGCACGTAGACCTTTAGGCGCAATGATATAACGACGCTCACCGTCAGCATACAAAACTAATGCAATGTGTGCAGTACGGTTAGGATCGTATTCGATACGCTCTACAGTCGCAGGAATGCCATCTTTGTTACGTTTAAAGTCAACAATACGGTAATGTTGCTTGTGACCACCACCAACGTGACGTGTAGTAATGTGACCGTTGTTATTACGACCACCAGTACGTTTTTTAGCTTCTACCAACGGAGCATAAGGCGCACCTTTGTGAAGATGGTCGTGAACGACTTTCTCTACAAAGCGACGTCCTGGAGACGTTGGCTTACATTTTTGAATAGGCATAATTCTCGTCCTTATTCCGCTGTGCTTTCAGCGGTATCGCCCAAGTCAGCCATTTCTACATCTTGGCCAGCTTTCAGGGTGACGTATGCTTTTTTAACATCAGAACGACGTCCGATAGTTTTACCAAAGCGTTTAGTCTTACCTTTAGTGATAGTCGTGTTAACTTTAACAACTTCTACACCAAATAATTGTTCAACTGCTTTTTTGATTTCAAGCTTGTTTGCATCGATAGCAACTTTAAACACTTGAACACCAGCAGTTTCACCTAAAACTTGTGCTTTTTCTGAGAATACAGGTCCTTTTAGGACTTGATAGATACGTTCGTTGTTCATCCGAGTTCTACCTCAATTTTCTTAGCAGCAGCTACAGACATAACAACTTTATCGAACGCGATCAAGCTAACAGGATCGATAGCAGCAGCATCAACCACATCAACGTGTGGAAGGTTACGAGCAGCTAGATACAAGTTCTCATCAACAGCATCAGTAACGATTAATGCACGAGTAGCATTCAAGTCGTTAAGTTTTGCAAGCAATTCTTTAGTTTTTGGAGCAGCTACAGCAAACTCTTCAACTAAAACTAAGCGATCTTGACGAACAAGTTCAGCCAGGATGCATTGCATAGCACCGCGATACATTTTACGGTTTACTTTTTGAGACCAGTCTTGTGGACGAGCAGCAAAAGTTTTACCACCGCCAACCCAGATTGGGCTACGAATAGAACCAGCACGAGCGCGACCAGTACCTTTTTGACGGAATGGTTTTTTACCACCGCCAGAAACGTCTGCACGTGATTTCTGAGCTTTTGAACCTTGACGACCACCAGCTAAATAAGCTGTAACAACTTGGTGTACAAGAGCTTCATTGAATTCACGACCGAACGCAACTTCTGATAATTCAACAGCAGAGCCGGAAACAGTATTTAAATTCACGTTATTTCCCCTCAAGCCTTGATAGTAGGACGAACAGTTACGTCACCACCGGTAGCACCAGGAACCGCGCCTTTAACTACAAGAACTGAACGCTCTGTATCGATAGCAACGATTTCAAGACCCTGTGTAGTTACGCGTTCAGCACCTAAATGGCCAGCCATTTTTTTGCCTTTGAATACGCGACCAGGAGTCTGGTTTTGACCTGTAGAACCTAGAACACGGTGAGAAACAGAGTTACCGTGAGTAGCGTCTTGAGTACGGAAGTTCCAACGCTTAACACCACCTTGGAAACCTTTACCTTTAGACTGACCAGTTACGTCAACGATTTGACCCACTGTGAACAAATCTACACCGATAGTTCCGCCAACTTCACGACCTTCAAGATCAGCTTCTGTAACACGGAACTCTTGAACTAAACGACCAGCAGCAACACCCGCTTTAGCGAAGTGACCTTTCTGAGCATTAGTAACGCGAGATTCGCGACGTTCACCAGTAGTGATTTGAATCGCTTGATAACCATCAGTTTCAAGCGTTTTGATTTGAGTGATGCGGTTAGGATCAACCTCAATCACTGTAACAGGTACAGAAACACCAGCATCTGTAAAGATACGTGTCATACCGCACTTGCGACCGACTAAACCAATAGCCATGTGCATAAACCTCTAAAAAAGCGGCTTAATTAACTTAGAGTGTTAATTAACCGAAAGCCTTAACCCAATGCGATCTGAACGTCTACACCAGCTGCAAGATCTAATTTCATCAATGCATCTACAGTTTTGTCTGTAGGTTGAACGATGTCGATCAAACGCTTGTAAGTGCGGATTTCATACTGATCACGCGCGTCTTTGTTAACGTGCGGTGAAGTTAGAACGTTAAAACGCTCGATGCGAGTTGGCATCGGGATTGGACCACAAACTTGTGCGCCAGTACGTTTTGCTGTTTCTACGATCTCTTGAGAAGATTGATCAATTAAACGGTGATCAAAAGACTTCAAACGGATACGGATTCTCTGGTTAGACATACCAGTAAACTCCAAGCCAAATATATAAAGAATCACCCATGACGCATCTCCCCCTGTCCGAAAACAAGGCAAGTGTCAGAGGCAGTGAAAATCACTAAGGTCGTGATCGATGCCACGACTGTAACGATCTAAACAACAATCAACGTTGTTTAGCCCTTAATATCAAAGGGTCGCCCATTATAACGATTGTTTAACTGTTAAGCAAACCTATTTATCATTTTTTCTCAATTTACGGTTAAGCGTTGGCGGCTTTCTTTTGCACACCCTGCCCGAACCCCAATACGTAATTAATTGCATCGATCAGCAATTCATTCCCTTTTTGGAACCTCGTTTTTTTTGTTTGTTTTAAGGTATCTAAAGATTGTACATAAGCGCCAGAAAATACCTTCTCATGCTCTTCATTCTCAATATACATTTGTAAAACTTTCGGCGTTATTTCTGGATGAAACTGAAAACCCAGCACATTCTTTCCAATTTGGTACATTTGGTTTGCACACACATTATTTTCAGCCAGTCTGACGCCTCCTTTAGGAATCTCAAAAGTCTCACTGTGCCATTGCATTATTTCCAATTCTTTAGGTATTTCAAAGTAATCTGATAAACCATGTTGAGTTCTGAAGACTTTAGTCCAACCTAACTCTTGTTGTTCATTTAAACGTACACTTGCTCCCAAAGCATTGGCTATAAGCTGACCTCCGAGACACAAACCAATTGCAGGCTTGCCTAGTGATAAATATCGACGGATCCATCTTTTTTCTATTTTTAGCCATGGATAATTTGCCTCATCATTTACACTCATTGCTCCGCCCATGATGATTAGTAAATCAATATCTTCAATTGCTGGTAACGCCTCGATTTCTAATGCCATCTCAACAGGTAATGCAAAAAACTCCGTAGCACTAATTTGTGCTCCAATTGATTTTAAATATTCATAACAACTTCCGAACCCTTCACCAGCAATATGCTGAAAGTAATGCACTTTTAATGGCTTCATTTTCCAACCCGAACTTTTCTTATATTGCACTAGCAGTTGCAAAAATGAAGCCAACCTATAGGTTGTTAAATAATTTTAAACAAAGCACAGCTATGCAGTTTTTTAGTAGTATGTTTTGTTAGTTATAAAATGACGGTTTATACAGGTAAATTGTGAAAATAAATACGCAAACTCAACTCATACATAGCCCTAGAAAAGCACCTCAACTTTTAAATAGTATTCAACCCCCTATTTATCGTGCATCAACGATCATTTTTGAAAATACCGATGCTCTTTTCAATCGCCATTGGACCGATGCTTATGACTATAGTTACGGAACGCATGGCACCCCCACTACGTTTACGCTAGGCGACAATATTGCACAATTAGAAGGCGGAGAATACTGTCTACTTGCACCAAGCGGACTCTCTGCAATCAACTTGGTGAATTCTTGTTTTTTAGCACATGGTGATGAAGTTTGGGTCGCGGACAATATTTACGGTCCAAATATGGAGCATTTGCGAAACCTAGAATCACGTTATGGTATTGCCGTTAAGGTCTATAACCCAATTGATGTTGAGAGCTTTAAACCCAGTGATAAAGCTAAGTTAATTTGGTTAGAGGCTGCAGGATCTGTAACACTCGAATTTCCAGATTTAACGAATCTGGTCAAAAAAGCTCAAACGCATAAGATCCTTACCGCACTTGATAATACTTGGGGAGCGGGTCTAGCTTTTAATGCTTTTGATTTTGGTACAGAACACTTAGCAGTCGATATCACCGTCCATGCACTCACCAAATATCCAAGCGGTGGTGGTGACATTCTCATGGGGAGTGTCGTAACAAAAAACAAGGATTTATACCACAAGCTATTTCGCATGCATGCAATTCAAGGGATTTCTATATCAGGCGATGACACCGCACAGATTCAGCGCAGCCTATCCTCAATGGAACTCCGTTATACGCACCAATCTAAATCAGCGCTAACTTTATTAAGCTGGCTTCTACAGCAAAATGAGTTTGCACAAGTATTGCACCCTGCCAATCCAAAATCTGCAGGTCATACTTTTTGGAAAGAAGTTTGCCTATCAGAATTGAGCGCAGGTTTGATCAGTGTAATTTTTGATAAAAAATATAATCTTCAAGATATACGCAATTTTTGTGATGCGCTTAACCTGTTTAAATTAGGTTTTAGCTGGGGTGGCCCAGTGAGTTTAGTAATGCTCTATCAAATTGATCAAATGCGTGAGCTTGCACATACACATTTACAAGAAGGAATATTGGTTCGTTTTTGTATAGGACTGGAACATCCTCACGATTTGATAGAAGATATTCAACAAGCACTCAAAATAATGCAACAACAAAAGATCGAATAAAAAGGAATAATTATGGGCACACCAATTGTCATCGCAAAAAAAACCTCAGATACATCCCAAGAGATTGTTTTACATTCGCAACTGGCAAACCGACATGGCTTGATTGCCGGCGCAACAGGAACAGGCAAAACAGTCACTTTAAAGGTCTTGGCAGAGAGCTTTTCTCGTATTGGTGTGCCAGTATTTTTAGCCGATGCAAAAGGTGATGTCTCTAGCCTTGCCAAAGCAGGTGAAAGCAATTCAAAGTTTGATGAACGCATCAAAAGCCTCAAAATTGAATCAATCCCATTTAACGCATCACCTGTGGTTTTTTGGGATTTATTTGGCGAACAAGGTCATCCGATTCGGACTACAGTATCAGAAATTGGTCCATTGCTTTTAGCCCGAATGCTGAATTTGAATGATACCCAAGAAGGTGTGCTTTCTGCGATTTTCCGCATTGCGGATGATCAAGGTTTATTACTGATCGACTTTAAAGACCTCAAGGCGATGATCACTTATGTGACTGAGCATGCAGCTGACTTTAAAGCAGAATACGGCAATCTTTCTCCTGCCAGCTTGGGTGCAATCCAACGTAATTTGCTAGCACTGTCCGATCAAGGCGGTGATCAATTTTTTGGTGAGCCTGCATTAGACCTCATGGATTTTATCCAAACCGATGCACAAGGTCACGGCAATATTAATTTGCTCGCTGCCGATAAATTAATGAACACACCAAAGCTTTATGCTACTTTCTTACTGTGGATGCTTTCCGAACTGTTTGAACAATTACCTGAAGTCGGTGATATGGATAAACCGAAATTGGTATTTTTCTTCGATGAAGCTCATTTACTGTTTGACAATGCCAGCTCTGGTTTGCAAGAAAAGATCGAACAAGTGGTACGCTTAATCCGCTCTAAGGGAGTAGGTATTTATTTTGTCACCCAAAATCCGCTGGATTTACCTGAAAGTGTTTTAGGACAACTGGGCAACCGTGTTCAGCATGCACTTCGCGCCTTCACACCAAAAGATCAAAAAGCAGTAAAAACTGCAGCTGATACTTTTAGACCCAATCCTGCATTCAAAGTACAGGACGCCATTACGGAGTTGGCAGTTGGTGAAGCGCTAATTAGCTGTCTAGATGAGAAAGGCACGCCACAAATGGTTGAACGCGGTTGGGTTATGCCCCCATATTCATCTTTTACACCTATCACGCTTGAAGAGCGTAAGATGCTCATGACAAACAGTGTGGTTGCGGGTGTTTATGAGCAAGTACTTGATAGAGAAAGTGCTTTTGAAATACTGCAAAACAAAGTAGTTCAGCGTCAACAACAAGCCGAACAAGAGGCCTACGCGAAGCAAATTGCTAAAGAACAAGAACGCCTTGCCCGTGAACAACAAAAAGAAGCAGAACGTGCAGCCAAACAACGCGAAAAACTCACCCAAGATATTGTCGGTACGTTTGCTAAAAGTGCTGCACGAAGCCTCGGCGGAAGCACTGGGCAAAAAATCGTACGCGGTCTACTGGGCTCATTATTTGGAAAAAAATAGTCCTCCCTTTACCCATCATTTTTAACTTCATTATGGGATATTTTAATATCCCATAATTATTTTAAGGTTTTCTATGCAAGTCATATTGCAGCTCGACCCTAAAAGATGTATTTTAAATATATCTTTTAATAAAGCCAAAGTTGAAGCTCATGACGCCACAACATATTGAACTTGTAAAAGCGACTGTTCCCGTTCTGCGTGAGAATGGTGTTGCCCTTACGACCTATTTCTATAATCGCATGCTGAACAACAACCCCGAGTTAAAAAATACATTTAACATGGATCATCAAAGTACTGGTCGTCAGCCACGTGCTTTAGCTGCTGCTGTTTTGGCATATGCTGAAAATATTGAAAATCCTACAGTTTTGGCAAAAGCGATTGAGCGAATTACCACTAAACACGTAAGTTTAGACATTCAAGCGGATCAATACTCGATTGTGGGTGAAAACCTTCTGCATTCAATCAGCGAAGTATTAGATGTGCCAATGGACTCTGATCTGATTGCTGCTTGGAAAGCCGCGTATATGCAATTGGCAGACATTTTAATTGGTGTTGAAAAATCAAAATATGAAGCTTTGACTGCACAAAATGGCGGTTGGGCTGGCTGGCGTGAATTTAAAATTACAGCGATTGAAGCTGAAGCTAACACCAAAACCTTAACTTTAGCTGCCAAGGACGGTCTCACCATTGCGACGGCTGAAGCAGGTGAATATATTTCGGTACGAGTCCAAGTACCGGGGCAAGAGATGCGCCAACCACAACAATTTAGCTTTGATGCTGCACAAGCTGACCAGTATCAAATCACAGTAAAAGCGGTAGATGAAGCAACTGAATATTCTGTGGCAAATATCTTATTAAACCACTATCAAGTAGGTGATGTGGTTGAGGTATCTGCACCACTAAAAAATTAATTCATCTAAATCTTTAACCGAAATAAGATTTTAAGAGATTATTGAAAGCTCCGTTCACGGGGCTTTCAATGTTAAGATGGAAATAAGCTATCTTTTATGATGATCTATGCAACTGAATAAATTTACCGACTATGCGCTGCGTATATTGATGTATGTCGCACAACCTCGCGACTTGCCTTATACCATTGCAGAACTGGCAAACCAATTGCAGGTCTCAGAAAACCATGCCATGAAAATCGTTCACTTTATGGCAAAACAAAATTGGCTAATGACCAGTCGAGGCAAAGGTGGCGGTATACGTCTAGCCCCTCAAACTCTGAATATCTCATTAGGGACTTTAGTGAGAACACTTCAAAGCGATCAGCAAATTGTAGAGTGTCATAACCCGCCATGCGTATTAAGAAGTGACTGTGGCTTGAAAGGCATTTTAGATCATGCAGTCCAACAGTTTTATCAGCATTTAGATCAATTTAAACTGAAGGATGTTATACCCACCTCAGGTATAAAATTCAATTCAGATTCACCCATTCCTTTCATTCAAGTTACACCATAGATTGACTCAATTCGATTGAGTATTCGCTTGCATGCGCGACTTCCTTTATAATAGCTGATTGTAAATTGAGTTATTGAAGTTGAGCTATGCATCACAGCAGAGGAAAGTCGAAAAACAGTAAGGCGTCAAATGCCCCAAAGCAAAAGATCAGCTATGAGAAAAAAGCCGATCCAGCGATTACTGAATATTCGGTTCAAGCGCTCAACTGGTTGCGCAAAGCCGAATTCTTAATGAGTGCACCAAAACTGAATTTATGTGTCGATGACACAGGTTATGAGATTGCTTTTGCAGGTCGTTCGAATGCTGGTAAATCGAGTGCGATTAATGCATTAACCAATCAAAAACAACTTGCACGTGCGTCTAAAAAACCTGGTCGCACACAAATGATTAACTTTTTTAGCATGGGCAATGCCGAACAAAGATTAGTTGACCTTCCTGGATATGGCTATGCTGCTGTACCTGAAAGCATGAAAATCGTTTGGCAAAAAGAGCTTGAAAACTACCTCATTCATCGTGAAAGTTTACAAGGGCTTGTATTGTTAATGGACATACGACACCCTTTACAACATTTCGATGTCATGATGTTAGAATGGGCTTATTCACGTAAATTATTTGTCCATGTTTTATTAACAAAATCAGATAAGTTAAATCGTGGTCCAGCTTCAAAAGCATTGCAAGAAGTCAAAGCTCAATTAAAGAAAATGAAGCTTAACTTCTCTATCCAATTGTTCTCATCCCTCAATAAGCAAGGTCTTGAAGAACTCGCAAGCGTTATTGCTGGTCGTTTAAATTTTACGCTTGAGCAACCTAACGGATTTGATCTAAGTGCAATTCCTGAAGTAAGTGAATCAGACATCGATGAAGATTTTGATCATGATATTCAACAAGATGATGAATCACCAAGCGAAACAACCGAACTAGAATCCAACAAAGCCGAATAGTATCTACCCTACTGAATGGTTAAATCATTACATTCACTAATTGATACATCAATGTCCTCAAATGCTAAGGTTATTTGAGGGCATTTTTTTATACTGAAAAATGATAATCACAACAAAAATTCAGGAAAGTGTGATGAAATTATTGTCTCGATTAAGAAATAGTAAGATTGGATCTTCTATTGAGTATCACATCAAACCTCGTAAAGTTAAATTTGAGTGGGCGGATACACCAGTAGATTGGGTTCCAAATCAGCCTTTCGTTAGTTATTTTATCAATGAAATTAACAATATCTTACCAGCAGGCGAATTTTGGTTTTGTCGTCTGTACAACAAAGTATTACCCAAAATTACTGATGAAAAACTTGCAGAAGATGTGAAAGCTTTTATTCGCCAAGAAGCGATGCACGCTCAAGCACATAATTCAGCAAATAAAGAATATCTCAGCGCACGTCATATCGATATTCAACGTAACCTCGATATCATGGACTTTCTTTTTGGAAAACTTTTAGCGGATAAACCTTTAGGTCTAAACGTCCCAAAAGCCTTAGATCATCAGTGGGATTTATTTAGATTAGGTATTATTGCTACTGTTGAACATATGACTTGTGTCCTCGGCAAATATGCCTTGTACAACAAAAAATGGGGAGAATTGGGTGCTGATGCCAATATGCTCGATCTCGTAAAATGGCATGGTGCTGAGGAAATTGAACACCGTACCGTTGCATTTGACTTATATCGTCATCTTGGCGGTGGTTATATTTCTCGCTATTATCAAAGTGTAGTTGTGATTGCTGCTGTATTAGGTTTATGGGTTGATGGTGCTGCTCATATTATGGGTCAAGACCCTCGCTTTAAATCAATTAAACCAGCTGTTTACAAACCTTGGATTTGGCGTGAATGGGCACGAATTGCCCAAAAAGACAATGGTTTACTTCCTCACCCATTCTGGCTTGTTTCTCAACAACTCGGCTATTTAATGCCTTGGTATGACCCTGTTCATGAAGCAAAAACTGAAGATGCGATCAACTATCTAAATCAGTCACCAGCAGCGGAACGTGCAGCACTGAAAGTTGCATAATGTATTCAATAAAAAAGCAGGGTGATCCCTGCTTTTTTTATATCTGATCTAATCTTTTAAGCTATATTTTTTTCAATAGGTTCATGATCAGGATTCGTGTAACGATCTACAACAACACTAATCATCATATCCCCCTGCACATTCACCACTGTTCTAACGGTATCTAACAAACGGTCAATCGGCAATAATATCGCGATTGCTTCTGCCGGGAGTCCAACTGATTGTAAAACCATAATCATGGTAACCATACCTGCGCTAGGTATACCTGGTGCCCCTAAAGATGCAATCATTGCTGTCGCACACACAATCAATTGTTGTCCTAACGTTAAGTCAAGCCCCATTAAATTCGCAATAAACAGCGCCGCCGCAGCCTCATACAATGCCGTCCCATCCATATTCAATTGTGTCCCGAGAGGGATCACAAATCCTGCAGTCTGGGGTCTTACTCCTAAATTTTCCTGAGCACACTTCATTGATAGCGGCATGGTTACGGAACTTGAGCTAGTAGCAAACGCCGTAATCAAGGCTGCTCGTGTTCCCTTAAAAAATGTAATTGGATTCATTCTCCCGAAAATCCAGAGCAACAAAGGCAAAACAACAAGACCATGAAAGATGGTCGTTCCCGTGACTACTGCTGCAAATTCTGCTAATCGACTCAGAACAGATAGGTCCTCCGTCGCGATTAACTTTGCCAGTAACGCAAAAATCCCTATTGGTGCGAGCTTCATCACCCAACCAATCATCAACATCATGATTTCAAAAAATTGCTGACTCAACGCTTTCACTGTTTCAAATTTTTCACCACCTTTAACAAGAGCCACCCCAATTAAAAGTGCAAAAACGACAACGGCTAACACATTACCTTCAGCAAATGCTTTAAACGGGTTTATTAGTGTATTTTGGATAAAGTTGGTAAAAAAACTCGAGGGCGTCAAAGTATCAGGCGTCTGATGCTGATTCATGGTCTCTTGAAAAATAGTGATGTCTACACCCTTCCCGACCTCAAAAAGATGCGCACACGCAAGCCCCAAAATCAGCGCCAACGTTGTGGTTGTGACACAACAAGCGAGGGTAATTTTCCAAGTTCTACCAAGTTGGCCACCAGTCTGTAGATTGGAAACTCCGACAACAATAGAACTAAAAATGAGAGGAATCAGTAATAGTTTCAGTAGGCCGATAAAGATACTACTGGCAATCCCTAAGCCATATAAACTTCCGTTAAAAAATGCTGTATGAGGGAATACATTTAACAAGAAGCCAAAAGCCACACCTAAAATTGCAGCAATTAAAATTTGCGTATTTAGACTCATGTCATGTGCTTTTCATTTTGATTTATTAGTCGCACTATGCCATGAGCGCCCTCAAGAATCGATCATTTTTTCTTGTTAGCTTTGCAACCGAAACGAATAATTTATAAATACAAATATGAAGTAAAAAGCCAAATCTGAAGATTTGGCTTGAAGCATGGATCAATTATCTTATTGCGTTTCGATTTCACGAATTCGAATTAGACCTTCTTGCACTGTACTACAGACCAATTGTCCATTTTGCCACATTCGTCCAAAGTTCAATCCTCTAGAACTTGCACTAATCGTTGCTTCCATGTCATAGAGCATCCAATCATCTACACGAAATGGTTTATGAAAGTACATGGTATGGTCAATACTGGCACATTGTAAACTCGGTGAAATATAACTGAGTCCGTGTGGTCGTAGTGCAGTTGTCATCAAAGTAAAGTCTGAATAAAAAGCAGCGATCGCCTGATGTAATGCATTTTCATCTACATCATCAGCCAAACGATCGTGTGTACGAATATAGTGCGCGTAAGACGGCGCTTCAGGTTGTGGTTGGAATGGATTGACTGGCATTACAGGCTTAATTTCAACATGACGATCACGCATAAAGCTGGCACGCACATTCTCTGGTACAAAATCCACAATCATTTTCTTGAGTTCAGCTTCAGATTTTAGCCCATCTACTGGCGGGTATTCTGGTTCAGCAACTTGATAATTGAGACCCTCTTCTTGGTCTGCAAAAGATACCATACACATGAATATCGTTTTGCCATGTTGAATCGCACGAACTTGGCGACTCACGAAACTACGTCCATCACGGATTCGATCTACTTCATAAATAATGGGTGCATTAACATCCCCACCAAATAAGAAATATGCATGCAATGAGTGTGCAGGGCGATCAGTTGTATATGAAGCAGCACGTAACGCTTGACCTAGAACTTGCCCACCAAAGACACGTTTGCCAACCAAATTTTGGCTTTTGCCTCTAAAAATGTTTTCTTCAAGTCTTTCTAGCGTGAGTAAATCTACGAGTTCTTGCGTGAGCTGATTCATATCGGACCTATATATTTCATTGCTACGACATTAAATTGGTCCTGTTGAATTTAAACAGATTTTCCAATTTAATGACTCAATCTCTATCTTGCCATAATTTCCGAGTAAACAACTAAACTTTGCTTGACTATATTGTCATAAAACAAATTTGATATTTTGGCTAAAAATACGATTATTAACGAAAATTCATCCAAATTCTGTGCATTTTGTTAGAAAATGACATATTGTTTTGATCACAGATTTAAGAAAATAATTGCCTTCATTCGCGTCATGCGAAATTCGTCTTTGGCTAGGAGTATGTATGTCCAAGAATGGCTTTGGTCAAATGTATCGTCGACTTTCCAGTAAGTTGCTTGACCTCGTAGTAACACCGCATGTTCTTGGAGAGGTTCCTACTGAAACCCAACCTTCAACACCACCCACTGAAAATAACACGACTCACAAAAAAGTGGTGTGCTATGTATTACAAAATTACTCGCGTAGTAATGCGTTAGTGGTTGACGGCGAAACTCGTCGATTAAATCTCGCGCCAGCACTTGACCCACTCATGATCGGGGACCATAAAGAGAAAGCTGCTGTATTATTTTTACAACACCAAGATGAAACAAACTTACTTAATCCGCCACCCCATGCATTTCCACCTCGTCTCCTCAGATTGATCGAGATATTGGATAAGCATCCAGATACTGACATTGAACTTATACCTGTGACTGTATTGTGGGGCCGCTCACCGGACAAAGAAGATTCATTATTTAAATTGCTATTTACGGACACTTGGGCAACGCCAAGTACTGTTAAACAACTGATGAATATTGGTTTACATGGTCGCCAATCTTTTCTTGAATTTCATGAACCAAAATCACTGCGCGAATTGGTAGATTACGCACGTGTAACACATCCAAACTTGTCTCCTGCAACATATATCGTCAATCAACTCAATGATTATCTAGATCGTCAGCGTGAAGTTGTATTAGGTCCAGATTTGTCAGATCGTCGAAACGTGATGCAATCATTGATTAAATCTCAAGATGTTCAGGACGGAATTCGCAAAGAAAGTATTCGCTCTAAAATCAGTTTGATTGAAGCTGAGCGCCGTGCGATCGGCTACGTGAATGAAATTGCATCAGACTATTCTCATGCAACAGTACGTTTTGCAGAACAAGCCCTGACGCGTCTTTGGACTCAACTCTATGACGGCGTAGAAGTACATAATTTCAATACAGTTCGTGAATTAGCGAAAGACTACGAAATTATTTATACACCTTGTCATCGTAGCCATATTGACTACCTATTACTCTCTTATGTGATTTATAAGCGTGGGATGATGGTACCGTACATTGCTGCAGGTGATAACCTGAATATGCCATTCGTTGGTCAGCTTTTACGTGGTGGCGGTGCATTTTTTATACGTCGAACCTTCCGTGGAAATGCGTTATACACCACTGTATTCAAAGAATATCTATACAGTATCCTATCGCGAAACACGCCATTAGAATACTTTATTGAAGGTGGACGTTCACGTACTGGACGTTTATTACCGCCGAAAACAGGTATGTTGGCAATGACTGTGCATAGTCATTTGCGTGGTCGTGCTAAACCTATTGTATTTGTCCCGACCTATTTTGGTTATGAACGCCTGATGGAAGGTGCAACTTACGTCGGTGAAATGAATGGTAAGCCTAAAGAGGCCGAATCTATCTTTGGTATTTTACAAACCTTAAGAAAGATTGAACGCATCTTCGGTAAAGTACACGTAAACTTTGGTGAACCCGTCTTCCTTGATGAGATTTTGAAACAGCATGGTGCTGAACATATCAAAATTGAGAAGAATGATGACCCGATTCCTCAAGAAGTTTCTGATGCAGTCAACACCTCAGCAAATGCAATTCTTGAAAATATTAACCGTGCTGCTGTTATCAACCCAGTTTCGTTATTGTCACTTATTCTTTTATCGACTTCCAAGCACACGCTTGATGAAGAGATTTGTATTAAACAGTTAGATACCTATCGCAATCTTCTAACAGCTTTACCTTATGATCATCGAGTTCAAATCACACCACTGTCTGGTAAAGAAATCATTGCTTATGGTTTAAAACTCAAGTTGATTAAGCGTGTAAAACATGTCCTTGGCGACATCATTGCGATTGAAGATGGTCAAGCAGTATTACTGACATATTTCCGCAATAATATTTTGCATGCTTATGTCTTGCCATCACTGATTGCTGCGATGGTCGAGCACAATGGTAAAATTTCACAGGGCGATTTGATTAATGTCATTCGTACACTTTATCCATTCTTGAAAGCTGAACTTTTCCTTAAGTGGAATACGGATGAGCTTAAAGAACAGATCTGTAACTATGTTCAAGGTCTGGTAGAAGCACAGTTGATTACGATTGATGAACATGGAAATTTATGTAGCCCTGCACCTAACTCTGAACAACACAATCAGTTAGTCGTGCTTGCTGCTCCAGTGAAGCAAAGTATTGAACGCTACTACATGACACTTGCCCTAATTACTCAACGTGGCTCTGGAAATATTACGACCAAGCAGGTCGAAGATTTAAGCCATCTATTAGGTCAGCGTTTATCTGTACTTTATGAGTTCAACTCACCTGAATTCTTTGATAAAGCGCTCTTCCAAAGTTTTATCAAAGTTCTGACTCAACAAGGCTATATCAGTAATAACGAAGAAGGCGCAATAGTCTTCGATGCACAATTCAAAGAGGTTGCTCAATATGCCAACTTGGTACTAGATGATGTAACCTTACAAATGTTGCAACATATCACTTCATTTAACGATGAAGAGCTCAAAGAAGCTTTGGATGCAGTTGCTGATCAACAAGCCAAAAAACGCTTAAAACGCAAGAAAAAATAGTATCTAAAACCCTCCCCAGCGAGGGTTTTTTTATGCCTAAATGAGTTCTCGATAATCCTTAAAAAATTGAGCATGTTTCAATTTAAAACCAGTGCTTAACATTCGAGAGGCATAAATTTTCTTTCCACGCTGTGCCTCACTCAATAATTTTAATGAAGGGATGTTTAACTGCTTTTGGAACCACAGAATAATTTCATGTAATGGAATGGGTTGATTATTACTACAAATATAAGTTTTTTCTGGATGTTCCACGTGAAGTAAATGGACAAGAAAACCCGCTAAATCTTCGATATGAATTCGATTCGACCAATGCACATTGGGATAGTCCATTGTATTTTGAGCAAGCTGCATCATTCTCTTCACGGATACGCCATAAATACCAGTGGGTCTCACAATGATACATTGCTGTGGAAAGGCTTCTTGCCAAAGCTTCTCCATTGTGGCTAACACTAATGCTTTCTCATCTTGCGGATTGATCTCTGTTTGATCATCAATCTCCTCCCCTTGATCTTGTCCGTAAACGCGTGTCGATGAGACAACAATAATCTTTTGGATGGGATGCAATGCAAGCTGATTTCTCATATGTGGAATCGCATCTATGAAAGCTGCTTTATACCCGTTTAGTGATGGGTCTTTGGGTGCAATCAACACGTATACTGCATCAATAGGCGACAATGTCGATAAATCAAGTTGGTGTATATCTTGTTGAAGATGCATAGCACCTGCTTGATCTTTCCTGCTTAAACTGACTGTGGTAATTTGATGTCCTTGTTGAAATAATTGTTTAGCAACATGTTGCGATGTTTTACCATAACCGATAAATAGAATATGCATGTAAGACCTATTCTCTAGTGTTATAAATTCAATTTAAGCAAAGTTGAGGGGACATGACTGCAGTCCATCAGTTGCAAGGTGTAGGAAACGCCGCTGCCGCTTTACTCGAAAAATTAAATATCTGGAATACGGATGATCTTTTGTTTCATCTGCCTCGAGATTATGAAGATCGCAGTACTATTGTGCCCATGAATCAACTTCAAGTAGGTCGAAGCTATTTACTTGAAGGCACTGTCGCATCAATGGATATGCCGCCCGGTAAACGCAAATCCATGGCTATATTATTACAAGATGATTTTGGAAAAGTCACCTTACGTTTTTATCATATTTATAAAGCATTGATGGATCGCGCAAAGCCTGGAAATCGTTTAAGAGTGTTTGGTGAAGTCCGAGTAGGCGCTCGTGGCCTAGAAATGTATCACCCAGAAATTCAATTGATTACGGATCATACACCACTTCCAAAAACGCAGCTAACCGCAATTTACCCATCAACGGAAGGACTCACTCAACCTAAACTGCGTGAATATATTAAACAAGCTTTAGCACAACATGCCCATGATTTACCAGAACTGATTCCTGCAAAATTTACCAATGGGTATGCTTTAAAAGAAGCACTAGAATATATTCATCACCCTCCCACCAATGCCAATATGTTGCAACTGGCTGAAGGGCAGCATCCTGCACAGCAACGTCTCATCTTTGAAGAATTAGTCAGTCATCAAATTAGTTTGTTGACTCGTCGTGCATACATTCAACAGATCTCCGCACCTGCATTTTCAGCCAGTCGAACATTTGCCAAACAACTTCTCTCCATACTTCCCTTTGAAATGACGAATGCTCAAAAACGTGTTTCAAATGAAATTGTGAAAGATCTTAAACAAAACAAACCGATGCTCAGACTGGTGCAAGGTGATGTAGGTGCAGGCAAAACCTTAGTAGCAGGCATTGCGGCATGTCATCCACTCGAAGAGGGATGGCAAGTTGCTCTTATGGCACCGACTGAAATCCTCGCAGAACAACATTATTTAAATTTTAAAAAATGGTTCGAACCACTCGGCATCCAAGTTTCTTGGTTATCAGGCAAACAAAAAGGGAAAGCACGCGCTGCTGCAGAACAGCAGATTAGAGAAGGTTCTGCCCAATTGGTCGTCGGCACTCATGCACTATTTCAGGATAACGTCCAGTTTCGTAAATTGGGTCTTGTCATCATTGATGAACAGCATCGGTTTGGAGTTGACCAGCGTCTAGCATTACGAAATAAAGGGGCACAGGATACGACACCACATCAGTTAGTAATGACCGCCACGCCTATCCCACGTACATTAGCAATGTCAGCGTACGGCGATTTAGATACTTCTGTGATTGATGAGTTACCCCCAGGGCGTACCCCAATCCAAACAGTCACTATTCCACTCGATCGTCGTGAAGAGGTCCTGCAGCGTATTGCGACAAACTGCGCTGAAGGTAAGCAGGCTTATTGGGTCTGTACATTAGTGGAACAATCAGAGACGTTAGATGCCCAAGCTGCTGAAGCGACTTATCAGGAGATTAAAGAATGCTTTCCGCACCTCAATATTGGTTTGGTTCATGGCAAAATGAAAGCTGATGAAAAACAAGCCGTCATGCAACAGTTCAAAGACAATCAATTACAACTGCTGATCGCAACAACCGTGATCGAAGTTGGAGTGGATGTACCAAATGCATCCATCATGGTCATTGAAAATGCGGAGCGACTGGGTCTATCTCAACTACATCAATTAAGGGGCCGTGTGGGTCGAGGTGCTAAAGCAAGTTTTTGCGCATTATTATATAAAAGTCCTTTATCGCAGAATGGACAAGAGCGTTTACGCATTATGCGTGAAACCAATGATGGCTTTTTAATAGCAGAAAAAGATTTGGAAATCCGCGGCCCAGGCGAACTGTTAGGAACGAAACAGACTGGAGACATGGGCTTTCGCGTGGCTAAATTGGAACGGGATGACCATCTGCTAACTCAAGCGCACTATGTCGCGACTCAAATTTTAAAAGATTACCCACATCAAGCGGATGCTCTTCTTAAACGATGGTTACCAGAAGCACCTAGATATGCGTATGTTTAATATGTTCCTTAATCAACGAGCTCAGTTATAATCATAGGTACTCACAATAAAAATAACTTGAGCCATGATGCTGAGCCCTATTCATAACCTCTATCACACATTATTATCACGACGCGCTTGCCAATTATGCGGATTCTCTCCAACTCAAACCCACAGATTATGTGATGACTGTTGGACAATGCTCCCATGGAAAAGCCCTTCACTCATTCATCGACATGAAAGAAATATTTATGCTTGTTTCGACTATAGCTTTCCTATAGATCGCATTATTCACTTATTCAAATATGAACAACAACTTCATTATCAAACTTTTCTAGCACACACATTGCTAGAACTTAAACTGAAACGTTTTCAAGCGATTGTACCTATGCCTATTTCAAACGAGCGCTTGAAAGAGCGTGGTTATAATCAAATGATGGTCATCGGAAAAATTCTTTCCAAAAAACTGCAAATACCCATTTGGCAGCCAATTGAGCGTTCAGCACAACACTCACAGAAAGGCTTAACACGTGTAGAAAGAATCGAGGATATTCAATCTCAATTCAAACCAATACGTTCAGAAAAAGGAAAGTTTAGAAATATCCTGATTATTGACGATGTCGTGACCACAGGGAGTTCAGTCAATGCGTTGGCCAATGCACTAGAAAAGCTCGGCTGTCAGAACGTTCAGATCGCATGCATTGCAGCCGCAGAATATTGACACAGTCACTTTAAGTTTTAATTGGCATTAAAATGCTGCCTACACCAAGGAATCACGATTTCTCGAGTTAACGGTGCTAAAGGCGTAGCATCATCATCTAAATCGATCCATTTCATTTCAGCAATTTCTGCATGAATGTGAGGCTCTTGTTTAAGCTGAACTCGATAGAGATAACTAATCAACTGATGATCCGCTTCATTTGCAGCTTTGGTTTCAAAACGACCTATATATTGATCTATTACTGCCTCAGCGCCAATTTCTTCTTTAATTTCTCGCAGAATCGTGTCCTCAGAAGGCTCATTCTCCTCTAACTTCCCACCAACTTGCATGAAAAACTGGGTATTCTTTTTTCGAACCAACAACAACTGCTGATCCTCATTGGAAATAATCGCTGCTGCGACAGTAATGATTTTGCTCATGTATCTAGTTTCACCAAATCTTCTCGATCTTGGACACCCCATTTCGGTTGTGGTGCCTGATAAGACTCGAATTTTGACACAATATCCTCGATTGAAGTTGAATTGATTAATGCATTGGTAAAGCGAGCTCGAGTAAACTCTTGATCTGTCGTATGTTGAATGAATTGTAATAAACCATCATAAAACCCGTTGATGTTTAAAAATGCGCAGGGTTTAAGATGAATACCGAGTTGCGCCCATGTCCATTGTTCAAAAATTTCTTCAATTGTTCCTGCACCACCCGGTAAGGCAATAAAACCATCCGACAAATCTGCCATCAGCGTTTTACGCTCATGCATACTGGTAACAACGTGAAGTTCAGTCAAATTTGGATGTGCTAATTCACGATCCACCAATCCTTGTGGAATCACGCCAATGACCTTTCCACCAGCCTCTAATGCACTATCCGCAACAATCCCCATTAATCCTGAACGACCGCCACCATACACCAAGGTCTTGCCTTGTTGCGCTAAATATTTCCCTGTTTTCTTTGCTGCATCAGCATAAACAGGATCGGAACCTAATGTTGAACCACAAAATATTGCAATAGAATTCATTTAAAATTAGCCTTAAGTTTTTATAACAACAATTAAAATGATATGTTCTGTGTTTTTTAACCCAATTAATGATGGAATCGGTTTTTTTTCATGGCATCCTTGTCTAAAATACACCCATCGTTCACACACAAACTGCGCAAGGGAGAAAAGATAAAATGCTTGAAGCCTTTTATGCCACAGAGCGCGGTAGTCTAGAAGATGCAACGATCAATGGTGGGTTTGATTTACACCCTGAATTGGTTTGGATCGATTTAATTGCACCCTCTCAAGATGAGCAAGAATGGGTTTTAGATGCCTATAAACAAAATCTTCCAACACTAAAATCATTAGAAGATATTTCTTCATCTGCACGATTCTACCGTGATGATGATGGCATTTTACATATCAGTACGTATTTTTTAACGAAAAATAAAAACTACCAAGTCGATGGTGACCCTGAAGAGTCATCCAATATGCTAGGAACGGTTCAAACCGTTGCATTTATTTTACATAAAGATCGACTATTTACTTTACGTGGTGAAAAGCTCGTTGCTTTCCGTGCCTTTCGAGCACGTGCTCGCCGTAATGATTACGACATTGACTATAAAGATCCGACTTGGATACTTTTGGGTTTACTCGAAGCTAAACTCGATGAGCTTGCGGATATCTTAGAAGATATCCACAAGGATTTAGAACTCTACTCTACAGAAGTATTGAATGTTCGCCACCGTGAGCAAATTCTTGATCTCGATGATATGATTACCCGTCTTGCTCAAAAAGAAGATATGTTGGGTAAAGCGCAACTCTGTTTAATTGACTTACGCCGCGTTCTGACCTTCTTAGCAAGACCCCGTGCCTTAGGCAGTCATATTTATGATGCTGATATTCGAGAACTCAGTGAGGATGTTCGCTCATTAGTAGAACATGATGCATTCTTGTTCCAAAAGGTTCGATTCCTATTGGATACCACTTCGGGTTTCATTAATACTGAACAGAATGATACGATTCGTCGATTCTCGATTTTACCTAGCATGCTTGCTCCCCCGATGTTGGTGGCCAGTATTTATGGTATGAACACTGATGTACTGCCCTTTGCTCAAGGAACGACGAGCTTTGTTGTTGTCAGTCTGATTATCCTAGTATTCTTATTTGGACCACTGATTTATTTTAGATGGAAAAAATGGATTTGAGCACGCTTGGATGTTGTGTTTTTTAAACAACGTATGAAGTACCTTCTGTTGAGTAAATTACTATTTTAAAGCGATAAAAAAGCACCCTAAGGTGCTTTTTCATTTTTCAATCAAATCAATTTTAAATCATTTTCTAAATGGCAAGATTGAATGATTTTCATCATTTTTTCTGGCACAGATTTAAACTGTAAACTCGATGTTCCAGGTGCTTGACGCAATAAACGCACTAAAACAGCTAGCGCCAGAGTACTACCATGTTCAAGACCTGATAAATTTACAGTAAGTGGAAACTGATTTGCCTGCTGAATCAACATTAAACCTTGTTGATAATACTGTTCAGCATTGTCGAAACTAATTTTTCCAGAAACTATAATTTCTTGATCTTTGAGTGAAATCACAATTGTTCTCTGTTATTTTTTCTCAACTGCAGCTTCAGCATCAGGCTTAAAGTTTGCAATTGCTTTATTGATATCGCCACCATTACGCTTCACAGTAGCAGCAAACTGATTACGGAATTGCAAACCTAAGTCAATTCCAGAAACGTTGATATTGCGAATCTTCCACTGATCACCTTTATCAGCCAATTGGAACGATACAGGGATCTTCTCACCCTTGTTAATAAAATCAATCGTTACAACAGGGTTTTTAGTGTTAGATGCTTTATACGGACGAATTGTATATGTCTGATTAGAAAACTTAGAGAAAGCACTGCCATAGTTTTCAATCAATGTTTCACGGAAGTTCTTCTCAAACTGTGCGCGTTGAGCAGCATTACTATATTGATTCGTCGCATAAGTTCCCATCACGATACGAGTAAATGATTGCGAATCAATATATGGATCTAAATTTTGACGAACAATTGCGCGTACCGCAGCAGGGTTATTTTGTAACTTAGCTTGGTCTGCTTTTAAACGTGAAATTAAGCCATCAGCTACTTTTTTGATAAATGCAGGAGGAGTCTCCGTAGGTGCAGCAAATGCTGTACTCGCAATCATCGTCGATAAAACGCTAACAGTCAGTGTTTGCTTTACGAACGTATTCATTTATTTTTCCTCTATTTAATCATTCAACAAAAGAAGCAGTTTCATCTGTGAATTCTACAGTTTCTGCATCTGATGAACCATTTGAATCTTTTTTCGCAGCTGAATCACCAGCACCACCAGTCACAAATTTAGACACTAAGTCTTCAATTTCCATTGTGCTTTGTGTGTTGCCAATTTGATCACCACGTTTTAAATAATTTAAACCACCACCTGGAACAATTTTGAGATACTTCTCGCCCAGTAAGCCATTTGTCGCTACCATAATGTAAGCATCTTCATCAATATTGGTGATGGAGTTCATGTTAGCGATCAGTTGCTTTTCCATTTCTTTTTGTTGCGATGGCGTCGCAGCTTCATAGTCACTGCTATAACGCAACTCTTCTAAAGCACCTTCTTGCACAGTTTTAAGTTGTTCATCATTGAAAGATGTCAGCTCACCATCTAAATTAATTTTCACTGTTGCAAGACGTGTTAACGGATCTAATGTGATTGACTCAACTTCACCTACTTTTACGCCGCTTAGTGCAACTTTAGCACGTGGTTTAATACCATTCACGTTATCAAAAGTTGCCGTCATGCTATAACTATCTTTTAAATTTGTCCCAGCTAAGCCACTTACTTTCATTGCCAAGAAAAATAATGCACAACCAAATAGAATCACGAATATTCCAACTGCGAGCTCACTCGTACGTGATTTCATTACACACCTCCAAACATGACCGCAGTCAAAACAAAATCAAATCCTAAAACACATAGTGATGAATACACTACCGTTCTTGTTGTTGCTGTCGCAATGCCTTCTGATGTAGGCTCGCATGAATACCCCTGATATACGGCAATCCACGTACAGATTAAAGCAAATACAAAGCTTTTGATGATCGTGCCATTAAAGACATCTTTATAAAATTGAACGGCACTTTCCATACCACTCCAATACGAACCTTCATCAGCACCTAAAAAATCCACACCGACCATTTTTCCGCCCATGATCCCCACAGCAGCAAAAATTACGGCAAGCATAGGCAAACTAAATATACCCGCCCATAAACGTGGTGAAATAATGCGTTTAAGTGGATCAACACCGATCATTTCCATACTAGACAATTGCTCAGTCGCTTTCATCAAACCAATTTCGGCGGTTAAAGCAGATCCTGCACGCCCCGCAAAAAGAAGGGCTGCAACCACTGGCGCAAGTTCACGCAACAAGGTCAACGAAACTGCTGCTCCAAGCATCGCTTCACTGCCGAAAGTGACCAAAATGCTATACATCTGTAAACCCAAGACTGCACCTATAAACAGCCCTGACACCACAATGATAAGCAATGATAATACGCCAACACGATACATTTGATAGATAAAGAGTTTGACTCCAATCCAAGTCGGCATCGAAAATAAAATTTGAACTAGCATAATGGCTGCAACGCCAATACCTTGAACACGTTCTATAACGCGTCTACCTAGTGAGGCTATCGCATTCATGTACGCACCTCATCACTTAAATATGCTTGATGACTAAATTGATAATCCACAGGACCTTCGACCGAACCTGTTAAGAATTGACGGACGAAAGGCGAACTATGATTCTTTAACTGATCAGGTGTGCCCTCGCCTTGTACTTTACCTTCCGCAACCACATAAATGTAATCTGCGATCGATAATGTTTCAGCAACATCGTGAGACACGATAATGGTCGTTAGGTCTAACGCTTCTCGTAAAGAACGAATCAATCGGGTTAAAACCCCCATTACGATGGGATCCTGACCAGCAAATGGTTCATCGTACATAATCAAATCTGGATCTAGTGCAATTGCACGAGCTAACGCCACACGGCGATTCATCCCCCCTGAAAGCTCAGAAGGCATCATTTGCTCAGCGCCACGTAATCCTACAGATTCGAGTTTTAAAGCGACCAGTTCTGCAATCAAATGTTCAGGCAATTGAGTATGGGCGCGGATAGGGAAAGCTACATTTTCATAGACAGTCATATCAGTGAAAAGCGCACCACTTTGAAAGAGCATCCCCATACGAGCACGTGCTTTAAACAATTCCTGACGACTCATTTGGCTAATATTTTTGCCATCCAACAAGACCTCGCCTGCATCAGGTACAAGTTGCCCCCCAATGAGTCTAAGAAGCGTGGTTTTCCCCGTCCCTGAAGGCCCCATAATGGCAGTAATTTGACCCTTACGAATCTTTAAATTGACTTGGTCGTAAATAACACGATCACCACGATTAAAGCTTAGATTTTTTACTTCGATCAACGCTTGCTCATCGATTTGTATTTGATTATTCATAGCTGAGCGTGTTCCTACAATTTTTCAGCTTGCATACTATACTCTGAAATAACTGAATTTAAATGTTATTTATAAAATACAAGGTTAAGCGGACATTGTAGCATTATTGATCATTTTTATTAATTTTGCTTATAGAAAGATGTGTTTTATTTATGAAACAATGATTTGAAATTATTCTTTTTTATAAATTTATAATGTGATACTAAAAAAGTAATAGGCAAGATTAAGTAATACCAATAAAAAGAACACGTACATCATGATTGCACCAACATTCATTTGCTTCGTCTCAATCATTATAATCTTATTATTCATATTTTACATTTACCATAAATAATGTGAACTTATTCACCTTTATTCTAACAGATTTTTTTATATGAGCAATAAAAAACCAGCCCGAAGGCTGGTTTTTATTTAGCTTTACCGATTAGTCGTTAAATTTACGACGTGGGCGATCGCTATTGAATTCACGCTTTGGACGGTCATCACCTAATGTACGTTTTGGACGATCAAAACCACCTTCACGACGTGCTGGACGGTCACCGAAATCACGTTTTGGGCGGTCACCAAAACTGTTTTCACGAGGTTTATAATCTACACGGTTACCACGATTGTCATCGTTAGAACGAGGGCGATCACCGAAATCACGCTTTGGACGATCATCAAATGAACGTTGCGGACGGTCACCGAAATCGCGACGTGGACGATCTTCGCCATTAAACTCACGACGTGGACGGTCATTGTTAAACTCGCGACGTGGACGATCTTCACTATTGAATTCACGACGTGGACGATCGTTGTTGAACTCGCGACGCGGACGATCTTCGCCATTAAATTCACGACGTGGACGGTCGTTGTTAAACTCGCGACGTGGACGATCCTCACCATTGAATTCACGACGTGGACGATCTTCACCAAACGAACGGCGTTCGCCATCACGGTTACCTTCGCGACGTTTGAAGTTTGATTCACCTTCAAAACGACGACCACCACCGAAACCACCACGGCCACGGCCTTCACCACCACGGCCACGACCGCGACCAGCGCCATCACGACTACCGCGTGCTGGAGGTGGAGATGGCTCAAGACCTTCAATTTCAGAAACTTCTAGACGTGCATCTAAGTAGTCTTCTAAAGCACGAATTTTACCACGTTCACGGTAAGTCGCTAATGTGATTGCTTTACCAGTACGACCTGCGCGACCTGTACGACCAATACGGTGTACATAATCTTCGTTCTTCATTGGAAGACCAAAGTTAATCACGTGTGAAATTGTTGGTACATCTAGACCACGTGCTGCAACATCAGTTGCAACTAAAATTTTTGCGCGACCTTCACGGATGCTGCGCAAACGACGGTTACGTACAGTCTGTGGCATTGCACCATGAAGTGCTACAACTGAAAGACCAGCTTCAGACAGTTCTTCTGCAAGCATATCTGTATCTTCTTGCGTAGAAGCAAATACAACAGCTTGATCAAGATCTTCTTCATTTAACCAATGTGTTAAAAGCTTTTTCTTGTGCTCAAAACCATCAGTCCAATGTAGAGTCTGAGTGATGTCAGTATTCGTCGTGTGACCAGTTTCTATCGCAATACGTTCTGGCTCATTCATCATACGTTCTGCCAACGTAATAATACGTGGTGCGAACGTCGCAGAGAACATTAATGTTTGATCACGGTTACCCGCTAAATCACTGATCGCCTCTAAATCTTCAGAGAAACCAAGATCAAGCATACGGTCTGCTTCATCTACAATTAATGATTTAACTTTGTCCAATTTGATTTGACGACGGTTTACTAGATCAAGTAAACGACCTGGAGTCGCCACAACAACTTGTGCACCTTTTAATTGTTGGATTTGTTTACCAAAAGGCATACCACCCATAATCGCAGCAATACGAACACCTTTCATGTGACGTACAAATGCAATCGCATCTTGGCTCACCTGTTGAGCCAATTCACGTGTTGGGCAAAGTACTAAAATTGTAGGTGCAGTTACAGCACGCATACGCTCTTTGAAAGAAAGCAACGTATCTTCACTACCCGCTAAAGCGTGAAGTGTAGGTAATAAGAATGCAGCAGTTTTACCAGAACCTGTTTGGCTTGATACTAAAAGATCTTTACCATCTAAAGCAGCAGGAATTGATTGTTCCTGAACAGGAGTAGGCGATGTAAAGCCTAATGCTTGTAATGCTTGTTGAAGTGATTCGTGTAGTGGAAAATCAGCAAAAGTTTTGCTCATAGAGTTTTTCACCCGAAAATTGGGTGCTCCATTAAATAAAGTCTGATGGACATCGGCAAAAAGCGGTACAGCAATAATCGCTGAAAATATAGAATCAGCGGCGATCCGAGAACGACGATGCGTATAACGCACACATGATTACAGCCTGAACCTGAAGGAATCGCTTTTAGCGATTGGGTGGGGCGCGAAATAATGTCCTCTCTTTGGACCGGACGCGCATACACAATATAGAAGAGAAATGTTCAGGTAATGAACGAAATTTAGTGCGTGCGCGGAGTATAACAGATTTTTTTATAATGTCATTAAGTTTAATTGCTTTTTGGTGCATTCAAGTACAAATATTCAGATTTATCATGTTTTGGACATAAAAAAGCTCCCAGTTAGGGAGCTTTCATAAATTTGATCTGCTTATTTAGCAGCAGCACCCCAAGCTGGGACAACTGCTTGCATCAATGGTTTCAATAATTTCATAGAACAAGCCAAGACTTGACCATTTTCCATTGAATTTGAACCACCGCGCGCATCAACTACTGTACCACCAGCTTCTTTTACAATTAGTTCACCCGCTGCAATATCCCATGGTTTCAAACCAAGTTCGAAATAACCATCGTAACGACCAGCAGCAACATAAGCTAAGTCGAGTGCTGCTGAACCTAAACGGCGGAATTGAGCACCTTGCTCAGATACTGCCAACAAAGAATCGAAGTGATTTTTTGCATAAGAAACTACTTCGCCATCGCGTTTAGCACGATATGCATGACCAACAGCCAAGAATGTACGATCTAAACTATCTTTTACATTCACACGAATACGACGTTGGTTCATCATTGCACCGCGACCGCGACTCGCAGAGAACAATTCATCTTTGATTGGGTCATACACAACACCGTGTTGAGTCACGCCTTTGTGTTGAACTGCAATAGAAATACAGAAGTGTGGGACACCGTTAATGAAGTTTAAAGTACCATCTAAAGGATCGATCACCCAACACCAATCAGCATCGTGACCTTTACCTTCTTGCATACCAAACTCTTCACCAAGGAAGCTGTGATTTTTATAGCTTTTGCGCAAGATATCGATCGTCAACTCTTCAACATAGCGATCAACGCGAGTCACAGGACCTTCGATACCTTTTTCTTCAACTTGCAGATCAAGTTTATGACGATTCTGATGCGCTTTTAAAAGCTCTTGACCAACTGTTTGAGCCGCACGCGCAGCCATCACCACCATAGGTTCCATTGAACACCCACTACAAATTTGAAGATACTGATAAAGAATAATGCATAAAAGCGCCGACATTTTATCAAATATCGACGCTTTTAGGTAAAAAATGTTTCTAAAATTTTATGACTTGTATTTAAACCACCTGTACAAGCTTTAACCAAGCTTGTTGAATTGAAGATTGGATACCTTCTGCATCTAATCCACAATCTTTAAGCATCTCAGCATGACTGGCTTGCGCTAAGAATTGATCAGGTAAGCCTATGTTCAAAACTGGCTTAAGAATGTGTTCGGCCATTATAAATTCATTCACAGCACTTCCAGCACCACCCATGACTGCATGCTCTTCAACCGTTACAAAAAGTTGGGTTTGATCTGCATATTGTCGAATGATTTGACCATCTAGGGGTTTAACAAAACGCATATTCACAACGCGTACTGCAACATCCAATTGATCAACTAAAAGCTGAGCAGCATGTTCTGCAACACTCACGCGGCTACCGAAAGCTAAAATAGTAATCACTTCTTCGGCTTTTACATTCAGCTCCAAAGTTAACTCAGCTTTACCAATTTCAAGCGCTGTCAGTTCTTTTTGAATTTCAACACCTAAACCATTTCCGCGTGGATAACGTACTGCAGCAGGACCCGGGTGCAAATAAGCGGTATGTAGCATTTGACGGCATTCATTTTCATCTTTTGGTGCCATAATCACGATATTCGGAACTGTACGCATAAATGCGTAATCATATGCACCAGCATGAGTTGGTCCATCCTCACCTACTAAACCTGCACGATCGATACCAAATGTGACATCAAGGTTTTGTAATGCCACATCATGAATGAGCTGATCATAACCACGCTGTAAGAAGGTTGAATAAATTGCCACTACTGGTTTTAAACCTTCACATGCCATACCAGCAGCTAAGGTCACTGCATGTTGTTCTGCAATTGCCACATCAAAGTAACGATCAGGATATTGTTTGGCGAATTGCACCATACCTGAACCTTCACACATGGCAGGTGTAATGGCTAACAACTTATCATCCAACTGGGCTTCATCACACAACCATTGCCCAAAAACATCAGAATATTTGGGTGCTTTTGTTGAAGCTGATGCAGCATTTAATTTAGCAATTGCGTGATATTTTATTTGATCTGCTTCAGCAGGTGCGAAGCCCTTACCTTTCTTGGTATAGATATGAATTAAGCGCGGCCCCTTACGTTTTTTTAAGGCACTAAATACATTAACAAGTTCATCGACATTATGACCATCGAATGGACCAAAATAGTCAAATCCAATCGCTTTAAATAAGTTATCTGCAGCCTCTGTAGCAGCACAATGTAAGCGTGAAGTGTAGTCCCACTCAGGATAATCCCGAATAAATGGATTACCCTGCTCATCAATGTGTACAGATTGCCCTTTTTCCCAAATCGCAGCCAAATGTTTTGCAAAACCACCCGTGCTACATGAAATCGACATATCATTATCGTTCAGTACCACCATGAGATCAGCATTATGTGCAACAGCATCATTCATGGCTTCGAATGCCATCCCTGCTGTCATTGCACCATCACCGATAATTGCAACCACTTCACAAGGATCTTTTTGATAACGACGAGCTAAAGCCATTCCCAAACCCGCTGAAATAGCAGTTGATGAGTGGCCCACACCAAAAGTATCAAACTCAGACTCTTCACGAGCGGGGAACGCCGCTAAGCCATTTTTTGCACGAATTGTTGTTAGTTGCTCACGACGTCCAGTCAAAGCTTTATGTGGATATGCTTGATGACCCACATCCCAAATAAGACGATCATGTGGTGTATTGAAACAATAATGCAAAGCAACAGTTAATTCGATTACACCCAGATTGGCACCGAAATGCCCACCACTTTGTCCAGCAGCATACAAAATAAATTGACGTAGCTCGTCCGACACTTGACTCAATTGTTCTTTGGCTAGTTGACGCAATTGCATTGGATGATCAATCGCATCCAACAAAGGCGTAACAGGACGTTGACTAGGTATTTCGGTATACAACATATGTGGCAATGCCTTCTAAAGCCTGGCAAATCCTAAGCTAGGTAAATGGGTTAGCTCGATTCTTCTTATTGATCGAGAAATCGAAAAAAAACACCTTAAATCAACCACATTTATATTGGTCCAGTGTTAAGCTTTCGCTAAACGGGCGTTGTTAGGTAGCTAGATTATCCTGAATATCGATGCTACTTATCAACTATTATCTTGTGCTTTGCAAAAAAAAGGAAATCTTCTGTGTAAATTTGCACAATGATACTCAACTATGGTCTGATCATTCAGCTATACTTTAGCCAAATTATGAACATGTAATGGAAGTCGCTGTGCCTATAGAGTTTGTTGCCACATCTAAATTACCCACTGCCTTTGGTGATTTTAAAATCACTGTTTTTCAAGATCCTAAAACAGGTGAAGAACACGTAGCATTGTCAAAAGGATTAGATACAGCACCCACCTCTCCTGTCTTGGTAAGAATCCATTCCGAATGTTTAACAGGTGATGCTTTTGCTTCATTAAAATGTGATTGTGGCCCACAACTTCAAGCAACTCAAAAACTGATTAACGAAGCAGGACAAGGCGTAATTTTATATTTACGTCAAGAAGGTCGTGGTATTGGTTTAACCAATAAAATTCGTGCTTATGCCTTGCAAGATCAAGGGCATGACACAGTGGATGCCAACCTGATGCTCAACTTACCCGCTGATGCGCGTAAATACGATATGTGCAGTATCATGCTGGATCACTTACAAGTGAAAAAAGTCAAACTGGTTACGAATAATCCTCTCAAAATTAAAGCTTTAACTGATTTAGGAATTGATGTGGTTGATCGTGTCCCGTTAACGGTCGGTTTGAATAAATTCAATGAAGAATACTTAAAAACCAAACATGAGCGCATGTCACATATGTATCAAAAGGATGATTTTTAACTACAGCATAATTTAATCGTTGTAAAAAAATACCCCGATGCTTAGGGGTATTTTTTCACTTAGACTCAATCTAATTTGTGAAGATGACTATATCGTCATAGAAAATATCCGATTTTCAGGTTTGTTTCTTTTTAACCTTAAATCGAAAGCCATACAGATATTTCGTACAAATGGTTTTCCAGCTTCCATTACCTTCAATCCATATTCACTCATCTTCACAAGTTGGTCATTTTGCATTTCAGCTAAATCTTCTAAAACTTGTGGTCGCTGTGCAAAATCCATGTCACCTTGCCAATTCGTCTCAAAGTGGCACATGAGATTTAAAATGTGTTTTCTGATTTTCAAATCTTCTTCTGTTAAAAGATGACCTTTAAAAACTGGAATTTCATTTTGTTCTAATCGAGCATAATAATTTTCAAGCGTCTTTTCATTTTGGGCAAAACCTTGCCAACAATCGCCAATAGCTGACATCCCTAAGCCAATCATCACTTCTGTTTTTGAAACGGTATATCCCATAAAATTACGATGTAACTGTTGGGCTTGAAATACCTGATACATATCATCATGCTCAAGCGCAAAATGATCCATTCCTATTTCATGATATCCAGCAGACAATAATTTTTGTTTTCCTTGCTCATAACACTGTCTTTTCTCTTCATCGCGCGGAACATCATGGTCTTTAAAACCACGTTGCCCATTGCCTTTGATCCATGGTACATGCGCATAACTGTAAAAGGCTAAACGATCTGGCTTAATTTGAATGGTTTGATCAATTGTGTTTAAAACATCATCTAAATATTGAAAGGGCAGCCCGTAGACCAAATCATGCGAAATAGAGGTATAACCAATTTCACGCGCCCATTCTGTAACCTGCTTTACGTGTTCAAAAGGTTGAATTCGGTGGATCGCTTTCTGCACGGTTTCATTATAATCCTGCACGCCAAAGCTAACGCGTCTAAAACCCAATTCAAACAGCGTCTTTAAATGATCGTAAGAAGTATTATTAGGATGTCCTTCAAAACTAAATTGATGATCTTCAGCTACTTGTGATAGCGCTAAAAGCCCATCAATCAACTGTTTAAGATGCTGAGGAGAAAAAAATGTAGGTGTCCCCCCCCCTAGATGTATCTCTTTAATCAAAGGACGCTCTACAAATAACTCACAATACAATTTCCATTCTTTTAACAAAGCCAAAATATAGGGCTGTTCCATTTCATGTTTTTTAGTGATTTTTTTATGACATCCACAAAAAGTACATAAGGACTCGCAAAAAGGTAAGTGAATGTAAAGGCTAATACCATGTTGGCTATTCGATTTATCAAAACGTATTTTTAGTTTTTGCTGCCATAGTACTCGATCAAAAGTCGACTGCTCCCAATACGGAACTGTGGGATAGCTCGTATATCGAGGACCTGGAACATTATATTTTTGCACCAGTGAAACAACGTTTTCGAACATATCCCCACCTTTAAAATCACCACATATTAAAAGCTTAACTGCTTTCAGTCGTCCTATTTTGAGGAGCTTATTCTTTTAATTCAACCTAGTATCTTGGTCAGGATTCATAAGTAAATTCAAATCACAAAGTACGTTTACCCTGACTAAACTTAAATCTCGATCTGCTATATCGATAAAATCACCTTAATCTTTCATACAATTTATGTTTTGATGTAGCTAGTTTTTCATTGCCCAAGAGGCTTGGTATGTCACACCCGACTTCTGCAGATATCCAACGTGTCCGTGAATTTTTACTCGACTTACAAACTCGAATTTGTGCTGCGCTTGAACAACAAGAACAACAAGGTGGCGGTAATGCTCAATTTGAGATCGATGATTGGGAACGTCCCGAAGGTGGTGGTGGCAGATCACGCGTATTGCAAGATGGTACAGTGATCGAAAAAGGTGGTGTGATGTTCTCACACATCAATATTTCAAAGTTACCAGCATCTGCTACCGAACGACATCCACATATAGCTGGCGCACGAGCACAAGCCATGGGGGTTTCTTTAGTGATCCATCCTAGAAATCCAAATGTGCCGACCTCACATGCCAACGTAAGACTATTTGTCGCAGAAAAAGAAGGACAAGATCCTATTTGGTGGTTTGGCGGCGGTTTTGATTTAACGCCATTTTATCCGAATGATGAAGATGTTAAATCATGGCATCAAACTGCGCACGATCTTTGTGCACCTTTTGGCGATCATGTCTACCAAGATCATAAAAAATGGTGTGACGATTATTTTTATTTGAAGCATCGTGATGAACAACGTGGTGTCGGTGGGTTATTTTTTGATGACTTAAATCAGTGGGATTTCGAAACTTGTTTTAAATACATGCAAGCTGTAGGCAATGGATATCTCAATGCGATTCTACCAATCTTCCAACGTAATCAAGATAAACCCTATAGTGAAGCTCAACGCGATTTCCAATTGTATCGTCGTGGGCGCTATGTGGAATATAACTTAGTTTACGATCGAGGGACGTTATTTGGATTACAAACTGGCGGTCGAATTGAGTCTATTTTAGTAAGTCTTCCTCCATTAACGGGTTGGAAATACAGACCTGAATGGGATGAAGGCTCTGCTGAAAAAAAATTAACCGACTACTATTTAAAACCGAGAGATTGGCTCGCTGAACTGCATTAAATGTAAATCACTCGCCCTGTTAAAACAGGGCTTTTTTGTGGAGCAATATATTCATCCCATTGTCTAACGAAATTGAATAATTCCATTACATTCTCTTAGAAAAAAAGGCACAATAGATAAAATTGATTAAATTTTGTCACACTTCTGATGACACAGCTCTTAAGTTTAATTTAAGCAAAGTACTGTACAATCAATTTTTACTTGTATTACTCATGGAAGTTTTTACTTCTGCATAAGGAATCGATATGCAACACAACTCTATTCGCGCACGTGTTGTCGTATTTTGGACACTGGTTATTGCTCTTTTGAGTGCAATCAGTACCACTATATTTTCAGAAACACTACTCAATGATAGCTTTGGTTTTAGCTTGATGGTGTTTGCAGCTGTTGGTCTACTGCTCAACATTGCGCATATTTTACTTCATACCCTATTTGAAATTTGTAACCCAAGTCATTAATACACTTCATTAAATATGTTCATATTGGGAACTTTCTGCATTTGACGTATATTGTTTGCCACTTCTTCATCAGGAATTAGAGCAATGCGCAAACAATTTGCCGTAATTGGAAATCCCATTGAACAATCTCGATCTCCAGAGCTTCATCATGCGTTCGCACAAAAGACTGGGGTGATCCTTGAATATAGCAAACGCCTTGCTCCTCTCGATGGTTTTACACAGAGTATCAATGAATTTTTTAAGGCTGGTGGTATTGGTCTGAATGTCACGGTACCGTTTAAAGAACAAGCTTTTGCACAATGTGATATACTCACTGAACGTGCCAAAATTGCAAAAGCAGTAAATACACTATGGATGAAAGATGGTGTATTGCATGGCGACAATACCGATGGCCAAGGACTTGTTGCAGCCATTCAACATTTAAATTGGCCTCTTGAGCAAGCAAGCGTGCTTATTTTAGGCGCAGGTGGTGCAACACGTGGCGTGATTTATCCACTGCATAAAGCTGGTGTAAATAAAATCATGATTGCTAATCGAACGGTTGCTCGCGCAGAGCAATTGATTCAGGACTTACAACCTGCTGTCCCAGATCTAGAGCTAAACGCTTGTGGTCTTGATCACATAGCAGGTGAATTTGATATTGTTATTAATGCTACCTCGGCAAGCTTATCTGGCGATGCAATCAATCTACCTCAACAGTTAAAATTCAAATATGCCTATGAAATGGCCTATGGCAAACCTTCCACTTTCCTTGATCAAGCGAAACAGCGTGGAATTCCGACTGCAGAAGGATTTGGAATGCTCGTTGGACAAGCGATTGAATCTTTCGCGATTTGGAATGGTGTGCGTCCAGAATTAAAAGATTTTATTTAGTTTTTGCACACGTTTAGTGCCTTGTGAATAGTGCAATTTTTTAAATTGCACTTTTTTCTCTCTATAAT
This sequence comes from Acinetobacter sp. 25-47-130, assembly GCF_056779705.1. Classification (NCBI taxonomy): domain Bacteria; kingdom Pseudomonadati; phylum Pseudomonadota; class Gammaproteobacteria; order Moraxellales; family Moraxellaceae; genus Acinetobacter; species Acinetobacter sp. 25-47-130. Next base: position 23,219 of record NZ_JBWYII010000012.1, on the reverse strand, counting down.
ATCGATTAAATCTATTCGAATTGATTTTAGTGACATATTTTTAGTGCATATTCAAATTGAATAAATTCAAATTAAACATATGATCATCCACACAACAAAACCAACCTAAGCTTATGTATTAATAATATTATTTTTTCTAATAAACTCCTACTACAACAAATGAATTCAGTTTATATTCATTCAAGAGCCTAAACACTAATTCGCAATTCTGACATTTATTTCCGTGACTTACATCAATGTTTTTTTAGTGTTGTAGGTCAATAATCGGATCATCTAACAAGTATTTTCTCTATTCAAATTAGGAAAAGTTCAATGCCTGCATATAAAGCGCCCGTACGTGATATTCGTTTCTTAATGAACGAAGTTTTTGATTATCCTGCGCACTATAAAACTCTAAGCAACGGCGAAGCTGCTGACTCTGATACTGTCGATATGATTATCGAAGGTGCTGCAGATTTCTGTGAAAATGTATTATCTCCACTTAATCAGTCTGGAGATGAAGAAGGCTGTCATTTTAAAAATGGCGAAGTCAAAACACCTAAAGGTTTCAAAGAAGCTTACGAGCAGTTTGTACAAGGTGGCTGGCAAGGTCTTTCGTATCCTGAAGAGTTTGGTGGTCAAGCACTGCCTATGTCGCTGAACCTGATCAAATCAGAAATGATGGGTACAGCAAACTGGTCTTTCACGATGTATCCGGGCTTAAGTATGGGTTGTATGAATACCATCATGCAATTTGGTACTGAAGAACAGAAAAACACCTACATGCCTCACCTCACTGCTGGTACATGGTCAGGCACAATGTGTTTAACTGAACCACAATGTGGTACAGACTTGGGTCAAGTTAAAACTAAAGCTGAGCCTAAAGGTGACGGTACTTATGCTATCACAGGTACTAAAATCTTTATTTCTGCGGGTGAACACGATTTAACTGAAAATATCATTCATATTGTGTTGGCACGTCTTCCAGACTCTCCAGCTGGTACGCGTGGTATTTCATTATTCATCGTTCCAAAATTCATCCCAACTGCTGATGGTGGTGTAGGCGAACGCAATCCTGTGACTTGCGGTTCTATTGAACACAAAATGGGGATCAGAGCATCTGCTACTGCCGTACTGAACTTTGATGCTGCAACGGGTTATCTGATTGGTGAAGTCAACAAAGGCTTACACGCAATGTTTACCTTCATGAATACGGCGCGTATCGGAACTGCTGTTCAAGGTTTAGCACATGCAGAACTTGCATTCCAAGGTGCATTACCTTATGCAAAAGAACGTATGTCAATGCGCGCACTCTCAGGTAAAAAAGAGCCTGAAAAAGTAGCTGACTCAATTATCCATCATGCTGATGTTCGCCGTATGCTTTTGACTCAAAAAGCCATTGCTGAAGGTGGCCGTGCAATGATCTATCATGCTGCACAGCTAGCTGACAAGATGACTGATGCTTTAGCTCAAGGTGATCAAGCGAAGTTTGATGATTACGATGATAAATTAGGTTTCTATACCCCAATTTTGAAAGGCTTCTTAACAGAGTTAGGCTTAGAAGCAGCAAACCACGGTATGCAAGTCTTTGGTGGCCATGGCTATATCAAAGAACATGGTATGGAGCAGATCGTTCGTGACGCGCGTATTTCAACGCTTTACGAAGGTACAACTGGTGTTCAAGCACTAGACTTAATCGGTCGTAAAGTACTGTTATCTTCTAAAGGTAAAGTCGTTCGTGACTATACAGCTGAAATCTTAAAATTCTGTGGCCAGCACGCACGCAATAAATACATGCGCCGTTTTGCTTGGGACTTAACTAAGATTTGTGCACAATGGAATGCATTAACTGTACGTATTATGCTTGCTGCACGCAAAGATCGCGACATCGTTTCAAGTGCTTCTGTGGATTACTTAATGTTCTCTGGTTATGCAATGATGGCATATTACTGGGCTCAACAAGCAGCAGTGGCATCAGCGAAGTTAGCATCAGGTGATGGTCAAGAAACTCCTGAGTTTTATAAAGCGAAAATCAAAGTTGCAGATTTCTACTTTGAGCGTTTACTTCCACGTGCTCAAGGTCATGCTGAATCTATGGTTAACCCTTCGAAAACTTTAATGTCTTTAGAAGCTGAACACTTCAGTTTTGATTACTAAGATTTCATAGAAAAAAGACCGCCAAGGCGGTCTTTTTTTATTAATTCAATAAACCATTGTACTTTAAGAATACGAAATTACATTTAGAGCAAGAATACAACAGTGGTATCTTGATCAAGCGATATAAATATTCCAAATGAGCTTTTATCAATATACAAAAAGGAAAATAATATGCATAAGACATTGATCTCCTTCTCTTTACTCAGTGCAGTCTTTCTCGCTACAAATAGCTTCGCTGAATCGGATATTAAAAATCACCAAAAAACCACGACGTATTCAACAAAGAATTTGAATTACTCGACGAGTGGATCTGCTGAGGTCATTATTCATCGCCCTGTGAGTGAAGTCTTCAATATTTTAACCAATGTGAATCTTTGGCCAAAAATTAATGTGGGTGCAACTCAAGCCATTGAGTCTAAGAATATTCGTGTTCAAAAAGGTACGACTTTCAAAGAATTTATTAGCAGCCCAATTCCAGGCATAAAAGATTGGAGTAATGAATGGCATGTGATTGAGTTTGAGAAAGATAAGAAGTTTGTTATCGCAACCATAGAACAATTTGCTCAAGTCCCAATCCATTCAAAAATTACCTATGAATTTGATCGTATCAACGCCAATAGCACAGAATTTGAACGAACTATTGAAGTAACTTTAGACGATAAATTTATTCAAGACGCGACAAAACAAGAAGTTGAAGCCCTGTATCGTTTTATTGGTTCTCAGTGGGAAATGGCCAATCATTTAAAAAAATATGTTGAAGATCAACGCTCAAATTAAGGGATTAAAAAACACCTGATTGAACAACCAATCAGGTGTTGTAAATTAATGCATATATTTTAATGCTCACGGTACTCTTTAATCTCTATTGGCTTATCTTTCACGAGTTCAACTGTTCCCTCATTCAAACCATTGAAATTTTTAAAATGAATTGAAACACCATCTCTATTTGCAAGTTTTACACCACTTGCAGCAACCGCGCTCTTCAAGTGATAAACCGCATCCGAGTTATCCCTGAGTTCTGCCGTCTGAAAATTGTCTTTTGTTTTTAGCTCTAATGTTAAATCCATTGGTCCAGTAAAATGGATCACCTGTTCACCTTCAGCACGAGCAACTTGATCAACAGGCGCTGAAGCTTCAGCATTTAAATACGCTGGTCTCTCTTGTTCTGACATTTGCTCACTATTTTTGTTTTTATCAGTACAACCAACGAATGCCAATCCCAAGATTGAAGCCACTAGAACTAATTTCATTTTTATTACCTATCTTGATGAGAACCATTAAAAAACTCATCATTATTTTCACAGTAAAGGAGCGAAATAAGTATGGATTTAACAGTTTCGCTGTTAAAAATTACATTGGAGTTTAACTATAGAACTTACAGAAACTCCTCAAGCAATGAGTTCAAATATAAATGTCCTTGAGCAGTGCATGACAAACGGCTTGGATCATCTACCATTAATTTTCTGTCAATCAATGACTGAATTTGAACTTGGATTGATTTCAAAGATAAACCTGTACGAGCTTCATAATATGAGGTTGGTACACCTTGATTAAGTCGCAGTGCATTCATCATAAATTCGAATGGCATTTCATCAGCTTCAATTTTCTTAAACTGCAAATGCTCTGCAGGGACTTTCGCTAGATAATCTTTCGGTAATCGTGTTTTTTGGTAACGATATACACCATCACTTAGCGTCACTTTAGCATGCGCACCAGCACCAATCGCTAAGTAATCGCCAAATTGCCAATAATTTAAATTATGTGCTGAGGGTTTTTCTTTACGCCAAGCCGACACTTCGTAGTTAGTAAAATCATTTTCGATTAAATAGGCCTCACCCTGTACCTGAATTTCTTCTAATACATCATCGACAGGCAATATAGGTTGAGTTCGAAAAAATACGGTATTGGGCTCAATGGTTAACTGATACCACGAGATATGTGTAGCACCGTGCTCCACGGCAAGTTTTAAGTCAAGTAATGCTTGTTCAAGCGTTTGTTCAGGTAAGCCGTGCATTAAATCGACATTAATTCGCTTAAAGCCTGCATCTTTCGCCAAACCAATTGCTGAAATTGCATCTTGGTTGGAATGAATACGCCCCAGTTTTTGAAGATGATTCGAGTTAAAACTTTGGACACCTAAAGACAACCGATTGATCCCCGCCTTTAAATAATCTGCAAATGGATCATGTTCTACCGTTCCCGGGTTGGCTTCTAAGGTAATTTCACAATCATCCTCAAACGGAATCAAAGCGCTTAGCTGAGCAAATAGCCATTGATACCCTTGAGCAGAAATGAGTGAAGGAGTACCTCCACCTATGAACACGCTATGAATTTGACGACCCTGAGCAAAATTTATCTGTGTTTTGAAATCCTCAACCAATGCTTGTAAATATTCTTTCTCCAACGCCATGGACAATGCCCCATTGGGTACTGCATGCGAATTAAAGTCGCAATATGGACATTTACGCACACACCACGGCATATGAATATAAAGTGACAATGGAATATCTTGTGGATTCAAAGTAGCCAAACGTACAGCTCAAAACTTAAAAAACTTATTTTAACATGACTACACCATAACGCTCAGAACTGATTCAGTTTTTACTTTACACTCAATATAAAACAAGGACGTGGGTGCATTTATGTTTAAAGTCGCGAGCCAATTTTTATTCTTTATCCCTTTAGCGCTGGGGATCGGAATCGCAATGACCTTCCAAACTGCGATTAACACACAATTACGTGAATATTTATATTCTCCATTACAAGCTGCACTTTTATCATTTTTGATTGGTACAATAGTTCTCGCAATACTGGTTTTTTTTCAACAGACTGAAAAACCACAATTGAGCGAAATTGTACAAATTCCTTGGCATCTTTGGCTTGGCGGTTTTTTAGGTGTTTATGCCATCAGTATTAGTATTTATTCCGCACCTAAATTAGGTTTCTTAACCTTATCGGCATTAATTATATTTGGACAGATTGTTATGTCCATGATAGTCGACCATTTTGGAATTTTAGGTACAGAAAAAATTGCCATTAATTGGCAGCGCATTTTGGGTGGCGTGGTGATTTTTATAGGTGTGCTTCTCACTTTACAACGCTAAACCTTCATTCTAAGCACATAAAAACGATGAGTAATTTTTGTGTCTAATGTGACTGCAACTTCCAACATCAGTTATGAATTAAAAAAACTATTTCATCTCATGATCCCAATCTTGATTACGCAATTTTCGCAAGCAGGATTAGGACTGATTGATACTATTATGGCAGGACATTTATCTGCATTAGACTTAGCGGCAATTGCTGTCGGGGTCGGTCTTTGGATTCCTGTCATGTTGCTATTTAGCGGCATTATGATTGCAACAACGCCGTTGGTTGCTGAAGCAAACGGTGCGAGGACTCCAGAGAAAATTGCCACTATTACACGACAAGCATTATGGGTTGCTTTAGTTCTCGGGATTATTGCTGGTCTAGTCTTACAGATTCTCCCCTATACGCTTCCTCTTCTTGGCGTTCCAGAGTCACTTCACCCTAAAGCTGGCCTATTCTTACATGCGATTGGATTCGGTATGCCAGCAGTCACCATGTTTGCTGCACTACGAGGATACTCTGAGGCGATTGGTAATCCACGCCCAGTGACTGTGATCAGTTTAATGGCCTTAGTCGTACTTATTCCGCTTAATTTTGTGTTTATGTATGGTTTAGGTCCAATTCCTGCATTAGGAAGTGCTGGATGTGGATTTGCAACGGCAATTCTACAGTGGCTGATGCTGATCACGTTGGCATTGTATATCTTGAATAATCAGGCATATCAAAAAACCCAACCCTTTAGTCATTTTGAAAAAATTGATCGCTACTGGTTAAAACGCATCCTTGCTTTAGGTTTCCCAATTGGCTTGGCTATCTTCTTTGAGGTCAGTATTTTCAGTACCGCTGCAATTGTATTGAGTCCATTGGGTGAAATTACGGTTGCAGCGCATCAAATTGCCATCTCCATTACGTCACAATTATTTATGATCCCAATGTCTCTGGCGATCGCACTTACCATCCGAGTGGGAACATATTATGGCGAAAAGGATTACCAATCTATGCGTAAAGTCCAATGGTTGGGTTTAGCAACAGGCACTGTACTCGCATTGATGACCATGATTTTATTGTGGGTCTTCCGCCATCAAATTGTCGCGTTGTACACCTCTGATGTATTGGTGACTCAAATTGCGGTTTACTTGGTGCTATTCGCTGTTGCTTACCAACTGATGGACGCTTGGCAAATCAGTGCTGCAGGATGTCTACGAGGCATGCAAGATACGAAGGGTCCTATGTGGATTACTATGCTTGCCTATTGGGTGATTGCGTTTCCTGTAGGCGTATATCTCTCTAGATTTACCAATATTGGTCCTGCGGGTGTATGGATTGGATTGATCGTGGGCTTAAGTATTGCCTGTGTACTCTTACTCGGACGTTTATATATGAATAATCAGCGGCTTGAGCGTAGTCAATCATCATGAACTATAAATCCCGAATGATCGGGATTTATTTTTTTATGCCAATCATTTACTTACAACTCATTAACAATTTCAAATATGCATCTTTTGATTTGTCGCCTATGATCAGATCAGAAGATGAAAATAATGAATCGAGGTTCTTAACTCATGGCAAACAAAGCGAGCTCTCCCGGCCGTCGTTTCATGAAACTCGCAGGTATGACTGCAAGTATTGCTACTAAAACCGTGTCCAACTCTATCCGCACCTTTAATGCAGATGATGATAAAAAAAACGAAGCACGCAGTAAGCTATTTCAAGACATTGGTGTTCAAATTGCAGATACCCTTGGGGAAATGAAAGGTGCTGTAATGAAAGTTGGTCAAATTGCATCACAATACAAAGATATTTTCCCGCCTGAAGTCGCGAAGGCTATTGCTAAATTACAACGTCAAGCCCCTGCGATGCCCTTCCAACAAATCAAGCAACAAGTAGAAAAAGAACTTGGTCAGCCACTGTTAGATGTTTTTAAAACATTTGATGAACAACCTTTTGCAGCAGCTTCGATTGGGCAAGTTCATAAAGCCACCTTAAAAAATGGCCAAGAAGTCGTTGTAAAAGTACAGTACCCAGGCGTAGATGAAGCATGCGAAAGCGATCTAAAACAAGTTCGCTTGGCCTTACGTTTGATGGGTGTACTAAAAGTCGATAAAAAATTACAAGATCGATTATTTGCAGAAATTCAAGACAGCTTACACGAAGAGCTCAACTATGAAATTGAAGCGCAGAATTTAGAGGTATTTAGAACCTTCCATCAAGCATTGGATTCTAAAATTATTATCCCACAAGTGTTCAAAGATTATTCCAGCAGACGAGTTCTTACCTTGAGCTTGGAAGCAGGTGACAATATTGAAACCGCAAGCACTTGGCCGCTTGATACACGCAACGAAATTGGTCGTCGACTAATTCAAGCTCTTGGTCATCAGATTTTCTATCTAAAACGTTTTCATTGTGATCCGCATCCTGGCAATTTTGCTTTCCGCTCAGATGGTAGTGTCATCATCTATGATTTTGGTGGTGTTAAAACCTTATCTGCTGAACTGGTGGATCGATTTAAAAAATTAGTTCGCGCTGGTCGTGCTGAAAATATCCAAGAGATTGAACAACATCTATTCGCGTTGGATGCTCTTGCTGAAACAGGAAAATTCCCTGAGGAACTTTATAAACAATGGTTAGAAGTGTTGCTCAGACCCCTTACCACTCAATACAATTTTGCTGAAAACTCATCTCATCATGATGGCGTCATTTTAGTGAAAAAATCACTTAAGTATTGGGATACATTTAAGCCCTCTCCAGACACATTAATGGTCAATCGTACGATTTCTGGACACTATTGGAATCTGATTAACTTAAAGGTCGATGACAATCTCAATGATTTGTTTGAAACGCTCGTTCCGATTTGAAAAAACTAACAAGACCTTACAATCCTCATTATTGTTATGTTATATTATAACATTATATAAATAATTCGGAGTGTTTTCATGCGTCCCAATATTCATCCTGAATACCATGAAGTACTATTTCATGATACCAACGCAGATCAGTATTTCATCATCGGTAGTACGATTCAGTCAAAGCAAACAAAAGAATATCAAGGGAAAACTTACCCCTATGTCACGCTAGATATTTCAAGTGCTTCGCACCCTTTCTATACTGGTGAAGTCCGTCAAGCTAATAATGAAGGACGTGTGGCAAGTTTCAATAAGCGTTTCGGTCGCTTTAAACGTAAATAATAAAATTTTCGACTCTCACTATTTTAAAGCCTAAATTTACTCCTCCAATTTAGGCTTTTTTTTATTCTTATCGTTATTTATGGGTTAAATAAAATTGAGTAAAGAAAAAACTCAAAACCAATCCCAAGAGTCCAATCATGATACTACTCACAACATACATCAGTGCCAAATTGTATTGCCCAGATTTTATCAATTGAAAAGTTTCCAAGCCAAAACTTGAGAATGTGGTAAAACCACCTAATATGCCAACCATAAAAAATAGGCGAGCCTCATGTTGTAATACAGGATATTGTAAACTGAATGCAAAAAATCCCCCTGCTAGAACACAGCCCAAGATATTCACAATCCAAGTTGCCCATGGAAATTGATCTGCATTTTGCATGAACCACATACTGGTCATATATCGAAGTGTTGCACCAATCGCTCCACCACATGATACCCATAACCAACTCATATTATGTCCGTTCTCGTGTATTGATCATATTTTTACCTTAAAAAGTAACGAATTATTGTCTTGGATTCACGCGTTTTTTCGTTAAGATGTAGCAAATTTAAACGTGTAAGGACTCAATTATGGCTCAAGCATTATTGGAACAATTAAAAAATGGCGAAGCAAAATTTGCCGACGTAATTTCATTTATTGAAGCAGGTTATACACATACGCCAACCGCATTTAGTAATGGTCAACAATATAATGCCAGTAATGAAAATCAAGGGAGTGCTAAAGTTTTTTCCTTTGCCAAATTAAATGGTCTTTCTCAAGAACAAACATTACAGCTTTTTGCAGAACACTACGCTTCTGTTCTGGCGACACCTGAAGCATCAGATCATCAAAATATCCGTCAATTCATGATTCATGGATGGGATGGCATTAAATTTGAAGGAAATGCACTCACTGCGAAATAATCATAAATAAAGACTAGCGCTTGGCTAGTCTTTTTCAACAGTTTTATTTAGGTATTCAATTACACCTAATCCTGCTGCTCGACCTGTTGCAAAACATGCTGTAAGTAAATAACCACCTGTCGGGGCATCCCAATCCAACATCTCTCCACAGCAGAAAACAATTGGATTACTTTTCAACTGTAACTGTTTAGTCAAGGCAATTTCCCGTACACCACCTGCGCAGCTAATGGCTTCTTCAATGGGTCTAAAACCATCTAGTTTGATAGATAAATGTTTAATATGCTGAGCCATTTTCTCTGCAATCGCCCAATCATACTTTGGGGTCAATTCACGTAATAAATTTGACTTTGCAGTGTCTAATCCCAATTTTCGCCAAATATTATTCATGCTTTGTTTCTTAGCATTCTTAAGTTTAGAGATGATTTCATGCTCAGATAATTCTGGCAGTAAATCTAAATTTAAAACCATGGAATCTTGATATTGCAATTGTGTTCGAAGTGCCCGACCATGCTTATAGACCAACCCACTCTCCAAACCATAATGGGTGATCACGATATCCCCCTTAGCTTTGGGCTGATGATCCACCCAAGCTTCAACTCGTTTGAGTGGCGAGCCAAATATAGGTTCCATATACGAAGACCAAGCTCTGACTACACCAGCATTACTCGGGGAAAACGCTTTTAACTCTTCTTTAGCCAACCATGACTGCCAAGCCCCATCACTACCCAACTGCGCCCATGACACAGCGCCACACGCCAATACAATCGCATCAAATTGCTCAGTTCGTATTGAATTGGATTGAGTATCAAAAACTGTCAGTTCATTTTGATTAAGCGCGGTAATTTGATGCCGATAATGAAAATTGACCTTGGTATCTACTAAACTTTTTAACCAAGCACGCAGTAATGGAGCTGCTTTCATTTCATTGGGAAATATACGACCAGAGCTTCCAACATAGGATTCAATCCCAAGGTTTTTCATCCAATTTCGAATCCAACGCGCATCCCATTTTTTTACCCAAGGTGCAAGCCATTCGGCATGATCATAACGACCAATAAATTGATCGATAGGTTCGGCATGAGAAATATTTAAACCTGTTTTACCTGCCATCAAAAATTTACGTGCAGCTGAAGGCTTTTGTTCAAAAATATGAACTTCAAATGCAGGATGAGCAGATAAAACTTCAGCAGCCATTAAACCTGCTGGACCTGCGCCTACGATTGCGATTCGCTTTGAATATTCCAAATTCATAGATTATTCGTTTGTTGATTTTCAGAAGAGATCGGCATTTGCCCTTGCAGAGGCATAAAGTGATCGAAGCGAGTTTGGTACGCTTCAGGTTTTTGAATAATCAACTGCTGGCATAATTCACCACGCTCTAGATACTTTACTTCAAAATGCGTTCTTGCCGAAGTTGAAGAGATTCGTTCTTTAACATAAGAAAGGTTCCAAACATTAAGCAGTTGTTGCTCTGCCTCGTCAATATATTCAGGAATATTGCTGGCTAAAGTGATCGTACCATTCGGTTGCAATCGAGACAGTAAAAATTCAAAAAAAGGCATATTCAACCAACGTTGCGCTGGATTATGAGGTTCAGGATTCGGATATAAAATAAAAAAATCTTCAACTTGCTGTGGAAATAGCGCATGTACGATCCAAGGGATTGCATCTGCATGTACAGGTCGCAAATTGGTTTGTCCCTCTAGTTGATGCTGTTTTTGCATCGCTAGAAATTTTTCTCTAGTTCGTTCAATCGCGATTAGTTGTCTTTGCGGATTTTGTTGCGCAAACAATAAAGCATGTTTACCTTTACCCGCCCCAATCTCAACACATAGTGGTTCAGCTAGAATCGGTTGAAAGTCGCGTGGCGCATGCATACGCTGTGCTTGAAATTGACGAATCGGCATAATCAGATCAAACTTATGAAAACGCGACAAGTCTAGCAACTCTAGATGCTTTTGCCTATTTTAGCTGTTTTATTTTACTAGGATTCATTTATGCCAAAAACATTTCCGTGCCCACGCTGTGGACAGCCTAGTCAATGGACTGGCAATGAATTTCGTCCATTTTGTTCTGAACGATGTAAACTTATCGATTTAGGGGCTTGGGCAAATGATGAATATCGCCTTCCGACACAGGATTCTCCTCAAGCTGATCAAGGGGAATATCATGAATAATGCCAACTTTGCTCAATATTAAAAGAATAATTCAATTATATTTACACAAACAAAAAAATTAGCTTTTTTAAGAAAACTCAATAAATGTGATTTTATTTAAGTTTATGTTGTGATATTGTGATTACAATCACATTAAAACAACAATTCTACTTTCATAAATACATGAGACTTTATAAATTCACATTCACACTCAGTATAATTTTATCTTGCCTAGGCCTCCTTTTTGCAGGTCTAGGCATTTATCAACATGATTTCGTCTTGATTTTAATCTCTGCACTATTTGTGTTAGCCGCTGCCCTTCTCTTTTGGGAATTGAATGACATCAATCGAGATCACTTTTTTCGTTTTTAATTAACCAGCTTTACCTGCCACAAACGGGTTAAACTTTTTCTCATAGCCAATGGTACTGATTGGACCATGCCCTGAAATAAACTGTGTTTCATCTGGCAAACTAAAACATTCTCTCTCAATCGAATCCAGCAACTGTTGATGATTTCCCTTGGGAAAATCTGTTCGACCAATTGAACCCTTGAAAAGAACATCGCCAGTCCATAACAAGCCATAGTTAGCATTATAGAACATGACGTGGCCAGGCGTATGACCGGGAGCGAATCGAACCTCAAAGGACTCATCCCCCAATTTTAAAGTTTCACCACCTTCAAGCCACTGATCAACCACAACAGGTTCAGGTATCGGAAACCCATATCGTGCTGAAACTTCCTGAATCATATCTAACCAAAATGCATCTTCTTTATGAGGACCAATTACTGGAATACCCCACTCTCTCGCCAATGCTCCGACCGCACCAGCATGATCAAGATGACCATGAGTTAACCATAGCTCCTTCACGGTTAAGTCTAACTCTTGCACAACTTGCATAATTTTTTCAGGCTCACCTCCAGCATCAATTAACACAGCTTCTTTGGTCTCTTGATCCCAAACCAATGAACAATTTTGCTGAAATGCTGTCACAGGAATAATTTTAACTTGAAGCATAGGAACCTTTAAATTTATGCAGAATGTTGAAGGGTAATCTTGAGTGCATCCAGTTGAGCTTCTACTAAATCGACCAACAAATCAATATGTGCTGCATCAGTGTTTAATGCTGGAATATAGGCATAGTCTTTCCCACCCGCCGTTTTAAAGGTTTCGGCATTTTCCACAGCCAACTCTTCTAAAGTCTCCAAACAATCTGCTGAAAAAGCAGGGCTGAGCACATGGACAGATTGAACACCTTGTTGTCCCCACTCAGTCAGCAACGCATCTGTATATGGCTTGACCCACTCTTGTTTACCGAATCGTGATTGGAAGCTGATAGCCCATTCATCGTCACGTAATCCCAGAGCCTCTGCGACTTTTTTCGCTGTAACTCTACAACGGTCGGCATATGGATCACCTTTATCTGCATAAGGCTGAGGAATCCCATGGAAAGACATTAATAATTTTTCCGCTTTACCGTGTTGCGCCTGAAAAACCTGAACACTCTTTGCCAAAGCCTGAATAAATTTTGGATGTTGATAATAATCACGTATTAAACTTAAGCCAGGTAAATTTCTCTGCGTTAAAACCCATTTCGCCAATGCATCATACAAAGGTGCTGTAGATGTCGCTGAATATTGAGGAAAAAGTGGAAATAAAATGACGTGATCTTGCGGTGTCTGAGAAAGTTTTTTTAGAACCTCATGAATACTAGGATGACCATAAGTCATTGCAGGAACGACCTGAACATCAAAATCTGGATAATCTTGAATAACTTTTTGACGGATTAAATCTGTTTGCTTCAACAGAATTTCACGCATAGGTGAATCTCCATTCCACACCTGCGCATATGCTTCAGAAACATGCTTTGGTCGAAATGGTAAAACAAAACAATGTAAGATAATTTTCCACAAAAACGATGGAATCTCAATCACACGCTGATCAGATAAAAACTGTTTTAGAAAAGTTCGTACCGCAGGCACTGTCGGGGCATCTGGTGTTCCCAAGTTGGCAATAATTACGGTGATTTTCGGCTTTAACTCAGACATCTGATCCACATCAATTCACTGTTTAATTGAGAAATACTTTATCAGAGTCTAAGTAAATTCGGCGTGATTTTATGATTGCTTTTTAAAATGTGAATGACAGAGAAAAACTATCATATGAACTTGATCTATTTATTCATGCATTTCCATAACATCCGCTGACGATCATCTCGTCCTACAGGAACGATCCATTCATTATTACGCATTTGTTGCTTGATGGTATGCAATGCACGTACATTAATCTGTGCTCTAGATACCATATGTGCCTTAGGAAGTTGCAATTGAGCATCGACCAGCCCCGTATCAGTCAAATACTGATTCAACACTTTAGAATAAAAATCTTCTGGTGTTGCTTGGGAAAATTGAGACTTAAGAACAGTATAAATTTCATGCCATCGCATGGATCGTATACAAATAATTTCTTTAAAATGACTATCAACATAAGCATGCATACGATAATCAAAACTGAATTGATCATCCCATTCTATTTTAGGCAAAGATAGAAAAGGATCGACTTCAGATTTGGCTTGTTCCATTTTTGTTTGTGCCAGCTGAGCTCTTAATCGATCAATCTCATCTTGTTTTGCTTGAATGCTTTGTGGTCTTACCCAACCCAAAACAGGGTAACGTTCAAGCATTTGAGGCATATGAGACCTGAGTGCTAGCTCTAATTCACGAGCACTTTTAAAAAATACGACCTGATCAACTTCTTGAATGATCTGTTCACGGAAATTTTGAAAGCGCTGTTGAAGATCCACTTCATGCTCTCGTAAATGCTCCTCACGCGATTCTGGCTGTTCATGCATAAATACAATAATGGGCTTTTGCTTAGTCACGGCATAGATATATTCCAAGTGCATGTAACTAATACCAGAGACAGATTGCTCACCATACTGGCTTCCTAAAAGCAGAAGTACATAATCACAATCATCAATTTGACGGCGTGCAAAAGCGGTTGTTACAGGTGTTCTTTGTTCTAAACCCCAGGAAAAAAAACCCATACCGATCAGCGTTTGAGACACAACCATACGCTCTGGCTGCATCTCTTTACCAGAAGTTGTAATAAACACTTGGTAACGCTTATCTAGCATGCCTTAATCCAATCCTGCATCTAGGTAAAAATGCCTTACTCATAAGGCTTAAAATATATAGCTTGATATTGATCATTCTTCTTCGAATGTATCAGTTAAATTTTCAATTGACCATAGTATTTCATGCCCGATCATATTTTGAAGTACAGGCTGAAGTTCAAGCGCATTTCCGCCACTGACGACACAACGCAACTGCACTGATTTGTCATATGGTTGAGTTGCATTGAATTTATTTTTGATAAGGACTCTTGCTGTTTGGCGTGCAACAGCAAATCCAGAATCAACCAAAGTCAGTCGCTCTGCATAAAGATGCTCAATTGCAGATTTTAAAAATGGATAATGCGTACAACCCAACACCAAATAATCGGCTTGATCTTGCATGACGGGATCAAGTATCCGTTGTAATGTTGCAATACAGGCTTGCGAATTTTGTTGCCCTGCTTCCACGAAAGGAACCAAATCCAAACTGGTGACTTGATGAACTTTAACACCTAAAGGATCTGCAAAATTCTGCATTACATCCTTGATTAACTGGCCTCTAAAAGTCGCTGGAGTCGCCAATACAGCCACCACTTTAGACTGTGTCTGTAACACTGCAGGTTTTAACGCAGGAACCAACCCAATGATCGGAAATCGCTCACCATAATGTGTCCTTAAGTAATCCAGACTAAAAGCTGATGCCGTATTACACGCAACAACCGCAACTTTACATCCTTGACGATACAACCACTCAATTGCATGTGCTGTGAGCTGACGAATATCTTGATCTTCGCGCGGACCATAAGGGACATGAGCTGTATCTGCATAGTAAAGGATATGCTCATTGGGTAAATATTTTGCTATTTCCAATGCAACTGATAAACCACCAATACCCGAGTCGAAAATCCCAATAGGGGCATGTTCAAGTGCATGAGGCATAGGCTCATTAGAGCTCGGTTGGGGTAAAATTGCAGACATCTCAACGACTACTTTTATAATGCTTAAATGAATGGGCTAAGCTTAAACCTCAAGTCCCTAATTGCAATAGCAGATTACCACTTTTTAAATTCAAAACTGATTCACCTTGCTCATTTTCGCTCAACTCCCCCATTTCAACTAAATGAAAAAAAGTTGATCGTTGTATCAATGCGTTGATGCCGAAACGCACATGCACATAAGGACGCATCTCTCCTTGAAAATCACGCATAAAGATTGGATGATCTTGATCCACAATAATGAGATCTTGAGTGGTCGTTGTTAGCTGTAGATAAGAAAGCCCTTGAATCTCGACTTGATCTACCTGATTGACCAATAAAGGTTCATCTTCGACTTCAATTTCGATTTGCTCAACGGGTGTTTTTAAGTAAAATTTGTTGTCTTCTTTCCACAGTACTGTCGAGAATAGGTCAATGAGGCTTTGTCTTTTAATCAATTGACCTTCGTGCCACCATTCACCATTCGCTTTTACTTTCAAATCCATTGAGCCACAATGCTTTGGGTTCCATTGTTCAAGAGGTGGGATTGACCTTTTGTGACTTGACTGTGCATCTTTTAGATATTGTACGATATTGATTAAGTTTTTATCATCAGGTACAAGTGAATCAGGCTGTGCTGTTATAGAATCATTTTGTTTTACCATGGTTTATGCCCTGCTGACGGAAAATAAAGCGACTCAGCCAATTGGCTTGATCAAGGTTTGAACCTATACTAGCGCAAAATATATAAAAGGTACGAGAGCAAAATTGTACCTGCAACTAAGAACACTCATGGCAGCACCGTCGGAATTATCGGTTGCCACCCTTTACTTTATGAGGAGTCCTTTATGGAACACATCGAACGTGAATCGATGGAGTTTGACGTTGTAATCGTTGGAGCGGGCCCTGCGGGTCTTTCAGCTGCGATCAAAATCCGTCAACTTGCAATTGAAAACAACCTCAACGATTTATCTGTATGTGTCGTTGAAAAAGGCTCTGAAGTAGGTGCGCATATTCTTTCTGGTGCTGTGCTTGAACCACGCGCTATTAATGAATTGTTCCCAAATTGGAAAGAAGAAGGTGCGCCTTTAAACGTACCTGTTACAGAAGATGAAACATACTTCCTTCTTTCAGATCAAAAATCTCAAAAAATGCCTCATGCTTTTGTGCCTAAAACAATGCACAACGACGGCAACTATGTCATCTCTCTGGGTAACGTTGTACGCTGGTTAGGACAAAAAGCTGAAGAGCTTGAAGTATCCATTTTCCCGGGCTTCGCAGCAGCGGAAATTCTGTATCATGCTGATGGTACTGTAAAAGGTATCCAAACAGGTGATATGGGTATTGGTAAAGATGGTGAGCCAACACATAACTTTACCCCAGGCTATGAGCTCCATGCGAAATACACGTTATTCGCTGAAGGCTGCCGTGGTCATTTAGGTAAACGCCTAATCGCTCAATTCGGCTTAGATAAAGACGCTGATCCTCAACATTACGGTATCGGTATTAAAGAACTTTGGGAAATCGATCCAGCGAAGCACAAACCAGGTAAAGTCATGCATGGTGCGGGTTGGCCTTTAACTGAAACTGGTTCATCTGGTGGTTGGTGGTTATATCACGCTGAAAATAACCAAGTATCATTGGGTATGATTGTCGACTTATCTTACCAAAACCCTCATATGTATCCATTCATGGAAATGCAACGTTGGAAAACACATCCATTAATTAAAGATGTATTGGAAGGCGGTAAACGTATTTCTTACGGTGCACGTGCAGTGGTTAAAGGTGGTTTTAACTCTCTTCCTAAATTCACCTTCCCAGGTGGAAGCTTAATTGGTGATGATGCTGGCTTCTTGAACTTTGCAAAAATTAAAGGTTCACACACTGCTATGAAATCAGGCATGTTATGTGGTGAAGCTGTATTTGAAGCAATTAAAGCTGGTGTAGAAAAAGGCGGCGACCTTGCAATTGCTCGTGTGACAGAAGGCGAAGATTTCTTTGCTAAAGAGTTAACGTCATATACAGAGAAATTTAACAACAGTTGGTTAAAAGAAGAGTTATATAATGCTCGTAACTTTGGCCCTGCAATGCATAAGTTTGGTACATTCTTCGGTGGTGCATTCAACTTTATCGATCAAAATGTATTTAAAGTTCCGTTCACTTTACGTGATTTGACACCTGACTACAGTGCTTTAAAAACTGTTGATGTTGTGAACTTCAAACCAAATTATCCAAAACCAGATGGTAAGCTTACATTTGACCGTTTATCTTCAGTGTTTGTTTCAAATACAGTACACGAAGAAAACCAGCCAGCACATTTAAAATTAACTGATCCATCAATTCCAGTAAACGTTAACCTTCCTCAATGGGATGAGCCTGCTCAGCGCTACTGCCCTGCTGGTGTATACGAAATCATGGAAAATGATGATGGTTCTAAGCGTTTCCAAATTAATGCTGCGAACTGTGTTCACTGTAAGACTTGTGATATTAAAGATCCATCACAAAACATTACTTGGGTTGTACCTGAGGGTGCGGGTGGTCCGAACTATCCGAATATGTAATCTCGTTTGAGATCAAAAAACCCGCGTAAGCGGGTTTTTTATTAAACTTCGATAAATACGAAAGTTTCCCCTTGAGCGATATAGTTTTATTCTTCACCATCAAAATACCAATATACTTGACCCCAATCTTGTTCTAAAAACGTTGGTAAAATCTCACCTTTATTAAATTGAAGACGTTGATTTGGATGAGCAGGTGTCGTCCAATAACCTGTTTGTGGACATTTATCCCCACCTTTGATTTTAATTTTTTCTACCGAATCTTGTGCTTATACTTTTTCTGATTGTGCTTTAGAAAAATCAACTAAATCTTTCGGATAAAATTGATGCTCTCGATAAGTTGTATCATCAATATCTAACAACCATGTAACAGCTGCCGCTTCCCATGACCAATAACCAAAATAACTGATACCTGATCTAATATCAGGTTGTGGATGTTGATCATGATAAGGTTCACGACGACTGGCTTCATACCAATCTTCTAAGTATTGCAACATCATCGCTGGACGTTTTTCAGGTGCAGCATCAAAAACTTTAATGAGCTTGCGATAAGGCAAATGTCGACGTGCATCATTCGGTGGTATGCCTCGATCTGTTACAAATGGAGCAACCAATCGCTCGATTAAGCCATCTTTTTCTTGTCCTTCAGGTGTTGCTTCTGTGTAGTCGATAATCGTCATAATTCGACTCATTTGATCTGCATACCCTGTCAGTAAACCAAAGCATATCAATCGTAAAGCAATATACCAATAATCTTCAGTTCCCAAGGAAATATGCCAGACATAACGTCCACCTGCATCAGGGCTTAAATTATAAAGATGACTCGTTTCAGCATATTCTTCTGCCCAATGAAGAAGATATGGATAAAGTTCTTTTATATAATTTAAATCTCCACCTGCTGAATATTGTAAAGATATCAAGTTCAGAGCATCTTTTAATCTTTGATGACCAGATGCTATATATCCACCAAATTTAGAATCATTTTTATAATCGCTAAATCCATCAACAACTGTATATATACCATTAACAAACGTATCAAATCTCTTGTGATACATTTCTTGCTCAAGCAGCTTATCTCTAAATAAACTTGTATCTTTTACTTCTAAACTCAACCATTTTTGCCAATCTATTTCTTGATCATCTACTTGTGTTGACATTCTTTAATCTCTCCAACATCTCTTTTGGTAAAACAAATTCTAATTTAATACCGTGTGCAGTTACTGTCCGTGTACACTTAGGTTTATTTAAGCCTTTACATTTTATGATGATCGAATTTATCACTAGTAATAGTAACCAAACTTTGATCATATGGGCATCGAATTGCGATGGTTTTACCTAGTTTTCTTTCTATGGATGGTTTGAATTTAACTCGTCGCCAATCTTCTATTTGTAAAATCAATTTTTCTTCATGTAACTCAATAATTTTGAGCTTTTTATCTTATTAGCAATCCATAAATGTGACATTTGCACCCCATCACTCACCGTTGTACCGACTGAACGCTTAACCTTATCATCTTGGTCTGATGCCATATAAACATCTAACCCTTTCTTAATACCATCATGGCTGCTTTAGGTATCATCAGTGTTCGCTGGCTCAGTGCATTTTGTCAGCTTATCTATATTTGATGCGATGTATCTTGGTTTCTACCAAACTGCGACGATGATAAACCAACCATTATTTTCATAGGTTTCTGCCTAAACCTAAACAGTGAATTATTCGAAGTAACTCATTACGTTCTAGGAACTCAGTTTTATCTTTCCAAGGTTTGCATTTTTTCTTAGCGGAACTACTGCAGTAATTTTGTGCACCATTGAGTCTGAAGATCGAAACAAATCGAAATATTTCCACGATTAATTAAAACTTTTTATTGTAATTAGGCCAGTTGGATGTCGAATAGATTTTAGGTGTGGGCTTACTCGTCTCACAATTATATTGCTAAATTAAACCTAACAAACAACTTTGTGAAACAAAGCCGACCAAATATCCTATCTCATATATTGCCAAACATCAGGGTCTACATAGCTGCCATCAATATGATAGCCTTCCAGTTTAATTTTTTGTTCCTTAAATTTACGATCTTTTTCATTTTCCCTCCTTTCATCTAGAAAGGCTTGTTTTAACTGTTCTGCTGTCATTTCATCTGAGTTAGAAATAGCATTAAAACCAGTATATCTAAAATGCTCAAAACTGTATCTCAGCATATACTGTTCTTTTTTATCATCTTTATATGTTTTAGAAAGAGATATCCCCAAATTAATATTACTATTATATAAATTAAAATACATATGGCCATTAGTCAGATCCATCATTTCTTGCCACTCTTTAAAACTTAAAATATAGCTAGGGTCAATAACCTCTCCCATGTTTTGACTCATATATTTTAAATTATCTTTTTTATCTATACGTTCCGAATAAGGTAAAAAATACTGCTTCCAGTTTTTCTCACTCATTTGCTTCATAAGTTTTACATAAGCCTGATATGCATCTTCTCTAGTCGTATATTCATTAGCATGTAAACTAGCGGTTACATCCATAATCAAAACACCATCATTGCCCATTCGTGCAATTTGCGTCCCCATTACACTAATAACATTATCAATTTCAAAGTTACTTTGTTCAGTTACAATTTTAACCTGTCCCAGTTTGGGCGGTCTCCAATCTAGTGACAAAAAATTCATCCCCGCAGGTTGGCGGTCTATTGGCGCATTACTATATTGAATAAAATCTTTTAATCCTTGCTGTCCAAAATGTAAAATAGCACTTTGTGGTGGCATGATTTCATTTCCTTTACTTTTCGTATTTGGAGTACAAGCCAATAATAGGCAACATATCGAAAATCCAAAAATTAAACTCAGATAATTTTTCATATTGAAACTTTTGTTAAAAAAATCGTTATTTTTTCCCTTCATTACTACTTGGATGTATTCCAAAGAGAAAGTTTGCTTTGCTCTGACTCCACCCCGTTATTGTTTTTAATTCCTGATGTAAAAAGGCACGCCCTTTATCATCCAACATTAAACGGTGATATTTTTCAGCGGCTTTTTTAATCCAAATCATACGACTATCGTAATTCTCCGCCTTTGTATCACTAAAAGGTGAAATATAAACTTCTTCAGGCAGTTCGCTAGCTCGCTTAGCCTTATCACTACTAGAGAACCAGCCCTCTTTAACTTCATCCACATCATAATCACTTGATAAAACTAAGGTTGCATCTGGCATAGCCCAGCCCATATACCAGCTTCTTTGTTTCTCTGCTCCCCATTGCGCAGAAGCCTTATTCCAAACAACCGTTTGCAAGATATTAAATTGCTCTTGAACTGCAATAAACATTAAGTGATCAAATAAATATTTCTTAGCTGCATTGTATTTTCCCTTTTCTGTTCTTTCTCCCAAAAAGATTTTTTCTATTTGAGGTAACAAAGCAAAAGCATCTTTGATTTGTTCTGTACTTCCTAAGTATTTAATCTCTGGCAAACAACTTGACCATGGTAGATTCATGACTTCTTTTTTTATATGAGTAAATTTTGAAATATTTCTTTGGGTTCTACAACTATCAAATGTTTTTGATGAAGCACTCCAAGCATAATGCCAAGGGGCAATATCCATAAATAGCCACAAATTCCCTAATGCAAAAAGATCGATTGGTTCTTTTATAGTATTTACAATAATAGGAGCAGAATAACCAGTCTGACTTCCCCAATGATCAAAAACATTAGCAACTGTTTTAGATGCAAATGCACCCAAACCCATCCAGTAATAACGACCTTTTAAATTTACATTACCATTTATCTCTTTTTCTAAGAAAATTTTAGCGTATGCTGCCGCTATTCTTCTTGCTCTTGCTTCATAACCTTCTTCAAGTCTATATAAGTTTTGTTTAGCATCTTTTAAATTTGAAAGACGCTGCATCGCTACTTGCTGATATACTTCCCAAAAAGTCAAACAATCACACTGTGCTATTTTGCAACTATTTTCAGTCGTATTGGTATTACTTTTCCAGTCTAGATCACCTCCCATTATTCCACATCTCCTTCGCTCTCAACTACCTCTAAAGTCATCCAGTTTAAACTCAATGTTAAACCTTCTTCGCCTTTGGTATTAATACGTTTAGATTTACCTTTATTATCCGCTTGTGCAATAAATTCTTGATCACTCGTAGAAACCTTATAGTCAATAAACTTCATAGGCTCACCCGACGGCAAAAGGATTTGGAATTTTTCATTATATATTTCATATGCAGGTAGTCCTTGCATATTAAATCCAACGTCTGCTCCCCCCACAAACAAATGCTGTCCTGCCTTAACCTCAAACTTACCGCCAGTCGTAGGAAATACCCCTGAAGCATTTATTTTTAGCTGTGAACCACCTGCGGTCAGTACGATTTCTTTCGCACTCGTGATGTCGACATTCGCCTCCGTCGAAATAATCTGCACACCCTTTCTTGCAATCAGATCAGCACCATCCCCTTGAGCTTGAATCTCGATCTTGCCTTTGCCTGCATACAGTCGCGCTCCCTCTTGCGCTGCAAATAAACTGATCTTTTTGCTGGCATGTCCGATGATGCTGTCTTGCGTGCTGGTGTTAATGCTTCCTTGTGCAATTTGGTTGATCTGCCCATCTGCACTGAGGTGGATGTCTTCGTTACTTTCTACGGCAATTGAACTTGGTGAAGCCAAGAGCATGATCGCTTGTTTAAAAGCCGCGGCTTTGCTTTGGTCTTCGCTCTCTAAGTTTTTGAGATAGCCTTGTAGGTTTTCGAGTAAGTTCAGTGGATCAGTTTGTTGGTTTTTTGCCACTTCACTGAGGGCTTTGGCGTTGTTTAAGCTACTTTCGAGTTGTTGTTTGGCTTCGCTTGCATCTAAATGGTTTGCTTTGGCTTGTTCTTGTTTGTAGGTGGAGATGAGTATGCCTTCGCCCGCTCGTACTGCACCCCATTGGTCAGTTCTGAGTTCGAAACCTTCACCACGTCCTTCACTTTCTGCGGTTGCTTTGGGATGACTGAGATTTCCTAGGTTGAGTTGGCTCGCCCCGTGGGTGTTTTGCAGTTGGGTGGAGATTTGTCCTGTGGTGTCATCAAAGCGGAGTTGTCCATAGCCTT
>NZ_JBWYII010000011.1:0-122872 GCF_056779705.1 Acinetobacter sp. 25-47-130 | reverse complement strand
GGTAGTGTGGGGTTACCCATGTGAGAGTAAGTCATCGCCAGCTCATTATTCTAAACACCCCCTTCAATACAAGGGGGTGTTTTTTTATATACATAAAAATTGAATTTGAAAATTATTTGAGTAGATATCGCGAAATTTTTGGATTCATACTGATGTTTAGTGTACTGCTGAAATTTTCTCTAAAAAATATTTTGTCCTTTCATGTCGCTCTAGTGGCTTATTAAAGAAGTCATCAGTCGGGCAATCCTCTAGAATTTTGCCTTGATCCATAAATATCACTCGATCTGAAACTTTTTTTGCAAATCCCATTTCATGGGTAACACACATCATCGTCATGCCTTCTTTTGCAAGTTGGCTCATGACTTCAAGCACTTCACCCACCATTTCAGGATCTAATGCAGAAGTGGGTTCATCAAAAAGCATACAGACTGGGTCCATACAAAGACCACGTGCAATCGCGACACGTTGTTGTTGACCACCTGATAATTGTCCTGGAAATTTATCTTTGTGTGCTGTCAAACCTACTCGATCCAAATATTGTAAGGCCTTTATTTTAGCGTCTTCAGTTGAGCGATTAAGTACTTTGATTTGTCCTATTGTTAGGTTATCTAACACAGTCATATGAGGAAAAAGTTCAAAATGTTGAAATACCATACCTACTCTAGATCTGAATTTTGCTAGATTCGTTTTAGAGTCTTTTAAAGCGGTACCATCAACGATAATATTTCCTTGTTGAAAAGGTTCTAAAGCATTTACTGTCTTAATAAGTGTAGATTTACCTGAGCCAGATGGACCGCATACAACGACAACTTCACCTTTGTTGATAGTGGTTGAGCATTCGCTAAGTACCTGAAAATCTCCATACCATTTGGATACATCTTGAATTTCAATCATTGGCATTTTGATTCTCCTTATCGAATAATGGCTATTTTTTGATGTAAGCGTTTAACTAGTCGTGAAAGTGTAAATGAAATGACAAAATAGACGACAGCAACAACTAGATAGAAAACGGCTTTGGTTTCCGAACCATAGGTATTAGCTAAAGTATTTGCATTGCCTAAGAAATCTGGTGCACTGATGACATAAACCAAAGACACATCTTGAAAAAGAACAATGGATTGCGTCAATATCACGGGTAACATATTTCTAAAAGCTTGGGGTAAAACTACGTATGACATCGTCTGGCGATAATTAAACCCCAAGGCGTAACCTGCATTCACTTGTCCTTTAGAAACTGATTGAATGCCAGAACGGACAATTTCTGAAAAAAAAGCAGCCTCAAAAATGGCGAAGGTTACTACACTTGAAAATAAAGGTCCCCAATAGGTGTGATATTGGAAATCGAAAAACTTAGGAAGTAAAAAGTAAAAGATAAAAATAACTTGAATGAGGGGAACACCTCGAAAAAAGTCGACATAAAATTTTGCAAATCCACTGGCAATTTTATTATTTGATAGACGCATCATCGCGATTGGTGTACCAAGAAGAATCCCACCAATAATCGAAAGAATGGTTACTGTAACTGTAAATTTAAAACCAGCGATCAAACTTGCAACGACATCGGGATGAGTTAGAACACTAAAGTCCATTTTATTTACCTCCCGAACCTAGACCTGGTACAGCCATCCGTTTCTCAATCCATGCCATCAGGTATTTAATTGAATAAGTGATGATGAGATAAACAGGTGTTGAAAGAATTAAAATGACCACGTCTTGAGAGGTTTCTTCTCGCATTGTTTTGGTATATGCAAAAAAATTCAAAACACTTAAGGCAAAAAGTACGGCTGAATTTTTAAATACATTCATTGCTTCTGATGTCAGTGTTGGCCAAACGATTCGATAAGCCACTGGCAGAATGACATAACGATAACTTTGGTTTAAATTTAAACCAATCGCATAAGCTGCATTTTTTTGACCTTGTGAAACGGTATTAATACCTGCTCGAACCTGCTCAGCAATCCTTGCAGCGGTATATAGACCCAGTGCAAATACACCAATAATTGCTGGATTATTATTTAAAATATTTTGCCACCATCCGCCAGGAACCATTTCACCACTTCCAGTACTCATACTTAATGGCAGGAGTTG
Organism: Acinetobacter sp. 25-47-130; assembly: GCF_056779705.1. Lineage (NCBI taxonomy): Bacteria > Pseudomonadati > Pseudomonadota > Gammaproteobacteria > Moraxellales > Moraxellaceae > Acinetobacter > Acinetobacter sp. 25-47-130. The sequence goes on along the minus strand of NZ_JBWYII010000011.1, from coordinate 120,784 downwards.
AGGAAAAACGAATGCCCAGAAAAATAATTGAACGATTAAGGGTATATTTCTGAATAACTCTACATAACAAGTCCCAATGAATGAAAGTAACTTATTGGGTAATGTACGCATAATGCCAATAAGTGAACCAAGTAAAAATGCGATGAAAAAGGCAATGACAGCAGTCCAGATCATGGTCCAAATACCTGATCCAAGTATTTGTAACCAGGTCGGTGCATCAGCAACAGCTGAATAACTTGAACCTCCAATCGCACTACAGATAGATTCAGCCCAATCTTTTTTATCAACGCCATATTCGTTGGATGCCAAGCAAAATGACGTCCAATTTAAAGAACCAACAGCCATTGAAATTTCCTGCAATGGTTACGAGAAAAAAGGGCTTAAGTGTTTTTATTTAAGCCCTCATAATTTTTGTTATTTAATCCCTGCATCATTCGGAGATGCTTTTAATTTTTTAAATGAGCTACTCATAGGCATGTTTAGATTGATATTGCGTGGTGGAATAGGTGATAAGAACCATTTTTTATAAAGGGTATCCATTTGACCATTTTTCCACATTCCAGTTACCACACGATCTGCAATCGCTTTAAACTTGGCATCCCCTTTAGGCAGCATAATTCCGTAAGGTTCTGACGAAAGGACTGGACCTACAATTTTAAAATCTTGAGGTTTTGATGATTTGGCAATGAGCCCTGCAAGAATATTGTCATCCATAACAAATGCAGCTGCACGTCCCGAAGCGACCATTGCAAAAGAATCAGCATGATCTTTACCATAGACATTGGTAACTTTTATTTTTTCTCCTCGTGCACCCATTTTAATATATTTATCCGAGGTTGTTCCTTGCGTTGTGGCAACGGCTTTACCATTTAAATCACCTAAATCTTTGAAAGGCGCTGAAGCTTTGACTGCCATACGTACTTCAGTGGCAAAGTAATTTGTAGAGAAGTTGACTTGCTGTTGTCGCTGGACAGAGTTGGTTGTCGTCCCGCATTCCATATCAATGTTTCCAGCGAGCATTTCAGGAATTCGCGTGGAAGAAGTAACCGCTTTATATTCAACTTTTAAGTTGGGGAGTTTTAAGTCTTTTTTTAATTCGTTAGCTACGTTATTACAGATATCGATGGCATACCCCATAGGTTTACCACCAACAATATATGAGATTGGATCAGAAGATTCACGATACCCGATGATCACTTTTCCATTTTTTTTGATTTTCGCAATGGTGTCAGTAGCATTGGCTTGACTCATTGTTCCACCAGCGATGATGAAGCCTAATGCGCTAAGAAGGACTTTACCAGATAGACTTTTCATCAAGAAATCTCCATGTCTTTTAATATATCGTTCTTATAATTTTGACAGTTCTCAAATTTGGTTGAAATCTATTCAAAATAAGCTATTAATTATTTTTATACTTTCTATGATAATAAGTAAAGAATAAAAAATACTCGAAATTCGAATGAATTTAGATTTTTTGATTAACGCGAAACAAATCATGAGCTTATAAAACCTTGATCATGAGTAAGTGGTTTATTTTTAATCAACCATAACTGCAGATAACGCTAAAAAATTATTTTTTTAATTTAAACTTGAGTGTTCATATTTTTTTTGAATATTAATTAAAAAAAAGTGATTGAATTATAATGTATTTTATCCTTATTTGTTGTTAATAATTAAGACTAATTGATTAACCTAACACTTGAAACTTATGTTATAAGAATTGTAGGCATGATTATTGCTTAAATAATAACGATGTTAGGGGGTAATGATTAATGAAATTAGCGTTAGGACTAAAAGTATCCAATTCTTTGTCTTTGACACCCCAACTCCAACAAGCGATCCGACTGTTACAATTATCCAGCTTAGAGTTGGAGCAAGAAGTTCAATTGCAGTTGGATAGTAATCCCTTACTTGAGAAAGTGGAAGACGATTCCCCAATGCAAAGTTTGGAGGAGTTGAATCAGGAGCAGTCTGCTAGTGATCTTACTCGAGAATTAAATGCAGATCATTTACCAAATGATTTACCTGTAGATACTGAATGGGATGATGTCTATACTCATCAATCATCATCAATGGAATTACCAGAATATGAAGAACGTGAGGATAATCGTTCAATTCAAAATACACTGAAAGATCATATTTTAGAGCAAGTTAATCTCCTAAATTTCTCCCAAACTGATCTTTTGATTGCCTATTGCATCGTAGATGGTTTGGATGAAAAAGGCTTTTTAGATGAGAGCGTTGAAGAAATTCACCACGCAGTGCTGACTTTACTCGCACAGATGGATATTGAAGAAGATGTTGAGATTGATGAAATTTTAGTGGTGTTGAAACATATACAAAGACTAGAGCCGATTGGCGTTGGTTCACGCAATCTTGTGGAATGCTTATATGTTCAGCTTCAAGTATTGCCTAATACCTTACCTTGCCGTAATGACGCGTTATTGTTATTGCAGCATTATGAATTATTGATTGCCAATGACCTAAATAAATTACTGAAGCAAACAGGTTTTAAACTTGAACAGTTAAAAGCAGCAATACAACTTTTAAAATCATTACAACCCTATCCAGGTCTAATGTTTGAGAATAAAGAATCTGATTACCAGGTACCTGATGTGGTGGTGGCAAAGAAAAATGACAGTTGGCATGTGCACTTAAATCCGGATATTTTGCCAAAATTACGCATCAATCCTTATTATGCAAATATGATTCGTCGAGCTGATCAAAGTGCAGATAATCAATATTTACGCAATCAAATGCTTGATGCTAAAAATTTTATTAAAAGTGTAGATGAGCGCCATAAAACGCTTTTAAAAGTAGCGACATGTATTGTTCAGCATCAACGAGATTTTTTAGAGTTGGGTGCTGAAGGAATGAAACCTTTGGTGTTGAGAGATGTGGCGGAGGAGGTTGAATTACATGAATCAACAGTATCTCGTGTAACCACCAATAAATATTTGCTTACTCCGAGAGGGTTGTTTGAACTTAAATATTTTTTCTCAAGCCATGTTGGAACAACGTCAGGTGGTGAAGCGTCTTCAACTGCGATCCGAGCAAAAATTAAAAAGTTGATTGCTGAAGAGAACCCAAGAAAACCATTATCTGATAACAGTTTAGCTAAGTTGTTAAATGAGGATGGTATCGATGTTGCACGTCGTACAGTCGCAAAATATCGCGAATCGTTACATATTCCTGCATCATCCGATCGAAAAGTCTTGATCTGAAATTTGAAGTGTGATTATTCTAGAGGTTCATTATGACGAAATAATGAATCTCTTTTTTTTAGTTACACGAGGTTTAGCCAGCATGATTTCATGACTTAAATTTGCAGAATAATTCTATGTTGAATGTTCTGTCATGCAATCACATGGCTTAACTCAATCAAATCCTTTAGAAGGAGAGGGATAGGATTATGCAAATAACAATTCGTGGACATCATTTAAGTATTACTCCTGCAATAGAAGAGAATATTCGTTGTAAATTCGCCGAAATGACCAAGCACCTTGATCAGGTCAATAGTATGCAGGTGAAACTCACAAAGGATCACCAAGTCGATAAGCGTTCGAAAAAAGGAAGTTCGAATCATATCGCTGAAGCAATCGTGCGTTTACCAGGCGTCGAACTTTTTGCTCAGGCATCTGGCGATGATATGTATGCATCAATTAAAAAATTGACTGAGAAAATAAAAAGACAGTTAATGCGATATCGTAAAATGCAAATGGCTTTTCAGCCGCTGCCTATATGACGGTCTGTAGCTGAAAATAAAAAAAGAGGTATATTGCCTCTTTTTTTTATAGATAAATTGTATAGCAGATGAATTCATTGAATGAGTTATAGTAAAATAATCCGTTTTTACACAATCGATCGTCCCATGAGAGGTCTTTGCAATGAATAGTGAACAGCTCACTGAAATCTTAAAAGCTGCTTTCCCTTCTGCTGATGTTGCTGTAAGTGGACAAAGTGGGAAATTTGACCTCCGTATTGTAGATGATCTGTTTGAAGGTAAAAGAACAGTTGCTCGTCAACAAGCAGTTTATGCTCCTCTTAACGAATATATTAAAAGTGGTGCAGTTCACGCTGTAACCATACGCGCAATGACAAAAGAAGAATGGCGCAAAGCTAGTCTTTTCGGAGCTTAAGGAATAAATGGATAAATTTCTAATCACTGGTGGTAAAAGACTAGAAGGCGAAGTTCGCATCTCTGGTGCAAAAAATGCTGCATTGCCACTTTTAGCAGCAATGATTCTTGCTGAAACACCAATTACGCTCAGAAATGTACCCAAGCTTAAAGATGTTCATACGCTTGTAAAATTAATTGCAGGTCTTGGGATTAGCATGAAGTATGAAGGTGACACTGTTGTCGCTGATACTTCAACCCTTGATAATCAATTTGCACCATATGAACTCGTAAAGACTATGCGAGCTTCTATTTTGGTGCTTGGCCCATTGCTGGCGCGCTACGGTAGTGCAAAAGTATCTTTACCTGGTGGTTGTGCTATTGGCTCACGTCCTGTTGACCAGCATTTAAAAGCATTAGAAGCTTTAGGTGCGGAAATTGAAGTCGAAGCAGGCTATGTCAATGCAAAAGTTGATGGTCGCTTAAAAGGCGGTGAAGTTGTTTTCGATATGGTTACTGTGGGTGGGACAGAAAACATCCTCATGGCTGCTGTCTTAGCAGAAGGTGTTACTACCATCCGTAATGCGGCTCGTGAACCTGAAATCACTGATCTTGCACAAATGCTCATTAAGATGGGTGCGAAGATTGAAGGTTTAGATACGGATACATTAATCGTCACTGGCGTAGAAAGTTTGCATGGTTGTGAATATTCAGTTGTTGCTGACCGTATTGAAACAGGATCTTATTTAGCGGCTGCTGCTATTACGGGCGGACGAGTTAAAACGACACATACAGATCCATTGCTGATGGAATCAGTGTTGGATAAATTTGAAGAAATGGGTGCAGAAGTTACGCGCGGTGATGATTGGATCGAACTCGATATGATGGGTAAGCGTCCTAAGGCCGTTAGTTTCCGTACATTGCCTCATCCAGATTTTCCAACAGATATGCAAGCACAATTGATGGCGGTCAATGCAATCGGTCGTGGGTTTGCAACAATTTCAGAAACGATTTTTGAAAACCGTTTTATGCATGTACCTGAATTGTCACGTATGGGCGCTAATATTCAGGTTGAAGGTAATGATGCAGTTGTAACAGGAGTTGAAAAACTTTCAGCTGCACCTGTTATGGCAACAGATTTGCGTGCTTCATTTTCTTTAGTTTTGGCTGCTTTAGCTGCTGAAGGAGAGACTTTAATTGACCGTATTTATCACATTGATCGCGGTTATGAAGATGTTGAAGCAAAATTACAAGGTTTAGGTGCCCAAATTAAGCGAGTGAGCGAGTAAGTTAATGAGCGATATGAGAAACGATGATCCTAATTTTGACGTAATGGGCAATTTTGATCATGGTTTAACCTTAGCATTAAGTAAAGGTCGTATTTTAAAAGAGACATTGCCATTGCTAGAAACAGCAGGGATTAATCTTTTAGAAGACCCAGATAAATCGCGTAAATTAATTTTTCCTACGACGCATAAACATGTTCGAATTTTAATTTTACGTGCATCTGATGTACCAACGTATGTAGAAAATGGTGCGGCTGATATTGGTGTTGCAGGTAAAGATGTACTGATGGAACATGGTGCACAAAATGTCTATGAACCATTAGATCTTAAAATTGCAAACTGTAAGTTAATGACAGCGGGCAAAGTGGGTATGGAGCGTCCGAAAGGTCGTTTGAAGATCGCGACCAAGTACGTGAATTTGACGCGTCAATACTATGCGAGCTTAGGTGAGCAAGTTGATGTGATTAAACTTTACGGTTCGATGGAGCTTGCACCATTGGTTGGTTTGGGTGATTACATCGTCGACGTCGTGGACACAGGTAATACACTTCGCGCGAATGGCTTAGAGCCTCTTGAAGAAATCTGTAAAGTGTCTTCTCGATTGATTGTGAACAAAGCGAGCTTTAAGCGTAAGCAAGCCTTACTTAATCCGATTCTTGCACAGCTTGAAAAAGCGGTGGATGAACGAGAAAATGCAAAGCAAGTGAAAACTGCTTGAGTTTGTTGATTTTAAGAACCGCCCGAAAGGGCGGTTCTTTATTATACAAGACTGTATTTTCTGATTTGTTCTATTAATTGAAATTGTAATTTATCTAGATTTACATATACTGGGATAAAATCAATTTCATATTCTGGATGTTTTCTAAGTTTTAAATTTATTTGATTTATCTTTAGCTTTGTATTTAGCACTTTCAAATCTGATATGAAAATATTGCATCCTTGATTCCAATCATTAAGAAATCTATTTAATTGATTATCTAAAGTAAACCGTGATAAATCTGATATTAACGAGTAAATATAGGCAGTATTGTCTTTAATTTCTTGTACTTTATGATTAAAGTCTTCTGAAGATTTTAACTCATCATAAGAGTTTTTTCTTTCAGAAATCCAATATAATAAATTAAGCTGTTCCCTATAGTTGGTGTTTAGTAAGCTGATAATTTGAAAAGAAAGTTTTGAAATTTGTTGGGAGTTAAATTGTTTTTTCCATGAAAGAAAACCAACAATAGCAACTATTGGCGTCAGTACATAAGCTGTTGTGGTAATTATGGTATTTATTCGATGCATACTTACAGCACAAATCAATGATTGACCTTGACAGTAATAAAAGTATTGAAAGAATCCACAAATAGCTAAAACAACGACATAAACACCTAAATAGTAACCGACATTTTTTTCTATTTCTTTCATCTAAAACTCCCCCGAATAAAATCAAATCATGATAAGAACAGAGCTCAATAGAAAATTCAATTTAATCAAAAGTTATTTTCAATCATTTCTATCTGGGTTGCTTGAATGAAGATGCCCACAAATCAACAGAAAACAGGTAAACTAAAGCTTCCCTTTAATTTCATTGTGGATAAATTGATGCGACGTTTATCGACTCAAGATCAAAATTTTAAGCAAGACTTTGCTGACTTGCTCGCTTTTGAAACCGTGAGTGACCCAGAACTTTTAAAAACAGTAGACCAAATCATTGCCGATGTTCGTCAACATGGTGATGCTCATGTTCTCAAACTCACACAACAGTTCGATCGACATCCAGCGCATCAATTTTCAGATTTAGAACTGACACAAGAGCAACTTAAAGCTGCATTTGATCATTTAACGGCTGAAGTTCGAGAAGCTTTAGAGTTGGCTGCAAATCGTGTCCGTGAATTCCATCAGGCACAAAAACAAGATGGTTGGACCTATGTTGATGCTTTGGGTAACACCTTAGGCCAAAAAGTGACGCCGCTTGACCGTGTTGGAATTTATGTGCCAGGTGGTTTAGCTTCATACCCATCATCAGTACTCATGAATGCAGTTCCTGCACACGTCGCAGGAGTGCCTGAAATTATTATGGTTGTGCCTGCACCAAATGGTGATTTAAATCCATTGGTGTTGGCAGCTGCGTATTTGGCAGGTGTCACTCGAGTGTTTACGATTGGTGGTGCGCAAGCGGTTGCAGCATTGGCCTATGGTACTGAAACCATTCCAGCAGTAGATAAAATTACTGGACCGGGCAATCGTTTTGTTGCAGCAGCAAAACGCGCCGTATTTGGTCAGGTAGGTATTGATATGATTGCAGGTCCTTCAGAAATTTTAGTGTATGCTGAAGGGGACAATAATGCAGAATGGCTTGCAATGGATCTTCTGTCTCAAGCAGAGCATGATACTGTTGCTCAAGCTGTATTTATTACGCCAGACGAGCAACTGCTTCATGATGTCGCGATTGCAATTGAAGAGCACTTAAAAGCACTTCCTAAAGCAGAAATCGCACGAACTTCTATTGCTAATCGTGGTGCGCTTGTTTTAGTTAAAGACCGTGCCGAAGGTGCAGAATTGATCAACCAAGTTGCCCCTGAACACTTGATGCTATGTTTAGATGAAGCACAAGAAATGGCTGAAGGTATTCGCCATGCAGGTGCTATCTTCATGGGGCGTTATACGCCTGAAGCAATTGGTGATTACTGTGCAGGTCCGAACCATGTATTGCCAACCTCGGGTACGGCACGTTTTTCATCACCACTCGGAGTGTATGATTTCCAAAAGCGTTCAAGCTTAATCATGTGTTCAGAGGATGGCGTGAAAACCTTAGCGAAAACAGCAGATATTCTTGCACAGCAAGAAAACTTAGATGCTCACGCTCGTTCAGCACGATATCGTTATCAGTAATTTAAGCGATAAATTTAGAATGAATATTCCTCTCTAAATCTGTTTTTAAGCATTGCTTGAAATCGAAATGAAAGTGAGGTTAGGTGAAGGTAATTAAAAAATCTCTCCCTAACCTCCTTAGTCAGTGAGGGGAATTTAGAGAATTTAAAAATGAATATTACAGTAGAACAAATGCGTTTTTGGAGTCCCGAAGTACGTGAACTAGAGCCTTATGTGCCTGGTGAACAACCCAAGATCCAAAATCTTTTAAAATTGAATACCAACGAGAACCCGTATCCACCATCTCCAAAAGTTGTAGAAGCGGTACAACAAGTTTTAGCAAATGGCGCGGATGTTTTACGTTTGTATCCTGACCCTGACGCATCGGAATTAAAGCAAGCAATTGCGAAACAGCAACATGTTCCAGTGGGACACGTGTTTGTTGGTAATGGTTCTGATGAGGTTTTAGCTCATATTTTTAAGGCATTTTTTGTTCAAGATTTGCCAATTCTTTATCCAGATATTACCTACAGTTTCTATCCTGTTTATAGCCAATTTTTTGGTGTGAAAACTCAAATTTTGCCTTTAAACGAAAAATTTGAAATTGTTGTGGATGACTATAAGCAACCAAATGGCGGCATCATTATCACCAATCCAAATGCCCCTACCAGTATTGCACTTGGTTTGTCTGCAATTGAGGAAGTACTTCAATCGAACCCAAATTCAGTGGTTGTGATTGATGAAGCATATGTAGACTTTGGTGCTGAATCTGCAGTGGCTCTCGTAGAAAAATATGACAACTTGGTGGTCTGTCAAACAACTTCGAAATCACGTTCGCTTGCGGGATTACGGGTCGGGTTTGCGATTGCACAGCCGCATTTAATTGCAGCGTTAGAAGCGGTAAAAAATAGCTTCAATTCATATCCAATGGACCGTTTTGCGATTGCCGCTGCAGTGGCGTCTTTCGAGGATCAAGCCTATTTCGAAGCGCAAAATGCCAAAGTGATTGCTAGTCGTATAAAGTTAGTTGAGCAACTGAAATCCTTAGGGTTTGATGTGTTGCCTTCTGCCGCAAATTTTATATTTGCAACACTGCCTAGCAAAGATGCAGGTCAGCTTGCAAATGAATTGCGAGAGCGTGGCATTATCGTAAGATATTTTAATAAACCACGTATTAATCAGTATTTGCGTATCACCATTGGTACAGATGAGCAAAATCAACGTTTAGTAGACACCTTGAAGAATGACATTTTAAAAGTGTGAGTGCTGCAAATTTTTGTTGTTGAAAAAGCGACCAGATAGGTCGCTTTTTTATGATTCGTACCATTGATTCATCAGTTTTAGCATGGCTTCAACCTTATCAAAACATTCTTGATATTCTGCATCGCAATCTGAACTGATTGTGACACCACCACCAGCCCAAATAGACACATCTTGCTGATATTTTTGAATTGTTCGGATCAAAATATTCCAAGAACCAGTACCATCAAAATTGAAATAACCAATAGAGCCACAGTATGCACCGCGTGGGGACTCTTCAAGTTCTTCAATAATTTCCATCGCTCGAATTTTGGGTGCCCCCGTTATTGAACCGCCGGGGAGCGCTGCGTGTAAAACATCTAATTGATGAACATCGGATTTTAACGTCGCTTCAATTTCACTGACCATGTGGTGGACTTGATTAAAGCTTTCAATGTTAAATAATTTTGGTGTCTTGACAGTGCCAGTTTCTGCATAAATGCTTAAATCATTTCTGAGAAGGTCAACAATCATTAGATTTTCGGCTTTATCTTTCTCAGAGTTGATGAGTGTTTGTTTTGATTCTTGGTCTTTTTGAGGATCTTTAAAGCGTGGCATGGTGCCTTTGATCGGTTTAGTGATCATTTTTTTATTGGGTCTAAACTCGATAAATAACTCAGGTGAACAGCTCAAAAGTTCAAGGTTATCAATTTTAAGATAAGCAGCATAAGGAGCATTTGTGAGTGCCCAAAAAGGTTTAGCTATACTCAGTAGCTCACCTTCAGCTTGTGCTACAAATTCTTGAGTTAGGTTAATTTGGTAACAATCCCCAGCAACAATGTAATCTTGTACTCGTTGAAATGCAGTTCGATATTGTTGTTTAGTCCAACGTGCTTGCATGGGTGAACTGAGTTGAAATGATGATGGACTAGATTGCTGAAAACAGTCTAATAATCGTGTATAAAGGCACTCGGCATTATGTTCAGTGCTATAGAAAACCCAATCATTATTTTCATAAATCAAATAGCTTTCATACAAGCCAAAAAACAATTGTGGTTGTTTTTTTACCTTGGTGTTGATTTGAAAATTTGCTGCAAAATTATAATCATAGTAACCAATGTAACCGCCTCTGAAATAATGGCTTGCAGAATCTGGAAGTGAATTTTCGCTACATTGAACAAAATCTTTGAGTGAAGAAAATTGGCTTTCATACTGATAATTAAAATCAGAGCAACGCACAAATTGACTGAATCCGCCGTTTATATAAACGCAATATTTTTTTGGCAAAAATCCGATAATCGGTAAATCCTGATTTTCAAGATATACCAATCCTGTCAATGAACCAATTTTTTGCAAAAAATCAGCTTTACTTAGTCCTGAAATTTTTAAGTTTTGTTTAAAAAATGAAGCACTTACCATTTGTGACTTGTTACACTCTTTTCAGAAAATTTGCATCACCCATTTAATACTAGTTCACACTTATGCCATTTATCGGGAATAGGTCGAATTTTCTTAACAGATATTGATCATAAGATAACATAAGGTTAACTTAATACTGCAAAGAGAACTGCTCAAGGATGAAGTTTCAGTCGTTAAATTATAAAAACTTCAGAAACACGGAGAGCAGTCAAAAAAATGAAAAAAATGCTCTTGGGAGAGTACATAATGAAATTATTCACAAAATTGGCTTTAGTTTCTTCAATGGCGGTGAGCGTGAATGCTATGGCGATGCAGGCAATGGATGATGCATCACTCAGCGCAACGACTGGTCAAGATGGTATTACTATTGCCATTGATACAACTGCTGGTATCGAAATCGATAAGTTATATATTCATGATAATGATGGTTTTACAAATAGCGCTTTGACATTCGGTGATACGACCATTAATACAGCTGGCACTGCTGATCCAACAATTGGTGCTGGTGCAATCACGGTTAACGGTTTAACGATTTCAAAGGGTACTGGAAATACTCAAAACTTAGCAACGTTGAAAGTTGATGCCGCAGATGTTGGTGGTCAAGCGGTACTTAATGTTCTTGCTGAAACTGGTGCTTTAGACATCAATGTTGGTTCTATTGGGGTTGCAAGCTCTGGCACTTACAGTTCTGATGACAATGTTCGTGGTGTTGTTGAAGGTTCTGAAAAACAAATTATTACAGGTTTAACATTATCATTGGGTGCAACCAAAGCAAACGTTCAATTAGGTAATGCACCTCAAGGCGCTATGATTGTCGTTGATTCTGAAATCACTGGTGGTTTATCTACAAGCTTAACTATTAATGATACATCTACATCGGGTGGTGGTAGCATTGGAATCGAGGGCTTGAAAGTTACAAGTTCAGGCAGTAAAAACCTGAATGCTGACGCCAAAATTGGTGTAACAAAAGATGGATTATATATCAGCCCAGCTCAATCACCATTGAATGCTTACATCCAAAAAGTTTCTTTAGGTGAAGCTAATAAGAGTATCGGTTCAATCGAAGTTCAAGGTTTGAATTTGGGTAGCACTTCAATCAAAATTTCTGGTCACTAAGTTTTTATACAAAAAACGCGTGTTGATCACGCGTTTTTTAAATTTTGCGAATTTGAAACTAAAAAGTAAAAGTACTGTATTTTTAGGATGAAAAAGGTATTCTGAATATAAGAATAAATGTGAGTGCAAACTCCAACTACAGAATCATAAAGGCAAGTACGCCGAACTAGAACAGTTAACATTATGATAGAAATTACTTTAGGCTCTGCAATTATGTATTTTTTTGCGAGTCATGCTCTCGAAATTAAAGAAAAACCACGCGAAGCAGTTTATTACAGTGAGATTGCAGACTCACGACATCTATCTTATACAAAAAATCACCGTGAACCTGTAGCTATCAAGCCGGCTATCGAAAATCAGTTTAGAGGAATAGTTCGTCAAGCGTATGACTATAGTTGTGGTTCTGCGGCGTTGACGACAGTTCTTAATGGTCACGCTGGTCTAAATTTGACAGAACAACAAACCATGGAGGGATTGTTGCGATTTGGCGAGTATGATCGAATCATTGAGCGTAGAAGCTTTTCATTATTGGATATGAAGCGCTTCGTCACTGCTTTAGGTTATGAAAGTGGGGGGTACCGTGGTGAATTCAAAGACCTGATTAAACAGACACAACCTGCTATTGTTCCAATTCACTATGCAGGTTTTAAGCACTTTGTTGTATACAAAGCATATAAAGATGGACGGGTTTATGTTGCTGACCCTGCATTAGGAAATATCAGTTTTGATGAAGCACGATTTAAAGAAATTTGGGAAAACAATACCTTATTTTTAGTGAACGTTCCTGAATCTCAACAGAAAGATCTATTGGCATTACAAGAAACAGATTTAAGACATGTCGATGATGCAACAATTAACCGTTACGCCTTAGTTGATGCACAATTTTCGTCAGATTATATGAATAAAATCGCAGATAAAGCCTCAACTATGCGTAAAGTATTAGATCTTGATCCCAAATCTCCAACGTATAATCAACCCATTACAACATATATGCGGCTTTACTATAAACGTAAGTAATTTAAATGCAATTAAATTGAATTGAAACAAAATCCAAATAATGAAGAATTGTGGTAGGAAGTAAAATGAATAATCAATGGACGAAAAGAACGCTACTCGCAATCAGTATTCAAATGATTGTCACAGGCGTCTATGCAGCACCCGAAACAGTTGAAGCTCCATCAGAAGAGAATATTTCTCAAGATACTCAAAATAATACTGAAAATAGTTCGGCGACCCAGCTTGAACAAGCACAATCAAGTTATACGGCAGAATCTACTGAAAATGTTGATGCAACACCTTCTCTTAAGCCAGGTGTTGAAGGGCAGGCTGCAAATGCGCTCCAACAAAAAGAAGGTGATGCGACGCAAGAGACTAACTTGCAGGAAGTTTTTTCCTCTAATGAGCGACAATATTCACTGATTAAGCGTGGTGAGTTTTCAACGTTCTATGATCTTGATTATTCGTACTATCGGGATTCACAAATAAATGCTTCGATCGATGAAGGACAGTTGTATCAACTTCGTATTGATGAAGATGCAAATCATACGATTACCAATACCATCACAGCGCAATATGGTTTAAGAGATAACATCACGCTAAACGCTTCAATTCCATTGGTTGCAAAGTCTGATAGTGTCAAAGATACGACCACTGCTGGTTTGGGTGATATTAGTTTAGGGGCGCGTTGGGAGCCATTTCCACTGAAAGAAGGTCGTTTGCCACTTATTTTGTTTGGTAATCTATCGACAAAAACAGGTGATAGCCCCTATGAAATTAATCCTTTGACGGATCTCTCAACAGGTAAGGGGTATTATTCAGTTGGTGTTGGTGCAAGTACAAGAAAATATATTGATCCAGTTGTATTGTTTGCGTCAGTATCAACAAATTATGGTTTTAAAGAATCTGGCTTAAATCAAATCCGAGGGGGAGGAAATACTCAAGGTGAAGGTTTAACTGGGCGTAACCGTGTTTTAGATACTTTTGAACCCGGTGTTACGGCTGGATTCTCGTTCGGGTTTGCATATTCATTTAACTATGATGTCTCCTTGACCATGTCTTATCAGCAATCGATGAACATGGGTACCAAATTTACATATGATACAGGTGAATATTACGAGCCTGCGACTCAGACCAGCTCTATGTTTGCGGTGGCACTCGGTGTACGTGTTAGTCCGAAAACGATTGTCAATGGAACGATAGGTATCGGTTTAACTGAAGACTCTCCAGATGTTTCTCTCGGCCTATCGTTCCCATTAGATATACTTGGCTTCGGTAAGAAAAAAGCAAGCTAAAGGAGTTCGGAAATGAGTCAATTCCGTTTGCATCCTTTAGTTACAGCAATTGTTCTGAGTGGATGTAGTACGCAAGTCTTTGCACACCTTGGGCAGAATTTATCTGTAGATGTACGCTCATTATCAATGGGTAATGCTGTCACTGCAGATCCACCCGGGATTAGTGCAATTCACTTTAACCCTGCGGGTTTAACCAAACTCAAAGGGTTACAAACCGACGTTCAAGGCTTAGTTGCTAATTTTGATATTCAGCGTGAATTTTCCGCGCCATCAGGTTATGACGTCTTTGGATATTCTGATGATCCATTAATCTGTAATGATGCGCTTGATAATCCATCAAACCTCTGTACTGATTTTAAGGATTCTGTGAGAGGTGATGTCGAGTACGCATCCTTATATATTCCTGTATTGAAAAAAATGGTGGATTTAGGAGAAGGATGGCCAGTAGCAGCTCCAACTGGAGGGATCTCCTACAATCCACCAGGATCTAAGTTTACTTTCGCTACTGCAGTTTATGCACCTCTGGTTGCAGGTTTCGGTGCAGAAGATGGCAATCCGGGTAACTTCATGGGGCAGCAAGTTGCCATGGAGCGTATTACATATTTATCGCCATCGATTGCTTATCAAGTAAATGATGATCTTTCGATTGGTGCTTCAGTGGGAATGTCTTATCAAGCCATTGCCATGAAAACAGATTTGCGATTTCCAAATGAAATGATAGGTCTTCTTAGGATGGTGGATGAGTCTGTCTGTGCCCCTTTCCGTGGAGGAAATGACAATATTGTCACGAATATTTTGCTATTCGGCTTATGTAATACCAATGAGGGCATGAATCCATTTTCAACCTTTGGAAAGATCAATGTTGAACTGGAGCAGAGTTTATCTCCAAGCTACAACCTAGGTGTCTTGTGGGAACCTACTGAAGAGTTTGGTTTGGGGCTAGTTTACCAAAGCGGTGCTAAAATGCGCTTAAAGGGTAAATATATTGTAGAAAATGGAAACGCATCCCGAGAATTAATCAAAGGACTAAACTCCTCACCTACGGGGCAAGTTTTGGCAACAATACTTGGTTTTCCGAACTATGTACCTGCGATTGAAACTGGTCTAATGTCTATGGATTTAGAATATCCAGCACATTTCCAAGCAGGGATTAAGTACAAAGTATTCCCGGACTTACAGGTAAATTTCGATGTGGGATGGACTGACTATGCGGCTTGGGATAAGTTTAAATTTGAGTTCGATCGTCAAATTTCTGCTCTGAAAATTGCAAAACTGTTATCTAATGATGTAACAGACTCATCTTTATCTCTGCCTCTAGGTTTTCAATCTCCATGGAGTTGGGGCGTTGGCGTTGAATATTCTGCCAATGACCGTTTGAAATTCCGTGCTGGTTATGAACCTAGAACAAGTGCGATCCCAGATGGAAAGCGGAATACAATGGTACCGATCAATAATGCACAATTGTTTGGATTGGGTATTGGTTACCGTTTTGATGAAGATACAGATATTGATTTATCAGTCGGGTTCCTTCGTAGCCGCGATAGAATTCCAGCGGGATCAAGTAGCCTAGCCAATCTAGACGCCGTGGATAATTTATTACTTAATCCATATGCTGGCTTAAATGTATCGACGAATACCAAAGTTACGATTTTAGGTATAAATTATAGAACGAGATGGTAATGGACTTAAATCTTGAGCAATTTAAACAAATAAAAACAAGAGTGAGCCAGTCTCTCGGTTGTGTTATATGTGCAGGTTCTTTTTTAGTAAGTCCTACATTGTATGCCCAAGACTTTTACACAATTATAGGTCCAGATGGCAGACCGATTGTCATCGAAAGAGCTGCATCTAGTGCTCAAAAAAACGAATCTATTAAAAATCGAAAATCAATTCAAAGAGAAAATATTCAGCCAAAATTCATTCAAAAAAAACCAGCAGATGAGCCTAAAAAAATACATGTTGAAATCGCTCAGCCGAATATTAAAGCTCCTACAGCGAGCAAATCAGTTGGGCGCAGTCAAAATGACAATGTTGAACAATCAACAGTGAGTGTTGAAAAAAAGACTCAAGATCAAATGACGAAAATTGATCTTGCACAGACTAAAGTCAATACGAAACATGAGCAGTCATTAACAAAAAATAAATCTACACACGATCAAAATGCTAAAGAAAGCCTTCAACGTGTTGAGCAGATTTCAGATAGCAAAAACGCAGGTGGTTCACTGAAAGCTGAAACAGGAAGTCCTGTAACTGTGATTGATGGTGTTGAATACATTTATCATGAATATCTTGAGGATCATGAGTTTAATCTGGAAGGTAGAAAACGGTTTTATGTAGTTCCTGATACGCAGGGTGTAGGTGCAGCTCGTTTTGAAACGATTGAGCGACAAAAAGGGATTACCAAAGCCGTTTTATCTCAGTTCCTACGGCCGACAGAGCCTACAGCGAAAGAAGCAATGGCTTTATCGAGTACGTACATGCGTATTGAAGCAAAAGATCTTGCAGAATCTTTGGAACATACATGTTTTGAAGATAAAAAAATTCAGAAAGCTAAGCGTTTGAAGGGTGCTCAAGGTGAAATTGGTTTATGGCCAGTTGCGCCATTGAAAGAACGTTTTGCTTACGAGGTGGTGGAGTTAGATGAATCAATTGATCAGATTCAAATTCAATCATTTGCTTCATCTCAAAATAACCCAACTTTTTATTGGCCGATTGCAGTATTTTTGGATCAGCAAGGTTGCATTTTAGAGGGAGCGACTGGTTTTAAAAGTATAAATACTCAAGCCAACGTCACGACATACTCTGCACTCGAAGGTATATTAAAAAAACCACCTCAAACACGATATTTATTACTCACCCCTTTAGTCAAATCAATTGATATTCAAAATCAAAAACTCGTGAATACTGGTCAGCTAAAGCTCAAGGCCATCAAATAAAAGAGAACTATAATGAAAAAGTCTAATATTATCCCATTCACGTTTTCCACGCTTTTTTTAGCATTGACTGGATGTGGTGGAGAGAGTGCTAAAATAAATGAAGATCCTAACCGTGGTTCCGTTACAACCTCTAATGGTTGTTTAACCTCAAATGATGCTAATTGTCTGGGATTTGTCTTGGACTATCCTGTAGAGGGACTAAAGTTCGATTGTAGTACTGACAAATTGAATCACTATCGAACTGAACTCGATCCTAATGTTGCGATTGGTTCATGCAAAGTGGGAGACAAAGTTACATTTTATATTCAGGGTGAAGCCAGTGCTCGAAAAATTGAGTTAGGGACGGTCGATCTAGGTTCAATTGTGCCTAAGAAAATGAGCGATGTTTATATTCAGATTGGTGTGCAAGATATGGCTCAAGGGCTAACTGGTAAGCCAATTGAAAATTTTAATATGTCCGATCCTACCTATAATGCAATGGTCGGAATTACACGAATTTTGCAAACATTAGGTGTAGATCAAATCAGTAATGTGCCTGGTGATATACAGCAAGTTGTGCTGTCAAAAGACAATTTGGATGGGCTTCAAGTGATCAGCCAAAATATAACGGCCAATGAGTTCAAAAATGGCAGTTATGTTCAGATCCTGAAACCATGGTTAGATGTCGATAAGGTATCAATTGATGATGCGGAAAAAGTAGCACAACAGATCATTAGAATGAGAAGTGTGGGTATTTATCAGGCCAATCACTTACTCTTTATTGGACAAAATACTAATTTCGCAGGGTTTCACGGCTCAAGCCTAAACAATAATCAAGCAATTGCTGATATGAGCGTAATTACTACGCGCGAAGGTTATGCGAGTGGTTATCTCTCACAGTGGAGAGGGAAACCAATTGTTACGGGTAGTAATACTTCAGAAGAGTTAGCACGAGTATTATTAATCAATCAAGTACCACCTGAAAAATTAGATGTCGTTTCTAATTCAAAAGATTGGTTGAATAATATCTCACAAAAAATACAAAAACCTTTAGTTTTTAAAAGTATTGAATCTTCAAATGACAAATTAGAAATCTATAAAGGAACTCTGTTTGGTCAATCCATTATTCCTGGTAATCAGTATGCTTATCAAGGATTCTTAGGCAGCAAGGATACACCTACAAGCACTGAGGTATATGGGGAGTGGCGTCAAGATGTCAATTCTGAGCGCTATACAGGTAAGCTTGATATTCTAAAATACAGTCCAGTGAGCTATTTAGATCGTAAAGTGTTCAAAACACGTAAAAATGTTGAAGCTGGGGATCAAATTATTTTCCCATTATACGCAGATTTAGTGTTTAACTTTAATGATAAAACGATTCCATCACAAACAGTGAGTATTGTCATTGATGAAAATGGAGATATACGAACCAATCGTACTGCATCGAGTTTAAAATCTACCACTTGTCCAAGCATTAAGAATACTTCAACCATGACCGATGAATTGGATGTTCAACAATTCATTATTGGTACGACAGGCACAACATATTCAACTGCAAATGATAAATCTCTGACAATACGTATGATTCTAGCGAATCCAATTTTTGGGAACCTAAATGGGGTCAGAGCTGGACTAAATAACAGACCAGACTTTGGAGTCGATTCTAATAGTGAACTTGTGTCATCTGGAGGCGTACGTTTAAATTTACAAAACTTAATCGTAAATAATGACATAAGAGCGGGTATTAATATCACGAGTTGGGATAATAAGGGCTCTACAGCCGCAGCTGAATGGGTGAATACGCATGCGACATACCAACACACGTACAATTCGATTCCAGAGAATAAACCAACGACTGAACAACTTAATCTAGCAAAGCTTAGAACAGGAACAATTGAAATTGCTTTAACACCTTGTTATCAAATAGGTCGAAAAGCTTAACCAAAAAAACTTCATCTTATGAGATGGAGTTTTTTTAACCTGTTTGATCAAGTCGAGTACCTAAGGTCTCTAAGTGTGTAGGAAAATGATTCGATTTTCGGTCTTCAAAATAATGACGAAGCGTTCGTTCAACACTTGGGAAAGCTAAACTATCCCATGGAATCTCGTGTTCTTCAAATAAACGACTTTCGATGGTTTCTTCACCAGCTCCAAATTTACCTTCAACAAGGTGAGATTTAAATAATACGTAAATTTGACCAATACGAGGGATATTGTACATACAGTACAATTGCTCAATTTCCACTTCAGCTTCAGCTTCTTCACGAGTTTCACGAGCTGCACCTTGCTCCATTGTCTCGAAGAGTTCCATATATCCTGCTGGTAGCGTCCAAAGACCATAGCGCGGCTCAATCGCTCTACGACATAAGAGTACTTTATCTTCCCAAATCGCTAAGGCTCCACAAATGACCTTTGGATTCACATAGTGAATGGTTTTACAATGCGTACAGACTTGGCGTACTTTATGATCACCTAAAGGAATCTGTTCGGTCGTCGGTTGCCCACAGGCCGTGCAAAAAGGCATATGCTGTCAAGTAAAAATGAGATGATTCAGCATACCCCAAAAAAATAACTTTCGCATCATTTATAGCCTTATGCACAAAATTTCATATATGATGGGATGAGAATAAAAAAGAGAGATCGAGCTATTCAAGATGATGGATCATTCATTAACATTGCAACTGCAACAACACCTTAGGTTTTCTAAACGCATTCAAAAAGCTGATGCTGCAGTATTACTTGCAATCACCAATGAAGATGATCCTAAAATTCTGCTGACGCGTCGCTCTATTTATATGAATAATCATGCGGGTGAAGTGTCATTCCCAGGAGGAAAAAGAGATCCGAACGACACCAGTAATATTGTTGTTGCACTCCGAGAAGCGTGGGAAGAAACGGCTTTGAATCCGTTCGATGTAAAGTTGCTAGGTGATCTGCCTTCAGAGCGCTCGAAAGCGGGTGTTTTAGTAAAACCTGTGGTTGGATTGATACCGCCTAATGTGAAGCTTGTCCCACAACCTACAGAAATTGATCGTATTTTTTTTGCTTCAATCCGCGAAATGATGGATGCTCGCCCAACACCTTATGAAGTTCGATTGGCTAAGCAATCAATCTATTTTCCAAGTTTAAGAGTTGAGAATGAGGTGATATGGGGTCTTACAGCAAGGATCCTGATTTCGTTGTTTCAGTATGGCTTAAATTATAAAAAAAACTGGCCCTTTTTGCTCAATTCCCCAAGTTTTAAATCTTCAATTTTCAAACAACATTAAAATATTAAATGCATAGGATTGCTGCATATGATGTACAAATTTCAAGACAAAACCCCTTCAACGACGATTCAACCATGGAATGGATGGATTGCAGAAAATGCCACTGTGATTGGCGATGTTGAACTTGGACAAGAGGTGAGTGTTTGGTTTGGTGCGGTAATACGCGGGGATAACTGCAAAATTTGTATTGGTGATTTCAGTAATATTCAAGAAAATGCCGTCTTACACACTGATCCGGGCATTGAATTGAATGTTGGGCAATATGTCACCATTGGTCATCAAGCAATGTTACATGGTTGTACGATTGGAGATAATAGTTTGATTGGTATCAACGCCGTCATATTAAATAATGCTGTAATCGGTAAAAATTGCATTATTGGCGCGAATGCGTTGATTCCAGAAGGTAAAATCATCCCAGATAATTCATTGGTGATGGGCTCTCCTGGCAAAGTAATAAAAACATTAGATGAGTTTGCAGAAGCTAAACTCAAAATGAGTGCGATGCATTATGCGCATCATTTCAAAAATTTCACTCAGCTTGAAAAATTTGAATTTTAAATATAAGTGTTGAGATTGATACCAGCGTTCAATAATCACTAAATCTGAACAGATCTGCTCTCGCAGGAATAATTCGAGTGGAGTATGATTAGCACCATTTTTAACGATTTATAGGGGCATGCATGAAATTGCTTGCATTAGAAACTGCCAATGAGCAGTGCTCAGTTTCGTTAATTGATGAGAATCAAGTACTTTTTTATCAACTAGATGATCGTGCAAAAGCGCAGACCCAATCTATCCTCCCAATGATTGAAGCAGCTTTTCAGCAAGCTGAAGTACACGTTTCAGATTTGGATGCGATCGCTTTTAGTCGTGGTCCTGGCTCATTCAGCGGTGTGCGTATTAATGCAGCGGTCACTCAGGCGCTTGCATGGTCACATGACGTGCCTGTGATTCCTGTTTCATCCCTTCAAGCTCTGGCACAGGCTGCTTATCGAATGTATCAACTGACAGAAGTTACGGCTGTACTTGATGCAAGAATGAGTGAGGTCTACATCGCAAGTTTTCAGTTAAATGCTCAAGGTTTAATGCAGTTGGTAGATGAAGAGCAGTTATTAAATTATGAAAATGCTGCAGCCTATCAAAAGTATCAAATGATTGGTTCGGGAACAAAATGTATTCATCCCGAATTAAATGATTATTCAAATGTCCAAGCAACTGCTGAGGATATAGCGACGATTGCACGTGAACATGCTTTAAAAGAACAATGGCTCAGTGCCGATCTCGCACTACCCGTTTATTTACGTGACAATGCGTGGAAAAAAATTCCAGAACAAGGCAAAGCATAATTAGGAATTTCTATGGATCTTTTACTGCTGCTTAAAGCGGCAATTATGGGTATCGTTGAAGGTATTACTGAGTTTTTACCCATTTCTAGTACAGGCCATTTAATTTTAGCCGCTGAACTCATGAATTTCTGGACCAAGGAAAAAAGTGATGTCTTTGTGATTGCCATTCAAATGGGGGCAATCGCAGCGGTTATTTATGAATATTGGTCGCGCTTATGGGGTGCTGCAACGGGTATGGTCACTGGCGAAGCACAAGGTAGAAGACTCGGATTTGGTTTAATCTTGGCTTCAATCCCAATTGTTGCAATAGGTTTGACCTTTGGGCAAACAGTAAAAGAGCTATTATTTAATAACTACGCGATTGCAATTGGCCTGATTGTGGGTGGTTTAATTATCATTTGGGTAGAAAAAAATCCCCCAAGAATACGTGTCAAAGAAGTTGAAGAGCTCAGTTATAAAGATGCAATTTGGATTGGTTTAATTCAAGTGCTCTCTTTGATCCCAGGTACATCACGTTCTGGTGCTACGATCATCGGGGCAATGTTTTTAGGCGTTTCCCGCAAAGCAGCGACCGAATTTTCATTCTTTCTTGGAATTCCAGTCATTATTGGTGCTGGATTATTAGATTTATATCAAAGCTATGATGTGTTCCAGACTGCTGAAGATTGGGCAGTGTTGACAACTGGGTTGATTGTTTCATTTGTCTCAGCTTTATTACTCATTCGAGCTTTGGTTGCCTATGTCGCAAAACGTGATTTTATGATTTTTGCTTGGTATCGAATTGCTTCAGGTTTAGTGATCCTTCTCTTTGCATTTACAGGTTGGAAATTATGGTAAGCGAAATACGCTTATTTGCTGAACGAGATTTTCTTGAGAAAGCACAGCATTTTAATGCTGTGCTTTCTTCTCGTGGGGTGCAGTCAACAATCGAAGAGGTTGAAAAATTGAATGCTCGATTTTTCAGACATCATCCTGAACTTGCGCTTTGTGTTGATCAAGATGGGTTGTGGCTGTGCGCACAGGGCATGCGTATGCAACCTGATTGGAAAGCCGAAGTCGGTCGCTTAAAACGTGCTAGCTTGAAATCTGAAATGATTGCGAGGGCATGCCAGTTATCTGAAAAACCCCAGCTCATTGATGCCACCGCAGGGCTTGGGCATGACAGTTTACTGATGGCACATTTAGGGGCAAATGTCACATTAGTTGAACGACATCCAATTTTATATACTTTGTTAGAATCTACTCATCAACAAGCGAGTCTTGACCCATTTTTAAAGAGTATTGTTGCGCGTATTCAGCTGGTTTTTTCAGATTCTGCTGATTATCTTAAGCAATGTGCAAACCAACACGTCGATGCCGATGTAGTATATTTAGATCCAATGTTTCCACAGCGCGATCAAAATCAAAATGCCATTAAAAAACAAGCGCAAGTTAAAAAACAAATGCAGCTGTTACATCTTCTGTTACCAGAAGATGGAGAGATGGATTTAGGTGATGAATTGTTGGCATTGGCTCAAAGCGTTGCTAAGCGAGTTATTGTAAAGCGACCAAGGCATGCTATTTATCTCAATGCACAAAAACCTAATCATCAATGGTTAGGTGATGCATGTCGATTTGATGCCTATTTTCAAACGATTGTTTCTGAGTAGTTTGGTAAATGACTCAAAAATAATCGAAAAATTGTTATATAGTTAAAAGTAGCATTGATAATTATTTAACCGAGCATAAACTTAAAAAAAGCTGATCCAAGCACCTACACAGTAATCTTATGATAGACCTTAAACCTTCAATTAACTTTTGGCATGATTTAAAAAGTAACCAGCTTGCAGGGATTTGGTTATTTTTAGGTTCAAGGAAATCACTTCAGATTGTAAGGCCATCAATTCTTCAACTTATTTTTTGGGGAATTCTTGGAGGTTCAGCGAGCTCTTTATTTAGCTGGTTGTTATCGAATGGTGCTGGAGAATTTAATTCTCAAGGATTAGTAAGTTATGCGCTCTGGCCATTTATTGCTTTAATTGTTGGGATTTTCCTTTCACAGCGTACTAATAATCCACGTTTGATGTTGGTGCCAGCATTACTTTGGTTAGTACTAGACACACATATTGTTTTGATTCAGTGTCTTATCCAATATTATTTTAATAACTTTGACTATCAACCTAATTTCCTTGTTGATCATTTGCAGCACATATTTTCTTTATTGTTTGTTTGGCAAAGTTTAGCTGTTGTTTGGGTTTTTTCGCGTGAATTAAAATGGCCTTGGTGGGAGCGACTGCTCATCATGATCGCCACGTTTTTTACACTTTTTGTGTGGCAGATTTCGTCACAAAGTCAACCAATTTGGAAGGTAGATGAGGCGCCTCCAAGTATTTCAGAACAATCATTTTACGCGCAAAGCAGATTATTAAATCAGGCGCTTGAACAGATCCAATTTGGAGAGTTTGCGAACTCGCATTGGTATTTTATGGGCGTAGCTGGTGCAAGTTATCAAGATGTATTCAAATTGGAAATTCAAAGATTTAAAGATCAATTTGATACGCGTTTCGGAACCTTTGGTCGTTCAATTGCGTTAATTAATAATCCTGCGACTCGCGAAGAATATCCAATTGCGTCAAAGACCAGTATTGATTTGGCATTGCAACGTATTGGCGCTCAGATGAATCGTGAAAGTGATGTCCTGTTTCTTTATATGACTTCCCATGGATTGAGTAACCAATTTCAAATGGAAAATACGCCAATTGATTTGGAAGACATAGATCCAAAATGGTTGCGCCAAACGCTTGATAAATCAGGGATCAGATGGAGAGTCATTGTGATTTCATCATGTTTCTCTGGTAGTTTTATTCCAGCGTTGCAATCACCAGATACATTAGTCATTACTGCAGCTGCAGCAGATCGAGAGTCTTTTGGTTGTTCAAATGATGCAGACTCGACTTATTTTGGACGTGCTTTCTTTGATTTAGCGATGCGTGAAAAAAATAGTTTACGTGAAGCCTTTGAAGATGCATCAGTTAATATTGCACATTGGGAAAATGCACAAGGGTTTATGCCATCAGAGCCACAATGGGTCATTGGTAAGAATATGGAAATTATGTTGCCGCAACTTGAAAAGAGATTATTTCCTCAGGTTGGATTATCAACCGTAAGTAGTGAACACCAGAGTGATAGTGCTCAGTTTACGAATATGCGATGATGTTTTAAAAATTAAATGTGTGAGGCAGTGCAATGGAATTGGTTCAAAAGAATAAATGTTTTGATGGTGAACAAAGAGTTTATCAGATCAATTCAAAGTTTTTGAAAAATCCCACTAAATTTTCTGTATTTTTACCTTCACAGGCATTAGAAGGTCAAAAATGTATTGCGTTGTACTATCTTGCAGGTTTGACTTGTACTGAAGAAACTTTTGTTATCAAAGCACATGCACAACGTTTAGCTGCACAATTGGGAATTATCTTGATTACTCCAGATACATCGCCTCGTGGTGACGACGTGGCGGTCGGGGATTCTTGGGATATAGGGCAAGGGGCTGGATTCTATTTAAACGCAACTCAAGCACCTTGGGCTGAGCATTATCAGATGGAGTCGTATCTTATACAGGAGCTGTATCCTCTAGTTCTTACATCGTTTCCTGTACAGGATGATGGGATTGGTATTTTTGGTCACAGCATGGGAGGGCACGGTACACTCACGCTTGCTTGGAAGTATCCAGACTTATTCAAGTCAGTCTCAGCATTTGCACCGATTTGTGCGCCCTCAATTTGCCCATGGGGTGAAAAGGCATTTTCAGCTTACCTCGGAGAAGATCGTGAGTTATGGAAAGCACATGATGCGAATGAGCTCGTGAAAGCTAAGGGTGCTCTATATCACGAAGTTTTAATTGATCAGGGTGTTGCAGATCAGTTTTATGCTCAACTTCATCCAGCACTATTTGCTGAATCATGTAAAGCCGTAGGGCAAAAGCTCACATTGCGTGAGCACGAGGGTTATGATCATGGATACTTCTTTATCCAAAGTTTTATTGATGATCATCTGCAATTCCATGCTTTACAATTGCAAAATTAATCTCATTTGAATTTTAAGATATTCATACTTAAGTTCGTTATAATGTGTGCGATATCACATTTAAACCATGTTGAATGATGACATCTCTCGGGATGTCATTTTTTATAATCAGAGAAAATAATAATGAATTCATCAGAACACTCCGCTGAACAAGCACCCTTACCATTGATCAACGATCCATTTCCATTATCTGATGCAGATGAAAATCGACCGATTTATATGGGGAAAGTATTTAAATTTAAATTTCATGGCAATGCGATGGAGTACTTTGGCATATGGATCGTCAACATTCTGTTGACGATTGCGACATTGAGCCTATATGCGCCATGGGCGAAAGTACGTCGTTTAAGATATTTTTATAACAATACCGAATTTTTTCATCGCTTTTTTGATTTTACTGGTTTACCGACTAAAATTTTGATTGGTCGACTGATAGCCATTGGCATTTGGGCAATATTTGCGATTGCCTCATATATGGATATGACGATAGCAGCATTTGGTGGACTGATTATTTATATTGCTCTTCCATGGTTGGTACGTGCCACAATTCGATTTAATGCGCGCAACAGTAAATTTGGGAACAGCCGTTTTTATTTTTCTGGCACGAATAAAGAAGCCTATAAACAATTTTTAATTGCGCTTGCTATCACCATTTTTACATTAGGTATATTTAGCCCTGTCGCAATTTGGATTTATAAAAAATATACGCTTAATCATTTGTACGTTGGACAACTCAAATTTCAATTAAACAATGACTGGCCTAGTTATATGCGAGCAGTATATGTTCCCATGATTCTCTTTGTATTGATTCTTATGCTCATCGGATTTGGTGGTTCGACATTATCAATACTCAGTGGTCATGGAATGGATATGATGCTGATGATGATCTTTGCCGTTTATGCGATTGGAATGTTGTTTATTGGTCCGTTAATACAGGCACGAATTTTTATTACTACGTGGAATAGCACAACACTCAACAGCAGTCAGTTTAAGACCAGTTGTAATCAATGGCGCTATGCATGGATTGTTGCGAGTAATTGGATCGCTAGAATCTTAAGTTTAGGATTATTGTCAGCATGGGCTGCTATTCGCATTTATCGATACCAAGTTGAATCGATGAGCTTAGAATTAAATGATGATCCAAACCTGATGATGAATATTGCGCAAAGTGATCATAGTGCCATCGCGGAAGAAATTAGTGATATTTTTGATATTGATATTTCACTTTAGGAGTTAATTCAATGAATCAACCTCTCACAGTGACATATTATGATGGTGTTCTTTCTAAGCCTTTTACAGCACAGATTCGCCCTGCTAATCAAGACAGTATCGCTGTCAGTTATACAGATAAAGGCGAAGTGAAAACAGTCTACTATCATGCAGATGAAATGGTATTGCTTGGTAAAATTGGTCGACGTAATCCAGCATTAGAGTTAACACATGACGCTAGAATTGAATTTCATGAGCGTCAGCTTCCTGAATGGTTGCCTGTTGAGCATAAAAATTTTCATCAAAAAGTATGGAAACTTGAACGTACACCATCGTTGATTATTTTTAGTGTTATTTTCGTGGTCGCACTTGGTTTCTCCGTCATTAAATGGGGAATACCGACGGCATCTCATATTGTTGCTTTCCAGCTGCCAGAAAAAACGTTGAATCGTTTGGGTGGTCAGGCAGAAGTTTATTTAGCCGAATACACTAAACCTTCCCAGTTATCACAGCAAAGACAGGATCAGATTCTTGCGGATTATCTGAAATATGTTGCTGATGGTCGTCCCGCTCAGTTGAAATTTAGGGAAGGTGTCTCGCTTGGAGCCAATGCGCTCGCATTGCCAAACAATACAATTTATCTCACTGATGAATTAGTGAAGCTCGCCAAGAATGATCAGGAAATTATCGGCGTTTTGGCACATGAACAAGCACATTTATTAAAACGTCACAGCTTACAACAAGGTCTTTCGAGCCTAGGATTCAGCGTACTTTATATTGCTATCACTGGTGATGG
Source organism: Acinetobacter sp. 25-47-130 (assembly GCF_056779705.1). Classification (NCBI taxonomy): domain Bacteria; kingdom Pseudomonadati; phylum Pseudomonadota; class Gammaproteobacteria; order Moraxellales; family Moraxellaceae; genus Acinetobacter; species Acinetobacter sp. 25-47-130. Next base: position 92,863 of record NZ_JBWYII010000011.1, on the reverse strand, counting down.
ATCGGATTTAATTGCGACTTTGCCAGTTGCCATGATTGGTGCAGGATATTCACGGAAGTTTGAGTTAGAATCAGATCAGTATGCGCTAGAACTCATGCATAAACATGAAATGGATACAGTGCATTTTGCAAACTTTTTAAAACGTATGAGTGATGATATGGGAGAAGACGAAGATCAATCAAAAATTCTTGATCTCTTTGCAAGTCATCCTGCCACTGAAGAACGAATTCGCCGTGTTACTGAATTTAAACAGCAACAATAATGAAAAGCCGACTTTATGTCGGTTTTTCTTTAACTTTCTCTAGACCATATAACTTGATAGTCAGCTTGAACCATGCGATTGATATGATCAAGCACGACATTTTCTAGTCGTATTAATTCTTCTAAAGATATTTCTTCTTTATTCACAATACTGACATGAAGTTGATCAGGTTGTATTGATAATTCAACTGTCACTTTTGGCATAAAAATTTGATATTGGTCATCGGTATTGGCGACATCAAATTTATGTTTCCAATGATTGCTTAATCGTTTAGCGATACGGAATGCTTCGGAGCTGTCTATCGTTGTGGTTGTTTTCATTATTTACCGTAATGCTTGAAATTTATTGTATCTTAACATTCATCTCACCATAAGGTTGTTCCGAATATGCAACATAGCTTTGCATAAGTCATATTCCGTCCTTGAAGATTTTTTTATCAACGATTTGCATTTTGAGTTGAAATTTAAATAGCAGTAATTTCGAAGGAATGAATAAACGAAGTTTTGCTATAATCATCTTTTGAATTCTAATTTCCCGCCAGGTCCTGACATGTCCAAGCCATTCTTAATTGCTCCATCGATTTTATCTGCTGATTTCGCTCGCTTAGGTGAAGAAGTCGAAAACGTACTTGAAGCAGGTGCAGATGTGGTCCATTTCGATGTAATGGACAATCATTATGTACCAAATTTAACTTTTGGTGCTGGTGTATGTAAGGCACTTAAAAAATATGGTATTCAGGCCCCAATTGACGTTCATCTTATGGTGAAACCAGTCGATCGTATGATCGGAGATTTCTTAGAAGCGGGTGCAGATATCATCACTTTTCATCCAGAAGCATCAGACCATATCGACCGTTCATTGCAGCTGATTAAAGCTGGTGGTGCTAAAGCAGGTTTAGTTTTTAACCCTGCAACGCCTTTACATTACCTTGATTATGTACTGGATAAAGTGGATCAAGTCTTATTAATGAGCGTCAACCCTGGCTTCGGTGGACAAAAATTTATCCCAAAGACACTAGATAAGCTTCGTGAAGCACGCAAAATTATTGATGCATCTGGTAAAGATATTCGCTTAGAAGTTGATGGTGGTGTTGGTCCAGCAAATATTCGTGAAATCGCTGAAGCTGGTGCTGATATGTTTGTGGCTGGTTCTGCCATTTTCGGAAAGCCAGATTATAAAGCTGTAATTGATGAAATGCGTGCAGAGTTGGCGAAAGTAGGTTCAATTAACGTTTGATCCGAAACATGTATAACACTACACACATCTGTGGATAAGTTTATGGATAACTTGGTGGATATCTGTGTTGATAACAGTCTGGATAATTTGATTAGATTATAATCATATTTAGTTCAATGGTTTGTTTATTAGACAATAAATGTATAAAAAGGACTCATTTGAGTCCTTTTTTACAAAAAATGGATCTTCTTATCCTTTCTGTTGAATTGTTTGGGGGAGAAATTTTCGTTGCTCATTATTTGGCTTATCTTCGTGAATAAGTCTTAAAAGAGCGAGATAAAAAATCAATTTAAATTTAAACATCCTAGACCAGTGATTTTCTATAGTGCAGTGAAGTATTCTAATTTGGTGCGGATTTATTCTTCCATCTGACAATAGCGATCGCCTTCGCAATGCAATAGCCTAAAAATGCAGAAATAATCTAGAAAAGCTAGTCCAATAATGACCTATTTTTTGTAGGTGTATTTTGGGTCAAAAATTGTAAAATTGCGCCTATTTTGTGCGTGTGTTGATATAATTCAACCATCATTTGGAGGAACGACCTCCCTCATTTCTATGAGAAAAATCGTCAGGACGGCCTGACTCTTAAATTATTTTAATTGGGAGCAGGCATCATGGCTTGGTTTATTCTTATTCTCGCGGGTTTATTTGAGATCGTTTGGGCATATAGTATGAAAATGTCTGAAGGATTTACTAAATTCACACCCACTGCAATTACTCTATTTTTTATGGTTCTCAGTTTTGGGTTGTTGGCACATGCCATGAAAACATTCCCTCTGGGAACTGCCTATACGATTTGGACGGGGATTGGTGCAGTAGGGTCTTTTTTAGTCGGCATTTTTATTCTGGGTGAGCCTGCGACAGCAATGCGGATGATTGCGGCTATTCTGATTATTTCAGGTTTAGTCATGATGAAATTAGCATCAGCGTAAGATTTAAGGCAGCGTATCCATACGCTGCTTTTTTTAATTGAGAGAGGGTTTATTTTGGCTTGGTTAGTCTTGATTGTTGCAGGGTTGTTGGAAGTGGTCTGGGCCTATTTTATGAAAGTTTCAGATGGATTCACCAAATTGACACCCAGTATTTTGACGATCGTTTTCATGATCGCAAGTTTTGCTTTACTTTCCCATGCGATGAAAACTTTGCCACTCGGGACAGCTTATACCGTATGGACAGGCATAGGCGCTGTAGGTTCATTTGTGGTTGGGATTTTTATTCTTGGAGAACCTGCAAATGCAATGAGAATGATCGCTGCAGTATTGATTATTTCGGGTTTGGTCTTGATGAAGTTATCATCAACATAGTTAGATGATTCAACTTTCAGGCGATTAAAAAATGACTCAATTTTATTTAAAAAAAATAATGACACCTGTCGGTGAACTTCAATTGGTTGCTCATGATCGAGCATTGATTGTTGTCGCTTGGGAGAATGCACTTCCTCAGTTTATCCGAAATCAAATCGTAATTCAGCGGGATGATCACGAGATTTTATGCATTGCCGAAACACAGCTTCGCGAATATTTTTTAAAACAACGTCAGGTATTTGATTTGCCCATAGAACTTTATGGGACAGAATTCCAACGCTCGGTATGGAATGCGCTGTTAAAAATTCCTTTTGGAGAGTCTAGAACGTATAAGCAAATTGCTGAGGATGTTGGGAATGTAAAAGCGGTTCGAGCGGTCGGGTTGGCCAATGGGAAAAATCCTATCGCGATCATTGTACCTTGTCATCGTGTAATAGGTGTCAATGGCAAGCTGGTCGGATTTTCAGGAGGTGTGGAAAATAAGCTTAAGCTGCTGCAGCTTGAAGATGATAAGTGGTGATGTTATAACAGCATAAACATATGAAATACAAAAATTATGTCTAATGAAAATCCTATAATTACAATTGTTTTTAATCTCATATCGCAGTTATGGTGGTTGATCTTAATTCTAGCAATCATCCCTGTATTCAAAATGTTTGTACCTTATATCAAAGGAAAATTGGGTGAATACATTGTCCAATATCATGCAAAAAAATTTTTGAATGAGGACTATATTTTACTGAATGATCTAACATTTTTGGATCAGGACAATCAGACCACACAGATTGACCATATTTTATTGAGTCCTTATGGAATATTTGTGATTGAGAGCAAACACTATAAAGGTTGGATTTTTGGCTCATCACATCAAAAAATGTGGACTCAAAAAATTTATAAATCTAGCCATAAATTTCAAAATCCATTGCACCAAAACTACAAGCATATAAAGGTTTTAGAGGGATTATTAAAAGATTTAATCGATTCAAATCTGTCGATACATGGGTTAATAGTTTTCGTGCCTAATTGTGAGTTTAAAACACCAATTCCTGTACATGTTCATTGGGGTAAAAGTTGGATTGAAGAAGTTAAAAGCTATAAAATGAAAGTGATCGATGATCGTAGACTACAGAGAATTAAATATCGTATTGAAAAAGCAGCGCTTCAAAAATCGTGGAAAACCAATAGAGAACATATCCGATCAGTCAAAGAAAGACTAAAAGATTAATAAAAAAAAGCCCACAGTCAGTGGGCTTTTTATTTAGAAGCGTTTTGGAATTCTTTGGCCACCTTCAACTGGGATTTCAGCACGTTTTAATACACCAAATAGCCATGTTTCCGCATGGTGAACTGCATTTTTAATTTGATCACCTTGTGCCAACCTCCCTGCAATAAAACTAGCAAGAGAACAGCCTGAACCATGATACTCACCTTCAAGACGAGGACATTTTGTTTCAGAGACCATATCACCGTTGATGTAGAGTGCATTTCTAATATAAGTCGGTGTGTCTTCGTGACCACCTTTGACTAATACAGCTTTAGCACCCATTTCAAATAACTTCTGTGTAGCTTGATCTAAATCTTCACAGCCTGTTAATGCACGAAGTTCAACGGTATTTGGTGTAAGAATCGTAGCAAGAGGAATCAATTCAACAAAAGCCTTGACCAATGTTGCTTGATTTCCTAATGAGCCACCACTATTGGCAACCAAAACTGGATCGAGTACGTATTGGAAATCAGGATGTGCTCTTAGGAATTCTGCCAAAGCGGCGATATTGTCGGTAGTGCCGAGCATGCCAGATTTCACTACTTTGATAGGAAGATCATTCACTACAGCATTCGCTTGAGCCAGCAGTAAACCTTTTGAGGTTGCTTCAAATCCAAAAACTTGTTGAGAGTTTTGAATGGTTAACGCTGTACATGCGATTGCTGCATGAGCACCACTTTGGCCGATCGCTTCAATATCTGCTTGTAAGCCAGCACCACCAGATGGATCTAAACCAGAAAAGCACAATACAGTAGGGCGCACAACAATGTCCTTCATCGATCAATTTGGAGTAGTATAGGCAAGTTTCTGAGAAGTCTCGATAGCATTTCTAAAAAAGGTACAGCATGATTAAAAATATTCTCATTGATTTAGATGGAACGCTAACTGATCCTAAAGTGGGTATTACGACTTCTGCACGTTATGGTTTAGAAAAAGTAGGTCATCTTATCGCGGAGGATGAGAATATTGATTGGATTATTGGACCACCTTTAAAAGCCTCGTTGGCCAAAATTTTGAAGGTTGATGTGAATGATGATTTGGCGGAACAGGCTTTACTTGGTTATCGTGAACGCTTTGCTGTAAAAGGTTTATTTGAAAATTTATTATTTGAAGATGTAACAGAGACATTGGCAACACTTAAGAATAAAGGTTACAGATTGTTTTTAGCTACTGCAAAGCCTGAAGTGTATGCTCAGAAAATTCTTGAACATTTCAATCTTACACCGTATTTTGATTATGCCTATGGCAGTGAGTTAAATGGTGACCGCACCAATAAAGCTGAACTTATTGCATATATTTTAGAGCAAGAAAAAATTAAGCCTGAAACCTGTTTGATGGTAGGGGACCGAGAGCATGACATTATCGGTGCTCGAAAAAATGGAATTGAAACGATTGCGGTGGAATACGGTTATGGCAGTGATGCAGAGTTAGCCGCTGCTGCACCCAAAGCCAGAATTCAAGCTTTCCATCAAATTTTAAATTATGTTGATTAATCTAAACCGACATTCGAGCTAAAGAGCAATTCACGAGATTGCTCTTCGCAGCTTAGCTTAAATCTAAATATAAGGATTCTTTGACCTCTTCCATCACGATGTAACTATGGGAGGATGCTGAGGACGGAAGCATTTTAAGCAGGTCACCCAGTAGTTGGCGATAAGCACTCATTTCTTTTAGTCTCGCTTTCACCAAGTAATCGAATTCACCTGAAATTAAATGACACTCTAATACCTCAGGTATCTCAACTAAATTCTTGGCGACTTGATCAAAAACATCTCCAGATTTCGCCGATAATTTAATTTCTAGAAAGACGAGTAAATTACGCTCCAATAACTCCGGATTTAAGCGGGCGTAATAGCCCATAATAATGCCATCTCGTTCTAGTCTTTTCACTCTTTCCGAGCATGGGGTTGTAGAAAGATTTACTTTTGCAGCCAGTTCACTAATGGCAATACGACCGTCCTTTTGCAGAATATCTAAAATCATACGATCAGTGCGATCTAATTTCCGCATGAATAATTTCCTTATTTTTTAATTTTTTCAGGATAAAACCCTTAAATTACCTAAATTATAACGATTAAAAGAGTGAAAAAAACTATTAAAGCAAAAATATACTAGTGAAATAAACTACACAGTGCTGAGGGATAGTTCATGCGCGTTATTGTATTAGGTAGTGGTGTCATTGGTGTTGCAAGTGCGTATTACCTAGCGCAACAAGGAGCAAGCGTCACTGTATTAGATCGTCAATCAGGTCCTGCCGAAGAAACGAGTTTTGGCAATGCAGGACAGATTTCTCCTGGGTATTCTACACCATGGGCCGCACCAGGAATTCCATTTAAAGCGGTTAAATGGATGTTTCAACATCATGCACCATTAGCAATTAATGTAGATGGAAGCTTGTGGCAGCTGAAATGGATGGCTCAAATGTTGAAGAACTGCAATGCGGCACATTACGCTATCAATAAAGAGCGTATGGTACGTGTTGCTGAATACAGTCGAGATTGTTTAAGAGAATTACGCGAAAATATTGGCATATCTTATGAGAATCGTTCAAAAGGAACATTACAAATTTTTCGTAAGGATGCGCAATTAGACGCAGTTCAACGAGACATTGAAGTTTTAAAAGAAACAGGTGTCGAATTTGAGTTATTAGATCGTGAAGGTCTAGGTCGAGTTGAACCTGCATTAGCGGAAGTTAAAGACAAATTAGTCGGTGGCTTACATCTTCCAAATGATGAGACTGGTGATTGCTATATCTTTACCAACGCGCTGGCTGAATATGCAAAAGGTATTGGTGTTGAGTTTAAATTTAATCAAAATGTTGAAAAACTCGTAGTTGAGGGCGACGAAATTAAAGGCGTTATTGTAGACGGTCAGGTACTCACGGCAGATCGTTATGTACTTGCCTTCGGTAGCTATTCACGAGATTTTATTAAACCATTAGGTCTAGATTTGCCCATTTATCCTGTAAAGGGATATTCATTAACTATACCTATCGTGGATGCGCAATATGCCCCTCAATCAACTGTCTTAGATGAAACCTACAAGATTGCAATAACTCGTTTTGATCAACGAATTCGTGTTGGTGGGATGGCTGAGTTAAGTGGTTTTAATAAAGAGTTAAATGAGGATCGCCGTGGCACCTTAGAGATGGTAACGCGTGATTTGTTCCCAGGTGGAGATATGGCACAAGCCAGCTTCTGGACGGGACTACGACCAATGACGCCAGACAGTACGCCTATTATCGGTGCGACGAAATATAAGAATCTATTTTTAAATACTGGACATGGCACGCTCGGTTGGACCATGGCATGTGGTTCTGGAAAGTTGATTAGTGATTTAGTGCTGAATCGGACTCCAGAGATTAGTACCGATGGACTTTCAATTCAACGTTATAACCACGCAGCATAAAGGCTGCGTGGTTTGCTATTAAAAAATAAATAATAGGACAAGGAATATGTCTCGCCCAATACAGGCTGTTATTCACTTAAACGCGATCAAGCATAATTTGAAAGTTGCTAAGCAACATGTACCGAATGCCCAAGTTTTTGCTGTTGTTAAAGCTAATGCTTATGGTCATGGGATCGAGCGCATTTATTCAGCCTTAGTGGATGCAGATGGAATTGCACTTCTAGAGCTGAGTGAAGCACAACGAATTCGAGATTTAGGTTGGAAAGGCCCAATTTTGCTTTTGGAAGGTATCTTTCAGGAAGCGGACTTACAGTTGTGTCACGATTTAGATCTTCAATTTACCGTTCATAACGAGATTCAAGTCGAATGGATTAAGCGGTTTAGTCTCGATGCTCATTTTAATATTTTTTTGAAAATGAACAGTGGCATGAACCGTTTAGGATTCCAACCTCAACGTTACCCTGAAATTTGGAGTCTGTTAACTGAATTGCCGCAAGTGGCATCAATCACTCACATGACACATTTTTCTGATGCTGATGGCGAGCGCTTGAATCAGGTTGGGGTTGACTATCAAATTTCAGTATTCAATCAAATCGTCAGCGTTTTAGGTGGTCCTTGTTCACTAAGTAATAGCGCAGCCATTCTTAGACATGCCAATCATGTCCACTCTAACATTGTACGTAGTGGCATTATGTTGTATGGGAGTTCACCGGATTATCCAACCCATACTATTCAAGATTGGGACTTAAAACCAACAATGTCTTTAAGAAGTGAATTGATTGCAATTCAAGAAATTAATCCTCAGCAAAGTATTGGCTATGGATCGACATTTTTTGCAGAACAAGCTATGAAAATTGGCATTGTCGCTTGTGGATATGCAGATGGATATCAACGGATTACTCAATCTGGCACAACAGTGCTTGTGAATGGACAAAAAACTTCTTTGATTGGTCGTGTAAGTATGGACATGCTAGCTGTTGATATCACGCATATTGAAGATGCAAAAATTGGCAGTGAAGTCGTACTGTGGGGCGTCTCAAAGTACGGAAGTTTGTTACCGATTGATGAGGTCGCTGCAGGAGCGAGTACTGTGGGATATGAGTTAATGTGTGGCGTAACGACGCGGGTTCCATTTGTTCTAGAAATCTAATGTTAAAAATTCAACGATCAACACTAGGATCGATACTGAGTAATCAAGGAATTAATATGCAAAATCAGGATATTCAAAAATTCAATAGTAATGGCGTGATGAGTGCAGTTACAGTCTTTAATCAAGTGGCTTATCTTTCTGGTCAAGTACCTAAGATTACGACGCCTGATATCGCCTTACAAACGAAAGATGTGCTGAATACGATCGACGCTCTTTTGGCTCAAGTAGGCACAGATAAATCTCGTTTATTGTCAGTACAAGTTTTCGTGAAGAATTTGGAAGATTTTCAAATCTTCAATCAAATTTGGATTGAATGGATGGAGGATTCAATACCACCATCACGAGCAACCATTCAGGCTGACCTCGTTAATCCAGAATGGTTAATTGAAATCGCAGTGATTGCTGCATTGAAATAACTGAATATAAGTAAGACTTCACGAGGAAGAGTCATTTATGGCTCCTCTCATAATAACAAAATCTCTCGAATCTCAGTTTGAAGCGGAATTTAGGCTGATCGATTAGATTAGATGGTGTAAAAGGATGTTGAATAATGACAACCACAAATATTGATGAACAATCATCTCCCAATGAATTACAGCGTAAGCTTTCAAATCGACATTTACAACTCATCGCCATCGGTGGAGCGATTGGTACAGGGTTGTTTATGGGCTCAGGAAAAACGATTTCACTTGCAGGACCTTCAATCATCATCATTTATATGATTATTGGTGCTATGTTTTTTTTCTTGATGCGTGCCCTTGGTGAAATTCTTTTATCTAATCTGCACTACAAATCATTTATTGATATGGCACATGATCTCATTGGACCAGGTGCAGGGTATTATATTGGTTGGTCCTATTGGCTGGGATGGATTTTGGTCGGTATTGCTGATTTAGCAGCAATTATCAATTATCTCAGTTTTTGGTTACCTCCAGATCAAATGTTTACCCCAATGGGGCAAGCAGCGATTAGTGCAGGATGTGTCTTATTCATACTCGCAATTAACTTAGTCACTGTAAAACTTTTTGGTGAAATTGAGTTTTGGTTTGCATTAATCAAAATTCTAGCCATTATTGGATTGATCTTGGTGGGTGCCTTCATGGTGTTTACGAGTTTTCAGTCACCAAGTGGTGCTGTTGCAAGCTTCAGTAACATTTGGTCTCATGGTGGAATGTTCCCGAAAGGTACCATGGGCTTTTTGGCAGGCTTTCAAATCGCAATGTTTGCCTTTGTTGGTGTAGAGTTACTCGGGACGATGGCTGCGGAAACCAAAGATCCTGAAAAAAATTTACCAAAAGCGGTTAATGCTATTCCGACACGTATTATCATTTTCTATGTGCTTTCGTTGATCATGATTATGTCTGTGACACCTTGGATCAATATCCCAGCAGATCAAAGTCCATTTGTGACATTATTCTTATTTGCGGGTATTGGTTCAGCTGCTGTGATTATGAACCTAGTGGTTTTGTCTTCTGTGATGTCTTCCATGAACAGTGGTGTCTTTTCTACCAGTCGAATGTTATTTGGATTGGCACGTGACGGCCAAGCCCCTCAAAAGCTAGCAGAACTTTCAAGTCGTGCCGTACCTGCTAAGGGATTAATCTTTTCATGTACATTTATTATGGCCGGTGCAGCATTTCAGTATTTTGTGCCAAATACGATGGAAGCTTTTACATTAGCAAGTTCGCTGTGTGTGATTCTTTTCATTAGTATTTGGGCGATTATCATGGTGTGCTATATACGCTACCGTAAATTGCGACCTGAGCTACATGAAAAGTCGAATTTTAAGATGCCGGGTGGAGTGGCAATGTCATACGTTGTATTGGCATTTTTGCTATTTGCATTAATCATTTTAAGTTTAGAGCCAGACACGCTGAAAGCTTTGATGATTAGCCCAATCTGGTTAATTCTGTTGGCTGTAACATACCGTGTTCTTTATAAACCACGTATGCGTAAGCGTAACCATAATTAATTTTTAGAGAAAGAAAAAACCTCCACGAATGGAGGTTTTTTTATATTCTTTAGTTAGAATGTAGGTTTGACCACAACTAAAATTACAACTGCGAATAAGATCAATGTGGGCATTTCGTTGAAATAGCGCCAGAACTTATGACTTTTATAGTGTGCATTATCAATGAGTTTTTTACGGTAATATCCACACACTAGGTGGTATATGACCAGTAATACGACTAAACCAACTTTTAAATAAAACCATAAAGCTTCATGATAATGTCGAGTTGCATCACCCCAGTCCACTAAAAAATGTGCAGTGATCAATGTTGCGATCATCGCAGGCCACATAATGCCACGATAAAGCTTACGTTCCATGACTTCAAAGCGTTGATGACTTATGGCATCGTCACTCATCGCATGATAAACATAAAGCCGTGGTAGATAGAACAAAGCAGCGAACCAACATACCACAGCAATAATATGTAATGCTTTTACCCATAGGAAAGCATCTGAAGGAGCATCCATCTAATCACCCATTATGGGCGGAATTAAATTAGCCTTCCCATTTCTTGAAAATGAGGCAGGCATTTACGCCGCCGAAACCAAAACTGTTACTCATTACAGTATTCAGTTTTGTATCGCGTTTTTCAAGTACGATATCAAATGGTTTTGCACCTTCATCAAGCTCAGTAACGTTGATATTTGGTGCAATAAAGTCATTCTGCATCATGAGAATAGAGTAAATCGCTTCTTGTACACCTGCAGCGCCTAAGCTATGACCTGTCATAGATTTTGTTGAACTTAAAGGTGGTACTTGACCTTCACCGAATGCGCGTTCCATTGCTTTCAATTCAGTCACATCACCAGCTGGTGTAGATGTGCCGTGTGTATTTACATAATCAATTTTTTCAACACCATGCTGTTTTGCTTCATCAAGTGCCATCAAGATGCAACGTGTTGCACCTTCACCTGATGGTGCGACCATATCAGCACCATCAGAGTTGGCTGCATATGCAACGACTTCAGCAAGAATATTTGCACCGCGCGCTTGAGCATGCTCAAGAGATTCAAGTACCACGAAACCACCGCCGCCAGCAATGACAAAACCATCACGATCAGCAGAGTAAGGGCGAGAAGCGGTTTCTGGTGAGTCATTATATTTTGAGCATAAAGCACCCATTGCATCAAATAATAGACTTTGTGACCAATGGTCTTCTTCACCACCACCAGCGAGCATTAGATCCTGTTTGCCAAGTTGAATCAGGTTGTATGCGTAACCAATGGCATCAGCTGAGGTTGCACAAGCACTTGTAATAGAGTGAGCGATACCTTGTAATTTGAATGCCACACCAACGTTAGCTGTAATAGTATTTGACATATTGCGTGGAACAAAGAAAGGGCCAATTTTACGTGCGCCTTTCTCTTCAAGAAGTTCAATCATTTCAGCGACAGAAGCTGTAGAGTTGCCGCCTGAACCACCCGCAATACCATAACGAGGATTGCCCGCAAGATCTTCAGCTGTTAGACCCGCATTTTCAACCGCAGCGACTGCAGCGTTATAGGCATACATCGCACATACACCCATGAAGCGTTTCAGTTTACGGTCAATACCGTCAAAATTTTGTTCTGCTGCAGCACTAACATGACTTTTAAAATTAAGTTCAGCATAAGTTGGGTTAAAACGTGTGCCTGAAATACCATTTTGTAAGGCATGATTTACATCTTCTAATGTATTACCAATGCATGAGTTAATGCCCATACCAGTGATTACAACACGTTTCATTTACAATTCCCTATTATGGTGAAGTCATTTTATGGAAAAATTCACATCGATTTGATTGGATGTAAAAGACCATAAGATCTTGTCAAAAATTCGTATCATGATATCAGAATCTATTTTAAATTCTTATGGCAAATCAATATCGCAGCGTTAAAACGCTTATTGGCAGATATGTTCACTATATTGCAACCGAATAAAACACGATAAAGTTGAGATAACTCTTGACTGCACATAGAATTTTAAACATAAGTGATAAATGCGAAGGAGGGTTGTAAATGGCAAATTCTAATAATAAGCAATCTAGCGGACTGGTATCAAAAGCATTTGGAGTGGCTAAAAAGCTCAGTGCTACTGGATTTGAACTGGCACAACATGTTGCACCAGGATCAATTGCGAAATTGACGCAACAACCTGATCCACAAAAAATTATTGACATAACTTTAGATGAGAGAAAAATGACTGAACAAAAAAAGTACGAAACCCCTCAACAATTATTTCGTGATCATGTCCCTCAAATTTCTCAAAAAATTTTTGGTCGTCATTACAGTAAATTAAATAATGTTGCTTCTTTTATCTCTCCGGACTTAAACAACAAAGTTGCAGATTATTTTTTTGATAAATTAAATGATTTTGTTTCTGAGTTAAGTTCAGTTGAGCATGTATTAAAGGAAGTTGGTGCAAAAAGCTTGGATGAACTTAAATCAAGCCCTGATCGTGCGAATCGTATCGGTGAAGCATTAGCCAATCAAAATAAGTTGATTGCAGCGGTTCAGGGGGCGGTGTCTGGTGCGACAGGCGTAGTTGGTACGGCCATCGATATTCCTTTCTCGTTGGCATTTACGTTGCGTTGTATTTACCAAGAAGGGCGCGCGCACGGTTTTGAACTTAATCATCGTCAAGAGCAAGAGATCGTTGAGTATGTATTCAAACAAGTCGATTTAGGTGTTATTGCAGAAAAGCAAACACTTTTAGTGGCATTAAGAACAGTCGCAAATTTATTGGAAACACAAGATACTCATCAGCTACAAACCCTATTGGGCTCTAGTAACGACTTCACGGCTTTAAAAAATTGGCTGAGTAATCCTGAAGGTGGTTATAAATGGAATTGGTTGAATCAGATTCCTCAAATTTCAATTTTATCTAAATTAGCACCTGTGGCTGGTGCTGGTATTGGTGCAGTATATAGTTGGCGTTTGGTGGAAGAGGCTCATTCTAAAGCTAGAGCTGTTTTTTCAGGAGCACAGCAGTACATTCTCCAACATCCAGATGAGCAGGTATCTGTTCAGGAGGCCTTTGAGCGCGGTACAGAATTATTAAAGCAATCTTCACTCGCATTGAATTCCACAGTGTCAATCAATAATGAGTTAGTGGTTGAGGTTGAAGAGTTTGCAAAAAAACTTGAAGGAGAAGAGTCTATTCAAGTTGATGAGTCTGCAGTTCATAATGATTCAATTTCAGCAATTAAAATTGAAGCAAAATCTGCCGAGTCTGAAAAAGAAGAAGCGGTCAGTGTTGAGGATGGTCTTAAGGCCTTAGCTGAAAAACATGTGGAATCGGCTTCTAATGAAAGTGCTCAAGACGCTGATAAAGACCAGCCTCAAGGCGAACCTGTTGTGCAGGTAAAAGCGCCCCCTAAGCGTCGTAATTCAAAAAAGAAAGACGAAGCAGCAAACTCACTACCTACGTCACAGAAAAAACAATAAATTTAGTTATGAATGGTTGATCAAATCATTCTGAAATTTCGTTGTAAGCACACAATGGTCAATATTTGATGTCATGTTGAATGTTGACCATTTTTACTTCTTGGCTTACAATTGCATGCCCTCAAAAAGTAGTATTTTTTGGGGCTTTTTATTAACGGGAGAATTGCCACATGGCAACAACAAATCAGTTGATCCGTAAGGGTCGTACTACTTTGATTGAAAAATCAAAAGTTCCTGCGTTGAAGGCTTGTCCACAACGTCGTGGTGTTTGTACACGTGTTTACACAACTACACCTAAAAAACCTAACTCAGCAATGCGTAAAGTTTGCCGTGTTCGCTTAACTTCAGGTTTTGAAGTATCTAGCTATATCGGTGGTGAAGGCCATAACCTACAAGAGCACAGTGTTGTTCTTATCCGTGGTGGTCGTGTTAAAGACTTACCTGGTGTACGTTACCATACCGTTCGTGGTTCTTTAGACTGTGCTGGTGTTAAAGATCGTAACCAGTCTCGTTCTAAATACGGTACTAAGCGTCCTAAGAAATAATCTAACTAGATCATTTTCTTAAACGTATAGAACTGCAATCCTTTATCGTCTCGCTTGTCTGATTTCTGCATTTAATTTTGTGAAATTCAAGCGACGTGTAGTAAGGCCAGCGAATAGTACATGACACTTTGTACTGCTGCTGGATAAACCTGAAGTGTCATATTTATAGGTAGTATTAAAATGCCAAGACGTCGCGTAGTCGCTGCTCGTGAAATCCTTCCGGATCCTAAGTTCGGCAGCCAAACAATCGCTAAGTTCATGAACCACGTAATGCAAGATGGTAAAAAATCTATTGCTGAAAGTATCGTTTACGGTGCTTTAGACCGCGTTCAAGAAAAATCTAAAGTAGACCCAGTTGAATTTTTCGAGACTACTCTTGAAAAAGTTCGTCCTATGGTCGAAGTAAAAGCACGCCGTGTTGGTGGTGCTACATACCAAGTTCCTATGGAAGTACGCCCATCCCGTCGTACTGCTCTAGCGATGCGTTGGTTAGTAGATGCTGCTGCTAAGCGTTCTGAAAAAACTATGGCGTTACGCCTTGCTGGTGAGTTGCTTGACGCAGCTGAAGGTAAAGGTTCAGCGATCAAGAAACGTGAAGATGTGCATCGTATGGCTGAAGCCAACAAAGCCTTCTCTCACTACCGTTTCTAAGCGGATAAAACAGCCCCTATTCAGGAGGGTGGTAAGTCGGGTTTCACTGATTTGTCATCGAATCGCTTTAAGCTGCTCAGCAGCTTAAAGCGTCCTGTTTTAAACAACAAAATTTAGGAATGCAAGAAATCATGGCTCGTCAAACCCCAATTTCTCGTTACCGTAACATTGGTATCTCAGCACACATTGATGCTGGTAAAACAACGACTTCTGAACGTATTTTGTTCTACACAGGTGAGAGCCACAAACTAGGTGAAACTCACGAAGGTTCAGCAACAACTGACTGGATGGAACAAGAGCAAGAACGTGGTATTACCATTACTTCAGCAGCAGTAACTTGCTTCTGGAAAGGTATGGGTAACCAGTTCGAACAACACCGTATTAACGTAATTGACACACCGGGACACGTTGACTTCACGATCGAAGTTGAGCGTTCTATGCGTGTTCTTGACGGCGCGTGCATGGTTTACTGTGCTGTAGGTGGTGTACAACCTCAGTCAGAAACTGTATGGCGTCAAGCAAATAAATATAAAGTACCTCGTATTGCGTTCGTTAACAAAATGGACCGTACTGGTGCAAACTTCTTCCGTGCTGTTGAACAAGTAAAAACACGTCTTGGTGGTAATCCAGTGCCAATCGTGATTCCTGTTGGCGCAGAAGAAAACTTCCAAGGTGTAGTAGACCTTATCGAAATGAAAGCGATTATCTGGGATGAAGCATCTCAAGGTATGAAGTTTGAATACGGTGAAATTCCTGCTGACCTTGTTGAGCTTGCTCAAGAATGGCGTACGAACATGGTTGAAGCTGCTGCAGAAGCATCAGAAGAACTCATGGATAAGTACCTAGAAGAAGGTGATTTGACTAAAGAAGAAATCATCGGTGGTCTTCGTGCACGTACATTGTTGAATGAAATTCAACCAATGCTTTGTGGTTCAGCGTTCAAAAACAAAGGTGTTCAACGTATGTTGGATGCTGTTATTGAATTCTTACCAGCACCTACTGACGTTGAAGCAATTAAAGGTATCTTAGACGACAAAGATGAGACAGAAGGTTCTCGTGAAGCGTCTGATGAAGCACCGTTTGCTGCGCTTGCGTTCAAAATTATGAACGACAAATTCGTTGGTAACTTGACATTCGTTCGTGTTTACTCAGGTGTTCTAAAAGCTGGTAGTGCAGTTTATAACCCTGTTAAATCTAAACGTGAACGTGTTGGTCGTATTGTACAGATGCACGCTAATGACCGTCATGACATCGAAGAAATTCGTGCGGGCGATATCGCGGCATGTGTAGGTCTTAAAGATACGACTACAGGTGATACACTTTGTGATGAAAACAACGTGATCACATTGGAGCGTATGGAATTCCCAGAGCCAGTAATTGCACTTGCAGTTGAACCTAAAACTAAAGCTGACCAAGAAAAAATGTCAGTTGCTTTGGGCCGCTTGGCGAAAGAAGATCCATCATTCCGCGTTCGTACTGATGAAGAATCTGGTCAGACTATTATTGCTGGTATGGGTGAGCTTCACCTTGACATCATCGTTGACCGTATGAAGCGTGAATTCGGTGTTGAAGCGAACATTGGTAAACCAATGGTTGCTTACCGCGAAACGATTAAAAAATCTGTTGAGCAAGAAGGTAAGTTTGTTCGTCAAACTGGTGGTAAAGGTAAATTCGGTCACGTATATGTACGTTTAGAGCCAATGGATCCTGAAGCTGGTAAAGACTACGAGTTCGCTGAAGAAGTTGTTGGTGGTGTTGTACCTAAAGAATTCTTTGGTGCTGTAGACAAAGGTATTCAAGAACGTATGAAGAATGGTGTCCTAGCTGGTTACCCAGTTGTTGGCATCAAAGCGACATTGTTCGATGGTTCTTACCATGATGTCGACTCTGACGAATTATCGTTCAAAATGGCGGGTTCTTACGCATTCCGTGATGGTTTCATGAAAGCAGATCCTGTTCTTCTTGAACCTA
The DNA here is from genome assembly GCF_056779705.1 of Acinetobacter sp. 25-47-130. Classification (NCBI taxonomy): domain Bacteria; kingdom Pseudomonadati; phylum Pseudomonadota; class Gammaproteobacteria; order Moraxellales; family Moraxellaceae; genus Acinetobacter; species Acinetobacter sp. 25-47-130. The sequence goes on along the minus strand of NZ_JBWYII010000011.1, from coordinate 75,636 downwards.
TCATGAAAGTTGAAGTAGAAACTCCAGAAGACTACATGGGCGATATCATGGGTGACTTAAACCGTCGTCGTGGTATGGTTCAAGGTATGGATGATTTACCTGGCGGTACTAAAGCAATCCGTGCTGAAGTTCCACTTTCTGAGATGTTCGGTTACGCAACACACATGCGTTCTATGTCTCAAGGTCGTGCGACTTACTCTATGGAATTTGCTAAATATGCTGAAACTCCACGTAACGTGGCTGAAGGCATCATTGCTAAGTTCCAAGCTGGTGGTAAAAAAGGTGACGACGAGTAATCTTTCGATTACTATAAGCCCAACTAATTCATAGTTTAAAACCAAGTGCTCATGGAGTGATCCTCCATGAGTAGTTTAAAAAGGAAGATCTCATGGCTAAGGCTAAGTTTGAACGTAATAAGCCACACGTTAACGTGGGCACAATCGGTCACGTTGACCATGGTAAAACAACTTTAACTGCTGCTATCGCAACTGTATGTGCGAAGAAATTCGGTGGTGAAGCTAAAGACTACGCTGCAATCGACTCTGCACCAGAAGAAAAAGCACGTGGTATTACAATTAATACATCACACGTAGAATACGATTCTCCAACTCGTCACTACGCTCACGTAGACTGCCCGGGCCACGCCGATTATGTTAAAAACATGATTACTGGTGCTGCTCAAATGGACGGCGCGATCCTTGTATGTGCTGCGACTGATGGTCCAATGCCACAAACTCGTGAACACATCCTTCTTTCTCGCCAAGTAGGTGTTCCATACATCGTTGTATTCTTAAACAAATGTGACCTTGTAGACGACGAAGAGCTTCTTGAGCTAGTTGAAATGGAAGTTCGTGAACTTCTTTCTACTTATGACTTCCCAGGTGATGACACTCCAGTTATCCGTGGTTCTGCTCTTGCTGCACTTAACGGTGAAGCTGGTCAGTTTGGTGAAGATGCAGTTGTTGCTCTTGTTGAAGCGCTTGACACTTACATCCCAGAGCCAGTACGTGCTGTAGATCAGGCATTCTTGATGCCAATCGAAGACGTATTCTCTATTTCTGGTCGTGGTACAGTAGTAACTGGCCGTGTAGAAACTGGTATCGTTAAAGTAGGCGAAGAAGTTGAAATCGTAGGTATCAAAGACACAGTTAAAACGACAGTAACTGGTGTTGAAATGTTCCGTAAACTTCTAGACGAAGGTCGTGCGGGCGAGAACTGTGGTATCTTATTACGTGGTACTAAGCGTGAAGATGTACAACGTGGTCAAGTACTTTCTAAACCAGGTTCAATCAAGCCACACACTAAATTCGATGCAGAAGTATACGTACTTTCTAAAGAAGAAGGTGGTCGTCACACTCCATTCCTTAACGGTTACCGTCCACAGTTCTACTTCCGTACAACTGACGTAACTGGCGCGATTCAATTAAAAGAAGGCGTTGAAATGGTTATGCCTGGTGACAACGTAGAAATGTCAGTAGAATTAATCCACCCAATCGCAATGGACCCAGGTCTACGTTTTGCGATCCGTGAAGGTGGTCGTACAGTTGGTGCTGGTGTTGTTGCTAAAGTAACTGCATAAGTATTGATTGTGTGAAAGAAACGCCCCTTTGGGGCGTTTTTTTTATGGAATCTATAAAATTGTTAGACAATAAGAGTTGTAAGCTGTCCTTAACTGATAATGATGTGACCTATAAGGCATTTATCATAAAAATAATAAATCACTAAGATGAAGTAATGAAAAGAATCATAAAACTAGATTTGGATAGATCCCGAATAGGAGTCCAGCAATGAATGCTAAAGTAAATATTACAAATCGTGCCGGTGCATCATTTCCAGTACGTCGTATGCAATTTGATTTTGATCACGTACCAGAATATTGGATGAATGGTTCAGCAGGATTAACTCATTTCATGACAGCGTTATCTGCATTATTTCCTGCAGGTGAAAAATTCTTTATCGATTCAGTGCGTGCAGTTCGCCAACATCCAGCCATTAAAGATAATGAAGATCTCCAAAAAGAGATTTCAGCATTTATTGGTCAGGAAGCAATGCATACACATGAGCATGCTGGCTTTAATGCATCAGCACAAAAATTTGGTCATGATGTTGCTGCACTTGAAAAAGCCACAGATACGGTCATTCAAACTTTTCGTAAGTCAGCTAGCACCGTTATGAAACCATTTGGTATTTCACAAGAAATGATCGATCTGATGGGAACGACTGCGCTAGAACATTTTACAGCAACCATTGCCTCAGAATTATTGCGTAACGAACATATTCAAGCATTAATGACTGATGAAACAATGGCGACGATGTGGGCTTGGCATGCCATTGAAGAAAATGAGCATAAGGCTGTCGCATATGATGTATTTGAAGGTGTGTTCGGTAAAGGAATCAAATCTTATCTTGCTCGAACATCTTCTTTAGTGGCAGCAATGGTTGTGCTATTCATGGTGCAGACTTATTTTGTAGCGCGTTTATTGAAAGACGATAAACAGTTAAATATTGCATCTTTGAAAGATATCTATACCTATGGATATAGTCCATCTAAAGGCATTATTTCTGGTATGGGTAAGGAAATGTTGGCTTATTTTAAACCAGGCTTCCATCCGAATGATTTGGATACCGTGGGTTTATTGGCAACATGGAAAGCAAAACTCGGTTTTTAAGTATTTACTTTTGTGCATTCGGGCAGCGTAAGCTGCCTTTTTTTATTTCATTTATTTTCGAACTTTCTATAATGTACTAACTTAAAAAATGCAATGTAATGATTATGATTCGACCGATGCTGACATCAGATGTTGAGGTGGTATATGAAATTGAAAGTTTGGGGCAGACGCATCCTTGGACAAAAAAACAATTTTCAGAAGCGGTTGATTCATATCAATCCACAGTGATTGAATACCAGAATCGTGTTGTTGGTTTCTGTATTTTACAGCCTGTATTGGATGAAGCAAATTTGCTGTTGATGGCAGTTCATCCGGAAATGCGTGGAAAAGGGTTGGGATATCAATTGCTTGAAGCTTCAATGGCTCAACTCAATAATGATCCCGTACAAATCTTTTTAGAGGTCCGAGAAAGTAATAAGGCTGCGATTGCACTATATGAGAAATCCGGATTTCATCAAATTGATATGCGTAAAAACTATTATCCAACATTAGATGGTGGAAAAGAGCATGCCATCATTATGGTAAAGGCATGCAGTGATAATTTTGCAGATTTATTCAAGTGACAAAATTCAATACCCTACTTTACAATAAAGTTATTCCATTCAGAGGGAAGTGTCGTCATCAGCATATGACCTAATTGATCGATTTCTTCGTTGCTGAGCATTTTATTAACACGTCGCCATTGACCATCCAGTAATAATTCAAAAGGCGCATATTGGGACTTATAGTTCATTTTGAATGAATGGGGTACCCAATATCCTAAATATACAAACTCTTGATTGTGCTGCTTTACATATTCAATTTGCTTAAGGACTGCAAAAACACCTAAAGAACGTTTGGATTCATCTGGATCAAAAAATGTATAGACGGCGGATACTCCATCATCTAATACATCGCAGGTTGAGACACAAATGAGTCGATCATCTTTCCAAAGTTCTATAAAGAAACTATTGCTACAACTGTGAATCAAAAACTTCTCGAATTGATCATAGCTAGGGGGGAACATATCTCCATCTGAATGACGCTCATTGATGTAACGTTCATAGAGTTGATAGTGTAAATCAGTAGCATCTTGAGTTTGGGTTATTCTAACTTCTAAGTCTTGATTACGTTTCCAAGCTTTCTTTTGTTGACTGTTCATTTTAAAAGCATCAACAGGTACACGACATGAAAGGCATTGTCGACACAAATGACATTCAGGTCGATAGACAAAATCTCCGCTTCTTCGAAATCCTACACGAGACAATTCTGATAAAGTTACAACGTCGATTTTATGAGCAGGATCTAAAAAGACCATCCGTGCTGATTTCTCGGGAAGATAACTGCAGTCATGGGGTGGTGTAATGTAATACTGCAGTTCATTTAATAGGGACTGGGGTTGATAAGAATTCATGTTGTCCCTCCTATTTCTCAATCCATGAGTCGTTGATCAAATGCTATTGTTTTACTTGAAAATACACCGTCTTTATACTTTTGCCAATCAATCTGAGGCTGTTTTATCACATCTTGTAACGAATTAAGGTAGTCTTGGCGAGAAATTGTGCAAGCACCTAAGCTCATGAGATGATCATTCACCAATTGACAGTCAACCCAGGGTGCCTGGTTTTCAAGGCTAATCAACATGAGGGTATAAAAAGCCATTTTTGAAACATCAGTCTCTCGACTAAACATGGACTCACCAAAAATACCCTGACCTATAGAGACACCATAGAGCCCGCCGACAATCGAATTTTCTCTGCGTACTTCGACACTATATGCATAGCCTGACTCAAATAATGCACAGTAACCCTGAATGATATCTTCAGTAATCCATGTTTCATTGGCATAACTTCGTGGTAATGAGCAAGAACGTATCACATGTTCAAAATCACGGTTAATGGTAATCGTATAATCATGTTTTTTCATGTTACGAATGAGTGATTTACTTGGATGGTATGACGAAGGGTAGATAATGCAGCGAGGTACTGGACTCCACCAGCAGATCGGCTCACCTTCGGAAAACCAAGGAAATAAACCATGTGTATAAGCTTCAAATAATGTAGAAGGGGAGAGGTCAGCACCTATACAGATTAGTCCTTGACCTTCGGGATCGGATTCAATTGGATTAGGGAAAATAAACTCAGAAGGAGGGAGCATAGGGATTAAGTTCTAAAAATAATAATGAAAAACCGAAGATAAAAATGTTTAAAATGATTATGCCAAGTTGAAAGAATAAAAAAACCACCCGAAGGTGGTTTTTAAATAAATATTAGTTGTCTAAATATTTCTCAGCGTCTAAAGCAGCCATACAACCTGAACCTGCTGATGTAATTGCTTGGCGGTAGATATTGTCTGCAACATCACCTGCAGCAAATACGCCTTCAACAGAAGTCGCAGTTGCATTACCACGTGTACCACTTTGAACTTGGATATAACCATCACGTAGTTCAAGCTGACCTTCAAACATTGCAGTATTAGGTTTGTGACCTATAGCGACGAACAATCCAGTCACTTCAACGTTTTGTGTTGTAGTATCAGTTGTAGATTTCAAGCGAACACTAGTAACGCCATCTTGAGGGTTACCAAGTACTTCTTCAACTTCATGGTTCCAGATGATGCTGATTTTGCCTTCTTTCTCTTTTGCAAAAAGATGATCTTGAAGGATTTTTTCAGAACGTAATTTATCGCGACGATGTACAAGTGTTACATGTGAAGCAATGTTTGATAAATAAAGCGCTTCTTCAACCGCAGTGTTACCACCACCGACAACCATGACTTTTTGATTTTTATAGAAGAAACCATCACAAGTTGCACACGCACTCACACCTTGACCCATATAAGCAGCTTCGGATTCTAATCCTAAATATTGAGCCGTAGCGCCTGTTGCAATGATCAAAGCATCACACGTGTATTCTTCCATATCACCTTTTAAAACGAATGGACGTACATTTAAGTCAACTTCGTTAATGTGATCGTAAACCAATTCAGTACCAAAACGTTCTGCGTGAGCTTGCATACGCTCCATTAAAGCAGGACCTGTTAAGCCTTCAGGATCACCTGGCCAGTTATCAACTTCTGTAGTTGTGGTGAGCTGACCACCCAATTGCATACCAGCGATCAAAGTTGGTTTTAAATTTGCTCGTGCAGCATATACAGCTGCGCTATAACCTGCAGGACCAGAACCTAAAATAATCAATCTTGAGTGACGAGCGCTCATGTATAAGCATCCTTTTAATTTGATATATCGATTTACTGAAAATTATACGTGAAACTTCACCACAGTTGTGTGGAATGAATGTGGATTATATTGATCAACTAAATCGAATTGAGCTATATAGTTAAAAGTGTTAACAAGGAAACCTTAGAAAGCTGCACCTTTTTTTAATGAACAGGTGCATAATAGTAAGTTTTCTATAATGAAGAAATTGTTCCATTTCAACATTAGAACATTAATGAATAATCGTTTACAGGACAGTATATGACTGCGGTGTCGAGTGTATATGCACAGCGCTTAGTTTTAACATTCTTCTTAATATCATTTGGTATTTATCTGTTTTTAGCAACAGTGACTTATACGCCATTTGATCCGGGTTGGATGCATATTTCGAGTGATACTCAACAAGTTTCAAATGCAAGTGGTGTCGCAGGTGCTTGGATTGCAGATCTCTTATTTGGATTTCTGGGCTGGGCAAGTTTACTGATCCCAATTTATTTATTCATTGAAGCGATTCAAGTGTGGTGGCCAAGAAGTTTTTTGAGTCGTCCATTTCGTTTTGCTGCTCAATTTTTCATTCTACTTACCGTCGCGAGTTTGTTTTATTTACTTTGGTCAGTGCCTGCAGATACGCTTGCTAACGCTTCAGGTGGAATCATTGGTTACGAATTGGGTGAGAGTTTAAAACAGCTTTTGACGATTTATGGCGCCGTTTTTTTTCTGATCGTACTTAGCATCGTTCTAATCACACTGGCTTTTGGTATTCAGTGGAACAAGACATGGTCTACTTTGAAGGCGACACCCGCTTATTTGCAAGATTTATTCTATAAAAATGTACCTGAGACTGAATCAGCTTATGATTTGACGACTCAGCCAAAAGCGAAAAAAGAAATTGAAACTCCTGTAAAAGATTCAGCTCCAGTCCCTCATCAAGCTGAGCTCAATGATGTCGATCATTTAGAAGAGAAAGATCAATTACAAGTGCGTCATGAACGTACTGCTGAAAGACTATTTGAAGATATGCGTTTCCAAGAGTCTCAACAAAATCATCGTTTTGATGAAGATGATGAGGCAGAGCTCGAGCGTACCATCGCGAAAGCGCATGAGTTAGAGCGTGAGAGTCAACGTATTGTTCCAACGGGTGAAGTTTGGAAAGCCTTGCATAGCGATGAAGATCATAAAAGAGAAATTGATGAGCTTTTGCGCGCAGCAGAGGAGGATCAGCTTGATCAACGTACTTCAGAAATTAATGATTTAAGTAAAAACGTTCGAGTAGAGCAGCGCTCAACTGTTCAAGATACTGCTTTGGACTGGAATGATGATCAAATCTTTGATGAATTGCTTGAAGTTGTTCCACAAGGACAGCATGCCAAAGATATTCATACTCCTTTTCATCATCAAACAAATCCTTCAGGTCAATCTGCTGATGATCAAAATACAGCATCCCTAATCCAAAATACCTCAGCTATTGGTGCAAGTGCTGTATACGCAAGTCAATCGAGCGCAGCTGCGGAAGCGATCACTAAAGCAGATTTGTTAGCTTCTGAGCTTGATGGTCTTGCATCACTTGCGGATGAAGCAGAAGCTTTGTCTCATTCAGAGGTCAAGCGTCCAAATTTGGTGACGCCAAATATTAAATTTATGACTTCACCTAAGTCAGATACAGTCGCGGAATATGAATCAGAGCAAGACACTATTGCCCCATCACCACAAAACATTGTTGAGCAAGAGGGATCATCAATTCCTGTTACTAAAGTGAGTGATGAGGAAAAACAACGTATATCTTCAGATAAAGATGCTTTTAGAGAAGCTTGGCAAGAAACGGTAGGTAAGCCTGAAGTTGAAGAGGATGAGTTTGATTTCGATGCGCCATTAACAGATGCTGCTGGTCGTCCAATGTCTCGTGCAATGCAAGTTGCGGAGCGCCGTAAAGATTTATCACCACTTCCTGGTTTGGATTTACTTGATGAAGTAGACCCAAACAAAAAAGTAAACTTCACTGCAGAACAATTATCAAGATTATCAGAACTGTTAGAAATTAAATTACAAGAATTTAATGTCAAAGCGAAAGTGATTGAAGCTCAACCGGGTCCAGTCGTGACCAGATTTGAACTGGATCTTGCGCCTGGTGTGAAAGCCTCGAAAGTAACTAATATTTCTCGTGACTTAGCACGATCAATGTCGATGGCATCAGTACGTGTTGTTGAGGTGATCCCTGGAAAACCTTACATTGGAATTGAAGTTCCGAATAGCATACGTGAGATGGTGCGCCTGATTGAATTGGTAAAAATTCCAAAATTTAAGGATCCAGATGGAATCTTATCCATGGCCATGGGTAAAGACATTTCTGGTAACCCAGTCATTACTGAGTTGGGCAAGGCACCACATATGTTGGTTGCGGGTACCACAGGTTCAGGTAAATCTGTTGCTGTAAACTCGATGATTCTATCGATGCTTTTAAAATATACGCCAGATCAATTGCGCCTTATTTTGATTGATCCTAAACAACTTGAATTGGCGAACTATAACGATATTCCGCATTTACTCACGCCTGTTGTGACTGACATGAAAGATGCAGTCAGTGCTTTAAATTGGTGTGTGAATGAGATGGAGCGTCGTTATAAGCTGATGTCGTTCTTAAAAATACGTAAATTGAGTGACTATAACCGTAAAGTTGAAGAAGCAATTGCCAATGGTGAAGATCTATTTGATCCAACTTGGAAAGCCAGTGAGTCAGTTGCTGGAGAACGTGCACCTAGACTTACACCATTGCCTTCGATTGTGATTGTTGCAGATGAATTCGCAGATATGATCATGCAGGTGGGTAAGAAAGCGGAAGAGATGATCACTCGTCTAGCTCAAAAATCACGTGCTGCAGGCATTCATTTATTACTTGCGACACAGCGTCCATCCGTCGATGTAATTACTGGCTTAATTAAGGCGAATATACCGACGCGTGTTGCACTACGTGTAAACTCTAAAATTGACTCGCGTACGATTTTGGATGCGGGTGGTGCAGAAGATTTGCTTGGACATGGTGATATGCTGTTCTTAGGACCAGGTAAAATTGAGCCTGAGCGTGTGCATGGTGCATTTATTGCCGATGACGAGGTGAACCGTATTTGTGATGCATGGCGTGAGCGTGGTGCACCAAACTACGTGGATGAAATTCTCACCCCATTTGATGAAGAACCAGCATCACGTGGCTTTGAAGATGGGGATGGTGCTTCAGACCGTGACGCACTTTATGATCAATGTGTTGCTTTTGTTTTGGAAACCCGTAAAGCATCCACATCATCTTTACAGCGTAAGTTTAGTCTGGGTTATAATCGTGCCGCACGTATTATTGACCAAATGGAAGAAAACGGTATCGTGAGTGCAATGGGCGCAAATGGTAAACGCGAAATTTTAGTTTAATGAAGACTGACTCAGAAAAAGCAACCATAGGTTGCTTTTTTTATTTAACTCAAAAAAGTGTTGTTTTTGGGGGTAGTCCATTGGCTCGCAAATGTGATCAGTTCACTCACAGAGTGAACATTCAAGCTTTGATAAACTGACTTGACACAATCTTTAAATACCGCAGGGCTAATGGATAATTTTTGTAAAATTTCACTTTTATTCATGCCTGTAATTAACGAAAAAGCCACTTGGCATTCTCGGGGTGATAGATCAAGTGCTTCTAGTTTTTTTAAAATAATGAGGGAGCGTGGTAATGAGCGCTTTAAGTATAAGGCGATATTTGTATCGGTTGTATTTTGACTACTTAACCATTCAGCACGAAGGGTTAATATTCCATTAGGAATGGTCAAACTAAGCTTGGGGATTTGTTGCCCATATTTAAGCTCATTGATGACTTGATAGCATGATTTTGGCAACGCTTTATATGGTTCCCAAAATTCATAATGTATCGGGAAGAGATTCAGTAAATCCTTTGCAGCATCAGTCATCATGACTAAATCATTTTGAGAATTCACGATTAACAACGCTTGATCTGATTCAATTACATCGTCGCCATCCTCCATTTGATTGTTAAGCGCATATTCGATATAGACACCAGCTTGTTCTAATAAACGATGATCTTGTAATTGGAAGGGTTGTGACATACGCCTATAGAGGGTAATACCTCCTGCAGGAATATGATTGCGTTCTAATCTTAGATCTAGTGTATGGTGAAGACCGCTTTGGCGCACAATCATCTGGTAGGTTAAGCTATGAAAATACGGATCATCTGGGCGTAAAAGATTTCCGACTTTGGGTAACATAGGGCAGTTGAGCCAGCGGATATGGCTTTCGGTTTTTAAGTTTAAGAATAATTCAGTATTTTCTTGGACATACCTCATCGACTGAGGGTTAAGATTTTTGTAATACAGTATATAAGGTTCACCATTTGGATAGGTCAGTGCCATACCGTAGGCATCATGTGGAATCAAAAAATTCAAATAGTCAAAAATACTGGGCGCAATGGTAAGGAGCGGAAGTTGAGTACAGCAAAGATTTCTCAGGCGATGGAGGGTGCCGAGCCTTGTTCGATCACTTTTACGAAAACTTATTGAATTCATCTTCGATTGAACTGTTTTGATTATAACAAATTCAAATTATAGATTTTTTTAAAAAAATTGAGATAAAAAAGTAAATATTAATCATTTTTTCACAAAAATATTTTTTTCATCCCCCCTTAAAGGGGGGCTTCTAGATTATCAGCTTTATGGTTTGATTTTCCTCATTATAAAAGGTCTTTCTTGCAAACTATGGAAAACCTGCAAGTGACATGACCATGTCAAAAACTAAGGGGAATTACATGAACCATATATACCGAGTTATCCGTAATCGTAATGGAAAATTAGTCGTAACAGGGGAACTTGGACGTACACGTTTTACACAATCTTTAAAAAATATTGGAATGACGACAGGTTATCTGATTTTAATTGGGGCATTAACCGCAATGACGAGTCAGGTGCAAGCTGATGAATGTGAGGGTTCAACAGGCACAGCGACGAATTCAGACACTACATCGTTCATCTGTGGTGAAAATAACTCAGTGGTTGCACCGAACAGTGTGGTTATGGGACAAAGCAATAACGTCAATATTGGGATGAATCATACTGTTTTTGGTTTGAATAATACCGTTACACCAAACGCTGTAACGACAACGCAAAATAATGTGGTCATTGGAAATCAAAACACAACGCATCATACAAGTAATATTGCCATTGGTAATAATCAAGTGGTTAAGGGGGAAGGGAATATTGCGATCGGTAGTTCAAATACTGCTGAAGGTGGCATCACGCTTGGTGTTTCAAATATTAATAAGTCTTTGCACTCTATTGTTATTGGTATGAATAATACTCATGATGTCGCAAGTAATGGCTCGATGATTTTTGGTAGATTTAATGAGGTTGATGCGACGAATTCTTATGTAATTGCCTCCGACAGTAATGTGGATGGTAGCAAAAATGTGGCTGTCGGTGGTTCTATTATTATTCGACCAGGACCAAATTATACATCCGTAAGAGAGTCAGTCGCGATAGGTGAGCTGAGTCAGGTTTATGCGAGCAACTCTGTTGCTTTAGGTAGTGCATCGGTTGCAGATCGAGAGAATGTTATTTCAGTCGGTAGTGATCAATTAAAACGCCGAATCATGAACTTAGCATGGGGATTAGATACTCATGATGCTATTAATGTTGATCAATTGACAGACAGTTTACAAAGAATTCTGGGTACTGGGGTGACTATGTTTCAGGGGAGTGTGATGCCCCTTTCATTTGAAATGCAAGGCTCTACATACCAAAACGTAAATCAAACAATTAGAGGGATTGATATTGAATTTACAGCGTTAAAAGACCGTGTCTCTGCACTCGAAAATAATGGTGTTGGTGGTGAAACAGGTACAGGTACCACTGGACCAGCTGGACCAAGTGCGTACGAGGTTGCTGTGAGTAATGGATTTGAGGGCTCTGAAACAGATTGGCTTACATCATTAAAAGGTGAAAAAGGCGATAAGGGAGATAAAGGTGATCAAGGTCCACAAGGATTGAAAGGTGACAAAGGGGATCAAGGTATACCAGGTACAAGCGGTGGACCTGGTGGCGGTGTAGGACCACAAGGTGATAGTGCTTACCAAGTGGCGGTGAATAATGGATTTGTAGGAACAGAGCAAGATTGGCTGACGTCACTCAAAGGAGATAAAGGTGACCAAGGTCCTCAAGGATTGAAAGGTGATAAGGGAGATCAAGGTGATCAAGGACTTCAAGGCTTAAAAGGCGACAAGGGCGATAAAGGTGATCAAGGACTTCAAGGCTTAAAAGGTGACAAAGGTGATCAAGGATTTAGTGCTTTTGAGATTGCTGTACAAAATGGCTTTAATGGCACCGAACAACAGTGGCTAACGTCTTTGGCTAGTGGTGGAACTGTCGCAATATCTGTTGGAACAAATCCTAGTGAAAATGCAATATTACCAAATGCAACAGGTGAAGATGCTCTTGCAATCGGAAGTTCATCAGTAGCATCGGGTCGTGAGAGTATTGTCATTGGGGCTGAATCACAAGTCGCTGGTGAACATGCAACAGCTTTAGGAAATCACAATACGGTTACGGGTGAAAATACGCATTCAGTTGGTAATTTCAACAATATTTCAGGAAATAGTACTGTAGCTCTTGGGAATAATATAACGTCTGACGCAAATAATGCTGTTCTTTTAGGAAATGCTTCGTCTACCGATCGGGACAATACGGTTTCAGTGGGTTCCTCTACGCAACAGCGCCAAATTGTTAATGTGGCAGCAGGTACAGCGGATACCGACGCAGTCAATGTAAAACAAATGCGTCAAGCAGATCAGCAAGTTTTGAGCGATGCACAGGAATATACGAATATACGAACCAATGAAATATTGAATCAGGCCAATGAGTATACTAGTCGACGTGTAAATGCTTTAGAACAGAGTTTTGCCGATGAACGACGTGACACTCGAGCAGCTATTGCAGCATCTTTGGCTGTCGCTTCATTACCCCAGCCAACTTATGCTGGTGCAAGTATGTTCAGTGCAGCTGCTGGTACATGGGATGGTGAGCAAGGTATTGCCATTGGATTTAGTGGGGTTTCTGAAACGAATCGCTTTGTCTATAAAGCATCTGGAACCGCAAGTTCACAAGGTGATGTTGGTGGTGCTATTGCATTGGGTTGGCAATGGAAATAATCTAAGTTTCACCCAAACGTAAAAGTAACCTTAATACGAAACTATTTTTTAACAGGTATAAGATAGATTTAAATCAAAAAGCCTGCTCAAGCAGGCTTTTTTATCTGTTTTTTAGGCAAATTTTGCTAAAACAGCAAGGAATTCTGCACTTTGGCGTGGGAATTCTGCGATCACATCATGAATACGTTTGCCTTCAGGATTTTGAGCGTTAAGATCACGACCATCTGCTATAAATTTAGTGAGTAAACGCTCATAGTCATTAGCACGCATATGTTTAAAAGCATGATAGAGAACATGAAAATCAGCGTTTACACCTTCAGGAGGTAACTGATTTAAATAGGCAAAAACACGCTCGTCTGACCATTCTTCATTGAACGTGGCTGGCTGTGATAATGCCATCACAATCTCCTTGGTATTTTTAATCAATAAAAAAGGGCAAAATATGAGACTAGATGAGCAAAGCGCTGCTTTGTCTAGTCGCAAGACTTGAAGCTCTGCTTCAAGTGGGCGGAATATAGCTAATAGCCTATTTCTGCCACTCTCATATTTTGCCCTGATTCAATTTGCTTGACTAATCAAAAATCAGATTAACGTTCTTCAGGCAAATTGATATTCATTTCTAGCATTTCGATATTTGCTTCTGAGCGAACCGACATTTGTATATGCTGTTCATCTACACCACGCACATAACGATTCACAACTTGCATGATTTCTTTTTTCATTAAATCAATTTTATCTTGGCTTAAACGCTTACCTAGACCATTTTCAGATGCCACGATAACTTTTAAGCGATCTTTAGCTGTTTGTGCACTTGATGGTTTGTCATCACTACTAAAAAGTTTACTCCAGAATCCTGCCATCTTTATGCTCCAAATAAACGTGCTAACCAGCCTTTCGGCTTCACAGAGATGTGACGATATGGACGTTCTTCACCAAGGAAGCGTGCAACAAGATCGTCATAAGCTTGTCCAGCTGCTTCTTCAGTATAAAGAATAACAGGCTTACCTTCATTCGAAGCTTGTAACACGCTTTTACATTCAGGAATTACACCGAGCGTTGGCACGCGAAGGATATCTTTAGAAATATCATCGACTGTTAACATTTCTTGCTTGTCAGCACGTTCAGGGTTGAAGCGTGTGATACAAAGATGCTTACGAATACGACCTTCGTTATTTTCTACTTTCTTCGTTTTACTGTCCAACATACCAATAATACGATCGGAATCTCGGACAGATGAAATTTCAGGGTTCGTTACAATGATTGCTTCATCAGCATGGTACATTGCTAAAATCGCACCACGTTCAATACCTGCAGGAGAGTCACAAATGATGTAGTCGAACTCTTGAGAAAGTTCGTCCATAACACGTGCAACACCTTCATCGGTCAACGCATCTTTATCACGGGTTTGTGATGCAGGTAAAATATATAGATTTTCGATTTCTTTATCGCGAATAAGTGCTTGTTGTAATCTCGCTTCGTTATTTAATACATTCACAAAATCATAAACAACACGACGCTCACAACCCATGATAAGGTCGAGGTTACGTAAACCTACGTCAAAATCGATTACAACAGTTTTGTGGCCACGAAGGGCTAAACCTGTTGCAAAAGATGCACTGGTAGTTGTTTTACCTACGCCACCTTTACCTGATGTTACGACAACAATTTTCGCCACCGAATCCACTCCTGTTATGTTTATCCCCAATACTATAGGGGTTCTCATGTTTAGTTATACATTAAAATTCGAGTGCTTCAAAGACAAGCTCTTGAGCATCATTTAAATAGATATGTACTGACTTTTTTAGCATATGTGGTGGAATATCATCTGCAACACAATATGTTCCTGCGATAGATACTAATTCAGCTTCTAAAACATGACAGAAAATTCGTGCTGCTGTATTGCCACCGGCGCCGGCGATGACTCTACCACGAGCAGAGCCATAAATATGTATATTTCCTGAAGCGATGATTTCAGAGCCACTATTAATTCCAGCAGTTAAAATAATATCGCCGTGATCTTGTACCAGACATTGTCCTGTTCTAAGCACTTCATCGTGATACGAAGTTTTATGTGTGGTTGCTGGAGCTATGTGTGTTGGAACCTTCTCAGCTTCAGGTGTATTTGCTGGGGCTTCTACCACTTGTTCTTTTGTTGCTTTGATCCGCTGCAAAGGACGATCAGCCGCAAGAACTGGGAATTGGATCGCACGTGCTTCATCACCCATTAAACCATCAACGACAGCCATTGGCTGTAACCCTAAACTGATGACCAATTGAATGAGTCCAATGAGTTCTTGTTCAACGGTTGTGTCTAGAATGACAAGCGCACCTTCATAAGAGGTTTCACTCATCATGGCACTTAATTGTTGGCGGATAACATTATGATCATTGGTGTCAAAGGTAATTCGGGTAAAATTCACCATTCTACCGGTAATCCGAATATCTGCCATATTCATTCCTTGCTTGCTTCGCGCTTTATAATCGAAGTAAAAATTGTTAATTGTGCAAATGCTAGTTCAATTCTCAAGAATTCTCTAGCGGATATATTAAATTAATAGAGAAATGATCATTCCTTGACTTGATTGTTTTTTGATAACTCTATTTGCCATTGTTTTACTGCCACCTGTTTTCTTAAAGACTCAAGACTTTCATAAACGACAGATTCAACGAGTTGTTCTAATGCATGATTATCGATATTGAGTTGGCTAATTTTTTCAGCAATGAGTTGATAATGCGCATTCGGTTTATCAATGGCTCCAGAAATAAAAGGTTCAACTAAACCGTCGGTAATATTTTCACCTAATCGTTGACCAATGTTGTGGATTTGCTGTTCTATACGACCACCCACCAATGGAATCAGCTTTAAGAGCTGTGTTAGCTCTGGTGTGTCTTCAATTGCTTTAATGACAATGTGACCAACGCCTTTTGAGATATTATCTTTTTGAAGTTTTAATTCGGTTGCCAAAGATTCTTGTAAGACTTGCGCCAATGTCGTGGCAAACATGTCTCGATGGTGATTCACCAGATCATGAATGATTTTTTTATGGGTCGAGCTAGTGTCTAACTCTTTTTTTACACTATCAATAACAGTAATCACCACACGATCAGAGAGCTCTTCCATGATCACGTTATAGTAAAAATTAAGACGTCTGAACCATTTATTAGGTATGACTTTATAGCCTAGCTCATGCAGTCTATAGGCAATCACTCCGACGCGAATTAAACGTAAAAAGCGAAGGTAAGGGATAATGGCTAATATTTCATACCAATGAATGAAGGGAAAGAAAAACCAACGCTGATGATGTTTATTGACAATTGCAATCAGCCATCTTACAGCGAGTTCAACAATTAAAAATGTGATAAACCAA
This sequence comes from Acinetobacter sp. 25-47-130, assembly GCF_056779705.1. Lineage (NCBI taxonomy): Bacteria > Pseudomonadati > Pseudomonadota > Gammaproteobacteria > Moraxellales > Moraxellaceae > Acinetobacter > Acinetobacter sp. 25-47-130. The sequence goes on along the minus strand of NZ_JBWYII010000011.1, from coordinate 59,214 downwards.
CTTTCGGTAATGATGACCCATGGGTGAAGCTCGGATTTATAAAACTCCAGAATTTGAGGTAATTGAACCGTGTCAAATACCCATGAACCAAAATTACTCATTAAAAATGCATTGGCACATAGACAAAACAAATTGACTAAAATAATGAGCATCATAAAGATGTCATAAATCAGGAACATCTTCCAAAATAACGTGTCATGACGCTGTGGACGGAAAGTTTTTCGAGAATTAGTCATGCGATCTGTCATATGCAATACATTCTGAGGACAGCTTAATTTACAGATTCAGCTTGAAGCTGTTGTTTTAACTGTGTAATTAACTGATCTTTTTCTGTCCAAAGCTCATCAACCCATTTTTGGAAACGAGCGCGATAGTCGGCATCATCCTCATAATTGCCGCCATGAACCCAAGCAGGAATTTCAATTTTTCTTAAATTGACGGCAATTTGAGAAACTTCTCCTAACCAAAAATCTCCATAACCTGGCACACCATCTGGATAGACAATGGTCATATCGACTAGCGCATCAATTTCACTTCCTAGAATATTTAGGGCAAGTGCTAAACCACCTGCTTTGGGCCTAAGTAAATTTTTATACGGAGATTTTTGTTGGGCGTGTTTTTCAGGGGTATAGCGTGTACCTTCTAAATAATTTAATAAGGTAAAAGGTTGGCTGAGCAGTTGTTCACACGATTTACGCGCTTCTTCCATATCACGATATTTCAGCGCAGGATTTTTTTCGATTTGCGCTTTGGTATGACGTTTCATCATAGGAAAACCAAGGATCTTGAATGCTTGCCCAACAAAAGGAATAAAAATGAGTTCCCATTTCGTAAAAAAACGTGTGAGCGGCATACGTTTAAGACCAAAATATTGAGTAACAGTTGTATCCACCCAGCTTTGGTGATTACAGGTCATGATGTAACGACCTTGTAGATTGAGATCTAGATCTTCATCAATCGTGATGTGCCATTTAAGCTCAGGGAGAACTTTTTCAATGAGCCAGTTATTCGTACCAATCCAACCATTGGCGATATTGATATTGGTTTCATCGATTTTTGATGATTTTTTTACGAGTTTAGTCAAACCTAATGCAAGAATAGGTGGGCCACGAAAAAATGTATTTCCTGTGATCACAGAACCTACGGTTAAACCCTTAGAAATTTTTTTTAAAATAGGTTGTTTCTGCTTCTCTGCTGCCATTGCACAGTCCTAAAAAGTGATTGCATGTGATTGAAATTTTTAAAACACTATAAATCGAGTCGCTCAAATCACAAAGCCCGTTTTCTTAACTATGTATAAAATATGATGAAGCATTAACGAAAGATGCTACAAAAGATTACATATTGTTAATAAACTGTTTATTATTAACAAAATAGTAATGGTTAAATTGTTTCTAACAAATCATTATTCATCACATACAAAAACATATAAAAGGAGTCATCCCATGCGTGCATTAGCTATTTCAGCTGCAGTGGTTGGGGCAATGGTACTTTCTGGTTGTCAAACAACTGGTAACAATATTGGTGGCGTCGAGTATGACAAAACTGCATTGGGTGCTTTAATTGGTGCAGCAGCTGGTTACGGTGTTTCTAAAGGTAATGCGAACACTAGCCGTCAAAATAACCGTGCAGCAGCGATTGGTGCTGTATTAGGTGGTGCTGCAGGCGTATATCTCGACAATAAAGAGAAAAAATTACGCCAAGCAACTGCTGGTACAGGTATTGATGTAAACCGTAATCCAGATGGCTCTATTAACTTAGTAATGCCAGGTGCTATCACGTTTGATACAAATAAATCAAATATCAAGCCAAACTTCTATGACACTTTAAACCGTGTTGCACAAGTTTTAACTGAAGACAACAAGAGCGGTATCCTTGTAACTGGTTATACTGATAGTTCAGGTAATGATGCGATTAACATCCCATTGTCACAAGCACGTGCTCAATCTGTTGCTAGCTATTTAGCATCTAAGGGTGTTTCTACAGCACGTATTAATGCTCAAGGTTTAGGTTCTTCAAACCCAATTGCTGATAACACAACTGCAGCAGGTAAAGAACAAAACCGTCGTGTAGAGATTGCTGTTTACGCAGTTCAATAATACATGATCTTAAAAAAGCCACCTTCGGGTGGTTTTTTTATGTCTGAAATTTATTCAAATATACCTTCATTAAATTTAACGTTAGTCATATTCGAAGCAGATGACTATAATCGAGCGCTGAAGGAAAAGAGGAAAGAATATGTCATCAGCCAGTCATTTGAACGACAAGCAACTTGAAGCCATGAAATACACTCAAGGACCCTTGTTAGTACTTGCTGGGGCAGGCTCAGGTAAGACCTCTGTAATCACACAGAAAATTGCATATTTAGTCAAAAAATGCGGTATACCAGCACATCGTATTACTGCGATGACTTTTACCAACAAAGCTGCACGAGAGATGAAAGAGCGTGTCGGTAAATTGCTTGGTAAAGAGGATGGAAAGGGTTTATCTGTTTCTACCTTTCACACCTTTGGTTTGAATTTATTAAGACTAGAATTAAAACATACGCCACTTAAAGCAAACTTTTCCATTTTAGATGCTGATGACTGTAAGCGTATTTTAATGGATTTAATGCACCGAGATAATTTGTCTGGTGCAGAAAGTAAAGAGCTGATCGCAAAAGCGATGAAGATGATCTCAGATTGGAAAAACGATCTAATTTTGCCTGAGCAAGCACATACGACTTGTGAAACGGCTGAAGATGTTCAATTTGCGCATCTCTATCAACTTTATGAGCGTAATTTACGTGCCTATAATGCGGTCGATTTTGACGATTTAATCGTAATGCCGACACGCCTTCTTCAAGAAAATGCTGAAGTCCGTGATAAATGGCAAAACCGTGTACGTTATTTATTGGTTGATGAATATCAAGATACCAATACCGCCCAATATATCTTGGTCAAACTGCTTGTTGGTGTCATGGGACAATTTACGGCTGTAGGGGATGATGACCAATCAATTTATGCTTGGCGGGGGGCAAAGCCAGAAAATATGGCCTTATTGAAGGAAGATTTCCCCAATTTAAAAGTCATTAAGCTTGAGCAAAACTATCGTTCAACCAGTCGTATTTTAAAAGCTGCAAACCATGTGATTGAGAATAACCCACATATTTTTGATAAAAAATTGTGGAGTGATAAAGGTCATGGTGAGATGATCCGCATTATTACTTGTCGTAATGATGATGATGAAGCGGAACGCGTTGTTAAAGATTTGCTGACTCATAAATTGATGAATGGTAAAAATTGGAAAGATTACGCCGTGTTATACCGTGGAAACTTCCAAGCACGTGTTTTAGAAACACAACTTCGTCAGATGCAGATTCCTTACAAACTTTCTGGTGGTCAGTCGTTCTTTGGTCGTGCTGAAATCAAGGATATTATGAGCTATCTACGTCTCATTATTAACCCTGAAGATGACAGTGCTTTCTTACGCATTATTAACACACCTAAACGTGCCATAGGACCTGTGACTTTAGAAAAACTAGGTTTATTTGCGCAAGAGAATAATCTTTCTTTACTAGGTGCCGCGAATGATCAGCGCCTAAGTATGGTATTACCGAAGAAGGCGACATCTCAATTGGCTGAGTTTGCTGATTTTATCGAAGGTTTTACGCGTGAACTGTTAGATGATGATGAACCTGTGCCTAAAGTCCGCCAAATGATGGTTGAGGCAGGATATATCGACTACATCAAAGAAACGGCAGCGACGCCAGCACAAGAAAAAACTAAAATTGACAATATTGAAGTGCTTTATAGCAGTATTCAAAGTTTGATCAATCGTGCTGAAGATGTCGATGAAAAAAATATCGAAAGTGTCATTCGTAAGATGGTGTTGCTGGATATGTTGGAGCAACAGCAAGAAGATGAAGATATCGATAAAGTAAACTTACTGACTTTGCATGCTTCTAAAGGCCTGGAATTCCCATTTGTTTATATTATGGGGCTTGAGGAAGAGTTGCTTCCGCACAAGAATTCAATTGTGGCTGATACCATCGAAGAAGAACGTCGACTGATGTACGTTGGTATTACCCGTGCCAAACAAGGTCTGACTTTGACGCTTGCAGAACAGCGTAAAAATGGCGGTCAGATGAAACAAATGACACCAAGTCGCTTCTTGGATGAATTGCCACAAGATGAAGTCGATTGGCTAGGTCGAAAAAAGAAATTGGCTGAAAATATCGATCCAAAATTACAGGCACAGCATTATCTGCAAAATCTGAAAGCTTTACTCAAACGTTAATTACATTTTAAAACAGGATTGAATATGAAAGTTCAAGTGAAAGTACTCGACCAACGACTTGGTCAAGAATGGCCATTACCTACTTATGCAACAACAGGATCGGCAGGTTTAGATTTACGTGCATGTGTAGATGAAGCGATCACTATTGAGCCTGGTCAGACTGTTTTAGTTAAAACAGGTATGGCAATTTATATCGAAGACCCAAGTTATGCGGGTTTGATTTTGCCTCGTTCTGGCTTAGGTCATAAACACGGGATTGTATTAGGAAATCTCGTCGGTCTAATTGATTCAGATTATCAAGGTGAATTAATGGTTTCAGTTTGGAACCGCAGTCAAAATGCATTTACATTAGAGCCGGGTGAGCGATTGGCTCAATACATATTGGTTCCTGTTTTACAAGCTGAATTTGATTTAGTTGACGAATTCAAGGCAAGTGAGCGAGGAGCTGGTGGATTCGGACACACTGGAAAACAATAGTATTTTGGATAAAAGCCTGTAAAATCAGGCTTTTATTTATATGTTGCAAAATATTAACAAAGATTATATAAATTGAAATTGGTACACGTTATATAAAGAATAACGATATTTTTTATTACTCAATATATTCAAAATTTATTTGGATCAACTCTCATCACGCTGTTCTGACTCAGCAGTCAACGGTGTTAATTAAGAATGAATACCCAACCACTTATTTTTCCAAGACAAATTTTCCGCGCTTATGATATTCGCGGAAAAGTCAGTCAATTGGATACAAGAACAATTTATGCGATTGCGCATGGGCTTGCTGCTCAGTATCAATCACGTGGCCAGAAAAGTATTGTGCTAGGTTACGATGCTCGATTGACTGGGCCTACTTTTGCTTGGATTATTGAATCAGTCTTCAAAAACCAAGGGATGAATGTCGAGAACATTGGATGTTGTTCAACCCCACAAATGTATTTTGCTGCTCGACATAAAAATGGCAATGGCATCATGGTGACCGCGAGTCATAACCCTAAACATGATAATGGGATTAAATGGATTATTGAATACGAACCACCTTGTCCAGACATGATTCAAAATGTTGGGGAGTATGCAGAAGGTTTCTATTTTCAACATGATCACTTTCCAACGCCACCTCAACTGACACATCAGATTAAATCAGAGTATTGCTTGGCTTATCAGCATGCTTTGCTCAAGGATATTCAATTAAAGCGTCCACTCAAGGTTGTATTAGATGGTATGCATGGTGCCGCTGGGCGTTGTGCTGATTTAGTACTACAAAAAATGGGATGTGAAGTCATTTCAATACGTTGTCATGAAAATGGAGAGTTTCCTGATCATCCTCCAGACCCTTCACAAGCGAAGCATTTGACGCAGCTAAAAGAAAAAATTTTGTTGCATCAGGCGGATTTGGGGATTGCTCTTGATGGTGATGGTGATCGTGCCGTCATTTTGGATGAGAATGCTCACATTGTGTCTGCTGATCGCTTGTTAGCATTATTCGCATCATTGTGTTTAACTCAGCATCCGCATCATGAAATTGTTTATGACGTCAAATGTTCAACGATGGTGTCAAAAACCATTGAACAATTACAAGGCATCGCAAAAATGATTCGTACTGGCAGCAGTTTCATGCGCCGTTATATTTCCCAATCCAAAGGTCGAGCTGTTTTTGGGGGAGAATATGCGGGTCATTATGTCTTCAATGATGGTCGTGGTTTTGGTTACGATGATGGTATCTATGCAGCATTACGGGTCATGGAGGCATTGAGTCAACTTAATATCACGCTATCTGAATATCTCGCTCAATTCCCAGATCGCTTTGGTACTGAAGATACCTATATTGAAACGCAAGATGCAAATCCGCAAGACGTCCTAGCCTTGATAGAGCAGAATTGTAAAAGTACTGGGGCTAAAATGAGTAAAATCGATGGTATTCGCCTTGATTTTGACTACGGATTTGGCATTATGCGAGCATCAAATACTGGTGAATACTTCACGGTACGGTTTGATGCAGATAGCCCATCGAAACTTTATGAAATTCGCCAGCATTTTGTAAAAATTTTAAATGAAAAATATCCTGTGCTTGCTCAAAGTATTTTGAATGCACACTAATGTAGGAATGAAGGAGAGGCGAATGCCACACCAACAAACTGGCATCGACAAAGCTCAAATTTTGACAGAAGCTTTGCCATACATCCAAAGATTTACAGGTAAAACACTTGTAGTGAAATATGGCGGCAATGCAATGACTGATCCTGCATTAGAAAGTTCGTTTGCCCGTGATATCGTGCTATTGAAAACAGTTGGTCTTAATCCGATTGTGGTTCATGGCGGTGGTCCTCAAGTCGATTCATTTTTGAAACAACTTGGGCGTGAATCAGACCGTATTGATGGAATGCGTGTAACTGATCCTGCAACCATGGAAGTTGTAGAAATGGTGTTGGGCGGAAGTGTAAATAAGTCTATTGTGAATTTGATCAATCAACATGGTGGTCGCGCAATTGGATTAACAGGTAAAGATGGTAACTTAATTCGTGCTCAAAAGTTGTTGATGGAAAAAACTCAAGAGGATGGATCTGTTCAACAGATTGATCTTGGGTTAGTGGGTGAAGTGGTCGGTGTAAAAACTGACGTTCTGGAAATGTTCACTCAAAGTGATTTTATTCCAGTGATTGCGCCACTCGGTGTTGATGAGGAAGGTAATACTTACAATATCAATGCAGATTTAGTTGCTGGTAAAGTTGCTGAAGCTTTGGGTGCAGAAAAGTTAATTCTTCTTACGAATATCAGTGGTGTATTGGATGAGAATAAAAACCTACTCACTGGACTAACAACACAAGAAGTCGATCGCTTGATCGATACAGGTGTGATCTACGGCGGTATGATTCCGAAAGTGGGATGTGCGCTTGATGCGGTGAAAGGTGGTGTAGTGAGCGCGCATATTGTGGATGGTCGTGTTCCACATGCGACTTTGTTGGAAATTTTTACGGATCACGGTGTTGGAACATTGATTACCAATCGTTCTAAGTCGGCGCACTAATTCATAATCACATAATAAAAAGTCACTTCGGTGGCTTTTTTTGTTTGATAAGAATAATCGTTTTATGTCCCATATATCCAGCATAAAACATATTCAATTGCTATATTCATATTTGCAACATCTATAAGGCTGATGCACAATAAAACTGATAATTAAAGCAAAATGAAAGATTATGTGCCAACTACTTGGAATGAATTGTGCCACCCCTACGGATATTACGTTTTCTTTTCGTGGTTTTTCTCAGCGCGCTGGAATAACGTCAGATCACTCAGATGGTTTTGGCATCGCTTTCTTTGAGGATAAGGCATGTCGCTTATTTGTTGATAACCAATCTGCAGTCGAGTCTCCAATTGCAGAATTCGTTCGTAATTACCCGATTAAATCGCGTAATGTCATTGCCCATATTCGTAAAGCAACACAGGGAAAAATTACTTTAGAAAATTCTCATCCATTTATTCGTGAATTGTGGGGGAGACAATGGATTTTCGCGCATAATGGCGATCTGCATAATTTTCATCCAAGGTTGTCGGGACAGTTCACACCAGTAGGTAATACAGATAGTGAGCTTGCATTTTGCTATTTATTAGAACATCTCGTACAAAAGTTTGGTTATGTAGAGCCAAGTGTCCACGATGTATTTCATGCATTAGAAGAAATTTCACCAACAATAGCAGAGCATGGGACATTCAATTTTTGTTTATCAAATGGACAGGCTTTGTATAGTTATGCGACCACAAAATTACACTGGATTGTTCGCGAATATCCATTTCAACCTGCACGATTAATTGATATTGATGTTGAGGTCGATTTTAGTCAGGTCACGACACCTGAGGATTGTGTGGCTGTGATCACGACAGAACCATTAACAGATAATGAAGCTTGGTTTGCATATACGCCCGGCGAAATGATTTTATTTCAGGATGGTAAGCCAACACTACGTACCATAACTCACGTTGAGCGATTGGTCAGAGAAGCTCGTGACCCAAGCTTGAAGCGTGTTACTCGCGCGGATCAGTATTAAAAATTTAATTTGAAGTGGCTAAGATCTACACTTATTTTTTTTACGCTAGACTTTGATTTTAATGATTGAGCTAGGCAAAATAGCGTAAAACTTTTTAATGGAATACCTCATGCAGGACACCGCTATGTCACGATGGTTATCGCCGCTGATGGCATTTTGTTTGTCATTTATCATTATTGTGGGTCTAGCACCAAGCTTAGGCTTGCAAATTGATCGACAACTCGATTTTTGGTTACTTTGGTTTGCAACGATGTTGTTTTTAGCGTTGCCAATTATTTATTTAGAAATTGGATTGGCGAAACGAGCTCAAACTTCAGCGCTGAACGCATTATCAAAATTGACCCGTGAAGCCGATGCAAACCAACGTTGGAGAGTAGTGGGCTGGCTTGCTGTTATTTTTATTCCATTCTTAGCAGGCGGTATATTACTTAATACTTCTAATGCTGTAGCACAACAAAATGATTTTGGTATTGGTTCAAATATTTTGATGGGTATCGCAGCATTCATTGCATTTGGTTTATCATTTCTTCAACGTTCTGTATTGGTTGTACTTACTGCGATTGCAACGATTGCAAGTTTAATCGCGGCTCAAGTTTTTGGTGTCCAAGTCAATGATTGGCAGCTGACTCCTGTTGAGTTTAAAGAGTGGGGCAATGCAACTATTCTTGCTTTAGTGGCTTCTGGTCTCGGGCTTGGATTATATTGGCAGACAAATCTCAATCAAGAGAAACAAGATGCTGCAACGCCAAAAACTTTACCGATTTGGCTAGCGCAACTGGTGGCTGTGGCTGGATTTGGATATTTTGCAATTAGTGCTGCAATTCCAGCATATATCGTTTTAATCGCGACAATATTTGCAGTAGCTTTACTCCTGCAACTTGGCAAGGAACAACTCGTACATCGTGGATTAGCTCAAGCGGTGCAATATATTTTATTGCTTGCACCACTTTTAATTTGGGTATTCCCTGCAGCCGATCTATTTTTAACTCCGATTTTAATGCTTTGGGGATTAAGCATTTGTTTAATCTATGCAATTTTCGTGGGTTGGATCATGAAAATTAGTCATTTACGTAAAGCGCTGAATTTTAGTAATGAAGCTTTTTATAATATCTGGCGTGTGGCTGTGCGTATTGTGACACCTTTAGCAATTGTGGTTGCTATGATTTCTTACTTAGGTCAATTGTTACCATGATCCAAAATGCAAAAGTTTGGGTTGCTTATGCTGCTGTAGACCAGCAGTTTCACATTGAACTTGAATTTGTGGAAGGCATGTCTGTTGCGGATGCTATTACACAAAGTGGTATTGCGTCGTGTACGCAGTTGCCAGATGAGTATGCTGTTGGAATTTTTGGGATGAAAGTACAAGATCAATCGCATGTTCTGCAAGCAGGTGATCGGGTGGAAATCTATCGGGCATTAACGATTAATCCAAAAGATATTCGCCGTAAGCGAGCGGCAGCGAATCCAGTTGGGCGCTATTGTCGTGGCAATCGCTTTAAACAATTGAAATGATATGAAAAACCCCTCTTTGAGGGGTTTTCTTTTATGTCTAATTCTTTATAGTGGTGGCGCGTTCAAAATCGCATCTTTCGAACCTGGTAAACCAGGTTGAGTTTCTGGGATAGTTTCTAAACCTTCGATTTTATTCACGACGCCAGAACCATCGAAATATACTTTTAGATGCTGACCTTGAGTTGCAGGAATATTTGCTTTTTTAGCATATGTACCTGGGGTATAATTGTAGATGTAATCCCAACGTAAAGGATTCAAAGGATCTGAAATGGTTGGGCTACCAAGTAAAAAACGAACTTGTTGGTAAGTCATCCCGACTTGAATTTTTGAAGCTTGCGCTTGGGTTAATGGTGTTCCTTGAGGAATATCAACTTTGTATACACCAAAGACAGAACAACCACCCAGTAAAGAAGCGACGAATAACGTCAGCATGATTTTTTGCATTTTGCTACACTATCCCAAATTAATTATGATGCAATTGATCCAAGGATAGATCATACTGCATCTCAACTCTGTTGCATATTCCAACTTAAAATTTGTTGAGAGACCTTTTTATATGCCTATTTCAAATCAAGATTTACGCAAAGCTGGACTTAAAGTTACCCTTCCACGAATCAAGATTTTGGAATTATTAGAAAATTCAAGACAGCATCATTTGAGCGCGGAAGATATCTATAAGACCTTACTTGAGCAGGGCGAAGATGTCGGTCTAGCAACTGTATATCGTGTGTTAACTCAGTTTGAAGCTGCTGGTATTATCCAACGTCATCATTTCGAGAATAATCACTCTGTATTCGAAATCATGCAAGATGATCACCACGATCATATGGTCTGCCAGAACTGCAACAAAGTTGTTGAATTCCACAATGATTTGATTGAACAAGAACAACATAACGTTGCTGAACAACTTGGTTTTGTTTTAACAGGTCACTCTTTGAATTTATATGGTTATTGCGATGCGCCTGAATGCCAAGAAGCATACCGTAAAAAATAAATCTTGATTGCATTAAAGAAGGAGCAATGATTGCTCCTTTTTTATTCACTATTGATTAATCATCTTGACCATCAAAAGTGAGGCGGGGGCCAGAATTCAACAGATAGTTTGGATCTTCTTCAGAGAGTTTGATTTGTAAGCGTAAATCGTTGGCAGAGTCAGCATGACGTAATGCTTCGTCATAAGTGATTTTCTCAGCTTTATATAAGTCAAATAGCGCTTGATCAAACGTCTGCATTCCAATTTCACGGGAACGCTTCATGACTTCCTTAATTTCATGAACTTCGCCTTTACGCACTAAGTCTGAAATCAGTGGAGAATTGATTAAGATTTCAATTGCAGGATGACGTGATTTTTTATCAGGAGTCGCAATTAACTGTTGTGCAATGATTGCCTTCAAATTAAGTGAGAGGTCCATAAACAGTTGGCTGTGACGATCTGTCTCAAAGAAATGAATAATACGATCTAAGGCTTGGTTGGCATTATTTGCATGTAAGGTCGCAAATACTAAATGACCTGTTTCAGCAAAACTAATCGCATAGTTCATGGTTTCACGAGAGCGGATCTCACCAATAAGAATAACATCAGGTGCTTGACGGAGTGTGTTTTTCAGTGCAATTTCAAAGGAGTCTGTATCAATGCCAACTTCACGTTGAGTAATAATACAGCCCTGATGTTGATGAATAAATTCAATTGGGTCTTCAATGGTAATGATATGACCTTTAGAATTTTGATTACGATGACCGATCATTGCTGCCAGCGAAGTTGATTTACCTGTACCAGTAGCACCTACAAATAAGATGATCCCGCGCTTAGTCATTGCCAGATCTTTAAGTACGGGCGGTAGTTTCAGCTCTTCAATACTTGGAATGACAGTTTCAATCCGACGTAAGACCATGCCAGGTTGATCACGTTGCTGAAAAGCACTCACACGAAAACGTGCAGTTTTATCGCGATTGGCAATAGCAAAATTACATTCGTGTGTTGCAGCAAATTCGATTCGTTGTCTTTCACTCATAATCGAGTGAATCAATTGACCTATGATTTCACCTGTGAGCTTTGTTTTAACTACAGGCACAATTTCACCATTAATTTTCATTGATGGTTCAATATCTGCACTGATAAATAAATCTGAAGCCTTGCGCGCAATCATCATGTCGAGCAGGTCATTAAAATCCATTTTGATTCCCCTAAATCAAATGACGTTCACTTTTTTATAAAAATGATTCTGGTTGTTTAGCCGCAGTACGTGCAACTTGCGGGGTAATAATGCCTTTCGCGACAAGATTTTTGAGACTTTGATCGAGAGTGGTCATGCCATAATTTGCACCGGTTTGTATTGCAGAATACATTTGTGCAACTTTGTTCTCACGGATGAGATTTCGAATCGCTGGAATTCCAATCATAATTTCGTGAGCAGCTACCCGACCGCCACCTGTTTTCTTTAAAAGTGTTTGAGAGATGACGGCTTGAAGCGATTCAGAAAGCATGGCACGAACCATGTCTTTCTCATCGGCAGGAAACACGTCGATAATACGGTCAATTGTTTTTGCGGCAGATGTGGTATGAAGTGTTCCAAACACCAAGTGACCAGTTTCCGCAGCAGTGAGTGCAAGTCGAATGGTTTCGAGGTCACGCATTTCACCGACGAGAATAATATCTGGATCTTCACGCAGTGCAGAGCGTAGCGCTTCATTAAAACCATGTGTGTCACGATGCACTTCACGCTGGTTAATCAAACACTTTTTGGATTGGTGCACAAATTCAATTGGATCTTCGACGGTTAAAATATGGTCGTACCGGTTGTCGTTAATGTAATCCATCATCGCCGCAAGCGTAGTCGATTTACCTGAACCCGTTGGTCCTGTGACCAAAACAATTCCTCGTGGATAGGCGCAAATGTCTTTGAAAATTTGCCCCATGCCCAAGTCTTCCATAGAAATCACTTGAGAAGGAATGGTACGGAATACCGCGCCAGCGCCACGATTTTGGTTGAATGCGTTGACACGGAAGCGTGCTACACCGGGTACTTCAAATGAGAAATCGGTTTCTAATTTTTCTTCATAATCGCGACGTTGTTTATCATTCATGATGTCGTAGATTAAGCGGTGTACTTCTTTGTGTTCTAAGGCTGGTAAGTTAATACGACGAACTTCACCATCAACACGAATCATCGGTGGCATTCCTGCAGAAAGGTGCAAGTCAGACGCCCCGTTTTTCACTGAAAATGCCAGTAATTCTGTAATATCCATAAATTCCCCGAACGCATTAAAATCGTAATTATTTTGATAGAATAATAAGGCTTTCCTACAGCTTAACCAACAGTTAGCGTGCAAGAAAGTAAAAAAAGATAAATTAACTGAGATAGCTATACATGATGAGTCTAGAGCAAGCGAGAAATAGTGTCATTCAACAAATTGAACAAGCCTGTGAAGTTGCTCAACGACAATCTAACGAGGTTAAACTCCTTGCTGTTTCCAAAACGCATCCAGCGGATATTTTGAGAGAAATGTATCAGACTGGTCAACGAGCATTTGGTGAGAATTACCTGCAAGAAGCATTAGATAAAATCAAAGCGCTGAATGATTTAGACATCGAATGGCATTTTATTGGTCATGTACAACGCAATAAAACCAAACAGTTGGCTGAACAATTTGCATGGGTGCATGGGGTTGATCGCTTTATTATCGCAGAGAGACTCTCTAATCAACGCACAATCGAACAGGAGCCTATCAATATTTGTCTTCAAGTGAATATTGATGCTCAAGAAAGCAAAGATGGTTGTGCAGTTTCAGAGGTCGAAGATCTGGTTGCTCAAATGAGCATATTACCTCGACTTCGATTACGAGGATTAATGGTCATTCCAGCGCCTGGCAATGTAAATGCACTCTATGATGCCAAGACACTTTTTGATCAGATGAAAGAGCATCATGCACATCCTTCTGATTGGGATACCTTGAGTATGGGAATGTCGGATGATTTACAAGATGCGATTAGCGCTGGATCGACTATGGTTCGCATAGGGACGGCCTTATTTGGGGCGCGAGATTACTCAAAATGATTGGATTCAGTCTGCACTGAACTTTCGGGTTCAGTCACTGTCATTGTAAATACAACTTTTTATGTATAAAAATAAACCAATATATTTCACATAATCATAAAACAGGGAAGAATTGGATGAGTTCGTATTATCAGCTTTTAGAACGAAAAGTGTGTGATGATGGATCAGTACTGGCTAAGTATAAGTCGACTATACATGCTCAAGGTGCATGGAATGCGCACGAACAGCATATGGCGCCCGCAACAGGGATTATTTGTGCAGAGTTGGATCACTTTTCTGCTCGGTCTGACCTACGGATTGGACGTATAAGTTTAGATATTTTGGGCCTGATACCCGCTGGGGAGTTTCAAATTGAAACTCGAATTATTCGACCTGGAAAAACCATTGAATTGATCGAGTCGACCATGTCTGCACATGGTAAAAGCTGCATTCAGGCACGTACTTGGCGAATGATGATGAGTGATACTCAGGCAGTCGCAGGATTAGAAGATCAAAAAGTTGCTGATCCTGACGAGGGGATCTTATGGGAAGAAATTAGAAACTGGCCTGGAGGCTATATTCAATCACTTGAGGCACGCCGTTTAGATCGACGGGCAGGCAAGGGAATTGTATGGCTAACCAATCCTTATGACATGGTTGAAGGACAAATACATTCAGACTTTGTGAAGTTGATGGGAATGGTCGATACAGCGAATGGAATTGTCACACGACAAGGTTGGCCATTTAACTATACTTTCCCAAATTTAGATTTACAGATACATCTCTATCGTATGCCAATAGGTAAGTGGCTAGGTCTGGAAACAGTGCAACAATATGGTGATGACGGTATCGGGTTAACTTCATCTATTCTTCATGATCTGAACGGACCTTTTGGACGAGCTGAGCAAATTTTAACTTTAAGAAAACTGGCTTAGATTAAAGCCGTCATTTGACGGCTTCAACTTATTATCATTAACCATTAACCGACAATATTAATGGTACTCGCACCTGCACCTACAGGTTTGACTTGAATCTGTACAGGAATACGTTCATGCATTTCTTGTATATGAGAGATGAGCACGACCTTACGACCTTGGCTTTGTAAATGATCGAGGGCATTCATGACCATATGTAAGGATGCCGGGTCGAGCGTACCAAAGCCTTCATCAATAAACAGTGATTCAAGTTTCATTGAACCTGATGCCATGTTAGCAATCGCTAAAGCAAGGGCTAAAGACACTAAGAAAGTTTCACCACCTGATAACGACAACACAGGTCGAACTTCGCTGTTCATATCTAAGTCAATAATGGCCAAACTTAAACTGTCAGGAATACGATGCAACTGATAACGTGGCGCAAGCGGCTGTAATTGCTGATTGGCATATTCCACCAAAATATCTAAATGATGCTCTTGAGCAATCTTTTTAAACTTGGTGCCTTCCTTATGCCCAATCAAATCGTAGATACGACCCCAACGATATTCTTCTGCTTTAATTTGCTCAATTTGGCTTTGATACTTAGCATAGTTGGCTTGATTGGCGGAATTCATGCGTAACTGAGTTTCTGTATCGGTGAGCGCTTCTTGTTGAGCGAGCTTTTCCGTTTGCAAGTTCTCAAGTTGCTGCTCGAGCATGCTGAGATCATGTTCAGGCTGATGTTTTAAATGTGCCTGATAACGTTCTTCTAAAACTTGCCAAGCGGTTTTGGCATTCTCTAAAAGTTGTCGCTGCGTATTTAACTCATGGCGTATTTGTTGATGCTGCGCTAAATCAATGCTTAACCATGTGGCAATGTGATCTGTGGTTACGGTTGGATGGCTCAGTTGCCATTGCTGAATAGCCTGTTGTACTTGCTGTAATGCCTGTTCAATATGATGTAAATCACTGAGCAATTGCTGCTGTTGTAAATTGGCTGCATTCAGCTGTTGTTCAGCATGTGCAGTTTTACTGCGTTGTGCATGCACCTCATTGGCATGAGTGACAGCAGTTTCCTCTAAATGTTTTTGCCAATCTGCAGCATAACGATAGCTTTGACCGGCATAGTCTTGGGTCAGTTCAGCAAGTTTCGAGCGTAACATTTTGCCTTGCTCAATCAGTTGCTCAATCTGGTGAGTCAGGCGTTGTTCGTGTTTTTGTGCTGCTTCAAAGCGTAGCGTCATTTTTTCAAGTTCTAGCTGTGCTTGCAGCAGTGATCTCTCTACTTGTTTTTGCATCGTGAGCAATGCAACACGCTGCTGCAGCTGCTGTTGCAATTCGGCAACCCAATGTATTGGTGTGTCTTGCTGATAGCGAGCAGGCAGTAACTGCACAATAGGTTGAATACCTTGTTCAAGTTGTACACGACGTTGAATATTCAATAGTAATTGCTGTTGTTGCTGCTGATCTTTACGCCATTGCTCAAGCAATTGACTAAGTTCTTGTTCTTGCACCTGTTGTTGTTCGATGTGCGATTGCAGTGTTTCGATCTGCTGCATTATGCGCTGCTGCAACTGAATCGGGTCTGCCATGTCGAGATTTGAACCCAGTTGTTGTAATGCTGCTTGAATATGCTCGAGCTGTTGCTGAGTGAATTGCGTGAGCTGTTCCATACGCTGTTGTTGCTGTTCAAGTAAGGTCTGTACTTTGGATTGCTCAATCTGTGCTTGCTGTACCTCACGATTGACCTGTTCCAATTGTTGACGAGCCTCTTGCAATTGGTGCTCGTGTAGTTGCAATAAACCTTGTTCTAAGCGTTGATGATGGTCTAAAAACGGATGTTCATGGCTACCACAGACCATACATGGTTGATTGGCTTTTAGCTGTTCACGTAAATGCTGCACGTTTTCGCTATGTAATAGACGCTGTGCCTCCAAGATGCTTTGTAGTTGAGTATAAGCAGCTTCTTGTGTGGCTTTTTCGCTCACGCGTTTTTCAAGGGTCTGTTGAATCAGCTGCAGTTGCTTTTGTTGTTCAGCAATTGAGCCTGTCAGGTCGTGTGTTTCGCTGATATGGGTAATGACTTGATCAAGCTGCTGTTGTTGATGTTGCAGTCGTAATACCATACTTTGCTGATGTTCACGCTGTTGTTGGATGTTTTTTAGCGATTGTGTCAAAGCGTCAAGACTTTCATGTTGAGCCACATAGCTTTGCAGACGTTGTACAATGGTTTGCTGTTGCTGTTCTAAAGTTGCAAAGGATTGTTGTAATAGTTCTGGCTCTTGTTGATGAAGCAACTGATATTGCTCGACATAATGTTGTAGCGCCTGCAAAGTACTTTGTGGTTCTTGGTCAAAGCATTGTAAAAATTGGCTTTGGGTTAACTCAAAGTTGATTTGTTGCTGTTTATTTTGCCAAGCCAATATGCTGGTCTGTTGTTGTTCCACAGCATGTTTTGACGGTTCTAATTCATTGAGAACAAGCTGATCTTTATCTGCACTGAGTTTTTTATACTGTTCAGAAATACTGTGAATGTCATGATCCAACTTTAAGCCTTGTTCAAGATGAGGCTTAATATCCAAACGTTGCTGCTCAAATTGCGCTTGGGCATGTTCATAGGCTTTTAAGCGCTGTTGTTCAGTAGTAGCTTGTTGTTGTAAAGAGACAAACTCAGCTTGAAAGGCCAGTTGTTTTTGTTGCACCTCAAGTTTTTGTGGTTCTAAACGTGCACGCTGTACATATTGTTCACGAATGGCTTGAAATGCATCAAGCTGTTGTAGCAATTGTTGTTGTGCTGCGGATTTATTTACGGCATCAAGCTGAACTTCATAAATCTCTTTTTTGCCATGGACTTCAGCATACAATTGATCACGCTCAAGATACCATTTACGTTCATTTTCAAGCAGCTTTTCTGATTGTGCCAAATGTACGAGTTGTTGTTTTAACTGCTGATGTCGTTGATTTAAGGCTGCAAGTTGTTCTTCACTCAGAATATCAATATGACCGAGTTGCTTTTCTAAATCAGTACGTTGGTGTTTAATTTCACTAAATTTATCAGCGGCTTTTTTACTGACTTCACTAAAAATTTGCGAATTGGTTAAATATTCGAGTAAATCTGCACGTTCATGGTCTTTGGCTTTTAAAAATGCCCCCACTTCAGACTGTGCTAACAGGACTGCACGGGTAAATTGCTCAAAACTGAAACCAATCAGCTTTTCAATCAGTGGCGTCACTTCCGAGATTTTTTGCGTTAAGGTCGCGCCATCATCTAAACATTGAACAAAGCGCTCGACTTTTAAATTGCCATCAACTTTTTTACGCGCACGGCTAATGTCCCACCGCGCCAAATAGCGTTTACCATCAAGGGCAAGAAATTCAAGTTCAGCAAAACCAGCGGTGGTACCACGACGCAGAATATTCTTCGAATCTTTAATTGAAATGTCTTTACCGCCTACATCTTTCATGCTGCCAGCTGCGCCACGTAAACGTGGGATTTCATCGTACAAAGCTAAACACATGGCATCGAGCAGCGTCGATTTTCCTGCACCTGTTTTACCAGTAATGGCAATCAGACCTGCCTGAGCCAATGGCGCTTGTTCAAAATGGATATGTTGTTCACCGGCTAAAGAGGCCAAGTTGTTTAAACTGAGTCGAATAATTTTCATGACCTGTCCTTAGTGCGCTTTTTGATCCAAATCGTGTTGTGCCGCTTCAAGCAAAGTTAAGAAATCACGCTTCACCGATTCATCCTGCTCATAGCCCATTTTTTCCCACAAGCTTAAAAATAATTTTTCAGGGGTGGGGGGCGCTAAATCGACTTTGTGACTTTCATCGTTTTGCTCCGTTGCTTTTTGATAAATTCGAGCTATACGCAGTAAACGATAACGATTTGGTGGCAGTGCCAGTTCAATCTGCTGACGTAAGTCTACAGGCGGTGGGGCATCTGTCGTATATTCAATCTCTAGAAAATGTCGTGCATTGAGATTGTCAATTTCGCCTTTTGGCAGGGCATGTACCGTAGTGATTAATTCAGACAAGGGTTCACGAATTCGAATCAAATCCACGGTACGTGGAATAATGTGCGCTTGATATTGAAAATGATTTTGTTCATCAGCTTCGGGGTCAATGGTGACTTCAACCACTTGATGTTTATAGTTGCGTTCACTAAAAGACAGTGGAATAGGTGAGCCACTGTAGCGAATATGTTCCTCTCCAACTTTTTGCGGTTTATGCAAATGACCGAGTGCCACATAATCAATCACATCATCAAATAATGCAGTGGATAAAGCCTCTTCGTTACCAATCACAATTGGACGTTCGGAATCTGAGGTTTCACCGCCTTGCATATGGGCATGTGACATCAAAATTAAGGCTTGATTGGGTTGTTTACGCGCTTTAGCTTCCGCAATAAGTTGTTGGTGTAAATAGGCAATCGCATTTTGGCTGTTGGTGGTGTTTTCATTTAAGCCTGTAATTTCGGCACTGCGTAAATAAGGCAGGGTTAAGCACCAAGCAACGATATTTTTATCAGCATCATAAATAGGTACCAACAAACGATCGAGATCAAATTCACCATCCTGTTTGCCAATAATACCGACCGCTTTGGCATTGAATTTCGCTAGAAAAGGTTCAACCTGTTCAATGCGGTAACCGGAATCATGATTACCTGCGATCATTAAGGTTTGCATATGCGGGGCAATGGCATGGGCATCGGTGAGAAACTGGTATAACTGTTTTTGAGCAGATGATGCAGGATTGACCACATCAAAAATATCACCGGCAATCAGCAGGGCATTCGGTTGTTTTTGTTGAATTTGCGCAAGTAGCCAGTTTAAAAATTGTGTGTGTTCATAGTCACGATCATGATTGTGAAAAAATTGCCCCAAATGCCAATCTGAAGTATGAAAAAAACGCACTGCCATTACCGAACCCCAAAACATCTCAATTGTCATCTTATCCAATATCGGACTTTAAAACATCGAAATTTTTAACATCTCTATAAGACAGCTTTTAATCGCTATTTTTTATTCGATTTACTCTTTTTTCGTCTTTTTCTCTTGTTTCTATTTTTGATTCTCGAGTTGATCGAGATTTGCTTATGAGAAGAGGATGCATGCAGTTTAGCTGCTGTTAACGATTGATCTATTTTATGATGAAAAAAAGACTGGATGACTAAGGGTACCAATAGAATGCTTAGCCAAATACTCATATTGATGGGAATTATTTGATAGATATAATTTAAAGAATAGACTGAAACCGTAAAAATGAGTGCAAACCAAGCTTCTGTTTTAGAAATTTGATCTTCTGAAAAACGTTTGATATGGATCAGCGTATTTTGTTTGACATCTGAAAAATAAGAACGCGTGTATTTATTGGGAAAATAGCTGAGAAGCAGCATTAAGTTTTGAAAAAGATATAAAGACGATAAACCGAGTAAAAAATATCGAAATAATAAAATTAAACGCTCAACCCAACGATGCTCAGATGTAATATCGCCCTGTGAATAAAGTTCTATAATTTGATCAATAGACAAAATTAAAATTGAACAACAAGTAAAGAAACTCAGTAGAAAACGGCTTAAATGATGATGCTTAATTTCAAAAAAGGCATGTACAATCGAATAGAGTAAAAATATTAACAAGATTATTGTGATGAATGTCGATAATACTGTATCAACACCAAGCATCTGTTTTTCGAAAAACCAATAGCAAATTCCAAGTGCGAATAAAAAACTAAGCCCTTCACCAAAAGGTGTGGTTAAACTCTGATGATGCTCTACAGAAAAAATCATTAAGTAAGCACCAAGATAGAAATAGACCCAAATTATTAATGGATTCGAGCTAGAACTCTGTATAGAAATAAATGAAAGTGCACTCAGAAATAGACTTAAAATTGAATAAATTAAGATTTTTTCTTTATTTTTAATGATTTGATAACTTTGATAAAAAACACCACAGAGTAAACTGATGATTGTAAGCGGTATGTGAAATTGATGATTAAGAAAAGCTTTAAGAAAAACAGTGCAATAGCAAATTAATACGATACCGATAAGAAAGCGAGTGAAGGGATAATTCAATACATCCCAAAAGTCTGATTTAAAGTTTAGACGTTTTTTTAGACTAATTTTATGTTTAATTTTTTCTTTATACATTGCGACTAGGATTTATTCTGATTGTTATCTCATCTTTATGGATAAAAGTATATTTAGAAAATTTATTAAGTTCAAAAATAAAGCCGACGATTCGAGTGATGTGAAATCGTCGGCCAAAATACTTCAGTCATTCAAATTTAGGCTGCTAAACTAAATTTTTCTGCAAGAAGCATGATTTATAGGTCTCATTGGGGTATAAGGTCACCGTGTATCATTGCGGATGCCGGTGCAATGACTACGCGGTTGCTACTGACCTTGTACCTTATATAACGCATAAGGTTGTGATTCGGTTGACAAGAAAATTAAAAATATTTGATTTATTTTCGGTTATGCTTTGTGACAGGAATTTATTGCGTCTGAGAGTTATGGTTTCTTTAAGAAAATATTTTTTATGGTTCTTTTTACTTTGCTTAGGATTAACGCTGGTTGCAGGTATATTGGCAGCGTTATTGCCTTCGGCAATTGCAGGAATAGTCACTGCACTTCCATATTTAATAGCGATGATTGTTGTTTTATATAAATTTATTCATCAACAACAACGTGCACCTTCGGATCAAGAACGTAAAAAATTCACATTAGGCTTTACATTGATTTTTTGGGGCTATAACTTTCTTGGTGTTTTTTTAAGTATTTTATTTTTCTCGAGAAAAGACCCTGAAATTTGGCAGAACTTTTTACTCTATGTCCAAAATTCCAGTTTCTTAAGTCTCAGTGCAATTATGATTTTGATGCTGGCGATCCCATTATATTTAATTACCTTTTGGTTTTATGGTCCACAAGCGAAGCGCATGGCGAATAAATTGGTGGTAAATAAGTAATCATGAATTGAGCTCAAAGGCATCTTTCACCATGATAGAGGGATCAGATCATAAGAGTATTTCTATGTATCATCCTTGCGTTTTGGTTACTGGTGCAACAGGTTTTATTGGATCTTATTTGGTTGCATATTTGCTAGATCAAGATTATCAAGTGATTGGTTTAAGCCGACAGTCCAATCCAAAAATGAAGCATCCACGTTTGACATGGGTTCAATCTTTCGATGATATCCAACACGCTCAAATTGACTATGTTATTAACTTAGCGGGTGAAAGTATTGGTGATGGTCGCTGGACGCAAAGGCGAAAACAAAAACTCATCGACAGCCGAGTGAATACGACCGATGCATTATTACATTATCTGCTGACCCATCAGCAACATCCCAAGCGAATTATTTCTGGTTCTGCTGTGGGGTATTATGGTATTGATCCTGATTAAGAATGGTCAGAAAAAAACAATGAGCAGGGATCATCTCAACCGATCTTTATGTCCGAACTTTGCCAAGAGTGGGAGAGGTCGGCGCTCCAATACAAAAATCAGTTTGATATTAAGGTCATTCGTTTAGGCGTGGTGTTTGGGCATGGCGGAGGAATTTTACAACAATTACTCTTACCGATTCGATTTAATCTGGTAGGTAAAATTGGTTCAGGTCAGCAGCCCTTAGCATGGATTCATATTCAGGACGTGATTCAGGCGATTGAATTTCTGATGTTGAATGACACTCCAAACGAAGTTTTTAATTTCGTTGCTCCTGAACAAACGAATCAGGTGTATTTTGTTCGCACCGCAGCAAAAATTTTAAACAAGAAACCGCTTTTAAGTCTGCCTGATTCATTGTTTAAAATCATGTTAGGTGAGCAGTCTCAATTGGTTTTAAATGGACAATACGTTATACCAGAAGCACTTATTCAAGCAGGTTATACATTTCAGTATCCAGAACTCACAATGGCGTTGGAGCAACTACTTCCATCACATTAAACTTGAAACTTCAAAGATGGGTCATAGGGTCTAGGATCAACGAGGGTGGTCTGATTCAGCATGAGTTGTCGTAGTAACTGCGCTGCAGCTGGCCCCATGCATAAACCATTTCTAAAATGACCAAAATTCGCCCATAAGTTTTTCATTTCAGGCATTAAACCGATATACGGAATTCCATCAGGTGAGCTAGGTCTCAAGCCTGCCCATTGTCGCACAATCGGGAAATTTTTAAGTTCAGGTATGAGTTGAATGCATGCTTGGTAAATGGATTGTTGTGTTTTCAAATTTGGGCGATGTTCAAAACCTAATTCCGCCATACTGGAACCACAGACGATATGGCCATCTCGACGTGGAATCATATACATGACATTGTACATACACATCGTGGGTAGCCAGTTTTCAGGGGTTTTGAATAGGATCATCTGCCCCTGAACAGGTTGAACAGGGATATTGAAATCGAGTTGTGATGCCCAATGTGCCGACCAAGCTCCAGTAGCGATAACATACTGATCAGCTTTAATTTGATGTTGATCATGCAGAACAATGGATTGCACTTGCTGATTTTGAATCAGTAATTTTTCTACCCACTTATGCTCGATAATCTTTACTTTTGAATGTGATTTAAGATAAGTCAGAATAGACTTTAAAAGACGAGGATTACGAACATTAGACAATTGTGGAAAATGCAAAGCCTGCTTGAAAGTATTAGAAACTCGTGGATTCAGATTTCTTAATTGAGTCTCGTCGAGTAAATCGCAATGCTGCATCGGCTCGTTATATTGCGCCTTATAACTGAGTCCAATCTCAAAATCATCTTCATCAAAAATTAACATGCCTGAATCGTGAATTTCGAAATCAATGCCACTCAATGGTTGAATTTTTTGATTCCAAGATTGATATAACGATTTACCATGTTGTGCCAATTGATTGACTGCTTTGGGATAACGCCAAGGATACATAGGTGACAAAATACCACCACCTGCCCAAGATGCAGCTTTAGCTGCTTGTTTTTGATCAATGAGGGTAATTTCACAACCTTGTTCGAGTAATTCAAGCGCTGTTAGTAAGCCGCTAATTCCACATCCAATGATGGCAACGTGCATTTTTATCCACCTTCAAAATGACGGGGTGTATTAGACCATATTCAAGCTCTAATCGTGCAAATAATCTCAATGATGTAAAGAGATCGATGAGATGTAAGATGTTAAATGAGTGAGTTAAAAGTTGGGTCTCGAATACAATGATGATGATTTTAGTAGAAAAAAAGCGCTTTATGGAAAAGCGCTTTTGATTCAATAGTGTATTACAGATCTTTAAGCATTTTTGCAGCATCTTCAGCAAAATAGGTCCAAATTCCATCTGCACCAGCACGACGACAGCTCATCAATGATTCTAAAATCACACTTTCAGAAAGCCAGCCGTTTTGGATTGCTGCTGCCAACATGGCATATTCACCACTCACTTGATAAACAAATGTTGGAATGCCAAATGTGTCTTTAACTTCACGTACAATATCTAGATATGGCATCCCTGGTTTTACGATCACCATGTCTGCACCTTCTTGAATATCTAGTGCAATTTCGTGAAGAGCTTCAGCTCGGTTTCCTACATCCATTTGGTAGTTATACTTATTACCACCTTTTAAATTAGATGCTGAACCCACTGCATCACGGAAAGGACCATAGAAGCTTGATGCATATTTGGCAGAATAAGCCATGATATTGGTATAAAGATGACCATTTGCTTCAAATGCTTGACGAATCGCAGCAATACGACCATCCATCATATCACTCGGTGCGAAAACATCGGCTCCTGCTTCTGCATGGCTTAAACCTTGTTTAATCAGACACTCAACAGTTTCATCATTCAGGACATAACCTGTTTCATCGATGATGCCATCCTGACCGTGTGTTGTATAAGGGTCTAAAGCGCCATCAGTGATGAGTACCATTTCTGGTAATTCTTTTTTTAGAAGACGGACAGTGCTTTGAACTAAACCATCATCTCTCCATGCTGCTTCAGCAGTTAAACTTTTGTCTTCTTGTGGGGTAACTGGGAATAAAGCTAATTTAGATACACCTAATTCTAAAAGTTTTTCAGCTTTGTTTAACAACAAATCAGCTGAAAGACGGTGAATATTTGGCATACTAGGTATTTCTTGGGTTTGATTTTGACCTGGTAGAACAAATACCGGATAAATGAGATGTTCAGCAGAAAGATGTGTTTCTCTCACCATCGCTCTGAGTTTGTCATTTTTTCGAATACGGCGCATGCGTGTTGCAGGAAAAGCAGGGCGATTAAACGTATAAGTCATCACAATCTCGATGTTTGGTATTTTACTTGGGTCTAATTGTAGCCCCCTTAAGGCGGTTTTTGGGAAAATGCTGATGGTTTTTTCTCATGATGTTAATTTGAGTTTTGTATGAACGATTCCCAAAAAAAATGGATGGGTAACCTCCATTTAGGTGCTAAACCAGATCTTGAAGTGGTATTAAATCAACTCACTCAAGTATTTAATACCTCTCCTTATTTCGCTTACAACGAAATGCAAATGCGTGTCGTAGAAGGTGAAATCCAAGGTTATATTGAGATGAAACCTAATCTCATTGGTAATATTTCTTTCCAAATTTTGCATGGCGGTGTAGCAGCAACATTACTCGATAGTATTGGCGGGATTGTTGCAATGGGCGAGCTTTACAAGCGTGCAGAGCCTGATATGTTGCCTGAAACTTTAAAGAAAGTTTCACGTTTAGCAACAGTGGATATGCGAGTGGATTATTTATCACCAGGGCGCGGAAAGTATTTTATTGCCACTGCTGAAGTCCTACGCATGGGTCGCAAAGGTTGTACGATGCGCATGAATATGGTGAATGATGAAGGTAAAGCAATTGCAACAGGTATTGCTTCATACGCATATTGAAAAATCTATGTATCTCTTATAAAAAAACCGCCCTTGTAGGCGGTTTTTTATACTAAACATCTGATCTTGAACGTTTTAACGCACTATTCCATTGATGTAAATGAAATTGACGTTGATCTTCAGACATTGTTGGCTCAAAGGCTTTTTCCAATTTCCATGATGCCGCAATATCAGACGGATTTTTAAATACACCTGCAGTTAAACCTGCCATTGCCGCAGCTCCCCAAGCCGTTGACTCCAAAAGTTGCGGTCTTAACACAGGAACATTCAGTAAATCGGCTTGAAATTGCATTAGCATATCATTTTGACTCGCACCACCATCTACACGTAATTCTTTTAAAGGGTTTCGAATATCAGATTGCATGGCATTCAAAACGTCAGCGACTTGAAATGCGATTGATTCGAGAGCTGCTCGCGCAATATGTGCTTTATTTGTCCCTCTAGACATACCGCATAATAATGCGCGGGCATCCGTATCCCAATGAGGTGCTCCTAAGCCTGTAAAGGCAGGAACAAGTACGACACCATCGGTATTGTTAACTTGACACGCCAATTGTTCAACTTCTTGGCTACTTTGAATAATTCCAAGTCCATCACGTAACCATTGTACAATTGCACCAGCCATAAAAACACTACCTTCAAGCGCATACGAGGTGTGTTCTTTACATTGCCAAGCTAAAGTGGAGAGAAGCTGATTCTGACTCAGTTGAATTTGATCACCTGTATTGAATAACATAAAGCAGCCAGTACCATAGGTGTTTTTTGCTGAGCCTATATCAAAACATGATTGACCAAATAAGGCTGATTGTTGATCACCTAGAATCCCTGTAATTGGAATTTCTGCACCTAAGAGACCTTTGGCTGTATTGGCAATATGGCAATCAGAAGCCACGATTTTGGGTAGTATTGCTTTTGGGATATTAAATAGTGCGAGTAATTCGTCATCCCATTGCTGGGTATGCAAATTCATTAACATGGTTCTTGAAGCATTCGAGACTTCAATCACGTGTTCAGCACCTTGAGTGAGATTCCAAACTAACCAGCTATCAATGGTTCCAAAAGCCACTTCGCCTTGTTCCGCACGAGCTCTTAAACCATTAATATTTTCAAGTAACCACACTAATTTTCCAGCACTGAAATAAGGATCAATGCGGAGTCCTGTGGTGAAATTTATCTTGGTTTGTAAGTCTTGTTGAATGAGGGAATTACACCAATCACTCGCTCTGCGATCTTGCCAAATAATCGCAGGGGCTAGAGGTTCACCAGTTTTTTTATCCCAAATCACTGTCGTTTCGCGTTGATTGGTTAGGCCTAAAGCTTTGATATCTTTAGGCAGTAATCGCGCATCAGCAATTGCTTGCTGTACCACTGCGATTTGTGAGCTCCAAATCTCTTGTGCATTTTGCTCTACCCAGCCTGACTTTGGGGTTCGTATTTTAGTTTCTCTTTGAGCTGTTGCATGAACGTTTCCATGTTCATCAAAAATGATCGCACGACTTGACGTCGTCCCTTGATCCAGTGCAAGTAAATAACTCATAAAATATGCAATTTTGAACTTGAAAAAAGGGATTTTATCTCAATTATTGAAATAAGCGCATGTGTATGTGTAATTGTTGTGAAATTAGAGGTCGTATTTTCAAACTTTTATGCTATGATTGCGTTGTACTTTGGGGATGTTCCTGGCTTCGACGCTGGTGATGAAACTCATAGATGCATGCCGAGAGCGCATTTTCTCTCGTAAATAAAATTTGCATTTTAAATAGTCGCAAACGACGAATCTTACGCTCTAGCTGCCTAAGGGCAGCTTGTCCGCATCTCTGAATACTTGTGGTTAGAGATCCCGACTGAAGCGCACGCACACAAGTCCGTATAACATCAAGCCTTGGGGTGTTGTACTAAACTTAAAGGATCGCTCTCTTAACCCTGTTCGTCGGGTCTTTGAGGGTTAAAACAATAGACGATATCTAAGCATGTAGTAATCTCGAGTGTAGTGCTTGCGGACGCGGGTTCGACTCCCGCCATCTCCACCAAAATTCTTGTAATAAAAAAGCCACTTATTTTAAGTGGCTTTTTTATTTGCCACATTTTTATACCAAGATCTGACTACATTGATGAATTTATGCTGTTAATGCCACGCTGAGTTTTGCTATTTCTTGCCTGTTTTTATCCCCATGCAACCATTTCGTATAGCGCTTAATCAGCATGTGTAAGCTATGACCAAGTTGGTCGGCTACAAACATTGGATTGACGCCATCCATAAGTAACATCGTTGCATAGGTATGCCGTGCATTGTAGGCAGGGCGATGACGTATAGAACACGATTTCATTGCTTCTACAAGACGCTCTCTCGGTGGTTTTTCATTAAATAATGGTTCCTTCATCTTGGGACATAGCATTACATAATCTGTTTGGTAGCCTTGATCCTTTTTAAATTGAAGCAAAGCTTTTAAAGCCAAAGTCAAGCGTTCATTCAAATAGACCTCACGAGAAGTATGTGTTTTGGTCACTTTTTTTTCTAAACCACGAACACGGCTTTTGCTAACTTTGAATGTGACATTGAACCAATCGATATCACTTTCTCTGAGCGCAATCATTTCTGAAGGTCTACAGCCTGTCTAAAAAGCAAATTCAAAATACTAGCGACAAAATTTATCCTCATCATGTAAGCTTTTGTCGAGCCAAGCTAGTAAGGCTTCCATCTCCTTACGTGTGAAGGGGGCAGGTATTTCTGCCTGAACCTTACGATTCTTAATTGTATGCATAGGATTTGGAGAAATCAGATTATGCTTAACAGCCAATTTAAATACCCCGCTTAGCGTAGTTGCACAGTTATTAAATGTTTTCGCTGTTTGAAAATCACGATCGATGATAGATCTGTTTCATAAATCACAAAACGATCTATCTCTTGCTGATTATTTGTACCGAAAAATTTAAAAATCCATACATAATTTGCGGACTAAAATCATCAACTGAAAGAAACTTTTTGATACACATTTCAAGCGATACACAGGCATCTTATAGTCAACCATTGATTTAATGGTTGAACTACTAAAAATGCTTGTGCCTGCTAAAGGTAGACTATCCAAGTTAAGTGAAGAAAATCAGGCTTTACTCCGTCTGAGCTATTGGCGTGTCAGAGCCTACTGCTTCAAGAATCGTCCGCCACGTAAAGGATTGCCTGATCAAGTCCAATCTATTTAATTTACCCGAGAGTCTGCCTGAAGGCGAAGGTATCGACTGGAATGTGGTGATCGTAGATGCCACAGAAACTCCAACACAAAGACCTAAAAAAACAGAAGAAAAGCTATAGTGGCAAGAAGAAGGCACATACATTTATAGAACACAGCAATTTCTGAGTTTATGCACGAGTCGTGGTGCTGTACATGATTTCGAGCTTTGCAAACGCAACTTGAATCCGATTCCTAAAGGTGCTTTTATTCATGCAGATGAAGGCTATCATGGAATCTATGCAATGTATCCAAATAGCTCATTGCCTCTAAAAGCAAAGAGATGCTGCAAACTAGATCCCGAGCTAAAAGTTTACAATTGAGAAATCAATAAAAGAAGAATTGGGATTGAACATGTATTGGGCAGTTTGAAAGCCTTCAAAGTCCTTGCGGCGCGATATCGTAATCGAGTCAAAAGACTAGGTTTAAGATTCAATTAAATTGCTGGAATCTATAACATGGAACTGCATAAAAATGAATTATGAAAGAATTCTATAATTTTAATAAACTCTTAAAGTGTAAATTTAAAAATTCTTAGATTCTTAAATGAAGTGCGACAGAGATTAATTCTTAGTAGAAAGAGGTTTTAGTTTTTTGTCAAATTTGTACTTATCAACTCCAAAAGAGTCTCACATTTATTGGCTATTTTGGGCTCAAAGATTTTCAACTGAATATATTGAAAATAGAAATTTATAAATTAAAAAATTGCATTATATTATGTTATAACATAACATTATAAGCAATAAAAAATAACCTTAAATATCACTATGCGTATCTTTTTAGGAATGGGTCTCTTTGTAACTCATGTTGTCTTTGCAGAATCAACAGACACAAATCATCATCCAGCACACAGTATGAATACGATTGTGGTCACAGCATCTGCAAAAAAAGAAAATATTCATGAAGCAATGGCGAGTATTGATGTGATTGATGGTAAGCAACTTAATCAACAATTTATAAATGATGTTTCAGATGCTTTGAACGATCGAGTAGGTCTACAAAATGTAGGTATCGGGCTAAATCGGAAAGGGGTTTCGATTCGAGGAATGAACCCGACACACACCCTATATTTAGTCGACGGACAACGAATTAATAGTTCATCCTCAGCCATTGCTCACTCTGATGGTGAATTAAATTGGGTTCCAACCGAAGCGATAGAACAGATTGAAGTGGTTCGAGGACCGATGTCTTCACTCTATGGATCAGAAGCTTTAGGTGGAGTAGTGAATATTATTACTAGAAAACCAATCGAAAAATGGACAGGCTCTGCTTCGATTCAATCGTTATGGAATGAATCTAATTTGGGTGGTGATCAGTATAAAACCAGTGCTTACTTGTCTGGTCCACTCATTGAAAATAAATTAGGTGTCAATTTCTGGGCCGAATTTAGAAAACGTGATGCGCTTGAAGATCCTACCAATTCTCGTTTAAGCAAACACGATGAGCAGAAAAATACCAAAGGGCATCTTGGTCTATTTTGGCAAGCAACAGATCAACAACAGATTGAATTCATAAGTGAGTACGGCCATGAGGATCGACAAGATTTAAGAGGTGGAACACGTAATCAATATTATCAAGTTGATGATGAAATTGAGCGGGCTCGATTCGGGTTAAAACATGAAGGTGAATGGGGTTGGGGTAAAAGTATTGTTAAGCTTTATCAAACACAATTCAAACGAGAAAGTGAGCGCAGTGATGGCGGAGATACGACATCTCCACAAAAATTAACTGATCAAGTGGCTTCGACACAGTTTCAATTTGATTTATCTAATCATCATTTAATACTGGGTAATGAGCTTCGTAAGGAAAAGTTGGAAGATCCAACGGTCAATTTAAAACAAAAAGACAGTATTACCCATTATGGAATTTATCTACAAGATATTTGGCAAATCTCTGATCAATTTAAAGTTGGATTTGGGGCACGTGGCGATGAGCATTCAGATTTTGGATGGGAACTGAGTCCGAAGTTTAATGCGTCTTATCAACTCAGCGATGCATGGACAGTCAAAGCTGGTGTGGGCAAAGGCTATAAAGCGCCAACTTTAAAGCAACTATCTAAAGAGTTTGAGTCTAATGCTGCAATGGGTGGTATGGGTACTATTCGAGGCAATCCTGATCTTAAGCCTGAAACCAATACCGCTTATGAAGTTGGATTACATTTCCATCGAGATAATTTTGAAACCTCATTAGGGTGGTTTAGAAACAATGTCGATGATTTGATAGATACACAGCGTCAGCCTACATGTTCAGTCGCAGGGAAAATTTGCTTAGATTATGTCAATGTGACAAAAGCAGAACTACAAGGTATTGAATGGAGTGGTGCTTATCACATAGAGCCATATTTACATTTAGAAGCCAATTACACTTATTTAGACGCAAAAGATAAAAGTAAAAATATCCCTTTAGCCGATCGTTCAAAGCATCAATTAAATAGTTCAGTCATTTGGCAAGTGAACGACAAACTGCAAACCAAATTACGCCAGCAATATCGCAGTAAACAATTTCAAGCTGTGAATACACCTCACAGTCAAGGATATATCTTCTGGCACATGTATGCAGATTATAAAGTGACTCCGAATTGGACAGTCCAGACAGGAATTGAAAATCTGACAGATAAAAAAATTGGCATGCAACCTGATCAATTACAAACTTTTAGTGATGCAGGACGTCGTTACTTTGTTGGTATGAATGTGAGATTTTAATGATGAAGAAATCTTTCATTCTGCATGCAATAGATCCAACTCATATTCAAAAAAGTTTGGATCTAAACTCCATCCTGCGTATTTTGAGCATCTTCTTATGTGTTTATCTCACATTAAATGTGGCTTTTGCACAAACAGCAGATGCTCAAACTAAGGTATTGGTGTTACATACCGATTTTGTGGCAAATACTAAATTTGAAAAACTTGTGCCAATTGCAGCGAAACAAAATGTGCAATTACAGCATTTACAAGTAAATCAAAATCAAAAAGCTGTTCAGCAATCTATTCAGCAGGCGGATGTGATCATTTTAGATGTTCCGCGACCGCCAGATCGTAAACAGGTTGAAGAGCTTGCACTTGAAAGTTTAAAGGCTCAAGACAAAGCATATATGACCGTTGGTGGTGGAGCACCGCAGTTCCAGAAAATTCCAAAATTATTTGGATTTAAATTATTAGATCTGTATTACAACGGTGGAGAAATTAACTTTTCACATTATTTTGAAGCAGTACATCTTTGGAATACTGAAGGTAAAAAAGCCACATTTAAGACGCAAAAATTACCAGAAATTTCGATTTATCACACCAGTGCACAAGACTATTTTGACAATGTGCAATCCTATTTAGATTGGTATCAACAGAATCTAAAACATCAGAAAAAATCAACTATTCAAGGACAAAATGCCTATTTGGTTTATGTGCTTCATCCAAGCAATATCACCAATTTAACGTCTGAAAAAATTGATCAACTCATAACGCTTACTGAACGAAAAGGTGTTGTTCCTATTGTCTTGCTTTGGAATGAGTCGAAAACCAAAACCAAACTTTCAGATTTTTTTAAAGTTGTACCAATCACCGCAATGGTCAATATGACGCATATTCAAAATGGTCAGGACTTAGTTGCCGAGCTACAAAAAATGAATGTGCCTATGGTTCAAAGTTTGAGTTTTAATGGCAATTTTGAAGAATGGAAAAACTCGAAATCAGGCATACCTCCGCATTTAGCATCTATCTTTTTGAGTCTTCCCGAAACTTGGGGATTTTCTGATCCTTTAGTGCTGTCTTTAAATGAGGGTGGTCGCGAGCAATGGATTGAACCACAGGTCAATATATTACTTGAACGTGTAATTGCCCAATCCAAATTGAAGATTAAACCCAATAAAGAAAAGCAAATTGGGGTGATGTTTTGGAATTATCCTTATGGTCAAAATAATTTATCTGCATCAAATTTAAATATTCCGCTGAGCATCGAAAATATTCAAAAAAGTTTAAAAGAACGTGGATACGACACCGAACTGATCAGCGAAAAACAAATTATTTCAGATGCTCAAACTTTATTATCTGCATATTACCAGCATGAAAAATTAGCTGACCTACAACAGAAAGAAATGCTCAGCTATTTTCCTGTTCAGTATTATCTTGATTGGTTAAAAACCTTGCCTGAACAGCGTCAACACGAATTAAAAGAAAGCGCGGATATTCAAAAATTATCTAAACATTGGGCAGTCGTGAAAAGGGAGGGCGAGTTTTATTTTGCAATTCCAAGTCAGCGTTACGGAAATTTATTACTACTTCCTCAGCCTACTCGTGGTTCTAAAGTAGGTGAGAATTACCACAGTCAAGACGCTGTTCCAGATCCATTATATTTAGCGACTTATCTGTATTTGCAACAAGCAACCGATGCATTGATTCATTTGGGAACACATGGCACACAAGAATGGTTGCCTGGAAAAGACAAAGGCTTAGCAGCGAATGACTATCCTTTATTGACCGCAGGTGCTTTACCGATTTTTTATCCTTATGTTCAGGATAATATCGCAGAAGCCATGCAAGCGAAACGACGTGGTCGTGCAGTTATAGTGAGTCATCAAACTGCGCCTTTAGCACCCTCTGGTTTATATGATGAATTACGAGATATTCACGATTTAATTCACCAATATGCTCAGCTCGATGAGGGTTTAGTCAAGCAGCAAACTCAAGGAAAACTGATCGCTTTAACAGAGCAAAGTGGTGTGCTTAAAGATTTAAACCTGACTCAGGTTCAGGCTCAGAATAATTTCCCTCAATTTTATACTCAGCTTCATGATCATTTGCATCGCCTAGCGCAACAAGCTGTACCCATGGGCTTGCATCGTTTCGGTTTGTCAGCCCAAGATAATCAAAGATTAATGATTGTTTTACAGCAGTTAGACTCAGACTATTTCAAAGCATTAAAGCTGGATAAAAATGAAGTGTTTAATGCCGATGTTGAAACAATTCGTCAATCTCTAGCTTATCGTTATTTGGCGCATTATGTTTTAAATCCGGCTGAATCCACAGGTTTAGGATGGTTTAAATCTAAGGCTTCAAATGTTGAGGTTGATGCAGATATTCAAAAGATAGGGCAAAGTGGAAAACTAAAAGCGTATATCGAAACTGCACAAAAAAATTATGAATATTTGATTGCAGATAGAGAAATGCAAAGTTTGTTGAATGCTTTATCTGGAGGCTATGTTTTACCGGGAACGGGGGGAGACCCGATTCGTCAGCCTGAAAGTGTCAGTGGACGCAATTTATATGCTTTTGAAGCCAATAAAATCCCGACTAAAGCGGCTTATGAAATGGGACAAAAAACCTTTGAGCAGATGATTGCGCAGTACCAACAAAAGTATCCTCAGCAGTACCCTAACAAAGTTGCATTTAGTTTGTGGTCTTCTGAAACGATTCGTCATTTAGGTGTTTCGGAAGGACAAGTTTTGGCAGCGCTTGGTTTAAGACCTGTGTGGGATCAAGCAGGTAAAGTGGTGAGTTTAGACATTATTCCACAACAAGAGCTCAAGCGCCCACGTGTGGATGTTGTGATTCAAGCCACCAGTGTTTATCGAGATCAATTTGATGGTTTTATGCGTCTACTTGCTGGTGCAATGGCAAAACTTTCAGCGCTAAATGAACCCAATAATCAGCTTTATCAAAATTCACAACAGATACAGCAATCATTAATTGCTCAAAAAGTTGATCCTGAACGAGCTAAAGCGTTATCACAACTTAAAATTTTTAGTAATGAACCTGGAGAATATGGCTCAGGTTTAACGAAAAAAACCTTGTCCTATGATGATTGGGAAAATGATCAAGAATTAGCTAATACCTTCTTAAATAATCTGCAATATGCCTATAGCGATAAAACGTGGGGTGAGCAAGCACCAGTCAATCTATTCGCTGAAAATTTAAAAGGCGTTGATGTTGCCATTATGTCACGTTCTTCAAATGTGCATGGCGTGTTATCGACAGATCATCCATTTGAATATTTAGGTGGATTATCTTTGGCAATTCGTTCCGTTCAAGGGAAATCACCGGAATTACTCATTACAGATTTACGCCAAAATAAAGCTGAAGTCACCTCATTGAAAGCTTATTTGTCAGATGAATTACGTACCCGTTATTTAAATCCTGAGTGGATTAAAAGTATGCAAAAGGAGGGTTATGCTGGCACATTGGAAGTAATTAATGTGACCAATAATTTATATGGCTGGAATGTGACTGACCCTTCAGTTGTCCGTGCTGATCAATGGAAAGATATGTATGAAACTTACGTTCAAGATAAGCGCGAACTTGGTGTAAATGAATGGTTCAAACAACATAATCCATCTGCGCAACTCCAAGTATTAAATCGTATGGCGGAAGCGATTCGTCAAGATTATTGGCAAGCTGATGATGAGACAAAACGAGAAATTGCAGAAAAAATTCAAGCGTTGCAAGAACAAGTGAATTTGCCTTTAGAGTCTGAAAAGCTTAATGAATTTACCCAAAGTATTTTGAAGCAAAATGACAGTGTATCACTAGAAAAAAATGCACAGATGACTGTAGTAACTGATCAAGTAAATCTTGAAAATTCATCTGAAACAAAACGCACAGCCGATGAGCAAAATACTCAAAATCAGCAAGCTATAGGACAAGGTTTAAACCCAACAACACAGACTTTGCAAGCGGCCGATGCCAATCAGTCTGCTCAAGATCAACATCCATCTTCTATAGAAATACAAACACCCAAAATAGATCAAAAAAATACTCAGAATCAGGCACAACAGAAAGTCAAAGGTCAGGCTTTGGAACAAGTCCAGAAAAAGTCGGAAGTACAAGATTATGCTTGGGTTGGTGCCTTCATACTGAGTTTATTGATTGGATTTGGTTTTTTTAAACAATTTATGCAACAGCGAAAAAAATAAGAGGAAATTTATGCAAATTTTAGAAGTCGAAAGTTTGATTTATCAGGCTTCAAAACTTTTCTTATGGCCTGTGATGTTGCTCATCCTTATCTCATTGATTTTTTCATTGGTTTCTTTGGGTAGCTTTATTATGGAATGCGTGTTCAGAACCTCTAAACGTTATCGATCGATTTTGATGAAATATGCAGAACAAAATCAATTTCAAGCCTCGACTGATGATTTAGAACTTTGGATTATTAAACGTTTGGAATGGCTAAGAATTGTATCCCGAACTGCACCGATGTTGGGATTGATCGCAACTATGATTCCAATGGGTCCTGCATTACTCGCTTTATCTTCAGGTCAAGCTGAACAAGTGGGGCAGAATATGGTGATGGCATTTTCTTCAGTAATTTTATCTTTAGTTTCGGCTTCTATATGTTTTTATATTTTGGTTATCCGACGTCGTTGGTTGCTTGAAGAATTACGTGAGTATGAAAAAGAATTTGAAAGTCTTCATCAAGGGGAAGCTTAATGCGATTTTTGGAACAGGATGAAAGTGATGATCCTATGCTTTCTGTTGTGAATTTGATTGACCTTTTTTTAGTTATTATTGTGATTCTAATGATGTTGGTAGTACAAAACCCGCTAAATCCATTTTCAAATAATAATGTCGTTGTAATTGAAAATCCTGGTGAAAAAAATATGAAAATTTCATTTAAAGAAGGACAAGAACTTAAACAATATGAGTCTACAGGTCAAATTGGTGAGGGCGAAGGAAGTAAGGCAGGGGTGACCTATAAACTGAATGATGGCCGAATGATTTACGTGCCTGAATAAAATGTACGTGTGATACAAACTCATCTATTAATCTAAACTTTAACATTTGATCTATTTTTCTAAATATTAATACATAATTTGCGGACTAAAATCATCAACTGAAAGAAACTTTTTGATACACATTTCAAGCGATACACAGGCATCTTATAGTCAACCATTGATTTAATGGTTGAACTACTAAAAATGCTTGTGCCTGCTAAAGGTAGACTATCCAAGTTAAGTGAAGAAAATCAGGCTTTACTCCGTCTGAGCTATTGGCGTGTCAGAGCCTACTGCTTCACAAATCTTCCACGATGTAGATGATTGCCTGATCAAGTCCAATCTATTTAATTTACCCGAGAGTCTGCCTGAAGGCGAAGGTATCGACTGGAACGTGGT
Source organism: Acinetobacter sp. 25-47-130 (assembly GCF_056779705.1). NCBI lineage: Bacteria > Pseudomonadati > Pseudomonadota > Gammaproteobacteria > Moraxellales > Moraxellaceae > Acinetobacter > Acinetobacter sp. 25-47-130. The sequence continues at coordinate 22,240 of NZ_JBWYII010000011.1, read as the reverse complement.
GATCGTAGATGCCACAGAAACTCCAACACAAAGACCTAAAAAACAGAAGAAAAGCTATAGTGGCAAGAAGAAGGCACATACATTTAAAGTTCAAGCCATTATCTATTATAGAACACAGCAATTTCTGAGTTTATGCACTAGTCGTGGTGCTGTACATGATTTCGAGCTTTTCAAACGCAACTTGAATCCGATTCCTAAAGGTGCTTTTATTCATGCAGATGAAGGCTATCATGGAATCTATGCAATGTATCCAAATAGCTCATTGCCTCTAAAAGCAAAGAGATGCTGCAAACTAGATCCCGAGCTAAAAGTTTACAATTGAGAAATCAATAAAAGAAGAATTGGGATTGAACATGTATTGGGCAGTTTGAAAGCCTTCAAAGTCCTTGCGGCGCGATATCGTAATCGAGTCAAAAGACTAGGTTTAAGATTCAATTAAATTGCTGGAATCTATAACATGGAACTGCATAAAAATGAATTATGAAAGAATTCTATTGTTGAATGTCTTTATCTAAAAAATTATATACCAATTTATCAAAGATAGATGTTTTAAATACAACTCAGAGCTTTGCTGTATTCAAAACAGATTCAAAAGAAATCTCAAGTTTTTATGAAAATTAACTACATACCCCACCAGTAATCGGCTGATTCCTATTTTCTAAGTGCTTGACTGAACTTGCAATACTGATTGAAAGTTGATCAATGGCTTTTTGCGAAACAGTGACTAAAGTGTTTAAGTCTTTATTTTTTTGTGGAATTTCTTCATAAAAACTCATCCGACAACTGAGTTGATGACGTTGAGGTAATGTTTGAGCGTTTTTGGGTATGGATAAGGGGCGATTAGGATCATCATATCTTAAAGTCCAAGTCGCATTCATGAGCATAAAGCGTTGCTGATTTGATTTTTCGATGAAATCAAAGTTAGAAAAATCTAAGGCAATTCGATAAGCTGCTTGTCCACCAGTCATACCACTATTATAACGATCCACTGCACCTAATGTTTGCTGTAAACGCGCAGAAACAGCATCTCTCAATTCAGCCGATAAAGTAGATGTCCAACGATCATCGAACAATACTTTAGCCTGCCCATTTTCTTGTTGAATTACCAATGGAATTCGGTTTAAACGATCGGATAATCCAACAGGAAGCACCTCAATCATCCTCACTTTTAGATTTGACGAAGATGATGTTAGCGTTTGAGTGCTCAATGAATAGAACATAGGCGTAGGGGATGAAGAGCACCCACTGACGATGAGTGCAAACAAACCAACACTCAAGCTTGAAAGGACTTTTAGGTAGCAGCGTTGCTGAGATTTCAATAATTTATTCTCTGTCATCTTTCTTCGGCTCCGCTGTTTTTCCACGAATCAATGACTCAGGATTTTGTTCTATTTGATCTGCCATTAACTGCAATGAAGCTGCGGCACGGGTAATTTGTTGTAAAGCACGACGTAGATCTTGTTGTAATGGTGCATCACTTGCCAAGATGGTTTCAGAAGACTGAACTGTTTTACGAACATCATCCAAAGTGGCTTGTAAATTAGGCGCAACTTTGCCATCCAGTTGATCGACCAAACTTTTTGAAGATCGTATAGTTTTATCTAAGTTTGCCAAGGTTTGACGAACGTCCTGACCAATTTCAACCAATGGAAATTTAGATACATTATCGGCGATTTGGGACACTTGTGCTTGAAGGCCTTTTAATTCTGTAGGAGTTGTTGGAACTTCAACTACACCATCATTTCGACGGATTGCAGTGGCATATTTAGCTTTAGGGAAAAGATCAAAGCTAATGTAGTTTTGACCTGTAAGTAAATTGCCAGTCCGCATTTGAGCTCGCCAACCACGCTCAACAAATTGCTTGAATACTGTACCTTGCGGGTCCAACTCATGACCTCCAGCAATACGTGAAGGATAAACTTCAGCATCAACACGCATTCGAATTTGCGAGTGATTATTGTAGAACTCAGTGTTGATTTTTTTCACAGTACCGACTTCGACACCCATGAAATCAATTGGAGCTCCTACTGATAAACCTCGCAATGACTCATTGAAATACATTACGATCCGTCTTGGATTAAGATCCGGCTCTTTAAGCGCAAGCTTTTCAGAGTCAAATAATTCAAATTTCATTTTATTCGGAGCAGGAGCTGCATCAGAATTTTCAGGATAACCAAATGCGATCCCTCCCGAAATGATGCTTGCCAAAGATTGTGTGTTTAAACTAAAGCCCGAAGCATTCAAATTGACATCTACACCACTGGCTTGCCAGAAACGCGCATCTGTGGTGACAAATTTGTCATAAGGTGACTTAATGAAAGTTTGAAGTTCAACGCTTTTTCCATCATCAGCCAGTTGGTATGAGGTTACTTGTCCAACGTTGATTCTTCGATAATAAATAGGTGAACCGAAATCGAGCGAACCTAAATCTTGTGCCTTTAAGAAAAAGATTTTTCCAGGAACATCGGAAGTCACGACGGGTGGAGTTTCTAGCCCTTTAAATGAAGTGGTTTTGACATTTGATTTACCGCCATCTACTTCAATATATGCGCCAGAAAGTAAAGTATCGATACCTGAAACCCCACTTGCACCAATACGTGGTCTCACTACCCAAAAACGTGAATCTTCCGTAGCAAAATTACTGGCATCTTTCCGAAGTTCAATTTTAGCAATGATATGAGAACGATCTTCCGAAAGGTCAATTTCGCGTACTAGACCCACATTGACTTGACGATAACGAACTGTAGTTTTGCCAGCTTCAATGCCTTCTGCAGTCCTAAAAGAAACCTTAATAACAGGACCAGTATTCAAATACGCCTTGAGAGCTAATGAAAATGCAATGAGTAATGCAACAATTGGAATAATCCAAATGAGAGAAGGTTTCCATTTGCTACGTTTCTTATCAGGTACACCGACCTGACTCAGAATTTGTTCATCATGAGGATGACCATTACTCGATTGGTTTTCTGACATAGTTATTGATCTTATTAAATCGTAATGTGGTTGTAATTTGTACGCTTCATCATATGAATATCAAGCAAGAAGTGAAAGGGTTTTATGTAAATCTCAATGTTCTGTAGCGTCATTTTTTTTTTCATGCTGACTCAGAATTGAAACGTAATAGTTGTCCCAAATGATTCTAGGATCAAAACTCAGTGAGGCTAACATGGTCAAAACCACAACTGCACCAAAAGCGACTGCACCTGTGCCTGCTAAAATAGTTGCCAATGATTGAATTTGTATTAGTGCTGCTAGCATGGCGACAACGAAAACATCAATCATTGACCAACGGCCAATAAACTCCACGACTCTATACATGATCGAGCAATGCTTCGGTGAGAGGTGAATTTTTTTTGAGGCTTGTAAATGTACAGCACTGAGCAGGAGAGCAAGGATGACCAATTTCAGTAGGGGAATAAATATACTGGCAATAAAAATAACGGACGAAACGAAATAGTCACCACTTTTCCAGAAATAGATGACTCCACTCATAATCGTGTCTTGTTGACGACCAAGAATAGATTCTGTAATCGTCATCGGTAAAACATTGGCTGGTATATAAAGAATACTCGCTGCAATTAAATAAGCTAGAGTTCGTTCTAAACTTCGGGTTTTACGGGTATGTAATGGGCTATCACAACGAGTACAGCGGGATTTTCGTGCTTGTTCCATGGCAGACAAGGACGTCATGCGGTTGAGTGTTCCACAGCAATGACAAAGTGTAAGCTCAAGATCAATTGCACGCGGTGCAAGCGTTTCTAATGAGACAGATTTCTGCATAGGGTGTGGCGAATGCTTCATCTGATCGGGTTGATTCGTATGAGTGGAAGTAATGGTCATGAGATTTGATTTCCATCAATTACGTTCCATAGATCTTTGATTTTGATTGATACTAAATAGACCAACAAAACACTTAAAATGGCAAATGCCCATAAGGCAATTCCAGGAATCACAACCACCATTCCCACTAATTTCACTAAGGTGACTAAAACGCCGATCAGAAAGACTTCAACCATTCCCCAAGCTCTCAATTGAAATAGTGACCGTAATGCGAGTTTAAGTGATGCATACTGTTGGGTTGCAATAACATTTTTATTGAACATGGCCATCAAAAGAATATATCCCATCAGAAGTAAGTAGGCCAAAGGGACAACAAAAGTGGTCATCAGAATAAGAAAGCCTACAAAAGCACGATCTGCCTCGAACATTGCCCAAGCCGCACCCAATAATGTGGTTTCTGAATAAATGCCTTGGAGTTCAACTTTGACAATTGAAAAACTATTGGCAATCGCAAAGATAATTAACGCAGTACAGACTAAGGCCAACAGTGTGTTAAATGTTGGAATTTTACGATAGAGCTCGGAACCGCAAGCCGAACAATAGGCACGTTCATTCTTATATAAATCGGATTTACGAAAGAGCGTATCGCACTCTTCACAAGCAACATAATTTTGATTGATTTGCACCATTCTTACATCAGGAGCGAGTTTAGAATCCGATACAGTTTCTACATTCGTTTCAGACATCGTTGTCTCAACTTTTTCATCAATATTCTTGGTTTTTTATTTCTCCCTATAGTTTATATCTAGATTCAATAGGTTTGCCTATGATTATTTTGTTGAATCGAGATACATACCTTCTCGGTTTGGTTTATCAGTGTGCAGTCATGTAACTCAACGAGGGTATAAAAAGGGTTGAAGTGCTCATTGATCAGCATTTGTGTAGTCAAAATGAGGGTGAGTTAAGTTTATATGATGAAATTAAATTAATATTAAATTCAATTATTAAGCGTGAAATTCAAGATACAGCGTGTGCTTCACATAAACTTCATATATCAAGAACTACACTTTATTTAAATCATAAAGATCGATTGCTTAGTTTGGGATGACTGTATGTTAAAAAGCCTCATGCAATGGCTGGATAGTTGGTCCGTAAGCGTACCACATGAAGCATTGACCTCTGAGAGTAAACAGATTCAATGGCTCAGAATAATTCCTTTTATCCTACTGCATCTTGCTTGTCTGGCAGTGTTTTGGGTCGGGTTTTCTTGGTTTGCTTTTGCATTTATGTTGTTTTTTTATTTTATTCGCATGTTCGCAATCACGGCTTTTTTTCATCGTTATTTGTCACACAAAACTTTTCAAACTTCGAGATGGCTGCAATTTATCTTTATTTTAATCGGCACAATGAGTGCGCAGCGTGGACCATTATGGTGGGCAGCACATCATCGATATCATCATCGTTATACAGATACTCCTCAAGACCCACATTCATCAACGCATGGATTTTGGTATAGCCATGTTGGTTGGTTTTTAAATGAATATAATTTTTCAACGCGTAAAAGTGTCATTAAAGATTGGCTGAAGTTTCCGGAGCTGATTTGGTTGGATCGTTTTAGTTTGATGATCGTATTAATGACGGCTATCGGAATTTATGGTCTTGGGGAATGGGCTGCTTGGATGTGGCCGCATTGGGGAACCAGTGGTTTACAGTTATTGGTATGGGGAGGCGCAATTTCAACTGTTCTGCTTATTCATGCCACATTGTGCATTAACTCACTGGCTCACCATTATGGAAGCCGAGATTTTGAGACGAATGATCATAGTCGCAACAACTTATTTTTATCTCTAATTACACTTGGTGAAGGCTGGCACAACAATCATCATTTTTATGCAGGAAGTACGCGCCAAGGGTTCTATTGGTGGCAGATCGATGTGACCTATTACATCTTAAAATGTATGTCATGGTTTGGCTTGGTTTGGGGAATGAAACCCATACCAGCTCGAGTCTATGAAGCAAGTAAAATTACGCGTTCGAAAATGGCCAAACGCCAACATTCTCAAGTTCAGTCAAAGGAATCAAGATGAAAATTGCAATTATTGGATCGGGTATTTCAGGACTTTATACAGCTTGGAAGTTGAGTAAGTTGCATGAGGTGACCGTATTTGAAAAGAATAATTATTTTGGGGGGCATACTGATACTCATCAATTAAAGATCGATGGTGAGCAAGTTGCAGTGGATAGCGGATTCATTGTTTTTAATGAACACAACTATCCTTTATTTTGTGAGATGTTGAAGGAGCTTGGTGTACAAGCTCAAAGCAGCGATATGGGGTTTTCAGTTAATAATCAGGTCACAGGACTGCAATATAACCCTTCCAAGAAATTCTCATTATTGTTCAAACCACAGAATTTTTTAAAGACCCGCTTTAGAGCGATGCTGTCCGATTTATTCAGATTTTATGCAGCAAATAAAGATCTTGATGTGGATGAGACCGACCCGCATTACACTATTGAGCAATATCTTAACGAGCATGGATACTCGGATGCGTTTAGGCAAGAGCATCTCTATCCGATGTGTGGTGCATTATGGTCATGCCCAGTAGAGCAAGCAGGTCAAATTCCATATAAATTTGTAGTCAGTTTTTTTCAACATCATCGTATGTTGCAACTCAAAGATCGACCACAATGGTTAACTGTAAAAGGTGGGTCTTCTAAATATATTCGTGCAATTCAAACTCAAGCAAAGCACATTCATTTTAAAAAAGTAGAGGTGAAGTCAGTTAAGCGCTCAGCAAATGACGTGAGTATTGAAACGGGACAGGGGATTGAACGGTTTGATTGGGTGGTATTTGCAAGTCATGCAGATGACACATTGAAGTTGCTCGCTGAACCAACGGTTAAAGAATCAGAAATATTAGAAAAGTTTCAGTATCAAGACAATCATATGGTGTTGCATTCAGATACCAGCATTATGCCAAAATCAAGACGTCAGTGGGCAAGTTGGCATGTGCATGTCACACCGAATAGAGCGGGTCAAGTCACTCCATTTCAGCAAAGTAGTGTCCATTATGGATTTAGTTACTGGATGAATCAGCTACAAAATTTGAAATGTGAAACTCAGATTTTTGCGACATTAAATCCTAATTTTGATTTAGATCCAAACAAAGTCTGGGTTCAGCGTCACTATCGTCATCCTGTATTTAATGCGGAAGCTATTGCAGCTCAGTCAAGATGGTCTGAAATAAACGGTTTAAATCGGACCTATTTTTGTGGTGCTTATTGGGGATGGGGCTTTCATGAAGATGGTGCAAGAAGTGCGTCATGGGTGATTGAAGCCTTATTAAATTCATCGAATCAAGCCGCTTAGGAGTACTTATGCAGCTGTATCCACTTGCAATTGCAGTTGCTGACATTCGTCATCGCCGTTACTTGCCTAAGCCTTATGCTTTTCAGAGTCAGCTGACGTATTTGTGGTTTGATCCAGAACAGCTCGAACACTTCGCGCAAACTTCGATACTTTGGTCAACGAAAAAATGGAACTTGCTGAGCCTAGATTCTGATGACTTCTTGGCAAACTATCAAGGCACGATTCGGGAGAAGGTTCTGCATGTATTGGAAGAACATACCTTAGAAGAGCAGATACAGATCGCTGAAATTCGAGTGTTGGCTTTGCCGCGCACGCTTGGCTTCAGATTTAATTCGGTGGTTTTTTATTTTCTATTTAATGCCCAGCAAAAATTACAGTTTATTCTTAGTGAAATCACCAATACACCCTGGTTGGAAAGACAGGTATATGTTCACGATTGTCGCACCGGGGAGGAGCAGCATTCCGAATATACCAGCTTCCACTTCCAGTTTGACAAAGCTTTTCACGTGTCACCCTTCATGCCAATGGATCTGAAGTATCAATGGACGTTTAGTTTGGCTGAAAAACAAAATTATGTGCTTATGCAATTGTTTAAAGAGGAAAAATTACAATTCGATGCATCAATGCGTTTTGAGTTAACCCCCATCACACTTCCTTCACAACTTCATCGCTATGCTGTTTTTAAACTATTTGAGCCGATCAAGATGGTTGCAGGTATTTATTATCATGCCTTTAAGCTTTGGATAAATAGAGTTCCATTTTATCGGCATCCCAATAAAACGAAGGATAAGCTGTGATATGAAATCATTGTTAATGGGAGAGCAATCTTCACTACCGCTGGTATTACGTCATTTACTGAAATTAAAACACGGCCAAATTCATTTTAAAGGGATTTGGGAGGGTTCAGTCGGTGAGGTGAGTGATCTAGACGCAGTGATTGAGGTCCATGATGCAAAGTTGATGGATCTACTTTTTCGTCAGGGGGTTCTTGGTGCAGCTGAAGGTTTCATTCAAGGATATTGGACGACACCAGATTTAGTGAAGATTGTGCGAATTCTTGCGAGAAATCGCGATATTTTAGATCGCATGAACCAAAGTGCCTTAGCAAAGGCGAGTCAACTCTTGCTCAAAACTTGGTATGCATCGCGTAAAAACTCATTGGAAGGTAGTCGCAAAAATATTGCTGAGCATTATGATTTAAGTAATGACTTTTTTAAGTTATTTCTTGATCCGAGCATGATGTACTCCAGCGCGGTATTCAAAGATCAATCTATGACTTTGGAACAAGCATCCGATTATAAAAAAGAAATCATATGCCAAAAATTGAAACTTCAACCGATGGATCATTTGGTTGAAATAGGCAGTGGATGGGGTGGTTTTGCGATCTATGCTGCGCAAAACTATGGTTGTAAAGTGACCACTATTACCATTTCTCAAGCTCAATATGACGAAGCTAAAGCTAGAATTGACGCTGCGGGTCTGTCTCATCGTGTTGAGGTTAAATTAAAAGATTATCGTTTACTTGAAGGTAAATTCGATAAATTGGTTTCAATTGAAATGATTGAAGCCGTTGGCGCGCAATATCTTTCGACATATTTTGAAAAGTGTCGACAGCTGTTAAAACCTAATGGTTTGGCGCTTATTCAAGCCATCACCATTGAAGATGCGCGATATGAAAAGGCATTGAGTACGGTCGATTACATCAAAAGATACATTTTCCCAGGTAGTTTTATTCCTTGTATCAGCGTGATGACCAACGTTGCATCAGAACAAAAATTACGTCTAAAGCATCTTGAAGATATTGGTTTAAGTTATGCACAAACGATTCACTGCTGGCGTGAACGTTTTCTACAACAGCGTGAGCAAGTTTTAGCACTGGGCTTTGATGAAAACTTTATTCGCATGTGGGATTTTTATTTATGTTATTGCGAAGGAGGTTTTCTCGAAGGCGTCATTAGTGATGTGCATTTATTGTTTGAAGCAAGTCCATACTAAATCAGTGAGAGGACACCTCGATGTTGCTCAATTTATTTGTGATGAATGTTTTCCTGATGCTTTGTGCATGGATTTCGGTGACATTTAATCATCGTGCAGGTTTGGTCGATGTCATTTGGAGCTTTGGAATAGCTTTAAATGTCCTCATCGCAGCAAATGTAATGAATGAAGCCCCTACATCTGTTCGCATTTTTCTAGCGATCGCGAGTGGTCTTTGGTTTCTCCGTTTAGCATGGCATTTATTCAGAAGATATATCCGAGAAGATGCTGAGGACACGCGTTATGCCAATATGCGCCGTGCGATGGGAGACTTTCAACATTTAGGTTTTCTTCTCTTTTTTCTATTTCAGGCTGGGTTGATCTCCTTATTCTCATATCCAATGATCAAATTGCTCAGTATACCTGCGATGCAGTGGAGTAACTCGACAGAACTGCTGCTGCTGATTTCAGGATTAATCATGCTGGTTGCATTTATTGGTGAGGCACTCGCAGATCATCAGTTGTATCAATTTAAATTGAACCCGAATAATCGTGGCAAAACGATGGATCAAGGGTTATGGAAATATTCACGCCATCCGAATTACTTTTTTGAATGGATACATTGGTTTGCTTATCCAATCTTAGGTATAGCGGCGGGAACGCCTTGGTTGTGGATCTATCCAGTGTTGATGTGGCTCTTTTTGTACTACCTCACGGGTATTCCATTTAGTGAACAGCAAGCACTCAAAAATCGTGGTGCAAACTACAAGATGTACCAACAAAAAACATCAATGTTTCTTCCTTGGCCACCGAAAAAGTAGGTAATTACATGGATTCAATCGTTCAACAATCGTTAAAACTCATTGAAAGTGGCAAAGTTCCAGATCAAGTGATTCGTCTTGGTATCCAAGCACTTTGCAAAAAACGTCTTGAGCAAGAAGGTCGTTTTGACCCTGTATTCGCTTCACAGCGTTATATGGATGTATTAAGAGACTTGAAAAAAAGTGAAATCGCGATTGATACAGACAAGGCAAATGAACAACATTATGAATTGCCTACAGCATTCTTTCAGGCCGTTTTGGGCAAGCGTTTAAAATACAGTGCCAGTTTATTCCATGATGCTAAAACCAGTTTAGATCAAGCTGAGGAAAATGCCCTGCAGGTCTACTGTGAACGTGCGCAATTACAAGATGGTCAGGACATCTTAGAAATAGGCTGTGGTTGGGGATCACTCAGTTTGTATATGGCAGAGCATTATCCAAATGCCAACATTACGGTAGTCTCAAACTCCAATACTCAACGTCTTCACATTCAACAACAAGCCAAAGAAAAGCAATTTAACAATTTGACAGTCATCACCTGTGATGTAAATCAACTCGAGTTGGAGCAAAACTCTTTTGATCGTGTTGTATCCGTTGAAATGTTTGAGCATGTTCGAAACTATCAGCGATTATTTGCCAATATTAGCCAATGGCTCAAAGCAGATGGTTTATTGTGGTGTCATATTTTCTGCCATCGATTTATTCACTATCCATTTGAAGTTAAAAATGATTATGACTGGATGTCTAAATATTTTTTTACAGGCGGTTTAATGCCTGCTGTTTCGACTTTCCTGCACTTTCAGGATCATTTACAGTTAGAAAACCAATGGCAATGGTCTGGACAACAGTATGAACATACAGCCAATGCATGGTTAAATAATATGGACCAAAAAAAGGACTTACTTAAACCACTATTTAAGCAAACTTATGGTCAAGATGCGGAAATCTGGTGGCAACGTTGGAGAATCTTTTTCATGGCTTGTGCAGAACTGTTTGGTTATGACAAAGGTCGTGAGTGGGTGATCTGCCATTATTTGTTTAAGAAGCGAGCTGTTTGAAGTTCAAACTAATTTTAGCGATAAGGTGAAGAGGGTACATGTCCATGATGAGGCTATTTAGGGATAAACGCGATCATCCTTTGGGTGAGGTGTTTAACCGCTATTATTGGCTACAAATTGGTCTTATTGCCTTGTCTATTGTGATTGGGATTGGTTGCAGTGCTTGGGTCATTAAAGGAACATTGCTGACCACAGCGCTCGAACAGGAGATGGAGCATTACTGGCAGCGTATGGAGCGTAATCCAGAAGCTGCTTTACCCGACACTAAAAATTTATATGGATATCGTTGGTCCGATGACGAGTTAGCCCCCTCTGAATTTCGTAATTTAAAACTCCAATCGGGTGTACATCGACACTATATCGATGGTAAAGACCGGATGACGGTTTATGGGACACGCAATGGTGAACACGTTTTTTTAGTGTTTGGTGAAAGTAATGTTAATAAACTTATTTGGCTGTTTGGTTTAGCGCCACTCATGGTCAGCTTATTTTTGCTATACAGTGTGCTGTGGTGGTGGAATCGCCGTGCACGCCGCTATTTTTCGCCCATCACACGCTTAGCCAATGCACTCGAACATATCGATTGGGAACATCAGAATAATCGAGCATCACCATTTAAAGAAATTAAAACAGATTCTAATTTGGAGGCTGAATATCTCAAGCAAGCACTTGAAAAATATCATCAAGTTCTAAGCGAATTCATTCAGCGTGAAAGAGAGTTTACTGGCGATGTTAGTCATGAACTTCGAACACCGCTCACAATATTGAAGGGCAATGTACAACTTTGTCAGGCCCGTTATGGTGATAACAAATCTTTTACTCGATTGCAAAACACAATCGAAGATATGCAGTTATTGGTCGATACACTTTTGGCGATTGCTCGAAATACCACAAGCAATTTACAAAGTGAAAAAACACGCTTATCAGAACTGCTTCAAGATGTTGTAAGTGACTTGAATAGTGTCAGTTTGGCAAAAGGAATGAGTATCGATTTAAACATCGAAGTTAATGAGGTCAAACGTCATTTATATCCATCGATGACAAAAATGGTGTTTAGCAATATTTTAAGAAATGCATTGAATTACTCTCAAGGTACAAGCATTAATGTCATTCTCGAAAAAAATAAAGTGTTGGTCGCAGATAATGGTATCGGGATTGATTTACCGAATAACTCTAAGGTGCAAGAACTAACGAATCAGCAGCTGCAACTCGATATCAAAGGTCATGGTATCGGGCTACAACTGGTTCAAAAATTATGTAAACAACTTGGCTGGAGAGTAGAGTTATTTGATCGTGAATACTATTTGATGACTCATCCAAAAGTTGACTTGTCACTCAGTTCAGGACTGATTGTGGTCGTTTACTTGAATGATCAGCCTCCAAAATAGTGTATTTGGAGGAATTTGATCTGAAGTGCGAATTCAGTAGTAACTAGTTTTTTCAGTAGTAACTAGTTTTATTCAACTGCGATCTTTAGACCTACCCCTGAAACGGTGTGTATTAATTTTTGTTCAAACGGCTTATCGACCATTTTTCTTAAATTATAGATATGGCTTCTGAGTGCATCGCTTTCTGGTTCTTCATCCCCCCATAACTCAAGCATGATCTCCTGTTTAGTGAGCACTTTAGGTGAGTTTCGCATAAGTAATTTTAAAAGTTTGAATTGAATAGGTGGCAGTTCGATCATTTGACCTGCACGAGTGATTTGCTGTAAAGCAGGGTCTAATGTGAGATCGTGAATTTTGATTTGGCTGTTAGATACTTCTCCTAATGAGCGTTTGATCAGTGCACGAACACGATAAACCAATTCATTAAAATCAAATGGTTTGACTAAATAATCATCTGTACCTGCTCGGAAACCTTTTAATTTATCATCCAAAGTATCACGAGCAGTCAGCATCAGTACCGGGAGGTCGAGTCCTTGTTCGTTGCGAAGCCATTCACACAGGTCATACCCTGTACCGTCAGGTAAATTAATATCTAACAGTAGAATATGATAAGGATGTTGCTTGAGCAGTTGACGTGCCACATCCAAATTACGCGCATGATCAACCACAAAATTATGCTCTTCTAAAAATTCACATAATGTTGAAGCAAGTTCGTAATGATCTTCGACCATTAAAATAAAATGTTTAGTCATGTCGACACGATTAGTCCAATAATTGCTTTTTTAAAGTATCACTAAATGGAGACGAACCCAGCCAAATTTTAAAATAATCATTGGCATTCATGTATTGAATTTTACCCAAAATTTTTTGATTTAGACTCAAAGTTAAAGTCTGGGTCGTATGGGTATAGCTTAGACTGTAAATATCACCAGATCGAACCGGTTGATACAATTGTGTGATCTGGTCAAGCTGTTTCAACGTATTGGCTTGTTTGACATTTCGTTTGAGAAAGTGCGTTGCAGCCTTTTTAAAAGCCCATTCTGGAATATGTTGAGTATAAGCAAAGTCCATGCGAATATCTTGATTCTTCCAAGTGCTTTGACAATTTTGAGCGAAATAAGTTGCTTTACCGACATTTTTTTGTCCGACTTTGAGGTCTCCTTGACCACACTCACGCACACTTTGTGCATGCGTGAGTGGTAATAAGAATAGACTCAAAGCAGAGAGGGTAATTATTGCGATTTTTTGAAAGGTAATAACCATGCGTATAACCCTCCAGCATATGGTAGTGAGCGAAATAAGCCATCAGCTGGGTCCCAAAAGTCTTGCTGGAACACAATTTTGTCTTGCTCATTGATTTTTATTTCACTGATTCCATGTGATTCCATGCTTCGAGTTGTACCGAAGATTTTAAAATCATATGCCATACGCCAATGCACATAGGCTGAGTCGTCAAAATGTGATGTGTTGAGCAATTTGACTGAAACATTACTGACACGGTTGTTCATACCTTTGAAATGTTCGACTAGATTTTCACGCTTACTAAATTGTGAAAGTGTGTCATTGATATATAAACTGTCAGCATACAGATTGCTTGCTCGGTTAGTGAATTCAGGTGTACCTAAGGTATTGAATGCACTGGTAAAACGAACCCCTATATCTTGAGCTTTGGCAGGCGTCATGGTGATGCCTTGAACTGTCGATCTTGCTTGAGCATAATCATCAGAGTAACTTGGAATACTTGCACAGCCTGATAAAAAGAGTAGAGGAAGGCTCAATGTCGCAGCCACAATTTTTTTGACGTGTTTCATGATCTCAATCCACTAATTTATTCTTATTTTTTAATCTACTGGCAATCTTGTGAAATGGATGTGAAATTAAAATATGAGCTGTGTTCGATGAAAGATATTTGTGTTAAAGGGAGTTCCGTTGAACTCCCTTTAACTTTGTTTTATTTAAATTTCCAAGTGTAATCAATGTTGACACGCATTTCGTCATCCGACTTAAATGCCATACCTACTGGTGGGATATCGTTACGGTAGCGACTATAACGTGTACGAATATTTAAACCTTCGAGTTTACCCGTTGGAACACGATAGCTGAGCTCGAAATCAAGAGCATCTTGTTCAAACGTCTGATTGTCGGTGTTACGAATTTCAATATCATCGCCTTTACTATAGCGAGTCATAAACTTTAGACCTTTCAATGAAGTGTCTTTAAAGTCATAGTCATAGCGTGCGTGATAGACTTTTTCATTAATGTTGGTGAAATCAGCACTCATACTATCTAAGAACACTGCTGGCTCTGAACCCGCTAAGGTCGGAAGAGCTGTATCACCAAAAGACTGCATATAGCCCAAACTGAAAGTATGATTGTTACGGTTAAGCCCAAAAATACCGCTCAAATGTTGATTTTCAATATGTCCTGCACGAGCTTGACCTGAGTCTTCACTCACAAACAGGCGTACATCCCCTAATAAATGCCCAATACCTATATCATGTTTGCTTTTTGCACCAATGAAATTTTGGTGATAAACATCATGAAGGTTGGCATGAAAGAGTTGCGCACTAATTTGATCGTTAAATTTATATTCAGCACCAAGCATGTGTAAGCCAGATGATTCGGCAGCAGTCTTAAATCGATTATTAGGATTGCCAACTTTAATTTTTTCATAATCTGTTGAATCACGTTGATTCACACGATCCACATACAGGGCATGAATTTTCAAATTATCTACTTCGTTGATTTGAAGATGTGTACCTCGATAATTTTGCTGGAATAAACGAGCTGGTGAAGAGAACAAAACAGGGAACATTGGTGCGAGTGTACCCCCATGTAAAGTCGATTTGCCCACTTTCGCTTTTGCCGTCCAGCGAATTTCTCCATACTGATCAGCTTTACCTGATGGACTGCTTGGTAGTAATCCCGAAGCTGCATAATCGTCGGCATCACTGCCTAAAAGATTAAAACCGGCCAGTGCCATAATGTCTAAACCTAGTCCTACGGTACCTGGTGTATAGCCTGAATTAGCTTTAAAGATAAAACCTTGAGCCCAGTCTTTCTGATCTTTACCTGATTCATCTTGTGTATATGCGCGATCAAAATAAAAATTGCGAGCTGTTAGAGTGACTGATGATTCATCTATAAATGAATTTGCTTGCGCTGTTGATAGAAATCCAGACGCAATTACCCCTAAAAAGATTGCAGAAAATCTCATTATTGTCCCTATATGAAAAGTGGAGCTAGACGTCTTGTCTAGCTCTAAAGTATTTAAAAAATGATTATGCAGATGTTGGTTGTTGGAAATGCAATTGTGCAGTTTCTTTATTTTTGAGTTTTGAAATGCTTAATACCATGATAATGGCTGCAACGAATGCCAACGCATAATAACCGTAAAGTACAAGTGATGAGATACCACTGTCGAGGAAAGCACCTGCAACTAGTGGAGACAAAATACCGCCTACACGACCAAAACCAATCGCATAACCTACACCAGTCGCACGAACATCAGCATCATAGATTGCAGGAGACATCGCATATAGACCTGCGACACATCCGTTTGACATCATGCCAAGGAATAAAGCAAGAATGAAAGCGATCATGAGTGAACCAGTACTGTTCACAAATAACCAGATCAAGATTGCAGTTAAGGCAAGGAAAGCCGCTTGAACATAGTAAATACGGATACGTGAACTAATCAGACCTAACAGCGCAGCACCAAACATACCGCCAGCACTAATCAGGACACCTGCTGTTACACCTTGTTCAGTGGTCATTCCATTTGCAGATAAGATTTTTGGTGTCCAACTCATGACGAAGTAGAAACCAAACATAACGAAGAAGAAGCTAAACCAGATACAAATCGTTTGAAGTGCCAATTTAGCGCTGAACAAACGTGCCAAACCACTCTTTGCTTGTTCGCTGGTCATAGTGACTGTAGGAAGTTGCTGTAATGGGGTAATATTAATTTTCTTAGCTAAAACATTAATACGTTCTAGAGCATTTTTTGGCTGTTTAACCAAAAGGTAATCAAGTGATTCTGGTAAGGTGAAATAAGACACGACCAACATGAACAAAGTCGCTAAACCACCTGTTAAGAAGACTGCACGCCATCCGAAATTGCTGATAAGCGCAATTGCAATAATCCCACCAACGGTTGCACCAATCGCGTAACCTGTACATTGTAAGCTGACTGCGAGACTTCTCCAACGCAGAGATGCGTACTCACTTGCAATAACATTACTACTTGCGAGAATACCGCCGATGCCTAAACCAGTCACAAAACGCATCATGCCAAGTTGCATTGCAGTCTGAGCAAATGATGCTGCAACCATACTTACTCCAGAGATAAGTAGGCAAAGTAAGATGAGTGGGCGGCGACCGATTTTGTCTGCCCAAGGTGCAAGAAATAGTGAGCCAGCACCCATACCAAATAAGCCAGCACTCAATAGTGCACCAAGTTCAGCGCCAGTCAGTCCCCACTCGGCAGAAACAGATGCAGCAGTAAAGGCCATGACAAGAACGTCAAAGCCATCAATAACATTTAATAAAATACAGATACCGATAACAAACCACTGAAACCCATTCATGGTCTTGTTATTCATTTCCTCACGCGGGTTCTGAACCATTTACTTTCTCCATGGAATAAGACCTCATTGAAAAGCACTACGTGTGGCATGTGATTACATGTCATAAACGTAGGCAGACTTCAGAAGTCATCCTAGTAATGTTTAAGGTGTTCATCGCAGTCAGAACCCGTCCATATTCTGGTATTGATGAAATAATCAACACGTCTGCAATGTGCATGAATTTAGCATTATTGGATCCAAATTCAAGCAAAAAAATATTAACTTAGATATATTTTAGATTAAATGGATCCATATTTGCGAAGAAGTACTTGAAAAATATACTAAAGTACTAGGGATTAAAAAAATGAACGCCTCAGTTAAAGAAAGGAAAAAAATCTTAAAAGTTCATTCGAATCTTCCTAATTTTATAAAATAGCGCGCAAATCATGAGCTACTTGTTTAAGCTGGGGCAAAATATTTTGGATTAAATATGTTTCTGTAATTCTGTGGCTGGATCCGATACAGTTGAGTGCGGCTACAGTATCACCTTGCATGTTGAGAATAGGGACAGCTAAAGCAATAATTCCCAATTCATGTTCTTCTGTAGAAATGCAATAGTCTTGTTTTTGAACAGTTGCAATAGTGTTTATAAACTTTTGATGATCTATGATGGTAAAAGGCGTTAATCTCTTGAGTGGATATTGTGCAAGCCATTGATTAAGTTCATCATGGCTCAATCTTGAGAGTAGTATTTTACCTGTTGAGGTGGCGTAGGCTGGAAGGCGATTACCTAGATGAATACCCAACGGACTCATTTTAGATGATTCGTTCTGTTGTGGAACACTTTTCGCAACAGGTACGACTTCATGTTCATCGAGTACCGTGACTGAATAGCTCAGTGCAGTTTTGATACTGAGTAAATTCAGCATAGGTTGAGCGACTTTTGGCAAATATGCAGAGCTTAGATAAGCACTTGAAAAGCGTAAAACTTTGTAGGTGAGCCAATAAAAATGTTCATCTGTGTCTAAATAACCTAAAAATTTTAAAGTTCTTAAATATCGTCGTGCTGCGCTGCGACTCAATCCTGTACGTTCAGCAATTTGGGTGACATTTAATTTTTGACGTTCAACACCAAAGCACTCTAATAGATTCAAACCTTTAGCAAGGCCTGCAATATAATCATCATATTGAATTACTTCTTTATTTTTAGCATTTGAAATCAATTCATTGCGCATGATATTGCTCTGATTTACACCCTTTAATTCTGATATCTTGTCCGATGATCGGTCATTTGTCACTAAATTCGGTCGTATTTAGGGCTAAAGTCTAGTACCTCAGTTGGAATTTCATTAGGTTTTACAAAAGGAAAAAAATTGAGGGTGTTTGCAATATGGAAATTTTAAAAACCAAAGTCGCGATTATTGGTTCAGGTCCAGCAGGTTTATTACTCGGTCAACTGCTCTATAAAGCGGGTATTGATCATATTTTAATTGAACAGCGTAGTGCTGAATATGTTGCCAGTCGTATCCGTGCTGGGATTTTAGAGCAAGTTTCAGTAGATTTATTGACTGAAGCTGGTGTGGATCAGCAACTCCGTGAAAAAGGGTTACCTCATCAGGGTATTGAAATTCTAACCAATGGTGAAAAGCACCGTGTTGATTTAACGCAGTTGACGGGTGGTAAACAAGTTACGGTATATGGCCAAACTGAAGTCACCAAAGATTTAATGCAGGCTCGCACAGCGGCTCAACTCACTTCATACTATGAATCAGCTAACGTTCAAGTACATGATTTCTACGGTCAACCAAGTGTTACTTTTGAGCATAATGGTCAGCAAGTTAAAGTTGAATGTGATTTTATCGCAGGTTGTGATGGGTACCATGGTGTGTGCCGTGCCAGTGTGCCAGAAGACAAAATTAAAACTTTTGAGAAAGTCTATCCATTTGGCTGGTTAGGGGTATTGGCAGATGTACCTCCTGTTGCGGAGGAACTAATTTATGTGCAATCTGATCGTGGATTTGCATTATGCAGTATGCGTTCTAACACGAGAAGTCGCTATTATCTACAAGTACCGTTAACGGATAAAGTTGAAAATTGGTCAGATGAGCAATTTTGGGAAGAGTTAAAAAATCGTCTAGATCCTGAAAGCCGTGAAAAGCTCGTGACTGGTCCATCAATTGAGAAGAGTATTGCGCCATTACGTAGTTTTGTCACTGAACCAATGCGTTTTGGTAAAATGTTCTTGGCGGGTGATGCTGCTCATATTGTACCGCCAACAGGAGCTAAAGGTTTAAACCTCGCTGCATCTGATATTGCGTATCTTTCTCAAGCTCTCATTGAATATTATCAAACGGGTTCTGAGCAGGGGATTGAGCAGTATTCTGAAAATTGTTTAAAACGTGTATGGAAAGCAGAGCGTTTCTCTTGGTGGATGACTCATTTATTACATCGTTTTGAGACAGAAACCGAATTCGAGCATAAAATTAAACAAGCTGAATTAAGTTATATTCTTGGTTCAGAAGCAGGTCAAACTACGCTTGCTGAAAACTATGTTGGACTACCACTCCAAAAAGCGAGTTAATCCTCGACGTTAAGTCTAATCCATTGGCTAATTTTTAGCGCACACCAAATTGCTCCACAATTTGGTGTGTTTTTTTATTAAACAAATTGTCTAAATTCAATCGAGGTTTGCTGTAATAAGGGCAGAATATACTGAATTAAATATTCCTTACTGGTTTTACCTGTCGGTGACACAATGTTCAATGCTGCGACAACATCAGCACGATGATTGTGAATAGGTACAGCCAAAGCATGTACGCCTAACTCATGTTCTTCAGCTGAGTAACAATATTCATCAGCTCTAACTTCTGCTAATAATTTTATAAATTTCTCATTATCGGTATACGTATATTTGGTGAGTGCTTTGAGTGGATATTTTTCCAACCATTCTTGTTGTGCTTCCTTGGATAAATAACTTAATAAAATTTTCCCTGCAGATGTCGCATGAGCGGGTAGTCGGTTACCTAAATGTAATCCATAAGGATTAACACGATCAGTCTGTTGATGCGCTGCACTACGTGCAATCGTAATAGCTTCGTAGCCATCTAATACCATCACGGAATAAATGAGAGAAGTTTGCTGAGTAAGTAAATTCAACAATGGCTGAGCAATTTTAGGCAGCTGTGCACCACTTAAATATGCACCTGAAAACTTTAAAACTTTAGGTGTTAAATAATAGTAATGACCATCAAACTCTAAATAACCTAAATATTCTAAAGTCATTAAATGTCGCCTTGCAGCGGCTCGAGTCAACCCTGTTTTTTCTGCAGCCATGGTCACATTTAAACGGTGACGGTCATTTGCAAAACAATCCAAGATAGCAAGTCCTTTGCTGATACCTGCAATAAAGTCTTCATGACGAATCCACTTTTTATTATCTGGATTTTGAAGTTGTCTGTTCCTTGAGTCTGATTCTGTAGACACAGCATTTTCCTTGCTATTTTAAAAATTGAATTATTGATGCTGATTTAGAATCTTGAGCAATATACTCAAGATATTGTTCGATCATCGAACAAAAAATCTGTAAATCGTACAAAAACCTTTTTTCAAGGTAGCTCAAGCTTTGTAATTTATCAAGAATGGAATGACGGAATCCAAGCGATTTAGTTGCATATTTCAATCTCCGTCCAGATTGAAATTGCGCTAATCGTGGATTCCCCAAATATTAAAATATGTTGTACAGAGGGAGTTGTTGGATGATCGATAAATCGTCACAGTCTTTAGTTGAAGCTTTATCCCAAATTAAAGACGGTTCAACCATTATGATTGGTGGGTTTGGTACCGCAGGTCAGCCTGCTGAACTCATTGATGGCTTAATTGAACTCGGTATTAAAGACTTAGTGATCGTCAACAACAACGCAGGTAATGGTGATTACGGCTTGGCTAAACTGTTACAAGCAGGCGCTGTACGTAAAATCATCTGTTCTTTTCCTCGTCAGTCTGACTCTTATGTCTTCGATGAACTCTACCGTGCAGGCAAAATCGAGTTAGAACTTGTACCGCAAGGCAACTTGGCTTGCCGTATTCAAGCGGCGGGTATGGGCTTAGGTCCAATCTACACACCAACAGGTTTTGGTACTTTGCTCGCTGAAGGCAAACCAACCATGAATTATGAAGGTAAAGACTACGTTTTAGAAAATCCAATCAAAGCTGACTTTGCGTTAATTAAAGCGCATAAGGGCGATCGCTGGGGGAACTTGGTGTACCGTAAATCTGCACGTAACTTTGGTCCAATTATGGCCATGGCAGCAGATATCACCATCGCACAAGTATCAGAAGTCGTGGACCTCGGTGCCTTAGATCCTGAACACATCATCACCCCTGGGATCTTTGTACAACACGTTGTACAAGTTCAACCTGCGCAGTAATTTGAGATTGGAGAAATAAAATGAGTTATCAAAAATTAACCCGTGATCAAATTGCTGAACGTGTTGCACAAGATATTCCTGATGGTGCTTATGTCAACCTTGGGATTGGTTTACCAACTAAAATCTCGAGTTACTTACCTTCTGACAAAGATGTCTTTTTACATTCTGAAAATGGTTTATTGACCTTTGGTCCCCCCCCTGCGGAAGAAGACCGTGACCCTGAGTTAATTAACGCGGGTAAAGAGTTTGTAACCCTGCTAGAAGGCGGAGCTTTCTTCCATCATGGTGATTCATTTGCCATGATGCGTGGTGGTCATTTAGACATCGCGGTACTGGGTGCTTTCCAAGTCGCTGAAAATGGTGATCTTGCAAACTGGCATACCGGTGCACCTGATGCGATCCCTGCTGTGGGTGGTGCAATGGACTTAGCCGTGGGTGCGAAAAAAGTCTTTATTACCACCGATCATGTCACTAAAAAAGGCGAACCTAAAATCGTTGCTGAGCTGACTTATCCTGCGACAGGTTTGAAATGTGTGGACCGCATTTATACGGACCTTTGTGTGATTGATGTGACGGCAGATGGCATGAAAGTCATTGAGAAAGTTGAAGGCTTATCTTTTGAAGAGCTTCAATCGATGACGGGTGCCAAACTCATTGATGCCACTCAGGCTTAAGACTGGTTTTAGGATCTTACACTATGAAAAACGCATACATCATTGATGCCATCCGTACGCCTTTTGGTCGTTATGCCGGTGGTTTAGCGCCTGTCCGTGCGGATGACTTAGGTGCAGTGCCATTAAAAGCGTTAATGGAACGTAACCCTTCTGTGGATTGGAATGTCGTCGATGACGTTT
>NZ_JBWYII010000010.1:0-131255 GCF_056779705.1 Acinetobacter sp. 25-47-130 | reverse complement strand
ATTTTAATGAGGACTAAGGTTTGAGTTTGCATCGTTGCGACCGCCATCTTGTGTGGGCGGATCGTCGGGATTTCAACGAGCAAGGTTTCAATATTTTTGTACATGCAGCAATATATTCCATTAATATATGCTAAATACCTTATTTGAAATAAAGTATTGAAAATAGAGGTTAAGTAGTATATTAAAATACTAAAAAAGTATGGATTAAGGAAATTTCAATGGAATTAAGAACATTAAAGTATTTTGCTACTGTGGTCGAAGAAAAAAGTATTACAAAAGCTGCTGAGAAGTTATGTATCGCACAACCACCACTTACACGACAAATCAAAAACTTAGAGTCAGAGTTAGGTGTCGTATTATTTGAAAGAGGCATGAGACCGATCAAAACAACTGAAGTTGGAGAGTTTTTTTACCAATATGCTGTACAGATACTGACCTTAACAGCACATGCTAAATCGATGGTAAATCGATATAAAGTGACAGATACTACGGTACGAATTGGATATGTTGGTTCGCTTTTTTATTGGAAATTACCTGAGATTATTGATTATTTAAGAAAGCATATTGCAAATATAAAAGTTGAATTGGTGGAATGCGGAACCAGGGATCAGGTAGAAGCTTTGAAATTGGGAAAAATTGATATTGGGTTTGGTCGATTAGGAATTAGTGATCCTTCAATAAAAAGAATAGTGATCGAAAGAGAGCAACTTTTTTTAGCAGTGCACAAAGATCATACGTTAGTGACCCAAAATGTTAAGGAAGTACATTTATCACAATTGGTTAACGAACATATTTATATATATCCAAATACTCCTAAACCAAACTTCTCAACTTTTGTTCAAGGAATATTCTCTGAACTTGACTTAATTCCCCAAAATCTGATCGAGACGAGAGAAATCCATATGGCATTGGGGATGGTGTCATCTGGTGAGGGGGGGTGTATTATTCCAAAGAGTGCATGCTCTATAGGTATGAAAAATTTGAAGTTTATACCTATTCTAGATAATGAGGCTGAAAGTCCAATTACAGTTGCCTATAGAAGTATCGATAATAATGAATACATAAAACAAATATTAGATTATCTAGACGAATTGAAGAGCATGAACTAATTTTTTTAGATTAGATTAATATAAAATATCTATTTATATGCAATATTTAATGGAAAAATAAATAGAATAATAGTGTTAAAAATGATATTTATTTTATAAATCAGCATAAATTGGCATGGATTTGTCATAGGGATAGCGCTGATCTATAAAATATTTAGGATGATTTCGATGGAAAAAATTTCCGAGTTAAAGAGCAATGATGCAAAAAAGAAGGATATTTATGCTTGGTATGTTGTAATACTTTGCATGATTGCATATATATTTTCTTTTATCGATCGTCAAATTTTGGCTTTGATGATTGAACCGATAAAAGCAGATTTGAATTTAACAGACACGCAATTTAGTCTACTCCATGGACTAGCTTTTTCTTTATTTTATGCATTCATGGGGCTGCCGCTGGCTTATATCGCAGATCGATTCTCAAGACCAAAATTAATTGCTGCCGGGATTGTATTTTGGAGCATTGCAACAGCTTTATGTGGTTTAAGTAAGAACTTTATCCAGTTGTTTTTGAGCAGAATGGGTGTAGGAATTGGTGAAGCTGCTTTGTCACCTGCAGCCTATTCAATGTTTAGTGATATGTTTGCAAAAGATAAATTGGGACGAGCTGTCGCTATTTATTCGATTGGATCTTTTGTTGGTGGGGGAATCGCATTCTTAGTAGGTGGTTTTGTCATTGGATTACTCAAGGACATGTCTCTTATCGCTGTACCCTTATTTGGAATGTTAAAGGCATGGCAAGTGGCGTTTATTTTAGTAGGTTTACCAGGAGTAATTATTGGCATATTGGTACTTTTAACTGTTAAAGATCCTAAGCGTAAAGGGCAGATGGTCGATGCGCAGGGGAACGTGGTAAAAGTAAAGCTGAGTGATACTTTTAAATTCCTGAAAAAGCATAAAAAAACATTTACATGTCATTATTTAGGATTTACTTTTTATGCCATGGCATTGTTTTGCTTAATTAGCTGGACACCTGCATTTTACATACGACATTATAATATGACAGCCACTGAAGTGGGCTATATGTTGGGTGCCGTGTTACTGATTTCAAATACTTTAGGTGTATTTGCGGCTGGTTGGATGAATGATTATTTTATTCAAAAAGGCAGAAAAGATTCACCTATGTTTGTGGGTGTGATTGGAATCGTAGGTCTGATTATTCCAATGATTTTGTTTTCACAAGTTAATGAATTATGGCTATCAGTTACATTGTTGGTTGTTGCAATGTTTTTCGCTTCTTTCCCAATGCCGATCTCAACAACAGCAATGCAAATGCTTTCGCCAAATCAATTACGTGCCCAAATCTCATCTATCTTTTTACTCATCAGTAATTTGATTGCTTTAGGTATTGGTACCACATTAGTGGCTTTAATTACGGATCGTATTTTTGAAAATCCTTTAATGGTCGGTTCATCGATATCTATCGTTGGTGCAATATCATGCGTATTGTGCTTTGTATTATTGAAAGTGGGTTGTAAAGCCTTCGAAAATAGTTTGCAAGTTGAGTCTAAATAAATCATGTCTGAATAAAATAATGAGGGTACACCTATCATGTATTTATCGAATCTGAAACTTTTAAAGAAATTCAACTTATTGTCTTCAAAAGATTATTTTCAGATTAAAGATGTGATAGGACAATACTTGTGCCCTCATCAATTTGAAGTATTGAATGATGAATCTTTAGAAGTAAAATTAAGTGGGTTTTCATTTGGTCAAGTTGCACTATTTGAATTAAGTTACAATGCTCCAGTTCAAATTAGTTTTGGTGCTGAGTGTCAAAGTTATCTGTTTAGATTTAATTTGGAAGGGGAATGTAAAGTCAAATATGATCATTCAACTTATCAACAACGTCCTGGATTACTTACAGTTTCTCATCCTCATTTTGAAAATAGAATTGAACTCCAAGCCAAATGTAGAAATATCATATTAAAAATTGATCATGAGTTGATCAACACTGTTTTATATCGCTTGTTGGGATATATCCCTCAAAAAAATCTTATTTTCGATAGTGGCATTTCCTATACATCTGAAGAAAGAATTTCAATTTTAGAAACCCTGAACTACTTATGCTTTGCATATTCAAATATTGAAAACTGGTGGCAAATTTCTGATAGCTTTAGTTCATATTTGACTGAGTTATTATTGATCAAAATTCCACATAATTTCAGTGAAAGAATCGCAGATAAAAAAAATCAACTCATCCCAAGTTATATCAAAAATGCAGCTCATTTGATTGAGCAACATTATATGGAAGCAATCTCGATTGAGGAAGTTGCGAGGCTTGTAAAAGTCTCGGTAAGAACGCTTCAAAAGGGATTTAATACCTATTTGAACCAAACGCCTCTCAGTTTCATGACATCAATCAAATTGGACCGAGTTCATCAAGAACTTAAACACACTCAGGTTGATCAGCCTATAATTGATATCTTTAATGCTCATGGTGTAAGAAGCTTTGGACACTTTACTCGACTTTATAAAAAACGTTATGGATGCACGCCTTCAGAAACCGTGAAACAAAACAAATTAATAGAAATAAATTCGTAATTCGAATAGCAGTACCGCTTTTTGACGCGAGCAAAAGGAAGAATCTTTCCTACTATCACAATACACAATAAAATATGTAAGGGAAAAAAATGAAAATCACAGTTCTCGGCGGTGGACATGGATGTTATGCATCAGCAGTGGAAATGGCGGAAAAAAATCACGAAGTTAAATTATGGCGAAGAGATCGAGATTCACTAAAAGAATTAGCGAAATATGGTGAGCTTACTGTAAAAGACTTTCGTGGCACTAGAACAGTATCTGTTGGGGATGAACATCAAAAAATTCAACTTGAAACTGATTTATCCAAAGCTATTGAAAACGCTGAATTGATTATTATTCCTTTACCCGCAACAAGCCATGAAGATTTATCGATTGAAATAGCACCCTACTTAACATCTGGTCAAGTCGTATTTTTACCCCCAGGTACTTTTGGAACATACCTATTTGCTCAAGCAATGCTTAAAGTTGGGAATAAGTCTGACGTGGCTTTTGCAGAAACGGGTACGTTGCCATATTTAGTAAGAAAACATAGTCCGAATTCTATCGTGATTAGTGTATATGCGACGAGATTGCCTACTGGGGTCTATCCAGCAAAATTAAAAGATCATGCTATTAGAGTATTAAAGCAAGCTTATGACAGCATCGAGCCTATAGAGGATGCTTTGAGTGGAGCTTTAATGAATGCAGGACCCATTATTCATCCTCCATTAATTATGCTCAATGCTGCACCTTTAGAACATTTTGATGTATGGGATATTCATAATGAAGGTACTCAACCTTCAGTGAGGAGAGTAACGAGCTTATTAGATCAAGAGCGAATGAATATTCGTGAAGCATTGGGATACTCGAAACAGCATTTCCCACTCGCAGATCACTACAATAAAGAGGGTGAAGGAGATGAGTGGATGTATGGTAGGGGGGCACATGGTAAGTTGACTGACAGTGGCGATTGGCGTGAGAAAATAGATTTACATTCACATCGGTATATGCTCGAAGACACACGATTAGGCCTGTCATTTATTGTATCGGTTGGTAAGTATGTTGGAGTCAAAACGCCGATTGCTGAAGGGCTTCTGAATATCGCATCATCAATTACTGGTAGGGATTTGTATAGTGAGGGTCGCACTCTTGAAAATTTAGGGTTATTTGATTTAACACAGCAACAATTAAAACACCTGTTGAACTCCGGAGAGCAATCTGCATGATTAAAAATATTATTATTGTAGGTGCAGGCAGAATGGGTAATGCGATTGCGATCGCATTCGCATATGCAGGAATTGAGATTGCACTTGTAGACGTAAAAGATCGAAACCCAGCAGAAAAAAATGAATTTCTGCAAAAATGGAATGACAGCCTCGAACAAGAGTTGCATCTCTTAGAACATATCGGGATGTTAGTGAATGATCAATGTAAAGTATTAAAAGAAAGAATTCATTTCTATTTCAAAGATAATCAAACTATTGATTGGAAAAATTGTGAATTAATTATTGAAGGTGTACCTGAAATAATGACTCATAAACAACACTGTTTTCGGTGGTTGGAACCCTTAATTTCTAAAAACTGTATTGTGGCATCAACGACTTCGACCTTTTTGGTCACTGATATAGCAAAATTAATTTCTCATCCAGAACGTATTGTTAATGCGCATTGGCTTAATCCTGGATATTTAATGCCTTTAGTTGAGCTAAGCCGATCTGAGCATACTGCTGATATAGTAGTAGAAAAACTAAAAACATTACTTGAGGCAATTGGTAAAGTCCCTGTGATTTGTAATGCAGTTGCTGGATACATTGTTCCAAGAATTCAAGCATTGGCAATGAATGAAGCAGCGAGAATGGTTGAAGAAAACGTAGCAAGTGCTGAGGATATTGATAAAGCGATTCGTACAGGTTTTGGTTTGCGTTTTTCAGTGTTAGGTATGCTAGAGTTTATCGATTGGGGTGGAGGAGATATTTTGTATCATGCTTCTGAGTATTTGAGAGAAGAACTTGGTGAGCGTTACAAAGCCCCTGATATTATCAAAAAAAATATGAGGGAAAATAGAAATGGTATTAGAGAACTATCAGGTTTTTACAAATATGAAAGCATGGATATTTATCAATATAAACTAAATGTCATATCAAAATTCGCTGAAAATTTGCGATTTAATCAGCTTATTCCACAATATGAAATTATGAAATAAGCGTTAGTAGGTAAAAAGATTTTAGTCTTTTTACCTATTTGGCATTAAATTGAATATTTTCTTT
Organism: Acinetobacter sp. 25-47-130; assembly: GCF_056779705.1. Lineage (NCBI taxonomy): Bacteria > Pseudomonadati > Pseudomonadota > Gammaproteobacteria > Moraxellales > Moraxellaceae > Acinetobacter > Acinetobacter sp. 25-47-130. The sequence goes on along the minus strand of NZ_JBWYII010000010.1, from coordinate 125,356 downwards.
AATTGTAAATTTAGTGACTCAAGTTCTTGTTCATCAAAAGAATTTAATATACCAGCTAAAGTAACACGATTGATCTGATTAATTTCATCCACAAGACCATATCCTTTTTCAGTGAGCTTCACCATAGAAATCCTTTCATCATGAGGGGATGAGAAAACTTCAACTATACCTTCTTCGACTAATCTATAGATTGCCTTAGTTGCAGTTGTTAATTTGATTGTTGCTAAATTTGCTATTTCAGTGATATTGGCTTCACCGAGAGCATTTGTACTCAAAATGATTTTTCTTTTTGTATTATCGAGACCGATTTTTTTTAAAGATTTATCAATCAATTGGGAATACTTACCATTAACTTGAGATATCCAAAAAAATGGGAAATTTTCCAAACTTTTGGGATCGTTATTTGGCAAATAATTTTCAAAATTTTTTAACATGAGCAGCAATTAAACTTAAAAAAATATAATTGATTATACAAGAAAAAAGACAAAGATTATTTTATTTCAAAATAACTTGACAAATACATTAATTTTTCAGATATTGATGTTGAGTATAAAAATACATGGAAAAGTGAATTGAATATTATATCTAGAAGTCTCTCTTTAGGAGATGGAAAAATTAGAGTCGTGGTTAAAGACTCAATTGATATACAAAATGAAGTGACGACACTTGGAACTCAGGCGCGCAGTGGAGCATGCCCTGCATTTTCACATGCTGAAATTATAAAAAATATACTCAGCAGTGATTGCAAAATTATTGGAAAAACTCATCTTCATGAACTTGCATTCGGTATAACTGGAATAAACAAAAACTTCGGAACACCTTTAAATGTTAAATATCCGCAACTTATTCCTGGAGGCTCTTCCAGTGGTTCGGCTGCAGCTATTGCGGCAGATATAGCGGACTTCAGTATTGGTACGGATACAGGTGGCTCAATTCGTATGCCAGCCGCTTGCTGTGGAGTGTATGGATTAAAACCTTCATTTGGTCGTGTAAGTCGTGATGGTGTTTGGCCAAAAGATACCACTTTAGACTGCGTCGGACCATTCGCATCAGATATCAACAATCTGATTCTTGCTATGCAGATCATTGATCCTACATTTAAAGAAATCCAAATCGATCTACAGCAGATTCAATTAGGAATATTACGTGTCGAAGCGGAATCTGAAATTTGGCGTGTCTTAGATGCTGAGTTAACAAAAATTGATTTACCTCAAAAAAATCTATTCATAGACAATATTGATGAGGCATATCAAGCAGGTATGTCGATCATTAATTACGAAACTTGGGGTGCATATCATGATCTTACTCAAACTGGACTTCTAGCCAATGATGTTCATCAGCGTTTATTAAAAGCATCTGAAACCACTCAAAAAGATGTAGAAAATGCTGAATTAATAAGAACTCAATTCACAGAGCAGATCAATGATTTACTCAACAATGTTGATGTTTTGATACTGCCGACACTACCTCAATTTCCACCTAAATTAGACGAAGCTGAAAATACTGTTGCTTTCCTCAATTTAACTAAGCTCGTGCGACCATTCAATCTATCGGGCCATCCAGCGCTCACGATTCCATATGAAACATCAAATGGCTTACCTGTCGGTATGCAATTAATTGCTAAGCATGGTGAAGATGAAAAATTGTGTGCTATTGCACAACACATTGTCGATATTACGAAGCATTCACAAGGAGGTGGCAAATGAGCAATTTAGCCAAAGATCAAACAGAGAGCTTGATTGATCTTGAAGAATTATGTCAAGAGATTAGACAGCGAGCGTGTTCAGGTGAATTTGACGAACAAGCATACGTGAGTCAAGACATTATTCAAAAACTGAAATCAATTGGGGTATATCGTGCTTTAGTTCCTAAACGTTTCGGTGGTGATGAGGTTTCACCGCGTACGTTTTGTGAACTTATTGAAAGGCTCTCTAAAGCAGATGGATCAGTAGGTTGGGTTGCAAGTTTTGGTATGAGCCCAGCTTATCTTGGGAGTTTACCTGAAGAGACACTTTCCGAACTTTATAAAAATGGTCCAGATATCGTTTTTGCTGGTGGAATTTTTCCACCGCAAGCTGCTCAAGTGACCAATGAGGGTTTAGTTGTAAAAGGCCGTTGGAAATTCTCAAGTGGTTGTAAAGGTGCAGATATCGTTGGTGTAGGCATTGCCCCGATCAAAGATAATGAATCTCATGGCTTACCACGTATGGCTGTTTTACCAGCGCATAAAGCACAAATTGAAATGACGTGGGATACAGTAGGTTTAAAAGGCACAGGTAGTCACGATCTCATTGTCGATAATGTACTTGTACCTGAGCATTGGACTTTTGTTCGGGGTGAGCCATCTAAACTCAGCGAACCATTTTTCAAATATCCATCCCTCTCTTTGGCGACTCAAGTCCTCACCGTAGTCGGAATTGGCGTAGCCTCGGCGTCATTGGAAGAATTTAGAAAATTAGCTCCAGGTAAGTCGTCGATTACTGGAGGTGCAGAAATTGCTAATCGACCTATCACTCAGTACGAATTTGCGAAAGCTGAAGCTGAGTTCCTAGCTGCAAGAACATGGTTCTACAACACCATGGATATTGTATGGGAAGAAGTACTCAACGGGCGAAAACCTGCGCCACATTTAATTAGTGATATGCGTCTATCTTGTACACATGCGGCAAGAGTCTGTGCAAAGGTCACCCGCAAAATGCAAATGTTAGCTGGCATGACTGCCATTTATACCAACCATCCATTTAGTCGCTTTGTGAATGACACGAATGTCGTGACACAGCATGCATTTATGGGTGATGCAACTTTACAAAATGCTGGTGCGATGAGCTTTGGGCTTAATCCGACACCTGGATATTTATAAATGACCGAAAAGAAGGAAATCGAAATGGAAGCTAAAAAATCATTACGCGTATTGTTCTGTATGGGGATTAACCAAAACTTCTTTGATGCAGAGCCAGCAGAAGCAAAAGCAGTATGGGCAGCATTTGGTGAAATGTGGAATGGTATCCATGATTTACCTGGCGTTCATGTATACGGCAACTTAGATGATGATCAAAGCATGGTAGGTGCAAGTACGGGTTGGCCTTGGACAACCTATTTATTGGCTGATGTACCTGATATTGAAACAGTTCATGCTGCATGTAATTTATTCCGTACGACTGTGGTCGGAGAAGGTCCATATAAACTTTGGAAGTATTGCAAAGTTGAAGCAAGAGTTGGTCGTGAATTAATTATTCAACGATAAGGATATCGATATGGTCGACTCTAATGAACTCAAAAGCATTCTTCAACGTCTTCAACAGTTGGAAGCGCAGAATCAAATTCGTAATTGCCTAAATCGCTATATGGAAATTTGTGATGAACTTAATCAAAACACAAATTTAGAAGCGCTGATGGATTTATTTGATCGTGAGTGTATTTGGGAGGGGGTAGGGAAAAAATACGCCCAGTCATTTGGTCGGCTTGAGTCTTGGCAGGCAGTATATGACATGTTTAAAACATACACGCTGAAGGACTCGCATTTTGTTATGAATGCACATTTTGTGAATTCTGAACAAATTTATATTGAGGGTGATGTGGCTGTTGGTCACTGGTTGATGTTGCAAACATCAACTTTCAAAACGGGTGCAAGCCACTTGAATGCAGCCAAACTGACAATCCGTTTTAAGCAACAAAATAATGGCATTTGGAAAATCAAACACTTCCAAACAGAAAATATTTTCAGTCGACCAGTAACGCATTGGACCAGTGATGATGAGTTACCAGTACCGCAATCAAATTTAGTCGGTTGAGTTGCATAAACAGTTATAAGGGAATACATGATGAATAGTGCAATACCAGTTCAAAATATTGAAATTGATTACAATGAATTAGTTCAAAGTGACCGAGTGCATACCTCTTTATATAAAGATGCACAAATCTTTGAAGATGAAATGGAAAAAATTTTCTACAGCACTTGGGTTTGGGTTGCTCATGCAAGTGAAATTCCAGATGCTGGTAGTTATAAAACGATTAATATTGGTAAACAACCTGTAGTTGCTGTACGAGATCGTAAGAAAAAAGTCCACGTCTTACTTAACCGCTGTCGCCATCGTGCTGCTACAGTTTGTGAGCATAAAAAAGGCAAAACGAATAGCTTTGTATGTCCATATCATGGTTGGAGTTACGCTTTGGATGGTACATTGCGTGGCGTTCCTTCACCTGAAAGTTATGGTGAATGTTTAGATAAATCTGAATTTCCACTGATCAGCCTACGTGTAGAAGAATATAACGGCATGATCTTTGCGACCTTCAAAGACGATATTGAGCCATTAGAAGACTTTTTAGGTGCTGCGAAAAAGTGGATTGATCTATTCATGAAGCAAGGCGCAGGTTATCCAGTTAAAGTATTAGGTGAACATCGTTTTACATTCCCAGGTAACTGGAAAATTCAGTTGGAAAATACAACTGACGCGTATCATTTCCCATTAGTTCATAAATCATTCTTAAGTTCTGTAGACGAAAAAACAGAAGAGCTTTTCAACTTTGAAAATCAACCAGGCTATGTTGAAGATCTAGGAAATGGTCACAGCGTGATGGTGATGATTCCAGAACTGGTAGATCTTGATGAAGAGTTGATGGAGCGACCAATCCAAGAGCGTTTTGAAGAACTTGCCCAAGCGCTACGTGAAGAAGGTCATGAGGAACTTGAAGTTCGTCGAATTTGCCGTGCTGTCGGTGGTTCGGGCTTTAACTTAAATATTTTCCCTAACATTGCATGTTCTATGGCGTTCTTCCGTGTAATGCAACCATTAGCGGTAGATAAAACTGAAATTCACCACTCAGTGATTACGATGGATGGTGGACCACAAATTGCCAACCAATATCGCCTACGTCTACATGAACATTTCCAAGGTCCTTTCGGTTTTGGTACGCCAGATGATGCGGAAGCTTGGGAGCGTGTACAGCATGGTGCAAATGCGGGCAATGATCTTTGGATCATGTTGAACCGTGGTTTACCAGGAGAAGTCAAAACTGAAGATGGTCTGAAGAGTGACGTGAGTGCTGAAACAGGCATGCGTGGCGCTTACCAACAATGGAAAAAGTTGATGACGGCTTAAGGGGAAGAGCATGAAAATTAATTTAAATCTTTTGAACGAAGTTACAGCATTCATTTGGGCTGAAGCTGACATGTTAGATCATTCAGAGTATCAAGCATGGTTAAGTTTATGGAATGAAAATGGTAAGTACATCATTCCAATAGATCCATCATTGACAGATTACGAAAACCATTTGAACTATGCATATGACAATCACCACATGCGTCAATTACGTGTAGAGCGTTTAGAAAATGGTGAAGCAATCTCGACAGCTCCCAAAGCCAATACTGTTCGTAGCCTGTCACGTGTGCGAATTATTGAAGAAACTGATCACAAGATAATTTTACGCTGTGCACAAAATTTAAGAGAGTTCCGCAAAGAAAATTTACGTCATTACACTGCTGATGTGATTTATGAGCTAATACGTCAAGAGAATGGCGAACTCAAAATAGACCGTAAAATTATCAATCTAGTCAATTCGACAGATACCTTAGCTGGTATCAGTTACATTCTATAGGAGGTGACCATGTCACAAGTTGTTTTGGTTACTGGTGCTGCCTCTGGTTTAGGTAATGTGATTGCTGAATATTTTGCTGAACAAGGGCATCAAGTTATTTTAACTGCAAGTACCTTAGAAAAAGCGGAAAGTGCTAAAGCTGCGAGTCAGTATCCCTCGCAAATGTATCCCTTAAAACTGGATATATCAGTAGAGCAGGACTTTAGAGAAGCAGTGAGTTGGATTGAAACTCATTTCAACAAGTTGGATGTTTTAATCAATAACGCCACAGTAACTAAAGCAACTCCTGTCCTTGAAATCACTGCGAGTGATTTTGATTGGGTGACACAAGTCAACCAACGAGGAACCTTTCAGTCATGCCAAATTATTGGTCAATATATGGCATCTAAAGGCTTTGGTCGAATTATCAACATGGCTTCATTGGCTGGTCAGAATGGTGGTACTGCAACGGGAGCGCATTATGCAGCTTCAAAAGGGGCAATCGTAACTTTGACTAAAATTTTTGCAAAAGAATTTGCCGCTAAAGGTGTGACAGTAAATGCCGTAGCACCAGGACCAATGGAGTCTCCAATAGTACACAGCGTTGTTTCAGATGAAAAAATGGAAGCGTTTATCAATAACATTCCTGTCAAGGCTTTAGGCAGTATGAGTTTTATCGCTGAAACTTGTGCTTTGTTAGCATCCCCACAAGCAGCTTTTGTGACAGGAGCAACATGGGATATTAACGGAGGACTATTTATGCGCTAAGCATTTGCTTAGTCATAAAGGGGGAAAACTATGAACGAAAAATACTCCGTAATAGTAAATAAAAGATCAGTAGAAGCGGAAAATGTTGTTGTCTTAGATTTAATTTCAGCAACTGAGTCTCCATTACCTGAAATCGAAGCTGGATCACATATCGATCTATTCCTGCCTAATGGGTTAATCCGTCAGTATTCTCTATGTCAAGATCCTAGTTTAAAAGGTGTTTTTCGACTAGGGATCTTAAAAGACGAAGCATCAAGAGGGGGGTCACTGTCGGCGTTTAATGACATCTTTGAAGGGATGCAACTACAAGTCAGCCATCCTAAAAATTTGTTCCCATTGTTAGATGCATCTCACAGCATTTTAGTTGGTGGTGGTATTGGGATTACACCGTTAATTACCATGGCTTATGATTTATTAAATAACGATAAGTCATTTGAATTGCATTATTGTGCAGCTTCTAAACAAACCGCTGCATTTGTAGATGAAATCAAGCAAGGTCCCTTAGCGAGTTATACAACTTTCCATTTTAAAGATGATGGTGCAAATCATCGTGAATTTTTTGATCACGCAATGAAAGATATTGCCAAAGATTCACATTTATATACCTGTGGTCCTAATGGATTTATGGATTGGATTATTAATCTTGCTGAGTCTAGGGGTTTTAGTTCCGATCAATTACATAAAGAATATTTTCAGGTAGATATTGATTTAGGTGGCGCTAGTTTTGAAGTTGTTGCACAACAAAGTGGTAAAACGATTCAAGTCGCTCCAGAGGAAACTATTTTGCAAGCCTTAGCGCGAGAAGGGATTAAAGTCGAGTTATCGTGTGAACAGGGCGTCTGTGGAACGTGTATGTGTGATGTGCTTGAAGGCGAACCCGATCATCGAGACGTCTACTTTACTGACGAAGAAAAAGAAAGTAATGAGCAGATTTTAGTGTGTTGTTCTCGATCAAAAACACCGAGATTAGTTTTAGATATTTAATAGTTGAATTGCCATCATGGAAGGTCATTTTGGGATTCAGGAGAAGGGAATGAATAGTTATCAAAAATCGGAAGAACAAGCTATTGATCCGATGAAATTCCGCAGAGCACTCGGTAATTTTGCAACTGGGGTTACCATTATTACAGCGCAAAATGCGCAAGGTGAAAAAGTGGGTGTAACTGCCAATAGTTTTAACTCAGTTTCATTAGACCCACCTTTAATCTTGTGGAGTATTGATAAAAAATCGACCAGTTTTGAAGTTTTTAAAAACTCTAGTCATTTTGCAGTCAATATTTTATCTGGATCTCAAATCGAGGTATCGAATAAATTTGCTAAACGCAATATTGATAAATTCGAAGGAGCAAACTACCGTTTGGGTTTAGGTAATGCTCCAGTTCTGGAAAATTGCTCTGCTGTTTTTGAATGTGAATTATTTCAAATTGTAGAAGGCGGGGATCACTGGATTATAATTGGAAAGGTCGTTAATTTTCAAGATGAAGGTCGTAGTCCATTAGTATATCACCAGGGTGCGTACTCAGCAGTAACACCACACCCAATGTTAAGAATTAAAGATTCAAATCCGGTCCAAACTGATGATTTGGGTCAACTATATCAAGGTAACTTATATAATAATGTTGCCTATCTCATGAGTCGAGCATTCAAGTTTTATCAAAATGATTACATCCCAAAGCAATTAGTCACAGGTTTTAGAACGAGTGAAGCTCGAATGCTTTTAGTGCTAGGCAGTGGTGCAAGTTCATGCAAAGATGATTTGCCACGTGATATAGCAATGCCTATGCGAGAAATAGAAAGAGCAGCGGAAATCCTTAAGAAAGATGAGCTACTAGTCGAAACAGAAGAATTCTACCAATTAACGGATAAAGGTAAAAAAACCGCACATTATTTATTTGATATAGCTGATGAGCATCAAAATGAAGTATTTGCAAAATACAGTGACCAAGAAAAGAATACTTTTATCACCATTCTAAAAGATATTGCGGGTATTCATTAAATCAAATTGGGCTAAATGTTAGATCATTTGGCCTTTTTTTCAATCTATAAAGATTTAAAAGGGATTTAATTATTAATTAAGGTATATAAATATACTTAAAAGAAAATTGAATTTTCTATGGAATTGGAAAAGAATTGGGTTGAATATATGAAATTTCATATAGCTGAATAGAAAAAATTAAACAGGGTTGAGTGAGAAAATCAGTAAAAAACTAAGGGGAAGTTGAGTGAAAAAGTTACCTACATTTGCAATACTAGCAATTTGCTGTAATACAGCAGTTTATGCGGACTTGGTAAAAGATAGTCAAACGACAATAAATTTAAGAAATTTCTTTATTGATCGAAATAACACAACACAGCCTGATGTTGGTAGTTGGTCACAAGCATTAGGTCTAAAGTTTAGTTCAGGTTATACCAATACACCCGTTCAGGTGGGTTTTGACGTGACTTCAAGTTACGCACTAAGATTATCAAATCATAATGCTGAAAGGTCTGATTCGATCTTACCATTTGATCCCATAAAAAATGAGCAAGAACGTAGTTATAATAAATTTGGTGCAACCTTAAAGCTGAAATATAAAGATTCTGAGCTATTAGTTGGGGAACTTTCGCCAAGAACACCTGTTGCATTTATTGATGATTCACGTCAGTTGGTGACAACATATGCTGGTGCGGCATTTGAAACGAAAGCGATTCAAAATTTAAAATTTTCAGCTGGAAGAATCACTCATATAAACGCGCGTAATGATGATGAATTTGAAAAACTAAGCTTGTTTGCACCAGGTAAAGCAAGAATAGAAAGTAATGGTTTAAGTTATGTTGGTTTAGACTATAATTTTAGCCCTAAAATTTCAGGCTCTTACTGGTTTGGTCAGCTCGAAGATATTTATAACCAACATTATTTAAATGCAGCATATAACACTCAAATTGGCGACTCTAAAATCAAATTAGATGCACGTTATTTCCATAACAGTGAAGCTGGTGACAAATACTATGGAAACATAGATAGCAAAACATTTGGCGTTCAGGCCAACATTCAAAATGGCTCACATAGTTTTGCTGCAGGTGTTCAAAAAAATTCCGGGGATACCAATTTTCCAACATTTGATGGATTCGCTCCTCAACCTTTCCTACATACTTGGTCAACTTTAGGTTTCATCAAACCTGAAGAACTTACTTATCATGCACTTTATTCTTATGACTTTAAAAATGTTGGTTTGCCGGGTTTAAGAACGACTTTGCGTTATTTATATGGTACGAACATAGAGCGTAATGGCCTACCAGATAATAAAGAAACTGAAGCTAATTTCATTGTCGGCTACACCGTTCCAGAAGGGTCTTTTAAAGGGTTGGGTATAGAATGGAGGTATATCGACACGACTACTAAATATGGTGCAGGAACAACCAATGGTAATGATTTTGTTGAAAATCGAATCATTACTACATATAGCTATAAATTCTAATTACATAAACAGTTAATGGACAAACTGGAGATTATATGATGTTTAAAAAATTATTATTATCAACAAGCTTAATCGCAATTGCCACTTATGCTCAAGCTGATATCACGATTGGAGTTGTGACATCATCATCCGGACCTGTAGCTATGGTAGGTATACCACAAAAAAATACAGTTGCTTTATTACCTAAAAAAATTGGTAATGAGAACGTTCGATATATTTCTCTTGATGATGCGAGTGATCCTACAGCATCTGTCAAAGCTGTCGAGAAACTAATTAAAGAAAACAAAGTTGATGCAATTATTGGTCCTTCTGGTTCACCAAATGCTTCTGCAGTGATAGGGACAATTGCTAAAGCGAAAGTACCTCTTCTTGCACCTGTTGGTACTTCTACGATAGTCATGCCAATGACGGATCAAAAAAAATGGGTGTTTAAGACCACTCAGAATGATGAAATCATCGCAGAAGCGCTTGTGCAAGATATGGTGAAGCGAAAAATTACAACTCTAGGATTTATCGGTACTGCTGATCCGTATGGAGAAAACTGGGGAAAAGTCTTAGCGAATTTAGCAAAGAAAAATGGGATTAAAATCGTTGCTCAAGAATCATTTCAACGTCAAGATACCTCTCTAACTGGTCAAGCGTTAAAACTCATAAGTAAAAAACCACAGGCAATTCTAGTTGCAGCACCAGGTAGTTCAGCAGTGCCTCCACAAACTGCTTTATATGATCGAGGCTATCGAGGGCAAATTTATCAAACGCATGGTGCGGCTTTAGATCAATATTTAAAAATGGGTGGCAAGAAAGTAGAAAATACGATTTTAGCTGCCAGTTTAATGCTTGTTTTAAATGAAGTATCTAATACACATCCTTCTAAGAAAATTGCTACTAAATATATCAATGATTATAAAGCAAAATATAAACAAACACCTGCAACTTTCGGGGCAAATGTGTATGACGCAGGTATTTTGCTTGAAAAAGCTGTACCGACTGCTTTGAAAAAAGCAAAGCCTGGCACCGTGCAATTCCGTGAAGCTCTACGTGATGCATTGGAATCTACAAAAGAAGTCGCAGGAACTCAAGGCGTGTATAACATGAGCCCATCTGATCATAGTGGATTTGACAAGCGTGGGCGTGAAATGATCATTGTTAAAAATGGTCAGTGGAAACTACTGAAGTAAATTTAGCTTTTCATCATAAATGAACTCAGAGCGATATGCATATGTCGCTCTAGGTAAATTCATCCTCAAAAAAGGGTAGGAAGATGTTATGGATTTAAATATCGCGTTAATTTTGGGGCAGGATGGTATTACCAGTGGTGCTATTTATGCATTATTAGCGCTATGTATCATTTTGGTTTTTACTGTCACTCGGATATTACTTATTCCATTGGGTGAATTTGCTGTATTTGGTGCATTGACTTTGGCATCCATTCAAGCAGGTATTCCAAGCTTAATAGTTTGGCTGGTCGTTGCGTTTTTTATTGTCAATACAAGTCTGGATTTATACGCTAAATTTTTTAAAAATCAGACATTTAATATCAAAATTTTTATTGCGTCATTGATTTATATTTCTTTGATCGTTATCGCGATGTACACACTACCTTTAGCGACGCTTCCAATGCCAATTCAAGTTTTATTGACTTTGGCTGTGATTACACCGCTTGGTCCTCAAATGTATCGCACTTTTTTTCAACCTTTAGTGGCAGCCAAACCTTTAGTTTTATTGATCGTGTCGATAGCGGTTCATGTGGCATTAGTCGGTTTAGGACTCGTGATATTCGGTCCAAATGGTGCTCAAACACAACCGTTTAGTGACAAAAGCTTTGAGATTGGAACTCTTGTTTTAAGTAGTCAAACTTTGATCATTATCGCTTCATTCTTTGTGATGATTTTAGTGCTTTGGTATTTCTTTGAAAAAACACTCTATGGCAAGGCATTGCATGCAACCGCTGTCAATCGAATCGGTGCACAGCTCATGGGTATTTCTCCAATCTTTGCGGGCAAACTGACTTTTGTTTTAGCTACATTTATCGGAACCTTATCAGGCATTTTAATTGCACCGATCACAACCCTGTATTACGACTCAGGATTTATTTTAAGTCTGAAGGGATTTGTAGGGGCAATCATTGGAGGACTAATCAGCTTCCCAGTCGCAGCAATTGGTGCCGTGATTGTTGGTGTTATTGAGTCTTTCTCCATGTTTTGGGCAAGTGATTACAAAGAAATCATCGTCTTTACATTAATTATTCCTTTCTTACTTTGGAAATCACTCACAACTCGTCATGTTGAGGAGGATGAAGAATGAAATCAAAAACTTATTTCTTTATATTTGCGCTAATTGTATTCATCAGCCCATTTTTTTTACCGACCTATCAAGTCACGTTATTGAACTATATTGGTCTAAATGCATTAGTCGTGTTAGGTCTTGTATTGGTGACAGGCGTTGGAGGCATGACTACATTTGGTCAAGCAGCCTTAGTTGGAATTGGCGCATACGCAACTGCTTACTTAACTGTGACTGAACAATTACCAAGTTTCCTCGCATGGACAGGTGGTAATCCTTGGTTTGGACTTCTGCTCGGAATAGTCATTACAGTCGCATCTGCGATTTTGGTGGGTGGCTTAACACTAAAACTTTCAGGGCATTATCTGCCTTTAGGTACGATCGCTTGGGGCATTTCACTTTATTATTTCTTTTCGACCATTGAAACTTTAGGTGGGCATTCTGGAATTTCGAATATTCCCTCTATCTCTATCGCAGGATTTGCCTTTGATAATGGCAATAAAATGTTCTACCTCATTTGGCTCATTGTATTTATTGCCATTATTTTGACAAAAAATCTTTTAAATTCTCGAGAGGGTCGAGCAATCCGCGCTTTGAAAGGCGGACAAGTAATGGCTGAGTCTATGGGAGTAAATACGTTTAGAGCAAAAATGATCATCTTTGTGATTGCTGCAATTTTTGCATCAATTTCAGGGTGGCTTTATGCACACACGCAAACTTTTATTAACCCGACACCTTTTGGACTCCAAATGGGTATCGACTACTTGTTTATGGCGTTGTTAGGCGGTGTCGGTAGTATTTGGGGTGCAATATTAGGTGCAGGCATATTCACCATGGTACGCCAATGGTTGCAAGATGCTTTGCCTATTATTTTTGGCGGACAAGGTCATTATGAAACAATCGTATTTGGATTAATCATTGTTGTATTGATGCAAAAAGCACCATCAGGGATTTGGTCATTTATTACTAAGTTGATCCCAAATAAATATAAGCCTGTAGATTTATATCCTTCAATCCACCCCATTCCTCAAATGGACAAAGTAGAAAATCAAATCAACAAGGGTGAATTGATATTAGATGCGAAGAACATCACGAAAAAATTTGGGGGCTTAGTTGCGAACAATGAAATGAATCTGAAAATTCACGCTGGAGAGGTTCTCGCTTTAATAGGTCCGAATGGTGCTGGTAAAAGTACCATGTTCAATCAAATATCAGGTGTAGATGTTCCAACAAGTGGTGAAGTTTTATTTAAAGGTAAAAAAATAAATGGCATACCATCCAGAGAAATTGCCAAATTAGGATTAAGTCGCACATTCCAACACGTAAAAATATTACCTGAAATGACAGTATTAGAAAATACAGCTATAGGTGCACATTTGCGCGGAGAAAAAAGTGTCATCTCATCCATGTTACTTCTTGATCGAGTTGAAGAAAATGAACTTCTCAATGAGGCTAAATATCAACTAGAACGTGTAGGGCTTGGAGAATATTTGTATGTTGAAGCTGGCAGTTTAGCACTCGGGCAGCAACGTATTTTAGAAATTGCACGTGCTTTATGTGCGAACCCAAGCTTATTACTACTTGATGAGCCCGCAGCAGGATTAAGATTTAAAGAGAAACAAGCCTTAGCTGAACTTCTATCTAAATTACGTGCTGAAGGTATGGCAATTCTCTTGGTCGAGCATGATATGGACTTTGTCATGAATCTCGCAGACCGAATTGTGGTCATGGAGTTCGGTCAAAAAATTGCTGAAGGATTACCAGAAGAAATTCAAAAAAATGAAGCTGTATTGGAAGCTTATTTAGGAGGTGCTGCATGATCACAATGCTTGGAAATCAAGAGGGCACGCCTCTGCTAGAAGTAAATAATTTGAGTGTTGCTTACGGAAAAGTCGAAGCGCTTTCAAATTTTAATATGCGTGTTAATCAAGGTCAAATTGTTTCTGTTGTTGGTCCAAATGGTGCGGGTAAAACAACTTTATTGTCTGCAATTATGGGGGTGCTGGGTTCTAAAGGACACGTCGATTTCGATGGACATGTGGAGCAATGTCCACAGGTTGAGCAAATGGTCATTCGTGGGCTTGGATTAGTGCCTGAAAAACGAGAGTTATTTGGAACAATGTCTATTGAAGACAATCTTATGCTTGGCGCTTTTCAACGCTATCGCCAAAGAGACAAAGAGATTTTGAGCACTTTAGATGAAGTGTATGACATTTTTCCTCGTTTGAAAGAAAGACGATCACAGCAAGCAGGAACACTTTCTGGTGGTGAACGACAAATGCTTGCAGTAGGTCGTGCACTCATGGCTAAACCTAAATTGTTGATGCTTGACGAGCCGAGTTTGGGATTAGCGCCACTCATCACCCGAGAAATTTTTAAGGTGATTGACCAATTAAGAGGACATGGCGTGTCTATCTTGTTAGTTGAGCAGAATGCTAGAGCTGCTTTAAAACTTGCAGATTATGCTTATGTCTTAGAAATGGGAGAGCTTTCAATGGAAGGAAAGGGCTCTGATTTAGTTGAAGATCCAAGAATCATCGAAAGTTACTTAGGAATTAATAGTAAGCATCAAGACGTATTAGCTATATAGAACATAACAAATCATACGATTTTCAGGGATTTGAATGTATGTCAAAAAAAATTTTGGTATATGGTGCTGGAGCCATAGGCTGTGTATTTGCTGCTAGATTAACGCTAGCAGGACACCAAGTCACTGTTCTAGCGAGAGGGGAAAAAGTCGAAACGCTAAAGCAAAAAGGGATTCATTTAAAAGATGTACTGGGTGAATTTCAAGTACATCCATCTCGAATTGTGGATACTGAAGAATGCATTGAAAAACAGGATTTTATATTTATAGCAACCAAGTTTAACGCTTTATATGAAATTTCAACTCAGCTGAAGCGTTATATGCATAACGCGACAGTCATCGTGCCGTTAATGAATGGAATACCCTTTTGGTATTTTTACGGTTTAGAGAATAACTCTGAACATTCAAGCATAAATTGTTTAGATCAACAGGGCGTTTTAAATGACCATTTTCCATTAGAACATTTAATTGGCGCTGTCGTATTTATTACAGCGCAAAGTGTCAATGGAAATGAGGTTAAATCAGACAATCCATATTTGTTGATCTTTGGTGAGCCGAGTCATCAAATGACTGAACGATTACATGCGCTTGTTGAATTGTTTGAAAATACAAGTATTGAAGCACGACCCGTAGAGAACATCCGAGATCAAATTTGGACCAAGGTTATGGCTAACTTGAGCTCCAATCCATTATCGGTTGTGGCTGATGCTCCGCTAAGTAAAATTTATGCTGATCAAAATTTAATTCGAATTACGCAACAAATTTTATATGAAGTTCGAGCTGTTGCGGCTTGCTATGGCGCTCGTATCAATATCGACCCAAACACATTTTTAAAGTTAGGTTCAGAGATGGGGGAAACATATACATCAATGTGGCATGACTACAAAAATCATCGCCCTTTAGAGTTAGCACCCATTGCAGAAGCTGTATTTGAATTGGCAGATGCTTATGAATGTCCGATGCCGACATCCAAACTTATATATGAATTAACGGTCTATTTAAGCGAACAAGCCAGAACAAGGAATAATGAAGATGAAAAATAATGTATTGAATGTGTCTGAAGCTGAATGGGCGCTCAGAGTTAAATTAGCGAATTGTTATCACCTTATTGATTATTTTGGTTGGACGGAAACAATTTTTAATCATGTCTCAGCGCGCTTACCAGGAGCTGAACACTATTATTTAGTAAATCCTTTCGGCTTGAACTATACGGAAATCACACCCGAAAATTTATTAAAAGTTGATTTAAACGGTAATAAAGTGATTCATTCTGAATATGATGCCAATCCTGCAGGATTTGCTTTACATAGTGCTGTTCATGGTGCTCGTGATGATATTCGATGTTTAATACATACACATACCACACCAATCAGTGCCATTGCACAAAAGAAAGATGGCTTTAAAAATGACAATTTTTATGGTGCGCAGTTATATGGTCGGGTAGGCTATCATGCCTTTGAAGGCATTACCCTATTCGAAGAAGAAAAACAAAGAATGATCAAAAGTTTAGGTGATCATCACATTCTGGTACTTAGAAATCATGGTGTAGCTGTGGGAGAGAGTACGATTGAAAAAGCTTTTTTCCTACTCTGGACAGTTCAACGAGCGGCAGAAATACAATGCCAAGCGGATTCAATGCGTGGTGACGATGTTGAATTAGATCATATCGTAAAACAGAAGTGTGCAGACTTAACTCAAATGTTAATTCAAGAAAGTGCTTTCGCAGATAAGTTTTTTAATGCGATGGTCCGAAAAATGCAGGAAAACAAACACTAGTTCAGGGATAAATTGCGATGAATACGATATTAAAAGAGAAAATCAGTCATAAGTCGGCATGGGTGGGCAAAGACCTAAAAAATCAGACAGATTGGATTTATTATTTAAGCGAAGAAATGCTTCATGAATTAAGCCAAAATTTGCAATTGATAGAACAACAAGATCTAGAAATTGATCAATTGAATAACACGCATTTAACGATTAATAATTCACAAGTTTTATCTGAATTTAAAAAATATGCCGATGAGCTTGAGAATGGATATGGTTTCTTTCTATTAAAAGGTTTGGATGTCTCTAAATTTAGTGAACGCCAATTGGCGATTATTTACTATTTAATAGGCATGTATATGGGTCAACCCGTTACCCAAAATCCTAAAGGCGATTTATTGGGTAAAGTAGAAAACGTTGGTGATCTTAATAACAAATCAACGCGAGTTTATGAAACAAACGCATATCTCCCTTACCACACTGACTTATCTGACGTAGTTGGATTGCTATCAATTAGAAAAGCAATGAGTGGAGGATTGAGTAGTCTCGTCAGTGCTGCCACAGTCTACAATAGAATTTTAGAAAATTATCCTGAATATCTAGGTTATTATTATCATCCGACTTATTGTGATCATCTTGGTGACTCAGAACCAACACTCACGCCTATATTTAGCTTTTATGACAATAAATTAAGTTGCCGTTACTTAAGAGCATATATTGAACTAGGACATGAGCGAAAAGGAATACCTTTATCCAGAGTTCAAGTCGATGCGCTTGATATTTTCGATCAATACATACAAGATCCTGATCTCAGACTAGATATGATGCTTGAACCGGGTGATATGCAGTTCTGTAATAACTATTGTGTAATGCATTCACGATCGTCATTTATAGATGATGAAGACATCTCAAAGCGAAGAAAATTATTAAGATTATGGTTAAAAATGCCTAATGCCCGATCTTTAGCCAAGGATTTCCCAGGTAGAAATGGTATTCAAAAAGTAAATCTTTCTTAAAAAATGCTATTATTTGACTACAACCTGACTCGGACTTTTAAGGCCGAGTCTTTTTTTTTGCGATTACTCAAAAGTTGTAAGACTGAATCTGATTTAGAGATGAGTATAAATAATAATTACGCACTCATCTGATTGATCACCTAAACAATATTCTTTTTTTGTTAACGCGCTATATGGTTCGGCATTATATCGTCTAACAATATTCACACTTTGAATGAGTTAAGTTAAATCAGCTTCTGGAAGTGAGTTTTCCTCATTCAGCAGTCCTGAACGCATTTTATTAAATTTGAGAGTGATTTCTATTCAAGTAGGGAGAATAATCTGCTCTTCAAACGAAAAATATTGAAAGCCTAGACCTGACAGGGAATACGTCGTTTATCTTTATTTAATCGGGCATCGGACATGGGTATTCATCATAATGCGGCTTTGGCTTGCAACAAGTAGACTTTGATTATTTTTTTCTACCTTTGATTAGTTTAATCATTATTGATTCTCAGTTGAGAAAAAAGAACTCGAACAGATGTTCGAGTTCTTTTTCTAAAATAAACTAAATATGAGCTTAGATTTTAGAAAATGCTTTATGTAATTTTGCACAAATCACTTCTTATCTGACCATTTCATCTTTTTCTACATCTAGACTTTTCACAAAATGTTTACATCCTGTTTTGAGTAAAATAATAGTCAATAACGCTGAGAATCCACCTACGATTGAAATTGAATAACCCACCATGTTGGTATCCCCGAATACTTTATCGGTAATTAATGCGACTAAAGTTGTTCCAATACCTAAACCAATTAAGCTGCTGATTAACAAGAAAATTGCAGAAATTTGAGCTCGTAATTGAT
Organism: Acinetobacter sp. 25-47-130; assembly: GCF_056779705.1. Lineage (NCBI taxonomy): Bacteria > Pseudomonadati > Pseudomonadota > Gammaproteobacteria > Moraxellales > Moraxellaceae > Acinetobacter > Acinetobacter sp. 25-47-130. The sequence goes on along the minus strand of NZ_JBWYII010000010.1, from coordinate 107,060 downwards.
TTGGAGCTAAAATTTGCATAGCTGCTGTTGAGGTTGGCATTGGGAAAGATGCAAAGAACATAGCCACTGTAAAAATAGCAACAGATAACCACAGTGAGTCTACTAATGTATAGCTAATAATCGGTAAGATAATTCCTAAACCACCTAAATAACCAGCATACATTGCAGCATCACGTCGACCTTTACTAGTCAGATAGTCAGTTAACCAGCCTGCAAAGAAAACGCCAGATGTGTTTGCGATAAGTAGAATCATTCCTAACATATAACCTGTTTCAACAGGACTCAGACCAAAGTTACGCATATAAAATGCAGGTGACCAGCTCATGACACAAAACAATGCCATTGCATAGAATGTGAAGCCCATGTAGTGACAAGTAAATGTCTTACTGTGCTTTTTTAAGAATTTAAAAGAATCCGTAAATTTAACTTTTACGACATTACCTGAGGCATCGAGTTTTTGTCCTGTTCGTTGCGGATCTCTTACTGTTAAAATAAATAAAAGACCAATAAAAACGCCTGGCAATCCAACGAGAATAAAGGCAACTTGCCAAGCCTTCATCATGCCGAGTAAAGGAACATCAATAAACGTTGCATCTTTTAATAAGCTGATCACATAGCCGCCAACGAGAAAAGCCATCCCTCCACCGATAAAAGAACCAATGGAGTAAATACCAACGGCTTTACCTAATTTGTCTTTACTGAACATATCACTAAACATGGAATATGCTGCGGGTGATAATGCTGCTTCACCAATGCCAATCCCCATTCTTGAAAGAAAAAGTTGAATGAAGTTTTTACTTAGACCACAAGCCGCTGTTGCTAAGCTCCAAAAAATAATGCCAATTGCAATAATTTTTGGTCGGGAAAATCGGTCTGCTAAATAAGCGATAGGCAATCCCATAAATGCGTAAAATAGGGAAAAAGCTAAACCGTGCAATAGACTAAACTGAGTATCAGTTAAATTTAAATCTGCTTTGATCGGTTCAATCATCAAGACTAAAATTTGTCGATCAATATAAGAAAATATATAAGCCAACATACATAGTGTGACTACGTACCAAGCGTATCTCGTATTTTTTTTGACCGAAGCGGGTTCTTCAGCATTTAGAGTATTCTGCATTTTCGTATCCTATATCCTTAAGGGTTTGATTTTTATTCCATTATTTTTTTAGCTAAACTGTGACTAGGTATTCAAATTTAAGCAGCATTAGTCATATATAATGAAAAGTTAAACTCAAATACTTTTTTATCAGCATGCTGATAATATTTATGATTTTATAAAAGGGCAATAGGTATGTTTAAAAAAAATACGAATTCACCTGAAATATTTGATAATGAATCGGGTTACCTTGGATTTTTATTAAGAAAGACATCCCATGTATATCGTTTAAAAATGGAGCGTGTACTTGCTGAATATTCAATCACTCCACCACAGTTCACAATTTTGAAAATTATTTTGACTTACCCAGGTTTCACAAATGCGGAAATAGCACGTTTTGCTTCATTAACACCGCAAACAGTAAATTTGATGATCTCAAAATTAGAAAAACAAAATATTCTCTATAAAACTTCTCATTCTACGAATAAGAAAATTCAATTAATTGAGATATCAGATTTAGGGAAAAAACTTATGGAAGATTGTGGTGATGCTATTGATCGTTTAGAAGATTCTCTAGTCGATGGTTTTAGTGAAAGTGAAATAAGAATCGTCAGGAATTGGATGAAAAAAATTAATGAAGAATAATTTTCTAAATTATTTGGTTTTTGAACTTGTATAATTATCAGTACACTGATAATTTTTAAGTACATAAAAAAACTGAATGGATTTAGAGGAAAATAAAATGATCAAACCTTATGGTGTAGTAGGATTAGTTCCAACAATATGGGGCACAAGTTGTAGAGCAGATATTATGAAAAATATCTCTCATTTAGAGGAACTTACATCCGGTGCATTATGGTTGAGTTCTTTAGATATTCCAGTAAGACTGTTGGTTCTCCCTGAGGGGGCATTACAGGGCTTCAACGATGAAGCACTCGATGTTGATATTCAAGAATTCTTGGATGATGGTGCGATCGATATACCAGGCCCTGAAACAGATCGTTTAGGTGAGTTAGCTAAAAAACATAATGTTTTTATCATGGCGCAAGCCAAAGCTAAAAATGAGGATTGGCCAGGCATTATGTTTAATGTCGGATTTATTATAAATCCTCAAGGCGAAATTATTTTAAAACACCACAAAATGTCTGCTTTATTGCCATGCGAGCGTTCAGCATCACCTCATGATTTGTATGATGAGTGGGTAAAAAAATATGGTGAAGAGCTTCAATCATTTTGGCCAGTAGTTGATACGGAAATTGGTCGATTGGGCATCATGATGGCAATGGAAGGTAATTTTCCAGAAAATGGTCGAGGCCTAGCGATGAATGGTGCTGAAGTCGTCTATCGTGCATCTTTACCAGCTTCATTTACTGAAAATGATGTATTTGAAATCTCCAATCGTGCTCGTGCTTTAGAAAATAATATGTACGTAGTAGCACCTAATATTGGGGGGATGTATCTTGATGAAAATACATTAGCACCAATCGATTGTGGTGGTGGTCTTTCTATGATTGTGGACCATAAAGGTAAAATAGTGGGTAAACAGCATGATACCAATGGATCTACCTATGTGACTGGTGTAGTTGATATTGAGGCACTTCGTTATCATCGTACACACGCTCAGGTGACCAATTGGATGAAAGATATACGTGCAGAATGCGCACAATTAATTTATAAAAATAATATATATCCTAAAAATTTGTATTTGCAGCAAAAACAGGGACATCACGACGAATATAAAGCGGAAGTGATTGATAAGCAAATTCAGAAGCTTATTGATATGGGTGTCTGGAAAAAAAGCGCATATGATGAATCTTAATCAATGCACTAGCTTAAAAACCCAATAATGTATTGGGTTTTTTGGGGTATATATTTTTTAAATGATCTTTTTTTACATAAATCAAAGCGCCAGAAGCACCTGCTTTGAATTCAATACGATGTTGAGTCGGAAACCTCATCCACGAACCAGCTGAATAATTTCGTTCATTCATCACCAGTTCACCTTCGATAATGAAAATTTCAATACCGTTATGATATGTTGATTCGAAAAATTGTTGGCTTTCGAGTTTTTCGAGAAAGGTGTGTTCATACTCAGATTGAAACAGTTGGCAAATCTTTCTGTTGTTTAAATAGGTCCAGTTTCGCTCGTCACGAGTATCAATTCGGGTAGCTAATTTTTCTTCTTCAGACATTTGCATGAGTTTCACCAAGATCAGACATCCATCTACGCTCGAGACAATATGTTTAGAAAGGTGAGGATTTCGCATATACCATCCAGATGGATAGTGCTGATGATCATCTTCAGTAAAGGTCCCTTTTAACACTAGAACTTCTTCACCGAAGGGGTGTTGATGCTCTGGGAACTGAGAATTTGAAGGGAACTCAACTAGGCTGGTTGCTCTTGCTTGTTCTAAGCCAACACGATCAAACATCATTCGTTTAACTTCGCCTCTTGGGGATTGAATCCATTGGTAATCCTCTGGAGCAATCATCACAGGTTGAGAGAAGTCAGCATTTAATCTCATGCTTTTAGCCTAAAAAAGTGCATTAAAGTGATTAATTTTATCAAAAAAAGCGTGAATTTAAGATGAAAACCTGTTCAAGTTCGAGAGTGATTGGGCGTGGAGCAACTTTGACTTTGGTCGGCTAGCTCCTCTTTTCTCCTTCCAATAATTTAATCTATGTCGACTTTATTTGAGAATCTAAGTCAATAAAAAAGCACTTTATAAGTGCTTAATTGCAACATAAGAATGAACTAGTTCGGGATATTTGATTGTTTTACGATACATGGATATTCAAACGTTCCAGCGGTAGTACCTTTCAATAAATTTGACCAAAGTTTATTTTTGGTATTAATCCAACCATAAATATCTTCATAGAACTCCGAATTTAAATTAGCTTTTTCAATGTAAGATTTATTGAGTAGAAATTTAGTCATTAAGCACATAGAGTTAAGCTCTACAGGATTACGATCTTTTTCAAGACTGAAGTTATTTTTGGCTTCTTTTTCATACTTACGAAGCATAGTTGCTTTTAAAAGAGTAGATTCGAATAACTCCATTGTTAAATTATTTGGGGAGGTTTGATTAGCTAAAGCAAAAATATTTCCATCAATACGTAACATTGTAGGTAAAAAACTTGCTTGAATATCCACTTCTTGTTGAAGTGAAGGCGATGAATTACATCCAGTAGAAAACAATGCAGCAGTTAAAATAGTAACTATTAATAAATGTGAATTTTTAAACATCGGGATAAATTCCTTGTTCAGCTAAAACCTTTAGCATTTTTGGATTATAATCTTGGTTGAAGAGTAATTTGTACATTGAGCGGTTGATTTTCTCACCACTATTTTTCATCTGTAAAACTGCCGCACCAGCCATTACATCACTAATATTAAGATCATCTAAAGTACCTTTGAGTCCAATCAGATCTTGAATAGCGAAAGTTGTTCCAAACCTAGTTTTAAACTCATTACTTTTAAATTCTGCAACGATTAATGCTGCTTCTTTCACAACATTTTTTTTCAAATATCTCTGGAACAGAACGTACATTCTTGTGTGGTAGCCTGTTGCAGATAATAGATTCTCATGTGGTAATACATCATGTTCTAATCCAAAACGAATTGCCAATGCGTATTCTAGCTTATTTGTATTTGCTAAGTGTTTCCACATATGAGCAGGCATCATAAAGTTGTATGGTTGAACTATTTTCCGATTAAACTCTAAAAGGCAAAATGGTTGACTGACAGAACAGTTTTCAATTTTATCAGGGTAGCCTTCCCATGCTTTAGCATTACCAGGAACTGTTTCAGTGTTTGGACTTAATTTATCACTCATAATTTTACTCAAAAGGTTTCATAGGCTTAGATAAATCGAAGGTTTCAACTTTCACCTCAGCAGGTTGATAACCAATTTCATGAACTATTGTTTTGCCATCATTCCCGGTAAAGTTTTCAATTTTTTCACCATTTGGTAATGTTAAAATATAGAAAAAATCAGCAAGAGGTGTTCCGTTGTGTTCATCTTTGAATTCAAATTGAGCTTTATAAAGCTCTTTGTTATCAATTAAATTGTTAGATTCAACTAAAGCATTTGTACTTTGAGAAAATGAACCCATTCCCAATCCTTGTGACTTTCCAACTAGAACTTGACCTGGAATAAAAGTCGCCCCACATGTAGTTTTATCTCCAGCGACAATCATTGCCTTGCCATTAATAAGAACAAGACTATTACTAGCTATTGCTGAAACCATTGTTTTGCATTTCGGACAGTAGTGTTTCATACCTTGAAGATGAGCAGCTTTTCCCTGAACAAAAAAGTACTATCAACTTCAGTAATTACACCACCATGAGTTGTTTTATCGCCTATTGTTATTGTTGCTTGCATTTTAAGTCTCAAGTTGACTAACCCAATTGAATAGTCAAATATTATCGATAAAAAGGCTGTGACATGAGATGCTCTTTTGTAAACAAAACATATTGAATAATAATGTTATTTCAAAATTACGTAGTTGCTAGGATCTATGGTCATTATTAAGTTGTAATTTAGCGTTGGAATTGAATAATTTTATGTTTTTTTAATATTAATATGGGAATAATAGCTAGGCACTTATTTGTTGACTCACACTTTAACGTTTTTGCATAAATGCGGTAATCGATTTCTAAATTTTTGACTTATAACTATTCATTTAAAATCTCATTTTTTATAAATAATTTGGCTGTTGGCTGTTGGCTGTTGGCTGTTGGCTGTTGGCTGTTGGCTGTTGGCTGTGAAGTGTTGCCTCTTTCCAATAATTTAATCTAGATCGACTTTATTTGAGAATCTAAGTCAATAAAAAAAGCCTCAATCTTTCGACTGAAGCTTTTAAAATTTTGGAGCGGGAAACGAGACTCGAACTCGCGACCCCAACCTTGGCAAGGTTGTGCTCTACCAACTGAGCTATTCCCGCAATATGGTGTGAATTATAGTGATTTTGCACACCCTGTCAACACTTCCAAAACTTAATTGATGAATTAATCAGCACGTCGCCATAAAGTTCCTTGACGCGTATCTTCAAGTACAATGCCTTGATCAAGAAGATTTTGGCGAATCTCATCTGCACGCGCAAAGTTTTTCTCTTTTTTGGCATCTTTGCGTTGTTGAATGAGATCTTCAATTTCATCATTACTCAAAGATAAGCTTTCTTGACCAATATCTGATTTTAGGAATTCATCAACATTATGTTGAACAAGACCTAAGATATTGGTCAGATGGCGCAAGGTGGCATAATATATGGCCGCCTGTTCAGCAAGTTCATCTTTTACGGCACGATTTAATTCTTTATTGATTTCAAACAGTACCGCAATCGCTTCTGATGTGTTGAAATCATCCCGCATTGCTGCATTAAACTTTTCAACGAGTGCTTCATCGTATTGCGAATTAATTTCGGCACCATATATCTGTTGATATGCTTTAAATGAATGATAAAAACGACTTAATGTGTTTTTAGCTTCTTTAAGCGCAGTATCAGAAAAATTCACAGGGCTACGATAGTGTGATGAAACGATAAAGTAGCGAATAACTTCAGGATGGAATTTTTCCATGACATCGCGAATCGTGAAAAAATTGCCTAAAGATTTAGACATTTTTTCACCATCGACATTGATAAAGCCTACGTGCATCCAATAGTTTACATATTGTTCACCAGTTGCAGCTTCACTTTGTGCGATTTCATTTTCGTGATGGGGGAAGGTTAAGTCAGAACCACCACCATGGATATCAAAATGATTACCAAGGCAACATGTAGACATTGCTGAACATTCGATATGCCAACCTGGACGACCATTCCCCCAAGGAGATTTCCAAGAAGGTTCATTTTCTTTTGCATGCTTCCATAGCACAAAATCGAAAGGATGTTTCTTTTCAACTTCAACATCGACTCGTTCGGAAGCACCTGCTTGCATGTCTTCGAGTTTACGACCAGACAGACGCCCGTATTTTTTAAATTTTTCGACTTCGAAGTACACATCACCGTTTGACGCAGGATATGCAGTGCCATTATTGACCAAAGTACCAATCATATTTTGCATTTGATCGATGTACTCTGTCGCACGAGGTGCTTCATCAGGTGCCAAGCATCCTAAATTTGCAGCATCTTCATTCATTGCCTGAATAAAGCGATTAGTGAGTGCTGTAATGCTTTCACCATTTTCATTTGCACGTGCAATGATTTTGTCATCAATGTCAGTAATGTTGCGAATATATTTAACTTTCCAACCTTGGCTACGAAGAAAACGAATAATATAGTCAAATGCAACCATAACCCGAGCATGACCGATATGACAGTAGTCGTAAACTGTCATCCCACAGACATACATATCAATATGTCCTTCTTTGCGTGGTACAAACTCAACTTTTTTTCGTTGCTCTGAGTTATATAGAACAAATGGTTGCATAGGTCTTCAAAAAGCTAAAAAAATGGTGGTTCATCTTAACCTAAGGCTTATCTTTCACAAAGTTTTATGCGTAAAAAATCTATGCAAATGAAATTTATACATTTAAGAAAAAGATACTTGCATGCTTATGTTAATATATGAAGAATAATTTTATAATTGAAATTGTGGCTGAATCCAGCCTCAAGGTGCCCAGATTTGAATTCTGAAAATACTACATATCCAATTGATTTTCAAAAGGTTGCAAAAGAAACCTTGGAGATTGAGCGTCAAGCTTTATCGGTACTATCCAGTCAGATTGATGATCGTTTTACCAAAGCATGTCAAATTATCCTGCAGTGCCAAGGTCGTTTAGTGGTCACAGGTATGGGAAAATCTGGTCATATCGGTCGAAAAATGGCTGCAACATTTGCATCAACAGGAACGCCGTCTTTTTTTATGCATCCAGGTGAAGCAGGTCATGGTGATCTCGGGATGTTGGTGCGTGGAGATGTGCTGATCGCGATTTCGAACTCTGGTAAAAGTGATGAAATCATGATGTTAATGCCACTCATCAAACATTTGGGTGTGCCATTGATAACAATTTCAGGTGATGACCGTGGACCAATGCCACAGAACGCTGATGTTGCGCTTACACTTGGTCATATTCAAGAGGCATGCCCATTAGGTTTGGCACCAACTTCAAGCACGACAGCGACTTTAGCTTTAGGTGATGCTTTGGCTGTTGCTTTACTTGAAGCGCGTGGATTTACTGCAAATGATTTTGCCATGTCACATCCAGCTGGTGCACTCGGTAAGCGATTACTGTTGCATGTTAAACATCTGATGCACGTGGGTGACTCTCTACCAAAAGTTTCACCAGATACACCAATGAATAAAGTTTTATACGAAATATCAAACAAACGTCTCGGATTAACCACAATTGTGGATGAAAATGATGTTCTGTTAGGTATATTTACGGATGGTGACTTACGACGTCTCATTGATAAGCAACAAGGTTTTGATGTTAATCTTGCTGTATCAAAGGTTATGATTGAAAATCCTCTAACCATTTCACAAGAAGCAAGAGCGGTTGAAGCGCTAGAGCAAATGAATGCTAAAAAAATCAATCAATTTGTAGTAGTCAATGATGCCAAACAAGTGATTGGTGTGATTAGCATGCACGATTTAATTCAAGCTGGGGTAAATTAATTCATGGCATCTTATGTATTGTTAGAACAAGCACGACATATCGAAGCGTTGGTTTTGGATGTGGATGGTATTCTAAGTGATGGTTTTGTAACGTTGACGAACTCAGGTGATGAAATTAAGTCATTTGATATTCGTGATGGACTTGGGATGAAACTTGTTCAGCAAGCTGGAATTAAAGTTGTCATTATTACAGGTCGCCAAAGCAATATTGTGACAAAGCGTATGAATGATCTAGGTGTAGACTTAGTTTATCAGGGGCGTGAAGACAAAGGGACTGCCTTACAGCAAGCTTGTACGCAACTGGGTTTAAAACCAGAAGATTGCTTGTATATGGGGGATGATTGGCCAGATTTATCAGCTTTTGCGATTGCGGGAATGAAAGTAACAGTGCCAAATGGTCATGTTGAAGTTCGTCGTCGTGCAGACCTTGTAACCCAAGCTTATGGTGGTCGTGGCGCTGTGCGTGAAATTTGTGACATGTTATTGTTGTCAAAAGGGGTTTACCATGAACTTCTTGAAAAATATTTGGCTGTAACGCACTAATACGCAGTTGATATGAACGCTGAATATAGTTGATGATTTATGGATACTAAAGTTTTATATATTACTGCTGTTATTGTCGCTGCTATAAGTGGTGGCTATTATTATTACAGCGGTAAAGGGAAAAAATTAGAGGGTTCATCCGCTCAATCGATGACATATTCAGCAAAGAATATTAATCTTTTGCAAACTGATGAAAAAGGGATGCTTTATGTTAAGGCTACAGTGGATGAGCTGAACCAAGATATGAAACAGAAAACATCAAGCTTGCAGAATTTAAATGCCAGCATGTTTACTAATAATGTAGAAGACGCTACGTTTTATGCTAAACAAGCACATGGTTTCAATGACAATGAGAAGATTGTGTTATCTGGAGATGTTGTTGCAACCAAGCAAGGAGAAATGGGCAAAATGGTTTTTCGAACCGATGCGCTTACAGGATATCCAAAAACAAGAAAGCTTGAAACATCTGAGCAAGTTACTGTACAAACACCAAATGCAGATTTTGTCAGCCAAGGCTTAGAAGCAGATTTGAATGAAGGTCAGTACTATTTTAAAAATATTCGAGGAAAGTATGCACCAAACTAAACCTTCTTATTTATCAGGTTCAAAAATGCTTAAAGCAATAGCAATGGTGGCACTCAGTTCTATTTCTGTTATGGCATTTGCATTGCCAAGTGATCGTAATCAACCCATCATGCTTTTAGCTGATCGTGCGACCTATAATGACAAAACAGGTATAACGACCTATGTGGGGAATGTTTCTGTTGAACAAGGTACTTTCAAGTTAAATGCAGCCTCTATAGTTGCTAATCTCAATGCCAATCGCCAAATTAGCTCAGTAAATGCGTCAGGTTCCCCTGCAAAATTCCAACAGCAATTAGAGTCTAAACGTGGCATTGCACGTGGTGAAGCCTCTAAAATTGTATATAACGCTGATACAGGCATTATTACTTTGTCGGGTAATGCATACTTGTATCAAGATGGCGCAAGTATTCGTGGGAACACTTTGCGTTACAGTATGAATAAGGGTGATATCGAAGTTGTAGGCGGTGGCAGTAGTGGCACAGGCAGTTCGAAAGGTCGTGTACAAATTATCATTCCACCTTCTGCCTCAAAATCATTCTCTGGAGTACGTGATTAATGAGTGTCAATGAATCACAAATCCAAACATTAAAAATTAAACATCTTGCCAAAGTTTATAGTAAACGCTGGGTGGTGAAAGATGTTTCATTTAGCATGCAAAGTGGTCAAATTGTGGGTTTGCTTGGACCGAACGGGGCGGGAAAAACGACAAGCTTTTACATGGTAGTCGGACTGGTTCGAATGGATAAAGGTGAAATTCATTTAGATAATCTTGATCTTTCGGACCTTGCAATGCATGAGCGTGCTCGTCATGGAATTGGTTATTTGCCACAAGAGGCTTCAATTTTTCGTAAATTGAGTATTTCAGATAATATTATGGCGATTCTTGAAACGCGCAAGGATCTTAATAAGCAACAACGCAAAGAGAGACTTCAAGAGTTATTAGAAGACTTTAAAATTACACATATTAAAGATTCTTTGGGGATGAGTGTGTCAGGGGGGGAGCGTCGCCGTGCTGAAATCGCTCGAGCATTAGCCGCCGATCCTAAGTTTATGCTCCTTGATGAGCCTTTTGCTGGGGTAGATCCAATTTCTGTAGGTGATATCAAAGACATTATTCGCAATTTAAAAGAACGTGGTATCGGTGTGCTCATTACAGACCATAACGTTCGCGAAACGCTCGCGATTTGTGAGCATGCTTATATTGTCAGCGAAGGATCTGTCATTGCGGAAGGAACACCAGATCAAGTACTTATGGATGAAACTGTCCGTAAAGTTTATTTAGGTGATGATTTCACAGTTTAAAAAAATAGTGTGATATCTATAAAATAATGTTGTTTTATAGATATTTAGACTGTAAATTAACTCAAACAAATCGTAAGTTTACAATTGACGCAGAAATAATATAAAAATCATTGTAGAATACGATTGATTTTATGTGACGTAGTTCACACTTTTTAATAGAGATTACAAGTGGCTAAACATCAATTAAGTCAGAAGGATATGGGGTATATCACGCTGTTTGCGATCAGTTTATGTGCGACACAAGTACATGCTGAAGATGCAATCGCTCCTCTAGCAATTGACGATACCCAACGTGCACTATCAGCAGAATTACAAAAACCCAAAATCAATTTTAGTTTGGAAAAAAAGACTGTTGAAGATATACCTGAACAGCTTGAAAAGCCACGTTTTAAATTATTCCAATCGAAATCCAAAATCTCGAAAGAGCAAGTGAAAGAACAGGTTCTTGTTCCTAAAGTTATTGAACAAGTTCCTGATTTAGACGACATAGTCGAAAATGAAATTGCTCAAGTTAACACGATACCTTTATCTAATTCGCAGTCTCAGAATGAGTCGAAGGAAAAGACTCAAAAGAAATCTTTCTTTGCATTTGTTAAGCGTGAAAAAGCGGCATCTGAACCAAAAGTATTGCTGCCAAAGGTAAAGCAGGATATTGAAGAGGCTTCAGCGCCAAATGTTCTAAAACCTACTATTTCATCTACTGTACAACCCGCTACTAAAGACACTCGTCAGGTTTTAAAACCGCTTAAACCAAAGATCCAAAATCAACTAACAGAATCTTTAATTGACGCGCAACACGCAAAATTACTAGAAAATGAAACATCGGTTTCAGAAGACAAAACAGAAAAACCAAAAAGTAAACTCTTTACATTTATTGGGAATATAGGCAAAGATAAAACTAAGTTGGATGAGGGTCATCACCAAGCTACTGGCAATGTTTCAAATACAAAAGTTTTGACACCGACTTTACAAAAATCGGTGAGTGAATCTTCATTGAAAGTGTCTAGTACACCAAAACCGAAGATTGTTAATGATCAACAAATTAACAGCCAAAACAACTTGCGACAAGCTCCACCTTCAACTGTAGCGAAAGTTGAACATCGTCAAAGTCTTGTATCTAAAGCCAAAGCTTTTTGGCCTTTTAAATCAGGTTCTCATAATAAGTTAGAAACACAGAATGTAATTGAGCGTCCAAACTTGATCGTTCAGCAACCGACTAGTGCTTTGGCTGTAAATAAACCTACAATTGTTTATTCAAAACCAATAGAGCAGAAAGCGAAAATATCTGAACAATCGCAGTCGATTAAGCCAGTTGTAAATATTAAGCCTAAAGCTGATCAAGTCGTCTCTGAACAAAAATACAATACGGTGAATGCTGAACCTCAAGCAAAGAAAAAATTCAGTTTAACTGCATTAAAATCAAATATGGATCAGTTTTTTAAACCTAAAGCTGATGATGACTTTAGACAAGTTAAGTTAAATGAACTGAGTGATTTTAGCTTTGATCCTAAACATGTTGAGCAATTGCCTGTGATTACGACACAAGCTTCGCCAAGTGCTCCAGTATCTATGATGCCACTTGTGAATGGTACGACTGATAAACAAACGTTAAGCTTATACGATGCGATCAAGATCGCAGTAGCTAGACATCCTGAAGTGACACAAAGTGTTTCTTCACTTGCATCACAAAATGCATTTATTGATGTTGCTAAAGCAGGTTATTACCCACAGTTGAGTGCAGGTGTTTCAACTGGAGATATGACTTCAGGAGAAAGAGGGCGTCAATTATTTAATGTCAATGCGACACAACTACTTTTTGACTTTGGTAAACAAAAATCACTAGTCAGTACAGAAGAAGCCAAGTTGCAGTTTAGCCAAGCTCAAGTTCTTGTCACAATTGACCAAATTGCTCTTGAAGTGGCTTCTGCCATTGTGAACATTAAGCGATATGAAGAAATTACACGTATTGCACGTGAGCAAATTGCTGGTATATCACGAATCCGAGAAATTGCTAACTTACGTGCAGAGGCAGGTATCAGCAGTCAGGCCGATCCAATTCAAGCGCAATCATATTATGAATCTGCACAATCAAATTTAATTCTGCAAGAAACACAGCTCAATGTATTTAAACAACGTCTTAGAACTTTGATGGGAACAGATATATCAAAATATAACTGGGAAATTCCTGAGAGTTTAATTAAGGCTTCAGATATTTATTCAGAGCCAAAGTTTAACGAAATTCCGAAAATGATGGCTGCCAAAGCTGAAGTTGATGTTGCAGAATTAGAAAAAAAACAAACTCAATTGAGTCGTTATCCTACGTTAAATGTTAAAGGTACATTAAGTCAAGCAGTCAACGGACGTAATCCAAATAACAATCAAGACGATGGAACAGATAGCTCTATTATGCTTGAAGCAAATAGTACTTTCTTCCAAGGTGGTGCAATTAGTTCACGTAGTCGTGCGGCATCGTTTGCAGAAGAAGCTGCTAAAGCAAAAGTAAATGCAATTTATTTAGAAACAATTGATGAAATACGTCGTGCTCAAGAGCAAGTAGAAAATAAACAGCGACAAATGAAGGTATTGATTGATCAACAAGCGACATCAGTCAGAACGAAAGAGTTATATCAAGAACAATATAAACTTGGCACTCGTACAGCTGTTGATCTTTTAAATGCTGAGCAAGCGATTCACCGTTCAAATTCAGATATTGAAACGGCACGTTATGATATTTATGAAAACTTAGTTCAATATATTGCCGCTTCTGGTAAGAGCCGCGATGTATATCAACTTAATAATTTGACCATTCAAGGGGTAGAATTGAAACCATGAATACAAGAATAAATTATCAACCATGGTTACAAGGTGTCCTGACGGTTGCACGTCACTATCGAATTGAAACCTCTGCTGAACGTATTCGCTTAGAACTAAATTGGAATCAGAACCAGTCAGTCGATGACATCTTGGCAATTATGACACGCCAAGTAGGTTTGCATGTCCGTAAAGTGGATTTTAGCCCCGATATTTTAAATCCGTGGCGTTTACCGGTATTGGTCGGATTTAAAGATGGGCAAGTTGGCGTCATTGATCGTGCAGATGCACAAGGTAACGCAAGTGTTCAACTGAGCGGTGATGAAGGGTTAGCACAGACATTTTCAGTAGATACATTATTAGATGTCATCGACTCAGTCTATATTTTAAGACCAGAAACCTCAGTACCTGATGCGCGTATTGACGAATACATTAAACCGTACGAAAAAAATTGGTTTTGGGAAATTGTATTACGCGATTGGAAACGCTATATCGATATTATGTTTGCATCATTGCTTGCAAACGTATTAGCACTCGCGACAATCGTATTCTCGATGAATGTGTATGACCGAGTTATTCCAGCACAATCTATTCCAACCTTGTGGGTATTGGCAGGTGGTGTATTACTTGCTGCAATCTTTGAATTCGCATTGAAATACTCACGATTAATTCTTTCAGATATGATTGGTAAGCGTGCGGATTTAAGAGTCTCAGATCGGGTCTTTGGTCATGCTTTACGTATTAAAAATAGTGAACGATCTAAATCCACGGGAACGTTTATTTCACAAATTCGTGAACTAGAAGGTGTACGTGAGCTTGTAACATCTACAACAATTACCGCCTTTGCTGATTTACCATTCTTCTTCCTGTTTCTTGGTATTTTTTGGCTCATTGGTGGCAATCTTTTCTGGGTAATTTTGGTGGTTGTACCGCTGATGATTATTCCAGGGCTTTTGGCGCAAAAAAAATTAGCGCAATTGGCTAAAGAGGGTATGCGTGAGTCATCAATACGAAATGCGATTCTCGTTGAAGCTGTTCAAGGTATTGAAGATATTAAACTGCTACGTGCAGAGTCCCGCTTTCAAAATCAGTGGAATCACATGAATGATGTTTCAGCTTCTATCAGCATGAAACAACGTAAAATTGTAGGCGTATTGAATCTTTGGACTCAAAAATTACAGGGGTTGACTTTTGCAATTGTGGTGTTGGTGGGTTGTTTTGCGGTAATGGATGGAGAAATGACCACCGGTGCGTTGGTGGCATGTTCGATTCTATCATCACGTATGTTAGCGCCAATTGCACAGGTTACAGGTGTTCTTGGTCGTTATCAGCAAGCTAAAACAGCGAAAGAAAGTCTTGATGAATTAATGAGTAAACAGGTTGACCATCCTGAGCGTTCACAATTGATTCAGCGATCAGTACTCGATGGTCATTATGAATTAAATGGTGTGGTCTTTAAATACGGCGAAGAAGATCCTAAACCAAGTATCGTTATTCCTAAACTTGAAATTAAACCAGGTGAAAAAATAGCGATTCTTGGGCGTAACGGTGCAGGTAAATCGACCATTCTTCAATTACTTTCAGGTATGCAAACTGCAGTTCAAGGTAAGGTTCAATTAGATAATATTGATATTACCTTGTTAGATCCATCGGACGTTCGTCGTGACGTAGGTTTGTTGAATCAAAATGCGCACCTATTCTTTGGTACAGTCAGAGAAAACTTAACGTTAGGTGCACCATTAGCTACAGATGATGATTTATTAAAAGCACTTGCAGTAACCGGTGCACTCAACTTCATTCAAGAAAAGAAGGAGGGACTAGATCATATTATTTTAGAAGGTGGTGTAGGCTTCTCAGGTGGACAACGTCAGGCACTTTTATTGTCAAGACTCCTCATTTGTCAGCCAAATATTCTGTTGTTAGATGAGCCTACAGCTGCGATTGATGATGTATCTGAAAAACAATTAATTGATCATATGAAGAACTGGCTTGGACATCGCACATTGGTTGTGGCAACCCACCGCCGTGCAGTATTAGAGTTAGTGGATCGTATTATTGTGGTGAATGATGGTCGTATCGTTATGGATGGCCCACGTGATCAAATTTTAAATAATTCTGGCCAGCAACAAGCAAATTCAGGGGCTAAATCATGAGCGAAGAATTAAAACAACAACGTTCATTAAAAGTGTCTCAGTTAGAGCCACCATTACCGAAGGTTAGTATTACGATTTGGATTATTGGTCTGGGTTTGCTTGCACTCATTATTTGGGCAGCTATTTTCAAACTTGAAGAAGTTTCTAATGGTACAGGTAAAGTGGTTCCAACTTCTAAAGAACAAGTGATTCAATCTTTAGAGGGCGGGATTCTAACCAAACTTGAAGTTAAAGAAGGTGATATTGTTGAAAAAGGGCAAACCCTTGCTCAACTTGATCCGACACGATTTGCTTCAAATGTGGGTGAATCAGAATCTTTACTACTGTCATCGCAAGCAACAGCTGCGCGTTTACGTGCGGAAGTGAATGGTGGTCCACTGGTATTTCCAGAGTCAGTTCAAAAAATTCCAAAATTGGTTGCTGAAGAAACTCAGCTTTATCGTTCTAGACGTGCCAATATGGAAGAATCTATTGCTGGCTTAACGCAAGCACTTACGTTAGTTCAGCAAGAATTGAGAATGACAGAACCGCTTGTTGCCAAAGGTGCTGCGAGTGAAGTTGAAGTTTTACGTTTAAAACGTCAAGCAAATGAATTGACCAACCAAATTAACGATATTCGTAACCAGTACTATGTGCAGGCACGCGAAGAGTTATCTAAGGCGAGCACTGATGTCGAAACTCAACAACAAGTGATCAAAGGTAAATCTGATAGTCTGAATCGTACAATCTTTAAAGCACCAGTCCGCGGTGTGGTAAAAGAAATTGATGTGATGACTTTGGGTGGTGTTATTCCTCAGAATGGTAAGTTGATGACCATTGTCCCTTTAGATGAACAACTTTTAATTGAGGCGCGAATTTCACCGCGTGATATTGCATTTATTCATCCTGGACAGGAAGCTTTAGTTAAAATCACTGCTTACGATTATTCAATCTACGGTGGCTTGAAAGGAGAGGTAACAGTTATTTCTCCTGATACGCTACGTGATGAAGTTAAACAAGATCAATTCTATTATCGTGTGTATATTCGTACTGATTCAGACAAGCTTTATAACAAAGCTGGGCAAGCTTTCCCAATCACGCCGGGTATGGTATCAACGGTTGATATTAAGACAGGTCAAAAAACGATTCTTGAATACCTGTTGAAACCATTCAATAAGGCGAAAGAAGCGTTACGCGAACGATAATCTCTATTTTTTCAGTCTGTTTAAAACCCAATCAATGATGTTTTGATTGGGTTTTTTAATATGATTGAATCACGCATAATGTATTTGAGTTCAACCTTTGTAATTTACCATGCCATTTACTCTTGCTCAGACTTATATCTATGAAGAAGATATTAAGAAAAGCCGTTTTCAGGCGATCACCGCACCTGTGGAAAATGAACAGGATGTAAAAGAGTTTTTAAACCAGTATTTTGATGCCTCGACGACCCATCAATGCTGGGCATGGAAAATTGGGCATCAAGTCCGTTTTAATGATGATGGAGAACCTTCAGGAACAGCTGGAAGACCCATACTTGCAACGATTGAAGGGAATGAGCTCACTAATATTATTGTATTGGTAAACCGCTGGTATGGTGGTATCAAACTCGGAACTGGAGGCTTGGTACGAGCATACGGAGGTGTAGCAGGGCAATGCTTATTACAGGTCGAAAAAATTGAACTCATCGAAAAGAAATCTGTAAATTTTAAATGTCAATTTAATGAGTGGTCTATTTTTCAATATGAGTTAAATCAACAAAAAATTGAATATATTGAAGAATATGTTGACTCTGGAGTATTGATTACTGCGCGTATGCAAATTCATGAAATTGAGCCGTTTAAACTGAAAATCCAAGATGTGACTCGTGGACGTGAACAATTGAATATAGAGGATGTCGAACGTGACGGAACATGATCCTTTACTCAAGTACCGAGAACAGCATAAACATCGTTTGAATTACATGCCTTGGTTATATTGGTCACTCAAGGCAAAGCATCGTGAATGGGCAGAAGCTTGGCAAAAAGATTATCAAGCCTATTTAATGGATATGGAGACTGTTGAAATTGGAAAAAATTGTTTCATTTCCCCTTTAGCCCATATTTTTGCTGAGCGTGGTCGAAAGATTATTATTGGGGATAATACATTTATTGCCGCTGATTGTACCTTGCATGGTCCTTTAGAAATTGGGTCTGAAGTCGCCATTAATCATCATTGTATTTTAGATGGTGGACGCGTTGGGATTAAAATTTATGACCAAGTACGGATCGCAGCTTATTGTCATCTTTATGCCTTTGATCATGGCATGAGTTTAGATCAACCTATTTACCAGCAAGCAGTACGCTCAAAAGGCATTGAGATTCATCGTGATGTTTGGTTAGGGACACATGTAGGTGTTAAAGATGGCGTGACCATACATGAACAGGCGATTGTAGGTATGAATAGTATGGTTACTAAGGATATTCAGGCAAGAGAAGTTGTTGCAGGGAATCCAGCTCAATTTATACGAATGCGTGAATAATTCGTAACGTGAAAGATTGAATTAAATTACATAAACCATGTTCATTTGCCCGAAAGCTATGATAGTTTAAAGAAAAGAACAATCAGACATCATGTCAAAGTGAGGCAATCATGAACCGTGTAATTGCGTGTATTGATTCATCCCCATGTATTCATGCCTTAGCTGAAGCAGCAGCCTGGATTGCGGATCGAACTAAACGTGAGTTAGTCCTTTTACAGGTTTTAGATTACTATCCTGCAAGTTATCATCTGGGTGAAATTAGTGGTGTGATTGGATTTGAAAGTAATGCGATGCTCTTAAAAGAACTCGCGGAATTAGAACAAAAACAAAGTGAATTAGCTTTAGATTATAGTAATAATCTTCTTTCACATATTTCAGAAGTGATTGAAGAAAAATATGGTATTACGCCGATAAAAATTCAAGAAAAAGGCGATTTCCTCGAACAGAGTTTCAATGTTTTAAATGAAAATGATATTGCGATTATTGGTCGAGTAGGTGAGCGCTCCGCGGAAAAACACAAAAGCTTAGGGAGTAATGTAGAGAATTTTATTCGTGGTGCTCGTTGTACGGTTTTAACTGTTGGTGAAACCTTTAAGCCACCAACACGTTTTATTTTCGCCTATGAAGATTCTCAGACTTGTAAAGAAATGATGCATCGTGTTGCTAAAAGTGATTTATTAAGAACACTTCAGTGTCATTTGCTTTATGTGGGTGATCATCCCGAAATTCTTGATATCCCAGCTCAGTATTTACGTGAAGCTGAATTGGATGTGGTTGTTGAATACCGTTTTGGAGATGTCGCTGAGAATATTTTAGATTATCAGCAACAACATCAAATTCAATTAATTGTGCTAGGCGCTTATAGTCGCAGTAAAGTAAAACAATTTTTCTTGGGCAGTATTACAACCAATATATTTAGAAATTCAGTCGTTCCATTGTTGGTTGCTAAATGATCAATCAATTTTGATTAATTTTACTTGATAAATATTGGTTAAACTTTACCGAATGAAGGTGGATAAATTTTTAGAATAGTAGGTTTATCTGGTTTGATTATTTTATAATCTTTTAATTAAAATACATGAAAATCAGTTATTTGCCATAATATTTTATTTTTATCCACAGGAATACAAACAGGAATCGGGGATAACTTTTTCAGGGCTTTAGTGCAAGAAAAAGGAGTATTCAAATTGATGAATACTCCTTTAAGTGATACTAATGACTAGTATTAAGATTTATTTGACAATCGCCAGTGCAAAACCATCATGTCCTTTACTGCCGACCGTTTGTAAGGCTGTACTCGACAGTAGTCGAGGATGATTCTGCATGAGGCGGTACATTTCACGAATACCTTCGATGCTTGGTTTGACATTTTTTTCATCCAGAATATCACCAGCGCGAATCACATTATCTAAAAAAATAATGGTACCTGAGCGTGAAAATTTAAGTGATAGTTCTAAATACTCTGGGTAACTTTGTTTATCAGCATCAATAAATATAAAGTCAAATGGCTCAAAATTTTCAGGTAAAGATGTGAGAATATCCGCAGCGCGACCGACTTTTAATTCAACCGTTTGCTTTAATTTAGCATTGTCGATATTTTCTTGACCGAGTGCTGCATGTGTTTCACGACCTTCGATCGTGAGAATATATCCATCCTCAGGAAGGGCTCTTGCTATCCACATGGTGCTATAAGCCGCAAAGGTTCCAAGCTCTAACACACGCTTACACTGATTCATTTGAATCAACATTTGTAATAACATGCCTTGGTTAGCAGCAACTGCTAGATGGTCAGGAAAACCCTTATCAGCTGTATTTTGTAGAGTCTGAGTTAAAATTGGATCTTCTGGCATCAGATGAGATTCAATATAAGCATCAATATCTGACCATTGTTGTTGCATAACTGAGTACCTTTAGGGAGTTCAGTGCATTGTAATCGTTTCGAGTGAATGTGCAAATTTCTGATGCTTTGATGCTGAAAAATCAGTCAAAAAAAAGAGGTCAAAGACCTCTTAATTTAATCTGATCATCTAGAATTAGTAATGGCATAAAGATGTATTTCGAGTCAGATCAGGTCCCCAAGTACGGTAACCTTGAGTATCAATATGTATTTGACCAGTCGCATACAAACCTAAGCCCATATTTAAGCTTTGACCATAATTTTGCCAAAATTGGCATAATTTAAATTTAGAATTTTCGATGAAGGCATAATCTTCAGCCTGAGGAAATTCAGGACCAATTCTGAAATCAATGGCTGAGTTATACAAGTGTCGAGACGAACCTGCACCACCAGCACATTGATTTAATGGAAGATCACGATATACAGATGTAACCTCAAAATCAGTTAAAATCCTTGCTGCAACGAGATATTTAAATACTTTCAGTGTCGGTAACTGATTCGACCATAGCTCACGGTTTGGAACCATATATTCAGATTTACCACATTTCTGCCAAGCACGTGCTGATTTAAAAAGTTCAAAACTTGGGATAATATTGCCAACATTATTACGTTCTAAGTATTGTTCATATTCCCGTGCTTCAGCTTGGTTATTTCCTTGCATCAGCCAAACACGATAAGAATTCGGCATGACTTTTGGTCGCGCTGGACGTTCATAGGTTATTTTTTCTTGTGGAATATATATGCGTTGACCATCATTGGTGACGATTGTTCGTCCTTTTTGAGGGGAGGACGTACATCCAATCAATATCAACGATATTGCACTGATTGAGCACAAGCCCTTCAAAATTAATTTCATTATAAATAAATTTTACTAAAGCAAATAAGTTTCTATTTTATGCTAATTGATTATCAAGAATGCGTATAAATTGCAAATAAATGTACCAATTGGGTATAAAAAAGATCAGCCGAAGCTGATCTCTCATTGGTTTATTTTTCTAAATATTGCAATTTGTTTGGTTTGCCATTCCATTCTTCACGGTCAGCTGGTTGATCACCAATCTGAGTAATATTTGGCCATTTTTCAGCAAGTTCAGCATTGAGTTCGATAAAGACTTCTTGACCTTCAGGCAGTTCATCTTCCGAGAAAATGGCATTAGCAGGGCATTCAGGCTCACATAACGCGCAGTCAATACACTCATCTGGATTAATGACTAGAAAGTTTGGACCTTCATAGAAACAGTCAACTGGGCAAACTTCTACGCAGTCTTGATACTTACATTTAATACAATTTTCAGTGACAACAAAGGTCATGGCGTCAGCTACCTAAAAAATATGGTTCTAATAACGAATGCTGTATTTTAGGCAAATTGAACGAAACTAACAATTCCTTTTCTTGATATTTAATATAGGGGATGCTACTAAATCAGTAATATTTATGATGAGATCGTACTAATTTGCAAATTCTCAGGCATTCTGCCTCTGATTTCAAAAATCATGATTAAAAAAAGCCAGCAGATCGCTGGCTTATTGATTGAGTGTGCTTGAACTAAGATTTTTGGAGTAATTGTTTGAGTTGGTAGAGTTGGTCTAAAGCCTGTCTTGGACTTAAGTCATCTACAATAATTTCTGAAAGAAGTTGTTCAACTTGAGAAGGTTGATGAATTTCAACCACTTTTTCAACTTCAATAATTTTTTCTACAGGTTTACTATTTGAAAATAAATCTTGAGAGAACAAATCTTTTTGCACAGGTTGAGTTTGCAGTTGGAGTTTCTCCAGTTTTTTAAGTTTAGCTTGAGCCTCTTTAATCACGTTTTGAGGAATACCTGCTAGTTTAGCGACCTGTAAACCATGACTTTGACTTGCAGGACCTTTTTGAACCTTATGCAACAAGATGAGATGACCATTCACTTCTTGCGCAGTGACATGATAATTATCAATACACGGATCCATGCCTAATTCTGTTAATTCAAAATAGTGCGTTGCAAAAAGACATAAACATTTAATGCGATGCGTCAAATCAAGAACACAAGCCCAAGCTAATGACAAACCATCATAAGTGCTTGTGCCACGACCTACTTCGTCCATCAATACCAAAGATTGTTGTGTGGCATGATGTAAAATTTGAGAAGTTTCCGTCATTTCCACCATAAATGTAGATTTGCCAGAAGAAAGATCGTCTGCTGAACCGATACGCGTAAAGATCCGATCAATAGGTCCCAATTTGGCAGATTTCGCTGGAACGAAACTACCGCAATATGCCAAGAGCGTAATTAACGCCGTCTGACGCATGAATGTCGATTTACCACCCATATTTGGGCCTGTGATAATCGACATACGATGCTGTGCATCTAAATAAGTATCATTTGGGGTGTAAGGGGTTTTAATCAGTGATTCAACAACGGGATGGCGTCCTGCTTGAATGTGTATTCCAATTTCAGGGCTAAATTCCGGACGATTCCAATTATATAATCTTGATAGATGTGCGAAGTTTGTCAGTACATCCAGTTGAGCAATAGCACTCGCCATCATTTGAAGATTGGCAATATCTTGACGCAATTCATCCAATAACATTTCAAACAAAAGTTTTTCACGAGCCAATGCACGCGATTCACTTGAAAGCACTTTATCTTCGAAAGACTTCAATTCAGGGGTGATGTAACGTTCAGCATTTTTTAATGTTTGACGACGAATATAATGGGCAGGAGCTTGTTCTGCTTGCGCTCTGGTTAATTCAATATAATACCCACTCACTCGGTTATAACCGATTTTTAGTGTGTTTATACCTGTTGTTTCTCTTTCTTTGATCTCTAAATCAATTAAAAATTGTCCTGCATGATCGCGTATTTGACGGAGTTCATCTAACTCATGATCGAAACCATTTGCAATGACATTGCCATCTCTGAGTAGAACAGGAGGGTTTTCCACAATGGCTGACATGAGGCGATGATGTAAACCATTAAAGTCACCCAATTCCTCATTCAGTTGATTGATTAAAGTGGATTGCTGTGTTGAGGTCATTGGTGCTAATGCATGGCGTAAATACGGAATCTGAGCACAGGCTTGACGTAGTTGAACCAAATCACGCGGTCGTGCACTTCCTAATGCCACACGGCTGAGTACGCGTTCGATATCACTGATTTCTTTTAATACCAGACGAATCGGAGCTTCATGATAGCCAGATAATATGGTTTGTATCGCATCTAAACGCTGATCTAACAATGCAGTATCACGAATCGGTTGCATCAAGGTTCGACTCAGCAGTCGGCTACCCATAGCCGTTTGGCATTGGTTGGTCAAATCAAATAATGAAGTGCCATGCTCAAACAAAGGATCAATAATCTCTAGATTCCGTCGCGTTACAGGATCAAGAGCGATAAAATCGGAGCTTTGTTCAAGTCGAATTGAACGAATATGTGGCAACGCTGTCTTTTGGGTATCTTTAGCATAATGAATTAAAGCTGCCGCGGCTGCTTTCGCTAACTCAAGATGTTCAATTCCAAAGCCAGATAAAGTACTTACGGCAAATTGATCACATAAAGTTTTTTGCGCATTATTCAGATTGAAGTCTACATTTGGGCGGTTAGTAACGGGACAATCAAGAATTTGCTTAATCTGTTCAACCACTTCTGGATGCTTGAAATCTTCATCAATCAAAACTTCACTTGGCATAAGACGCGCAAGTTCCAGAGGAAGTTGTTCAGCTTGAAAACTTTGTTGTTGGACTTTAAAAATACCTGCACTGAGATCTAATAGGGCGATACCAATTTCATCAGATTTAATACAGATGGATACTAAATTTGAACTCTGATGGGCATTCAGCAATGCGTCGTCTGTCAATGTCCCCGGTGTAATAATTCTGACTACACCACGTTCGACAGGTCCTTTACCAGTGACTTCCCCAAGTTGTTCACAAATAACAACGGTTTCACCTTTTTTAACTAAACGCGCTAAGTATCCTTCTGCTGCATGATAAGGAACCCCAGCCATCGGTATCGGTTGTCCATTCGCTTTACCACGGTGGGTTAACGTAATCCCTAAAATTTTGGCGGCTTTATGCGCATCATCAAAAAATAACTCGTAGAAATCACCCATACGATAGAACATTAACGAATGCGGATGCTGTAATTTCACCGTCATGTATTGCTGCATCATTGGCGTCAATGTTGAAAGATCGATATTGGATTGATCTAAAGTCATCTGTGAAAAAAACCTGTAGTTAAATTTTGAAACGAAGAAGTACTGCTCAAGCTTAGCATGAGAAAAAATGCGTAAATCGATTATAAGATCTATTTTTAGCAAAAGATAAATGAGTCGAACCAATATTATAACCAACGACTCAATTTCGTTCATTGAATAATTAAATTCGATATCCATTTATGCAAATTCTTTGTGTAAAGAATCAGCAGTCTCTGGATAGTCTCCGCATCTTTTGGACAGTTTGTTATCGCATTTCATTTCATGATCAGATCATATTCGATGTCTTAGGGAAGAAAAAATGACAGGTCAAACGATTGAGATCACTACCAAATCGGGGAATCGCTATACAGGGTATTTGGCAGTCCCAGAAGCTAAGAAAGGTCCAGGGATTGTATTGTGTCATGAAATATTTGGTATCAATGCAGCGATGCGAGCAAAAGCTGACTTTCTCGCAGAGGAAGGCTATACCGTTTTAGTCCCTGATCTATTTTGGCGTACTGCACCCAACATTGAGTTAGGTTATACACCTGAGGATTTTGAAAAAGCTTTTCAACTTTATCAGCAATATGATGAAGATCAGGGTGTAAATGATATTCGTGAAAGTTTAGATTTTTTAACGACTTTAGATGCGTGTGACACGACTACGGGTCAGTCAGTGGTTGGATATTGTCTTGGTGGAAAGCTTGCATATTTGGCTGCATGCCGTATTGATAACTTAGCGTGTTCGGTTGCTTACTACGGTGTAGGCATTGACAAAGCGCTCGATGAACTCTCGAATGTGAAGGGTAAGCTTGTGTTACACATGGCTGAACTAGATCAATTCTGTCCAGCTGAAGCGCGAAATCAAATCACTGAAGCATGCGCACAATTTAAACACATTTATGCCTATGTTTATGAAGGTGTCGATCACGCATTTGCACGACCGAACAGCGATCATTATCACAAACCATCTGCGCGATTCGCCCATGAACGTACTGTAACAGCATTACATGAAACGGTTGGGCCTCACTACGACTTAGTTGCATTGTGGGAAGAGCATATCAGACATGAGTTCGACACGCGTGATGTACCAGCAACTATGGCAACGATGGTCGCTCAACCGTATGTGAATCACATTCCAACGTTGACAGGTGGTGTGGGATATAGTCAGTTAGCGCGATTCTATCGATATCATTTTGTACATCAAAACCCTCAAGATATGAAAATCACCTCAATTTCAAGAACCGTGGGATCTACTCAGGTTGTGGATGAATTCATCATGAGTTTCACTCACGACACTGAAATTGATTGGTTATTACCAGGTGTAAAACCAACTGGAAAATATGTCGAAATTCCGATGTTAGGGGTTATTCAGTTTAGAGGTCCAAAACTTTGTCACGAACATATTTATTGGGATCAAGCTTCTGTACTTGTCCAAATCGGATTACTTAATCCAGAAGGATTGCCTGTTGCAGGTGTAGAAACAGCGAAAAAACTTTTAGATGAAGATATTCCTTCAAATGGCTTGATGCCAAGTTGGGAGTCGAGTGCTGGTAAGCCAATCGAATAATCAAAATATATGGGGCAAAAAATGGAATTAAATATTAAAGATAAAGTTGCCATTGTCAGTGGAGGATCAACGTTGATTGGACAGGCTGTGGTTCAAAGTCTCGTGAATTTAGGGGCTAAAGTTGCCATTTTAGACATTGATGACTACGGAAAAACCATAGCTGCGCAACATCCTTATGAAGTGATGTTTATACAAACTGATCTAACTTCAGACATCGCAATTCATGAAGCGGTGAACAGCATTAGAAATCATCTAGGTGAAGTCAGTTATTTAGTGAACTTGGCATGTACCTATCTTGATGATGGTTTCAAATCACCACGATCAGATTGGTTAAAAGCATTAGATATCAATTTGGTATCTATTGTTGAGCTAACGCGTGCCGTATATGAAGATTTGCAAAAAAATAAAGGGTCAGTGGTGAATTTCACCTCGATTTCAGCGCAATGTGCTCAAACGGGACGTTGGTTATATCCAGTTTCTAAAGCGGCAATTTTACAACTGACCAAATCGATGGCAATGGATTTTGCGCCAGATGGTATCCGTGTCAACTCAGTTTCACCAGGTTGGACTTGGTCGAGAGTGATTTCTGAAGTGAGTGGACAAAATCGTGCGAAAGCTGATGCTGTAGCAAGTGATTATCATCTCTTGGGACGTTTGGGTAATCCGGCAGAAGTGGCAAATGTAGTGACATTCTTATTGTCGGATGCTGCAAGTTTTGTGACTGGCGCAGATTATGCGGTAGATGGTGGGTATTCAGTCATGGGGCCTGAAACGAATCAACCCGCAATACCACGTTTAGCAGAATAAATTAAATATTGGAGAATAAAGATGAGAAAAATTGCAATTGTTGGTGCAGGTCAGTCAGGACTTCAACTTGGATTAGGACTGCTTGATAAGGGATATGACATCACGATTTTATCGAATAAAACTCCTGATGAGATTCGTCAAGGTAAAGTCATGTCTAGTCAATGTATGTTCCATACTGCGTTACAGACTGAGCGTGATTTAGGACTAAATTTTTGGGAAGAGCATTGTCCATCGGTAGAAGGTATTAGTTTTGCTTTGGTTGATCCAGCAAGTGGTGAAAGAGCATTTAAATGGAGTGCGCGATTAGAGCGTTATGCTCAATCTGTTGATCAACGTGTCAAGATGCCTTATTGGCTTGAAGAGTTTCAGCGCCGTGGAGGCAAGTTTGTACTCCAAGACGTTGGTCTAAACGAATTAGAACATTTGGCTGACGAGTATGAATTAGTGCTCTTGGCTGCGGGTAAAGGTGAAGTGGTTAAAGAGTTTGTACGTGACGCAGAACGAAGTACTTTTGACAAACCTCAGCGTGCATTGGCTTTGACTTATGTGAATGGAATGAAGCCAATTTCGCCATACTCGAGAGTGAGCTTTAAT
This sequence comes from Acinetobacter sp. 25-47-130, assembly GCF_056779705.1. NCBI lineage: Bacteria > Pseudomonadati > Pseudomonadota > Gammaproteobacteria > Moraxellales > Moraxellaceae > Acinetobacter > Acinetobacter sp. 25-47-130. The sequence continues at coordinate 79,401 of NZ_JBWYII010000010.1, read as the reverse complement.
ATTATTCCTGGGGTGGGTGAGTATTTTTGTTTTCCTGCGCTTACAGTAAATGGTCCATGTGACATTATGGTTTTTGAAGGGATTCCTAATGGTCCTATGGATTGCTGGGCTGAAGTTAAAACACCAGAAGAACATTTAAATAAAAGCTTAGAAATTCTGAAACAACATTTGCCGTGGGAATATGAGCGTTGTAAAGACGTAACGCTGACAGATAATGGCGGATATTTAGCAGGACGTTTCCCACCAACGGTACGTAAACCTGTCATGACATTGGCTTCTGGTAAAAAAATATTTGGTATGGCAGATGCATTGGTGGTGAATGATCCAATCACAGGTCAAGGATCAAATAATGCAGCTAAGTGTAGCAAGGTTTATTTCGATGCGATCTTAGCACACGGTAATCAAGCGTTTACTGAAGATTGGATGGAGTCAACGTTTGAGAAATATTGGTCATATGCTGAAAAAGTCGTGAGCTGGACAAATAGTTTATTGGTTCCACCTCGACCTCATGTTGTTGAGCTACTAGGTGCAGCCTCTCAAAATCACAATTTAGCTTCTCAGATAGTTAATAATTTTGATGATCCACGTAACTTTTCACCGTGGTGGTTTGACGAAAACGCAGCGAAAGAATTATTAGAAACAGATCAAGTTTCTCAAGTGGCTTGATGGAACTGAGGTGTTAAAAATGGATGTATTAGATAAAATTAATCTGCAAGAGATTGACATCAGTAATCCTCGCGAGATTCGTAATCTTCTTGGTCAGTTTGCCACAGGTGTTACCGTAATCACCACACGTGGAACGGATGGACGAAAAGTGGGTATGACAGCCAATTCATTTTCTTCGTTGTCATTAGATCCACCGCTTGTGTTGTGGAGCTTGTCGAAAACAGCACCAAGTTTGCCCGATTTTGTTGCAGCTGAGCACTTTGCAGTTCATATGTTAACGAAGGAGCAGCATCAGCTTTCTACCCATTTTGCCCGTGGTGCACAAGATAAGTTTGCCACAGTTGATCATGGTGAATGTGATACAGGTGTTCCATTACTGAACGAAGCACTTGCTACACTTGTCTGTAAAAATGTACAGCAATACGAAGGTGGCGATCACTTGATTTTTATCGGTGAAATTCAAAAATATCAACAAACTGCTGGTGAGCCCTTAGTGTTTCATGCTGGTCGTTACCAAATTGCAGCGAGCCATCCAGACCTTTAATCATTGCTTTAAAAACCACGATGAACAATCGTGGTTTTTTTATGGGAAATACACATGAAAAATAAAATTATATTAAGTACTTTAACCTTGTTTACTACAGCAAATTCATCACATGTTTTTGCTTATGATTTACCGACTGTGAATTTGGGTATGACCAGCTTTCTAGATGGTGGACTACCAGCTGGACCTGGTTGGTATTCGCAAACGTATTTTCAACATTATGACAGTGATAAGTTGAGAGATACGAGTGGACAAAAGCTTCCGCTGCCCAAAACAGATTTAAATTATCAAGTGATTGTCGAGCAATTAAGTTACATGTCGACCTATAAACCGACTGCTCATTCAAGTCTAGGTCTGAATTTACTTATCCCTTATTTAAGTAAAATAAGTGTTGACGATGGTTTAAATAATCAAGCCTTAAAAGCTAAAAGTGGATTTGGAGATTTGATGATTGGTCCATTTCTCCAGTTTGATCCAGTCATGGGTGAACAGGGACCAAAATTTGTCCATCGAATTGAATTACAGCTAAATCTGCCGACAGGGGAATATCAGCAAAACCGTGATATTAATCCGGGTAATAATGCATTATCCTTCAATCCATATTGGGCTGCAACGTATTGGTTCAATCCGAAATGGACAGCTTCAACACGCGCTCATTATTTGTATAATTTTAAAAATGATGATCCAACTTATGGTTTTGGTGCTGCTGATGAAATCCAAGCGGGGCAAGCAGTACACATTAACCTAGCATCTGAATATGCTGTACATGATCAGATTCGATTGGGTTTAAGTGGGTACTATTTAAAACAGCTTACCGATACTAAAGTCGATGGTGTAAAAGTCGATGGTCGCAAAGAAAGTGTGTGGGCAGTTGGACCTGGACTTATGTATAGTCACTCGCCAAAAAATCATGTCATCGCAAATGCATATTTTGAGCATGATGCAAAAAATAGAACTGAAGGCGATCGATTCCAAATTCGATACATTCATCATTTCTAATCAAAAAAGCCTGTGATTTGACAGGCTTTTTTATTGACAGACATAAAATTAAGAGAAGAGTGAATTTTGTGTAATCTTACGCGTTGATGATGGTAGCTCGCCATAACGACGTTTGTACTCTTGTGAAAAACGACCTAAATGAGTAAAGCCCCACTTAAATGCAACATCAGTGACCGTGGCATGTTCATTATTCATCAGTTCAAGATGAGCTTGTTCAAAGCGAAGCTCACGTAAATATGCCATAGGGGTAATGCCAAAATGGTTTTTGAATCCTGCAAAGAGTGTTCGTGCACTTACACCTGATTGTTCCGCCAAGACTTCTATGTTGAGTGGTTCATGTAAGTGGTGGTGAATGTATGCTTCAGCACGTTTGATAAAGTAGGGCGCTAATTTTTTCTCATGATGAGAATTTGCTTTAAAAAAAGCATTATTTGGTTGTCCATAAATAAGCGCATTAAATAGATTTGATTCAAACTGCTTAAATGCAAGTGGGTGGTGGAGAGGATGATGCTCACATTTAAGTGCATCCATCATGGTTCTCAAAAGTTGCAGAAAATAACCACCAGATTGAGTGGTAAAATCAAGTCGAGGATTAAAAATTACATTTTTTTGTTCAGATTTCACGATATGTTGCTGACAATGATGTGCAAAATCATCTTTTGAAATTTTGAGAATGAGTTGAGGGGAGTGAGCACGCCAGCGCATTCTGAGTGATTGGTCAGGTGAGATAATTGACGCTACTTCTGAGTATGAAATAAATTTATCTTGACCAAATTCAATTTCAGCATAGCCTCGAGTAGGAATCTGAATAAGATAAAACTTTTCAAGTTGATCTGGTTCGATCAATACATCTGCACCATATTCCAAGCGGCTGATAGAAAGAGCCCCAGTTTGAACATGATGCATGCTTGCACTAAAATTTTTAGCTGATTTTAACACTTTTAGAGCATGAGGCTTAAAAATTTGCCCTACATTTTTACAAGTTTCGCTCAAATCTGCTTGATTGAAGACCAAGTTTTGACTGTTGAAAATTGATTCATTACTAAAATTTTGCCCAGTTAGCTGAGAGGAATGAAGCTGGTTCATTGTGAATCCTTTTGGCTCATTAGTAGTCCGTACCATGACAGTAGTGTTAAATTGATATCATGGAATGAGATTTACGATATAAATAAATGAAGCAATATTCAGACCAGAAATAATAATTTTAAAATTTAATAGCTATAGTGGTAATTGAAAAAAATTACATTTATTTATATCAGCCCTATCCTTAGGACGTTATTTAAAAATCTATCTCTATAATCGCTGAATGTCAAATAAAACCGAATTTTTTATCATTGTGATTTTAATATAAATTAATGAAAAATAATAAAAAATTAAAATACCTATTAAGTAATATAAGATACCAAATTGGTATTTTTTAATTTACTAATCTGTGTTCAAAAATATATTTAAATATTTAGTCGAAGCGAAGAGACTTTATTTCGACATTATTATTAAAATTGTTTTATAGTATTTATCATGATTCAAAATAGCTAGGTGAACAGGATGATCACACTCAGCCAACATAAGGATCTTAGTCACGCATCGCGTGAATTGAACGTTGCTCAACGATTAATGAGCCTTATTTGTGGTTCACATCAATTAGAAACTGCTCGTAAAGATCAGCTTGATTTTCATTATTCAGGTATACGCTTGCCGAGTAAAAAAATGGCAATTGGCTGTATCAGTTATGGCACAGATGTGTCTATTCAAATTCAGCAGCTAGGTGCATACAGTATCAGTTTGCCTATTCATGGACAGCAAACATTGCGTATGAATGGAGAAACTCATTTATCACACAGTAATAATGGAATCATTGTTTCTAGTCAGGATCAGCAAGAACTCATCATTCACCGTAATTGTAAAAAATTTCAAGTGGTGATTCCTGAAGAAAGTGTCAAATCTGTACTTTCCAATTTGCTTTCTAAACCTGTTAAAGAGCGGGTGATTTTTGAGCCAGATATGCCATTTAGTGAAGATAACTTCCTAAGATTGTGGTGGAATAATATTCAACAATGTTTATCGCTCAGGCAAGATTATTCTCGTTTTGATGGTTTAAATCTGCTTTCTCAAGATTATGAAAGTTTTTTGATTAAGGCTTTGCTTTTAACCCAGCACAATAATTATTCCAATGAATTAAGATCGCTCCAAGAGTATCAGCTTCCGAAGCCAGTCATGGTGGTCAGAGAGTTTATCCATCGTTTTGCTGATCAAGAGTTGGATGCATCAGATTTAGTCATGATATCGGGGACTTCAAAATCGACTTTATACCGTGAGTTTCAACAAGCGCTGCATATGAGTCCTATGGATTATTTAAAAAACTATAGACTTGAACAGATTCATCATGCTTTGCTGCAGAACAATGCAAATATTTCCATTTCAAGATTGGCTTATGACTGGGGATTCAGACATTTAGGACGATTTTCTCAAGAATACAAAGCCAAATATGGGGTTCTCCCGAGTGAAACTCTTAAAATAATGGTTTAAAAAAAGCCCCTTTATTGGGGCTTTTTAATGACTGAGTTGAGATTACTGCGTTACCTCTGCAGTTGCAGTATTGGCTGATTCAGGTTGTTTTAGTCCTTTTAATGCGAGCGCAATAAACGAAATAAATGTCGGAATTGCTAGGACATAGAAAATACCTGCAAGAGATAATTCAAAAGTAAAAATCAGTGATCCGTAGAACGCACCTAAGATCGCACCGATACGACCAATACCATGCATCCATGAAACACCTACACCACGGCACACTGAAGGGTAGAACAGTGCTGTTAATGGAAGTAGTGATGATTGAGCACCCACTAATAATGCGCCAATTAAGAAAATTGCAATACCGAGTAAAACAATACTTTGGCTTACGAATGCTGCAACGAAGAACAATACAAATGCTGCGAGATAAGAATATTTAATCACAGTATTTGGATTAACTTTATCCATATACCACCCCATAAAGCATGCACCTATTACACCGCCGAATGGGAAAATCGCTGCAATTAAACTAAACTGTTCTGTTGTGAATCCAGCGGTTTTAAGAATAGTCGGCATCCAGCTGGTTAACAGATAAAATACCATTAGGCTGGTAAAGCAACACAGCCAAAGCATTGCTGAACCCCAAAAGTATTTGCTAAACAAAATTTTAACAGGGCTTTGTTTAGGATCTAATACTTCTGCTTCAGGTAGAACAAATACAGTACTTTGATCAAATGTTTGACCGTGAATCTTCTCAAGAATTGGTTTTGCTTTTTCTTGACGATTTTGTTTGATGAGGTATTGAGGTGATTCAGGTAACTTGGTAATCAAAAATACCAATACAATCAGTGGGATTACACCGCCGATAATAATGACATTTGCCCACCCTTGATTCTCTAATAAGAACGCAGATAAGACACCGCCACTTGAGATCCCTAACATAAATCCGCAACCTGCTAATCCGGTCAGGAATGCTTTACGTTTTAGAGGCATGTATTCGGATACCATTGTGCTGATATTCGGCATAGCCGCACCAAGTCCGACCCCTGTAATAAAACGATAGATCATAAGTTCTTGGGTGTTAGAAGCAAATCCACACATGATGGTGAAAATTGAAAACAACAAAGTCGTCATTACGATGACACCCTTGCGTCCAAATTTATCTGATAATGGTCCTGAGATAATAGCGCCGATCGACATGCCTACTAAGGCCGCACTGAGCACAGGTGCTAGATCTGGTTTTGAAATCCCCCAATCATCTAACAATGCTGGTGCAATAAAGCCTAAGATGCCAGTGTCTAATCCATCACAGAAAAAAACCAGAAACCCCAGAAAGAAAACTGTCCATTGTAAAGGGGACATTTTTTCCCGATCAATAACGTCATTTACAATTATTTTTTGCATTTAAAATTTCCATATATTCAAACGTTAGAACAAAAAAGGACTATCGTTTGCAAAGAATATTAACGATAGTCCTTAGTGATTGTCATCAGCTCATTTAATTATCTTGAGCTATGACTTTGAATAAACTTCTCACTGTAAACACGTCCGTTGTCTATCTGGTGATCAGCTAACCAATTTTTGACAGCATCGATCATTGGTGGCGGACCACACAAATACATATCGAATGCTGATTCGCTTAATTGCGATTGATCTAAATGTTCGTGGATAAATCCTTTTTTTCCAGTCCAATCATTAGAAGGTTGTCCGATTACGGGATGATACTCAAAGTGTGGAATCTTAGCTGAGTATGCTTTTAACCTTTCTTGTTCACACAAATCTTGCTCTTTGTTTACACCATAATACAGATGTACTGGTGGAATTTGAGGTTGTTTCACAATTTGATCTAGCATTCCTAAAAATGCTGACAATCCAGTACCTCCTGCGACAAAGACCAACGGCTTTTCTTTTTCCACTTCGCGAAGATAAAAACTACCTAGAGGGGCTTCGAGTAAAATGGTATCGCCAACTTTTGCCCGATCTCGCAAATAATCACTCATGAGACCTTGCGGCAGTAAGCGAATTAAAAACTGTAATTGATTACCTTCATTCGGTAGATTGGCGAAAGAATATGAACGCCAATCATTTGCACCAGGAATTTTTAATCGAGCATATTGACCCGGTAAATAATCAATTTTCTGCGTATGTTGACTGGCATCTACATGAATGATTGCCGTAGTTTCAGAGACTAATTCTACGTGAGTCACTTTGGTTTCGAGTTGAAGTGTTTCACCAGCATTACAGAAACTTGAGTCATGATCGAAATAGAATGCAGCATTCGATTGCACTCGTGTTTGACAAGCTAAAATTTTACGCTCTGCCAGATCACGTTCGGTTAATGCTTCTTCATCGACATAATCTTGAGTGTAATTGCCACTTTCACATTGCCCTTGACAGGTTGCGCAAACGCCTTCACGGCAGTCTAAAGGCAATGTGATACCTTGACGGAACGCAGCATCAAGTAAAAGCTCATCATTATTCACAGAGATAAAGAACGTTTTACCATCTGCAAAGTTGAGTGCAACAGAATGACTCATTCTTTTACTCCTTAAACGTGATAGAAGTCGAGCACAGAATCAATTTTGTCATTCAACAAAATGGTGTGCTGTTTACGAATGCGGAAAGTGTCTTCATGTTGACGAAGGATATAAGTGACATGACCGTAAAAATAGCCTTCTAAACCTTGGCGGTTATAGAATGTCGACCAACCCGCTTTAACTTCTAATAATCCGTCTTCAAGTGTTTTTACACGGATGTTGTGAATCGCATGCATGAGACGCGGAAGGGGTGTAGCTGATGCAGCTTTACCAGTTCCTATACGGAATACGCGATCTTCAAGGCCAGCACGGTTTTCATAATAGATATATGAAAGCCCTTGGTTTGGATCAGTGACGTATTCATGGTCACTAATCCATTGTGGAATGTGGTATTCGCTGTCTTCGTCATAGAGTTCTAGATATGCGTCCCATTCATAGTTGTCACAAAGCGCAGATTTTTCATATAAAAATTGAGAAACTTGATGTACAAGAGCTTGTGTCATGATTAAGCCTCCTCAGTTGTCGCTTGTGATGCAGGGCATTCGTGTGGTTCAGAAGTATCTTCAGTGAGTTTAAGTGCTTTATTTTTTAAGCCTTTTAACATGAGATCGCGCCAAACTTGGTGTTGATTGACATATAAACCTTCTTGAGTGATTTCAGTACCCGTGATGACTGGTTTGATCCCTAATGTTTGAGCATTCGGGCTGTCGCCATAATTCCACTTGTGATAACCGCGCGAAATGTCACTCCAGCGTTCTAAACGAGCTTGGAAACCACGCTGTTGTTCACGGAATTCGACTAAATCGTCAGGTGTGCCTAAGCCCGATACGTTGAAGAAATCTTCGAATTGACGAATACGGTTACGACGTGCTTCAGCCGACTCACCTTTAACACCAATACACTGGCTAATGACTTCAGTTTTATTCCACGCAACTGGACGAATAATACGAAGTTGCGAACTGATTTGATCCATAAAGAAAAGGCTTGGGTATAAGTTCAAGTTTCTGAGACGATGCATTGCCCATTCAGCACGTTTTTGACCATATTTTTCAACCAGATATGGCATCACAGTTGCGTAACCAGGACGTACAGTTGGGTTAGGCATGTCACTAAACAAAACGTTATGACCATTTTTAAATGAGAACCAACCATCATCAGTTGTGTCATCACCAGCACCTAATTTACTGTAATCAAGTGTGTCCTTTGGTCCTGTCCCTTTTTGTGCATTCAGTTGCTGACGATATTGAACTGTAGAGACATAGTTATAGTGAACAGTACTTACGTGGTAGCCATCTACACCATTTTCATTTTGTAGCTTCCAGTTTCCAGCAAAGGTATATGCTGATTTACCCGGTAAAACTTCTAATTCACCTGTAGGTGATTGTTCAACCATAAGATCAAGGAAAACACGTGTATCACCTAAATAATCTTCTAAGGTGTCTGTAGCTGTTGTATCTAAACTAACGAAGACAAATCCTTTATAACTTGCAATACGTGCTTTTTTTAGACCTCGTGATGATTTATCAAAGTCATCACAATACTCACCAGGAGCTTTAACTTTTACGAGGCGACCATCCGATTTGTAACACCAAGCATGGAACGGGCAGGTAAATGTGGATTGATTACCTTTAGCAACTCGGGTCAATGTAGCACCACGGTGCTCGCAGGCATTGACCATTGCATTTAAATTACCTTGACCATCACGGTTAATGATGAGCGGTTGGCGACCAATTTGAACAGTGACAAAGTCATTTGGTTTTGGAATTTCACTTTCATGACACGCGTAGATCCACACCTTTTCAAAGATCATTTCCATTTCTAGATCAAAAAGTTCTGGTTCAGTAAACATGTCACGTGCGATACGATAGACGCCATCCTCTGGTCGAAAATCGATACATCCTTCAATAAAATCATGCCATTCGATGCTGCTACGAGATCCCATGGTCTAACTCCTTATATCACTTGATTTCATTTATCTTTGAATCTATTGAACAGTGATTAACGGAGTCAGGCTATCCAGTTTGTTCTAATCGTTATCCATTTTTTCTCAAATATTTTATGGAGAAGGTAGTTAAAAATATGAGTGGGATTCAAAAGTCGTCCTTTGGGACTATAAAAACAAAAAGTCGATGCATCTTTGATACATCGGCAGATAAAAGCTAAAGGAAATCGTTATTTGGCAATTCCAAGCTCTGTCAAATGAAGTCTTAGGATTCGTCTTAATTCCAAAACAGCTTCAGGCGTTTCCTGAATTGAGTGACCACCTTTGATAATAATCTCAGATTGTGCCCCTTTAAGATGCGCACTCTGATAAGGCACGATCCCATCTGACATAACAGTAGGATCTTTACTCTCAGTCACATTCCCCATGATGGAGTGAAATTTAAATCCTTTAATTGGCGTCACAGGTGAGGTTAATTTGGTGAAAGGAGAGTTGTGACTCAGATCACTCGGACCATTTTGAATCAATCCATGACTTAAGTCTTTGACAAAATGTTTAATATTAATATCTTTATCTGAGAGCGATTCAGCAAATGCACCCAAAAATGCACCTGGCAATTTGATCATTTTACGCGCAGCTCGTGTAAACCAACGATCAGCATAATCTGTGCCTCTATGCGGTGCTGCTAAGAAAATAGCACGATTAAATTGTGGCACAGGTTTGATTTGTAAACGAGCTTTAAATAAAGGTTCATTCTTAAAACGGCTAATTTGAGAATTTTTTAATTGAGACAATGCAGGTTGTGTTAAATCAGCTTGGCTCACCAATAATCTTGAAATAATACCACCCATACTATGTCCAATCAGAACAGCATCTTTAGCTGATGCTGTAGATTGATCAAGTGAATTAAATGCTTGTTGAATGATCGCATTCACCTGAAAGCGACTTTCTAAAATTGGCATATTGGTTGAGTAAAATACTTGCCAAACTTGATAATGCTCTCTTAGAACATTATCTCCCATAATGTCATTGGTTAATGCAATCCAAGCTTCTGGACTGCTTGCAAGTCCATGCACCAAAACAATAATTTTTTTGTTTGGATTATAGGGTTCGAGCATAAAGAGATGAGGCATTGTGATTGTATTGTCACGATCAATCAAACTCAAATATGCGGCAGCACCTAAGTTATTTTCGGCAAGCCACAAACCATAAGGTGCAGAATAATTCGCAGCTAAGGGATAAACTTTTCCACCTACTTTTAATTGATCTAATCCATAAGGATCATAAATATTCAGGCTGAAATGCGGGTCATTCAAAATATCCTCTACATTACTTTGACTCGCAGGCTCAGCGGTCATCGTGACTGAAAGATAACGTGGTGGATGAATGTTAGGATTACGACCATTTTTATAAGCGTGATTTAATGGATCTACAATATATTTACCCGAATCGCTATTTCGCTCTGGCGCTGGAAGCGTTGCGACAAATTCCGCACCGAAACCATCTCGACGGTTAATCGAACGCAATCCGCTAAAATTGAGATTGTAGCTTGAAAGCAGGCTATCTAATTTTCGATTAGCAATCTGAGGGTAATGGTCATAGTTGACGGTATAAATGCTTTGACCAATTTTTATTTGTTTGGGAACTTTTTCATCCGTATAGCGCATACCATAGGTCATCACCATTTTCGCCAAGGCTTGATTGTAGAAATCTCGTATTTGAACTTGTCTATTATCGAAAATACGGTCGCTTGGTTGGCGTTTTGTCTTGAATAGATAGGCATAACTATAACGAATACTTTTATCAAGCATTGCTAACTGTTGGTCAAGACATTGACTATAGTTTTCTTGATGAAGTTTTTGCTTTTCTTCTGACTGATATTTATTAATTAAACTGGTATTACAATCAGAAGAATTACTGAGGGTTAATGCCCGTGTCAAATATGCTTCACTTGCAGTTGAATAAAGTTGTTCATCTTGAATTTGTTTTATTTTTTTTAGATCAGATACGCATTTATCTGGATCATTAGAGCAACTTTCAGCCTCACTGCCTGTCATGGAGAGGACATTCAGACTCGCTTCACTCATTTTTTTACGCGTTAATATGCTATCTCGTTCATTCGCGATCGAAACATTAAGCGCTTGATTTTTTACACTGACGACTTGGCAGCCTGTCATAAATAGTGGTGTTGCGAGCAGTAGGACGCCGATGTATTTATTGTTCATCATAAACATATTTTCAACTGTCAGCATGAATCATTAACGCTGAGCATACGTTATTTTTAGGGAGATAAAAATAAGTGCTAAAAAAATAGACTGAATGATCAGTCTATTTTTTTTTAATAAGATTATGATTTCGCTGGATTGTTTAAAATTTGCCAAACATTGTAACGACCTTGTTTCTCAATTTCTTGAATCAAGCGGTCAGCAACTTCAGTTTCTTCAGGATATTTCACTTTGTAATTTTTTAAAGTTGTGATTGCATTTTTCTTTTGGCTCAATGCGAGGTAGTTATTAACAGCTACGAGATAAGCTTCTTGAACACCCGCTTTGATGGCCTTATCGATATATGGAATAGCTTCTTTTTGACCACCACCTTCAGACAAAGAGAAACCAAACCAGAAGTTCGCTTCAGCGTCTTCTTTGTTGATCTTAAGGATTTGTTGTGCATATTTTAAAGATTTAGTGGTGTAAGCAGAACCAAGATCAAGGTTACGACCCAATATACTTGCTTTAAATGCACGAATTAGGATATCGAATGACGCGTTATCTTTCGCTGCTAAAGTATCTAGTTGAGCTGAAACTTCACGTAATTTAGCTTCAAAACCGCGACGTTCTTGACGATCTGTAAAGCGAGGAGGATAGTGACGTGCTTTACCTTCAACCATCTGGAGGAAGTCATCAATTTCTGTAATATCGATTTCATTTTGACCCGCTAAAACCGTGTATTTCATCGCACGTTGTGAACTATTCACAGTCGGTACGATTAATTTGTTTTGGTCGAGGATCATCTTTCTGTTTGGATTATTTGGATCAGTCACCTCAAGTTTTTGAAGTGGTGCAGCAGCAGCTTTTTTTAGTTCAAGCTCGAATACTGGTGGTTGGCTATAATTAAAAGGATTTAATGCATAAAATGGCGCACTTAAATCAGGCTCAGAAAAGACGATTGGATCGTTTGTTTTAGATTGTTTTTTTACTTCTGGAGAGCTACAAGCACTCAATAATGAAACAGCGATCATGGTGGCAATAAGGGGCTTAATCGTCATATTTTCTTCCAATATTATGTTTTTAAATTCTAGTTCAGGTTGTATCTGAGTCTATGAAAAGACGAAACAACATGCAACTCAGATTCACCTAACTTAGTCAAACTTATACATTAAGCTTTTGATTGTGCAGTTTGAGCTTCGCACTCACGACGAACTTCGTCAATAATTTTTAACTCTTCAGCACTAAATGGTTGTCCATTACTTTGAGCGTTATTAAATGTTGGATCAAGTAATGAAAGTCGCTGACATAGAGTGTTCATGCGCTTTTCATTGTGCTGTATACGATCCAATAATACTCGCATACCTTCTAACATAGGATCTGATTGATCTTGGGTTGTCGCATAAGGCTGAAAACCGATGCTTTCTGCATAATTGCGTCGTTCAGATTCTTTGTCCAAATCTTTTTGCTGATTTTTGATAATAAATCGCGCTGGGTTGCCTACGGCAGTAGCACCTTCAGGGACTTCTTTAGTGACCACAGCATTTGAACCTACTTTCGCATTCTTATGCACGGTAAATGGTCCCAAAATTTTCGCACCTGCGCCAACGACTACACCATCTTCTAAAGTTGGGTGACGTTTGCCTTTATTCCAAGTGGTGCCACCTAATGTCACGCCATGATAGAGCGTCACATCATCACCAATTTCAGCTGTTTCCCCAATGACCACACCCATACCGTGATCTATAAAAAAACGTTTACCAATTTTGGCACCTGGGTGAATTTCGATACCAGTTGCGAAACGACTAAAAGAAGACAGCATGCGGGCAGAAGTTTTACACTCTTTTTTCCAAAGCTCATGCGCAACACGATGCATAATCAGTGCGTGAATTCCAGGATAAGTGGTTAAAACTTCAAATGTGTTGCGCGCCGCAGGATCGCGGGCAAACACAGCTTGAATATCTTCTTTAAGCTGTTTAAGCATCTTTTGATTTCTCTTTAGAATCTGACTTTTTCCATGTGCCATTGTTCAATGCCTGAACACGACTGAAAATACCTCTAAGAAGATGGTACTCCATACGATCTAATTGTATACGTCCGAATAAGCGACGCAAGCGTAAAGGCAATAATCGTGGGTTTTCTGGGTCTAAAAACTCGATTTCGTGCAACATTTTTTCAAAATGAGGATAAAATTGTTCCATCTGTTGATGTGTTACCAACGGCTCATCCCAATGCATAGAGTCTTCATCAGTCACTCTCATAACAGCTTGAGGATCTTCAACTTGTTCCATGAGAGCCGTGGTCGCCATTCGCATTTCATAGCAAATAATTTGAATGGCTTGAGCGACATTGAGTACGCCATAGTCTGTATTCACAGGGATGGTCACATGGTAATTCGCCATAGCCAATTCTTCATTGGTTAATCCGCGATCTTCACGCCCAAATATTACGGCAATTTCTTGTTGTTCTTTGATCACCGCTTGCATAGATTTATCAGCAGCAGGTCGAGCATCTAATAAAGGCCATGGAATAGTTCGGCTACGAGCACTTGTACCAAAGACTAAATGACAATCTGCGATGGCTTCTTCAAGCGTTTCTACAATCTGAATCTGATCAATTAAATCGGTTGCACCCGCTGCAAGTGCATCAATATCAGGATGAGGATAAGTTTTAGGTGCAACTAAAACCAATTTTGAAAGCCCCATGGTTTTCATTGCTCTAAGTGCGCTACCGATATTCGCAGGCAGGGTAGTATTCACCATGACAATACGCACATGAGACAAATGCGCTGAGACAGCAGCATTATCAATTAAATTCATAAATCTTCCAAAATTAAGAGTATTGACTGACTTCCGTCATGTATTGATCCATTGCTTCATCCATACTGATCTGGTCAGGTGGAGAGGCATGTGATGTGATGACTGGTTCTGATTTTGGTTCTGCGGCGTGGGAACGTGCAGCTTTTGACTTGACATGATACTCCACATGTAAGGCCTCTTTACCAAAATAGTCGCGCAGTTTGAACAATAAGTCATCGAGTGGTGCGACATTCCATTGTGGTGGTAAATGAAAATCAGCCGTTGCATATGGAAAGTCGAGTTGTACTTGTAATGGCACATGCTGACACATATCTACATCACAAAATGGTTGAATGATCTGTGAAAGCTCTTGACCAAGATTTGGCTGAATATGCTCAGGTTGTAATTTAATGAGGATGTGATTCGCACGTTTTTGACGAATTTCGTTTAATGTAAACGCCTTAGTAAGGCGTCCCATCGGACGGTCGAAGCCTTCACGTTCATAAATTTCACCTTCAATCACGATCACTCTTTCATTCACAATAACGTCTTTAAAACGTTGGAAGCGTTCATGATTTGCTGAGACTTCGATTCGAGCAGTACCATCATCGAGTGTAATCATCATGCGGTTAGGGAAATTTGCGACATCCACAACCAAGCCGGCAAATACTGTAGTCACACCACGACGTGTTGGAGTCAGCTCATTAATTTTGTTAGAAATAAATGCTTTTAACTCGGGGCGATACACATCAATCGGGTGTCCCGTTAAGTATAAACCTAAGGTGTCTTTTTCACCTTTTAAACGGACTTCATCAGACCAAGGTTTTACAGGTTTAGTAGGTTTACGTTGAACTTCTTCAACTTCACCAAATAAATCCATAATGCCAGTTTCGCGATTTGAACGAGCTTGTTCGGCAGCTTGTACAGCTTCAGGCAATTGAGCCATTAAAGTCGCGCGTTCAAGTCCAAGACAATCTAATGCACCTGAGCGAATCAAAGCTTCAAGTGTACGTTTATTGATTTTCTTCAGATCAATGCGATGGCAGAAATCAAATAAATCTTTATAAGGTCCAAGTTGCTTACGTGAATCAATGACAGATTGCATTGCTGCTTCACCAACACCCTTGATTGCACCTAGACCATATACAATGGTTTTTTCATCAATTGCATGGAATTGATAAATCGACATATTGACGGAAGGTGGTAACACATCGAGACCATTGTTACGACAGTCATCAATCAAAAATACAATACTGTCTGTGTTTTGCATTTCCGAAGTCAGTACAGCGGACATAAACTCAGAAGGATAGTGTGCTTTTAACCAAGCCGTCTGATAAGCCACCAATGCATAGGCTGCAGCATGTGACTTGTTGAAACCATAGCCTGCAAATTTTTCCATATAGTCAAAGATATGGTTCGCCGTTTGCTCATCGATATCTTTTTTTGCAGCACCTTCAATAAAGATTTGGCGTTGTTTAACCATCTCTTCAGGTTTCTTTTTACCCATCGCACGACGAAGTAAGTCCGCACCACCTAGACTATATCCTGCACAATACTGAGCTGCTTGCATAACCTGTTCTTGATATACCATAATCCCATAGGTAGGTTCTAAGACACCTTCTAATAGGGGATGTAAGTATTCGAACTCTCCACCATGCATACGATGAATAAAGTCTGGAATTAGATCCATTGGGCCCGGGCGGTACAATGACACGAAGGCAATAATTTCTTCAAATTTACTTGGGCGTGCTTCCTTGAGCATTTTTTTCATGCCCACGGATTCAAATTGGAATACCGCAGTGGTATTTGCTTCGGCAAATATTGAATACGCTGCTTTGTCATTCAGCGGAATATTTTCAATCTTTAGAGGTATATCAAACTTTAATCGTTGGTTAATGTGCTGAATAGCATCTTCAATTACAGTAAGATTTCGCAACCCCAAGAAGTCAAATTTAACAAGTCCTGCCGCTTCAACATCGTCTTTATCAAATTGAGCGACACGACCAGTACCATCTTCGTCACACAGTACAGCTGAGAAGTCCGTAATCTTGGTCGGTGCGATTACAACACCACCTGCGTGCTTACCAGTGTTACGCGTTATTCCTTCAAGTTTAAGCGCCATTTCCCAGATTTCTGAAGCATCTTCATAATCTGGGTTGGATGGGTTGGTTACAATATCTTTAAGTTGTGGTTCTGCTTCTAAAGATTCTTCTAAACTTAAACCTAAAGGTTTAGTCGGGATCATTTTAGAAATACGATCTGCTAAGCCGTAAGACTTACCTAAAACTCGTGCAACATCTCGAATTGCACCTTTCGCTGCCATCGTACCAAATGTTGCAATTTGAGATACAGCGTCACGCCCATAAGTTCGTGCGACATAATCAATTACACGATCACGACCTGCGATACAAAAATCCACGTCAAAGTCTGGCATCGAAACACGTTCAGGGTTTAAGAAACGTTCGAAAAGAAGTCCGTATGGTAGTGGATCTAAATCTGTAATTTTTAAACTGTATGCAACTAATGAGCCTGCACCTGAACCACGGCCCGGGCCTACAGGTACGCCATTGTTCTTGGACCACTGAATGAAGTCCATGACAATCAAGAAGTAACCTGGGAATCCCATCGAGTTAATGATCTTGATTTCGAAATCTAATCGATCGTCATATTCTTTGCGAATTTCAGGCCAGTCTTCTCCACGTTTCTCCACAGGATAGAGGTGATTAAGACGTTCTTCTAATCCTTCTTTAGACAAATGGGCAAAGAAGGTATCAATTGTATGACCTTCAGGAATTGGATAGTCAGGTAAAAAGTATTTACCTAAGCGAAGTGTCACATTACAGCGTTTAGCAATTTCAACTGTATTTTGAATAGCACTGGGGATATCAGCAAATAACTCCACCATTTGCGCTGTTGTTTTGAAATATTGCTCAGGGCTGTAAGTACGTGGACGACGATTATCACCTAAAACATAGCCATCTGCGATGCAGACGCGCGCTTCATGGGCTTCAAAGTCTTCTTCTCTAATAAAATGAACATCATTATGAGCGACAACACCGATTTGATATTTTGCGGCTAATTTAACAGCTTCAATAATAAAATCTTCTTCTTGTGGGCGATTGGTGCGCGTGAGTGCTAAATAGACACGATTGCCAAATTTTTCTATCCAAGCTTCAAGTAAGGGTTCAGCTTTTTCAGGGCTACTTGAACACAGCATTTCTCCAACATCACTTTTAATCCCTAAAAGTGCAATCATGCCCGGCGCTTGTTCTAACACCCATTCTTTTTTTACACACGGGATACTGAGTTGTTGTCCTTCAATAAAGCCGCGCGATACTACTTCAGTTAAACTACGCCAACCCTCATTATTCATCGCCAGTAAAGTCATACGATGTGATTCATCATTCAAACGAATCACACTTCCTAAAATAGGTTTAATCCCTTTTTTAAGACACGAGGTATAAAACTTCACTGCTGCATGTAAGTTCGATAAATCTGTCATCGCGAGTGCAGGCATAGAATCCTGTACAGCAGACTTCATTAGATCAGGTATACGTACGATTGATTCAGTAATAGAAAATTCTGTATGAACACCGAGATGAACAAACTGCATAGATGAGTCCTTTACAAGAGCAGAGCGTATTTTATCATGCAAAGTGATTTAGAGCTGAGAATCCACGATATTTTATATGATTCGCACAAATTATCTTCGATTTGAATAAAGGTGATTTTATATCAATCAAAAAAAGTGCCATTCGGCACTTTTTTATAACATGAAAATTGGGCTTAATATTCCCAGAACATGCGTTGTATTTCTTTTGCATCTTTGGTTTTGGTTAAAGCAAGCGCGGTTAAAATTTTAGCTTTTTGAGGGTTGAAGTCATGTGCAACTACCCAACCATATTTGTCATCTGGCTGTTCGGCATTACGGAGAACGAATCCTTGTGGCACTCGTGAAGAACGTACAATTTGTATACCACTTTGCTGAAGTTGATTCAGCGTGGGAACAATATTTTTCGCGACTGAGCCGTTTCCTGTACCTGCATGGACAATGGCTTTAACCCCAGCCTTGGCATACGCTTGATAAGCATCAGGAATCATGTTGCCAGAGCCATAGACAATTTGAACTAATGGGAGTGTATCACCTTTAATATTCTCGATATTGAATTCTGACCGCTGATTAAATCGCTTAACAGAACTTCGGAACCAATAAGGTTTAGATTCTACCAACGTCCCTAAAGCTCCCCATTGGCTTACAAAGGCATTAGTATGAATATTAATGCCTTTAGTCACATCTCGAGCTGCAAAAATACTATCGTTCATAAGGACGAACACCCCCTTATTTTTTGCACTCGGGTCTGCTGCCAGAGCAACTGCACTATATAAATTTAGTGGGCCATCCGCAGATAAAGCCGTCGATGGGCGCATTGAGCCGACAACAACAATAGGTTTTTCCGTTTGTACGACTAGATTAAGAAAAAAAGCGGTTTCTTCTAAGGTATCTGTACCATGTGTAATTACAACGCCATTTACATCTGACTTTTTAACCAAATCATTGACTTGGCGGGCAAGGGAAAGTAATTCTTTGTCTGTAATGCTTTCAGAAGCAACCTGCATTGCTTGTACGCCGCTCACATTGGCTAAATCTTTAATTTGAGGGACGGCATTTAGTAAGTCATCCACTGGAACTTTTGCGGCAGTGTAAGTGGCGCTGTTGGTTGAACTAGCACCAGCACCAGCAATCGTTCCCCCAGTTGCAACGACGACAACGTTATTTTTAGCAAAGCTCGTTAGGGGTAATAACAAGCCAATCGATAGAGTCAGTGCGGTTAGCGTCTTTTTCATCTTTTTTCCTAAATGTTTTTTATAGTATTGTGCATGGATAATGCTTAATCACGATAAAGGAAAAGAGGGGTGTTTGTATATAATCAAAATGAAATTAATATCATGAAATAATCAAAATATTAAATATAAAACCCCCAGATTGAAATCTGGGGGTTTTAAATACATCATTCACATAAAACGACCGAATTAACGCATTTTCGCCAAGAATCTTCCTAAACGATTGATTGCTTCACGTAATTCATTTTCTGCAGGCAAGAACACCACACGGAAATGATCAGGGGTAGGCCAGTTGAATCCTGTGCCTTGTACCAATAACACTTTTTCTGCTTTGAGGAAGTCAAGCATAAACTGTTCATCATCCTGAATCGGATAAATTACAGGATCAAGTTTAGGGAAACAATACATTGCACCTTCAGGTTTAACGCAACTTACACCTGGGATTTCATTCAACATTTGCCAAGCAATATTGCGTTGCTCATACAAACGACCACCTGGACGAATTAAATCGTTGATAGACTGGTAGCCACCCAATGCAGTTTGAATAGCGTATTGAGCTTGATGGTTAGCACACAGGCGCATTGACGCGAGCATATCTAGACCTTCAATATAATCTGCCGCACGAGTCTTATCACCCGTAATTGCCATCCAGCCTGAACGGTATCCAGCAATTCGATAGGATTTAGATAATCCGTTAAATGAAATACACAGTTGATTACCCGCAAGGGCAGCGACCGATACATGTTCGATTCCATCGTAAACGATCTTATCGTAGATCTCATCAGCAAATAAAATCAGGTCATATTTTTTTGCAAGAGCGACAATTTTTTCTAAGACATGGCGTGGATAAACAGCACCCGTTGGGTTGTTCGGATTGATAATCACGATCCCACGAGTATTAGGCGTAATTTTGTTTTCCATATCCTGAATATCAGGATACCAATTATCTTCTTCATCACATTTATAATGAATTGCTGTACCACCAGAAAGATTAACGGCAGCAGTCCATAATGGATAATCTGGCATTGGTACCAGCATTTCATCGCCGTCATCTAACAGGCCTTGCATAGCCATTACAATCAGCTCAGAAACACCATTCCCAATATACACGTCATTGACATGCATATTGAAAATACCTTTTTGTTGATAATACTGACAAACCGCTTTGCGGGCAGGGAAAATCCCTTTTGAGTCTGTATAGCCGATTGCATTTGGTAAGTTCAACGCAACATCATTGATAATTTCTTGAGGTGCTTCAAAACCGAAGGGCGCTGGGTTGCCGATATTGAGTTTAATTATCTTATGTCCGGCTTCTTCCATTTCGTTGGCGGCGCGTAACACAGGTCCACGAATGTCATAGCATACATGCTCGAGCTTAGACGATTTCTTAATTTCGCGTGGAGTAGTGTTACCTAAAACGGACATATTCCCATCCAATTATTTTTGAGTGAATAAAAATAGATTACTAAATATCACAATCTATGTAGAAATTTAGCTAGAAATTTTTCAAGCTCTAGCGTAAATATGAAGGTACTGAAGCATGACATTGAATGTCAAAGATTTAAAGGAGTTAATCATGGGAAAACTCAATAAAACAGACCGAGAATGGCAAAGAGAGTTATCACCAGAGGAGTATCGCATTACCCGTCAAAAGGGAACTGAGCCTGCTTTCACAGGGCGATATTGGAATACCAAACAAGAAGGAACTTATGTTTGTCGTTGCTGTGGCGAACCTTTATTTACTTCAGAAACCAAATATGACAGTGGTTGTGGATGGCCTAGTTTTTATCGTCCAATCAACCAAACAGTCATTGAAGAACATGACGATCACTCACATGGCATGATTCGTACTGAGATTGTTTGTCATCATTGTGACGCACATCTAGGTCATGTTTTTGAGGATGGACCTGAACCTACAGGTCTTCGTTATTGTGTAAACTCAGCTTCATTAGAATTAAAAACCCAAGAAAAAAATGATGAGGAAACCTATCCATGACCAATATTTATCAATTTGAGGCAGAATTGCTAGAAGGGGAAAATAAGCAATTTTCGGTTTATGAAGGTAAAGTGCTATTGATAGTCAACACAGCCAGCAAATGTGGATTTACGCCACAATTTGCAGGGTTGGAAGCGCTGTATGAAAAGTATAAAGATCAAGGTTTTGAGGTATTAGGATTTCCGTGTAATCAATTTGGTGGGCAAGATCCGGGTACGCACGAAGAAATTGGTAGTTTTTGCCAGAGAAATTACGGTGTATCCTTTCCGATGTTCGCTAAAGTGGATGTAAAAGGTCCTGAAGCCCATGTGATTTTTCGGTATCTCACCAACAACAGCAAAGGCATTTTAGGAAGTGGAATTAAGTGGAACTTTACCAAATTTTTGATTGGAAAAGATGGCAAAGTGCTTAATCGATATGCACCTACAACTAAACCAGAGAGCATTGAAGATGATATTCAAAAAGCGCTGGCTCAGTAAAAAAAATCAGCTCAATTGAGCTGATTTTTTTATTCATTTAATTTAAGAAACGATAATCGGCTAGATTTGCATTTTTGGTTTCTAGCCAATACTTCCATGTATAACTCGGCCAAAGTGAAAAATTCTTTCCGCCTTCTTGCTGATACCAACTCACACAGCCAGATTGCCAAACTGTGCCTGCAAATTTTTCTTGGATTTTACGGTTGAATTCTTCTTGGACTACATCTTTGACCACAATTGCTTTAGTCTTGGATTTTTCGACAGCTTCAATCAGTTGTAGAATGTAATTCACTTGAGATTCGATCATAAAAATTACAGAGTTATGACCTAAAACAGTATTCGGGCCTAAAAGTTGAAAGAGATTTGGAAATCCTTTGGTAGAAATTCCATAGTAGCTTTCAGCACCCTCTTTCCATGCTTCTTTCAACTCAATACCATTTTCACCATAACATTTAAAATCTTTTAAATAAATTCGTGGATCAGTAATAAAACCAGTACCGTAAATTAAGCAATCTATTTCTCGTACTTGCCCATCTTTGGTAACAATCGCATTTTCAGTAATTTCTTGAATGCTGTCCGTCACGAGCTCTACATTCTTGCGATTAAATGTTGGGAAATATCGATTTGATACCAAAATTCTTTTACACCCCATGGTGTAATCTGGTGTCAGTTTTTTTGCTATTTCTTTATCTTTGACTTGGAAGCGAATGAAAGCTTCTGCAAGTTTTTGACCCAGTCGCATCATTTGAGGTTTTACAATCGGAACTACGCGTGATTCGTTAGACCAATATAAGCGTGCTCGATGCAATTTTCTAAACCAGTCGTATTGGGCAAATAGTTTTTTGTCTAAAGCATTATAAGCTCGTTCATCGCGCGGTATTACCCATGCAGCCGTTCTTTGAAACACGTATAACTGTTTGGTTTTTGGTGCAATCTCAGGAATATATTGAATTGCACTTCCACCTGTGCCGATACTGGCTACACGTTTACCATTCAGGTCATAAGCATGATTCCAAGATGATGAGTGGAATACTTCGCCTTTAAATTTTTCGATTCCTTTAATCTTTGGAATTTGAGGAATATGCAATGGACCAGAGGCAAAAATAAGGAATTGACTGTGTAGAGCACTTTGATTCTTGATGGAGATTTCCCACGCATGAGCTTGCTCATCGAAGCGTGTCGAAATGACTTCGGTATCAAATTGAATAAATTTTTTTAAATCATATTCTTGAATAAGGTCTTGAATATATTGGAAAATTTCAGGTGCTTCAGCATATCGTTTTGTCCAGTCAGATTTTGGTGCAAAAGATAATGAATACATATGAGACTGCACATCACATGCAGCACCCGGGTATTGATTTTCACGCCAAGTACCACCTACATCTGAAGCTTTTTCAAGAATAACAAAATCTTTGATACCGCGTTTAAGAAGTTGAATCGCTGTGGCTAATCCTCCAAATCCGGCGCCGATAATCGCAATTTTAGTATTTTTCTTGATGAATTGCGTTTCAGTTAAGTCGACTGAATTTGTATCTAGCTGATCTGATGTAACTTCCATTTTAATACTCGTTTATATTATTTGAAGCTATCATAATCAGTCTGGACTGAAACTGACATGATTTCATTGACATTTAATATTGATATTTTCGGCAATATTCTTTCCCTTTTTTTTAGGGTAAAACATATGCAACTTTAATTTTAAAATTCTGATTTATGAAAAGGTCGATTCTCGGTTTGTTGTATCTCATACAGGGCATGCGACAAATCGGAATAAATGTGGACGAAAGATTGGAAGCTGTCGGTTTAAAGGCGGATGCTTTAGATCCGAGTTCAACGATTCAACCTGAATTAGAACAAATCATTCAAAGAATTATTGCTAAAGGGGTTAACCCGTTGCTCGGTTTAGATGTCGGTCAACATTATGCGCTCGCAGGCTATGGTCCGCTTCTTATGCTGTTGGTCACAAGCCCGAATGTCGGTGCGGCTCTCACAAATGGAATACGCTATCAAGCGCTTACCCATTTATCGGGTAGACTTACATTAGAGCAGACGAGTGTCTATGCGGCTTTATGTTATGAGCCTCTCAATTTACAAAGTGAAGTTGATGAGTTCAGGGCTCAATGTGAAATTTCAGGTACGGTTAAATTCGTGCAAGATATCTACAAAATGATAGGATTGCCTTTTCCTGAAGTGCAGGTTGAATTGCCGTTTTCACGACCGAAAGAATCCATTTTTTTGAACAAGTATTTGAATTATTTCGGTGCGCAAGTTCGGTTTGAACATGATAAATTTCGACTGATTTTTGATGCAGAAATTTTAGAATTGAAGTTGCCTTCAGCTGATCAAATCACATTTAATGTCCACCAACAAAGATGTAATGCTGAGATCGAAAGATTAAATGCGCAACAATTGAATCAACACCAGTTGATTCAAAGAATTCACGATTATTTGGATTTACAAACGGGGCAGATTCCAACAATGGCAGAAACTGCTCAAGCATTGAATATTCCAGAGCGAACTTTGCGACATCAGCTTAACCAACTGGATACAAGCTATAAGCAAATACGGGAGCAACTCATTCGAGAGAAAGCGCTTCGATTAATTGAGTACAAAGAGTATTCGATCGAAGTAATAGCTGAAATGCTTGGATATTCAGAACCTGCAGCATTTAACCATGCTTTTAAAAGATGGTTTGGACAAAGTCCACGACAGTATGGAAAATGACCTCAGCATGTATGCTCAAATAGTATATGCCAAAGTGTTATTTATCATTTTTTTAAATATTCGTTATACTTCCGACGGCCTAAAAAAGTAATCAATATCTATGTTCCATTCTCATTCTTCGCAAAATAGTTTAAGTCACACTCCGCAATCACCTGCAGAACGTTATGCTCACGCAATTTCGTCAGGACAATTTATGCCTGATGATGCTCAAGCTCAAGCTGTACATGAACTTAATCGTGTTTGGGAAGAACTGATCTTACGATATAAAGCGTCTAAAAAAGCGTTTCGACGTTTTCGCCGTCAAACAGCCCCGAAGGGTGTTTATATGTGGGGTGGTGTTGGGCGTGGAAAAACTTGGTTGATGGACCAGTTTTATGATGCGATACCATTCCGTCGTAAGACGCGTATGCATTTCCATCATTTTATGCAATATGTGCATAAAGAGTTAAATAAAAATTCAGGACAGCAAAATCCACTCGACATCGTTGCTGATCAAATTTACAAAGATGCGGTTGTGATCTGTTTTGATGAATTCTTTGTATCAAATGTCACGGATGCGATGATTTTAAGTGATTTATTCCAAAAGCTATTTGTACGTGGAATTACACTTGTTGCAACATCAAACATTGCACCAGATGGTTTATACAAGAACGGCATACATCGCGACCGCTTTATTCCAACGATTGAAATGGTAAAAAAGAACTGTGTCATTTTGAATGTGGATGCAGGTGTTGACTATCGTTTGCGTGTACTGAAACAAGCGCAATTGTTCAAATCACCTTTAAGCCATGATAATCAGGTATGGATGGCACAACGTTTTTCAGCATTAACCAGTGCTCAAAATGTGAGTGAAGAACCGATTATCATTAATGGACGTAATGTCGATACGATTGGTCATACTGAAGATGTATTGTGGTGTGAGTTTTCTGAACTCTGTATGAAGCCACGAAGTCCTGCGGACTTTATCGAAATTGCGAACACTTATAACACTGTCCTAGTCAGTAATGTTCCCGATCTGAATGATTATTTATCAGAAGGAACACGCCGATTCATTTATTTAGTTGACGAGTTCTATGATCGTGGTGTTAAATTATTACTGACCTCACATGCCAGTATCATTGATATATATAGTGGCGAAAAATTAGCGTTTGAAATCGAACGTACACGTTCACGTTTACTTGAAATGCAATCAGATGACTATTTACAATCTGCGCATCGACAAATTGATAAGCCCGCTGAATAAATGTGAGAATTCACAAATGAACCCAAACAGATGATGTTTGGGTTTTTTTATTTAGAGTGGAATAAATTTGAAATCGTTCCTTAAAAGCGTAGAGAAAATAGACATATTGGTTTAAATTAAATCAGATTTGATGGAAATTGGCACTTAAGTCTAATTTCTACCTTTATAAAACTTTATACACTGTAATTAGATTGTTGAATTAAAACGACTCAATAAGTAATAGATCAAAAGTCTCATCTGATTGGTGTCTATAATAAATGATCACTATTTAGCAATGTGATATTACTATTCAGCAATTTATAAATGGGTATACTAGATTCTCTTGTATAAAAAGTAGCAATATCAGGAAAGACAATGACTGCACGTATTCAGAAAGGCAAGTTAGCGATTGCTAAAGAACTCTACGATTTCATCGAAAATGAAGCACTACCAGGTTCTGGTTTAGACAGTGAAACTTACTGGAAAAACTTTGAACAAGTCGTTGTTGATCTTAGCCCAAAAAATAAAGCACTCTTGGCTAAGCGTGATGACATTCAAGCGAAAATTGATGAATGGCACCGCAATAATAAATTTGAATTAGGAGCTTACAAAGCTTTCCTGACAGAAATTGGCTACTTATTACCAGAAGTAGAAGATTTTCAAATTACAACTGAAAATGTAGATGAAGAAATCGCACTATTGGCGGGTGCACAATTGGTTGTGCCTGTACGTAATGCACGTTACTGC
Organism: Acinetobacter sp. 25-47-130; assembly: GCF_056779705.1. Lineage (NCBI taxonomy): Bacteria > Pseudomonadati > Pseudomonadota > Gammaproteobacteria > Moraxellales > Moraxellaceae > Acinetobacter > Acinetobacter sp. 25-47-130. The sequence goes on along the minus strand of NZ_JBWYII010000010.1, from coordinate 53,193 downwards.
TTGAACGCTGCCAATGCTCGTTGGGGCTCTTTATATGACGCATTGTATGGTTTCGATGTCATCTCGGAAGAAGGCGGTGCGGAAAAAGGTAAGGGGTATAACCCTGTTCGTGGCGAAAAAGTTATCGCTTTTGCTAAAAATTTCTTAAATGAAACTTTCCCTTTAGCAAATGGATCACATGCGGATGCTACGAAATACGCTGTTGAAGCAAAAAAATTAGTGGTAACGCTTAAAGATGGCAGCACAACGAATTTGGCTAAAGAAGCTCAATTTGTAGGTTTTAATGGTGAAGAGTCTGCGCCGACAGAAATCGTTTTATTAAATAATGGTTTGCATGTCATCATTGAAATCGATGCGACAAGCCCAATTGGTCAAACGGATGCTGCTGGCGTAAAAGATCTTGTTTTAGAATCTGCGGTAACAACGATCCAAGATTTGGAAGACTCAATTGCTGCGGTGGATGCTGAAGAAAAAGTTGAAGGCTACCGTAACTGGTTAGGTTTGATGAAGGGTACTTTGGAAGAGAAAATCGAGAAAAATGGTAAAACCATTACTCGTGCTTTAAACAAAGACCGTACCCACAAGAATCTGATCGGTGGCGAAACAACTTTACACGGTCGTTCATTGATGCTTCTTCGTAACGTTGGTCATTTGATGACGAACCCGGCGATCCTTGTGGATGGTCAAGAAATCTATGAAGGTATCATGGATGCATTGATCACACCGTTGTTAACGTTTGCTGACATCAAAGGTCAAAATGAAATCAAGAACTCTCGTAAAGGTTCTATGTATATCGTTAAACCTAAGATGCATGGCCCTGAAGAAGTTGCATTTGCAGTTGAACTATTTGAGCGTGCTGAACAAGCTCTAGGTTTGCCAGCAAAAACGCTTAAAATCGGGATCATGGATGAAGAGCGCCGTACTTCTGTAAACTTGAAAAACTGTATTGCTCAAGCGAAAGATCGTACCATCTTCATTAACACAGGATTCATGGACCGTACAGGTGACGAAATCCATACCTTTATGGAAGCAGGTCCATTCGTTCGTAAGGGTGAAGTTAAATCTCAAATTTGGTTCCCTGCATATGAAAACCGTAACGTGATGGTTGGTTTACAAGCAGGCTTACGTGGCAAAGCACAAATTGGTAAAGGCATGTGGCCTAAACCAGATATGCTTTTAGATATGTATAAAACCAAAATTGAGCATCCTGAAGCTGGTGCGAGCTGTGCTTGGGTTCCATCACCATCTGGTGCTGTAATTCATGCGATTCACTATCACCAATGTAATGTTTCAGCGCGTCAACAAGAGTTGTTAAAAACTGAAGCATTACCTTTAGATGATTTATTAACTCCACCATTAGCGACTGATACGAATTGGACTGATGAAGAGAAAACCAAAGAGTTAGAAAATAACCTTCAGGGTATTCTTGGTTATGTTGTTCGTTGGGTTGATTTGGGTGTTGGTTGTTCTAAAGTTCCAGACATCAACAACGTTGGTTTGATGGAAGACCGTGCAACTTTACGTATTTCATCTCAACACGTTGCTAACTGGTTACGTCACGGTATCGTGACTAAAGAGCAAGTTGATGAAGTAATGCAACGTATGGCTAAAATTGTAGATGAGCAAAATGCGAACGATCCAGCGTACACACCAATGGCGCCTGGGTTTGACGGTTATGCTTACCAAGCAGCATATGATTTAGTGTTTAAAGGTGCTGAACAACCATCAGGTTATACAGAACCATTACTTCATGCTTACCGCTTGAAGCTTAAAGGTTACACTGGTGACTAATTAAAATAAAAAAGCCTCTCCGGAGGCTTTTTTTACGATTGTGTAAAATAGTTGACCATTGGGTAAAAAGTGGCATGTAGAGGGACATAAAATGACGCAATATTCAAATTTAAATCAACAGTATATTAACGGTTCTTGGTTAAAAGGCTCTTCAGAGCGTGTCGTACAAAATTTAAATCCATTTGATTTAAAAGAAATACACCAAATTCAAGCGGCGAATCAGTCTGATGTTGATCTCGCTTTTTCTGCAGCACAACAAGCATTTGATCTTGGCTTAATTACCTCTGCTGTAGATCGCAAGAAAATCATTCAGAAGCTGCATGACATTATACAATTACGTAAAGACGAAATTATAGATTGGCTGATTACCGAGTCTGGAAGTACGCGTCTCAAAGCAAATATTGAAGTGGGTGCTGCGCTTGGTATTATCTCAGAATCATTCACTTTTCCTGATCAAATCCAAACTGTTCAGCTAGAAAGTAAAGATCCTGCGAGAAAAAGTTTTTATCAACGCAAAGCGTTGGGTGTTATTGCTGTCATTAGCCCTTGGAATTTTCCATTTCATTTGTCAATGCGATCGGTTGTTTGCGCAATCGCATGTGGAAATACAGTGGTACTTAAACCTGCGAGTGACACACCTGTTACAGGTGGAACATTATTAGGGAAATTGTTTGAAGAGGCGGGTGTGCCCGCTGGTGTACTGAATGTCATTGTGGGTAGTGGTAGTGAAATAGGGGATTATTTTGTCGAGCATCCTATTCCGAAGATGATTTCATTCACTGGTTCTACAGAAGTAGGAAAAAATGTTGGTGCTAAAGCGATGGCCAGCTCTAGAATCAAACGACTTGCTTTAGAGCTTGGGGGGAATGCGCCATTATTAATTCTTAAAGATGCAGATTTAGATTTGGCAGTCGATTTGACGATCAAGGGGCGCTTCCTTCACCAAGGCCAAATCTGTATGAGCACTAATCGTGTCATCGTAGATCAATCGATTCACAATGAATATGTTGAAAAGCTGTTAAACAAAGTAAAAGATATTCCTGTGGGTGATCCTAATCTTGATGAGACGCTCATAGGGCCTATTATCAATAATACACAAGTGAAGCAGCATCAACGAATCATTGATCAGGCTCAAATAGAAGGTGCTAAGTTGGTCTATGCTGGGGGTATTGAAAATAATTTGGTTTCACCTCATGTGTTTATCGATGTGTTGCCGACATATGCAATTGCTCAAGAGGAAAGCTTCGGACCAATTCTGCCGATCATCAGAGCAGATGATGAGGTACATGCAATTCAAATTGCCAATGACACACCGTTTGGTTTATCTGGTGCTGTATGTACATCTGATATAGAGCGCGGAGTAGAAATCGCTTCAAAACTCGATATTGGAATGACACATATTAATGGTATAAGTGTCGCGGACCATGCTAATGCACCATTCGGTGGAGAAAAGAACTCTGGATTAGGGCGCTTTAATGGGCATTGGATTATGGATGAATTCACGCGTACACACTGGATGACAGTACCAATATCATCATAATGAACTGAATTGGATCGGCTATAATAGCCTAAGTTTTTTATAGTATTGAAAATTATGCTATGTGTGCCAACTTTAAGCCAATACAAGCGCATCAAATCCAAGCATTAGAACTTCCACATATTCCATTTGAATATGTGGAAGAGGTTTATCCAAGCTACGAAACCCCGTTGTTATTTAAATCTGATCATGGCTACGAGTGGAGGTTAGTTAATTTTGGTTTTATACCAAAATGGGCAACTGATACAGAAATAGCGAAGAAAACCTATAATGCACGCAATGAAACATTAAGCGAAAAAAGAAGTTTTCAAGAAGCATTTGAAAAATGTAAATTTGGTGTAATTCCAGTCACTGAGTTTTATGAAGCAAAATATATTAATGGACGACCGCAACGATGGGGTGTGAGAAGAAAAGATGGTCAGGCATTTTTTATCGCAGCGTTATATGAAATCACGAAAATTGATCAAAGCATTTATCGCTCAGCAACGATGATTACCATGGATGCTATTCATCACGAAATGATGAGGGAATTTCATGAGCCTGGAGATGTTAAACGGTCAGTAATTGTTATTCCGCACCATAAATTAGATCAGTGGTTGAGTTTAAAATCCCCCGACATTCAGAACTTTGTTGAAGGCTTTCCAGTAGAGGAATTTGAATGTTTTTATTGTCCAAAACCACGGCAGAACAATACAGCCCAACTCAATATGTTTGATGATGGGCTTTAATCTAAAGTTTAGGAAAATTAATGCGCTAAATTTTTGAAAATATGCTTTAAGCTTTCCATTAGTTTTTCAATTTGAAGTGGGGTTAATCCCTCAAATGTTTGTTCAAGAACCACACTCATCAGGTCATTAATTTTTTTTGTCATTTCCAAACCTTTTGGTGTTAGTACCACACGTGTAATACGGGCATCGTTTTCACACGAGTAAGTATCAACCATTCCTTCATCTTTTAAACGGTAAACGATTTTTGTAGTCGTCGACATTTTTGACACAATCATGTCAGAGAGTTCTGAAACACTTGCATCTGGCTTAGTAGACAATGCGACAAGCAAACGTCGACGAGAATTATCAACGCCATACTTTTTGAGCACATGGTCAACATTCAGTACATACTGAGAATGGACTTGAGTGATCCAATAGAATGGAAAATTTTCGAGTTCAAAATTTTCAGATGAAGGTAAAAATTTTGCATATTTTTTTGACATCGCTACGTCCTTGTCAGTGTAACTTAATTGTTTTTATTGATTTAAATATTACATGAAGCATAACCTATATTAAAAGAACTTTGTTCAAATAATCAACTTATGTTCAAGCGCTTACCTTAAATCAGACAAAAGGCATGATACCTATAGGCTTCAGTTTTATAAAACATATTTCAATGATCTTTAAATATCTTTATATATATCAAAACAGAAGATTCTAAAAATACAGCTCTTCTGATCTTCGTGATTATATCTTTATGTCAATTCCACGCTGACCAAATTCTATTGAAAAATAGAGGAACTATAACTTGGCACTGATATTTTTTTTTGTGTCGAAAATGTCAAAGACTATTCAAGGATGGCAATTACGACTAAAGATATGATCTAAATTTACATAAAAAATTGTTTTGAACATAAAAAAAGTAATTACAAAATAAAATTCTTATGCATAATAGTTTCATCATTTCTGAAAAGGTAACTTTATATATGGACCCGTCGCCGTGTTGGCCTAATTTAGCTTCTTACATTATCTTAAATAATAAGAACCAGGAGATCTAATATGGAATTTTTATTGGATCCTGGCATTTGGATAGGGTTAATTACCCTTATCATTCTTGAAATCGTTTTAGGTATTGATAACTTAGTATTTATTGCGATACTTGCAGAAAAACTTCCTCCAGAACAACGTGATAAAGCCCGTGTAATCGGTTTATCCCTCGCATTATTAATGCGTCTAGGTCTACTTTTTGCGATCTCGTGGTTAGTGACTTTAACTCAACCATTGATTGAAATTTTTGGAAAAACATTCTCAGGTCGAGATTTGATATTACTATTTGGTGGTCTATTCCTTGTGTATAAGGCTGTCAATGAACTCCATGAAAAAATGGAGGGTAAACCCGAGATTAAAACAAATAACAATGTCGTATACGCTGGTTTTGCTGCAGTTGTGGCTCAGATCGTCGTGCTTGATGCGGTATTTTCACTCGACTCAGTGATCACTGCGATTGGTATGGTAGATAATATTTACGTGATGATGGCTGCGATGATTGTGGCTATGGTTGTTATGTTAATTGCATCAAAACCGTTAACTACGTTTGTTAACCGCCATCCTACGGTGGTTATCCTTTGTTTAAGTTTCTTGTTATTGATCGGTGTAAGTTTAATCGCTGAAGGTTTTGGATTCCATATCCCTAAAGGTTATATTTATTCAGGTATTGGTGTTGCAATTCTAATTGAAGCATTCAATCAATTTTCGAATCGTAATCTTGAAAAAAATCAAGCGAAGATCCCATTACGTCATCGAACTGCAGATTCAATTTTGAAATTGATGGGCAGTAAATTGGATGCCGATATTGCAACATCCAAAGAAGTTGAAGAAATTCAACAAGCTTTTGGTGATGAAGAACGTTATATGGTTGGTGGTGTGCTATCACTTGCTGAACGTTCAGTTGCTTCAATTATGACACCTCGAAATCAAATTTCTTGGGTAAATATTGAAGACGATGCCGAAGCAATTCGCGAACAGGTTTTAGCTGTACCTCATAGTCTTTTCCCTGTTTGCCGTGGACAATTAGATAAAGTCATCACGATTGTACGTGCAAAAGAATTGATTGATGCATTAGATGATCCAGATCAACTGAAAGATTTGATGAAACGTGTGCGTCCTATTTTCATTTATGAAAAAATGAAAGTGATTGATGCAATTAATACATTAAGAACTTCAAAAGGTTCATTGGTACTTGTTACAAATGAATATGGCAATATTCAAGGTTTAATTTCACCGTTGGATGTTTTTGAAGCAATTGCTGGTGAATTCCCAGATGCTGATGAACAGCTTGAATTGGTCAAAATCGACGATACCACTTGGAAGGCATCTGGTATGTTGGATCTATATCAATTAGAGCTGGCTCTTGATATTTTAGATTTAGTTCTGGTGCAAGAAGACTCTGGTTATTTCAGTGTTGCAGGACTAATTTTAGATAAAACGAGTGGGGCGGTTGATGTTGGTATGGTGATCGAACATCAAGGGGTTAATTTTGAAATTCTAGAAATGGAAGATAATCGAATTAAAACCGTTAAAATCACGCTTTAAACTCTAATAAAAAAGCTCCTTATTGGAGCTTTTTTTTGCTTAAATTTCTATATAAGGTATGGAGTTAGCGAAGTCGTAGTATGAAATATGAGATAAGATGCTAAACATATTGTAATTTGTTTTATAGCGAAGGAATGTCAGATCATGATCGATCAAATGGAATTATCGGTAAGACTTGCTATTTTTTTTAGTGGTATTTTTTTATTGACCGGTATGCTTACTGGTGTATGGAAGTATGTGCAAATCAGCTTATCTAAACAAGCTCGAGCACATTATTATGTTGATATTGCGCATAGGAGTAGTTTGCTATATGCACCTGCAACGTTAATTCTAGCGGTTATGGCATATTTTTCAGCGTTGAATGAATCGACAAATTTGCTCTTTATTTTGATTAATATTTTCTTTTTTGCATTTTCAATTTTAAGTTATATTTTGCATGGCTTATTGAAAGATACGACAAATCAGTTCAAAGAACCACATCAATTAGGGCGTATTGAATTACCAAAATTGCTCATGAGAGGTGCGATGGTACTATTGGTCGTAGGTGAGGTTGGGGCGACCTTAGGTTTGCTTTATGGTTTATATGTTGGGTTATTCTAATAAGTAGAGCAGAATTGAAAAACTTGTTATTTTGATAGAGTGCTTTAAATGATGACATTGACTTTAAGATGGATGCTTTGGCATCCATCTCTTAGTCTAAATGTGCTTCTTGATCAGAAAGCTTTTGAGTACGATATTTCGTGTCAATAAAGGCCCACACGTAAAATGCTAGCGTCGCAGCAAGTGCATAAGCAAAATATTCAAGCTTCAACGTGCCTTGAATTGTACCTTGCACAACAAGTGTCAGCATGAGAGCAAACATTGTGCTTAAAAAAACGACAGCATTGTTGTTCGCTTTAAGAGTATTAATGAAGACTTGCTTGTTGAAATGTAATGATAACATCTCCATCCCTCCTGATAATTCATGACAAATCTGAATGATTTAGTCGACTTTGTTTACATACTTGTACAGGGGATTGAAGAATAAAGCAAGTTTTTAACACTCTATTATGTAAATAAATTATGACATTAATATGACAAAAGTCGAAATATTTGAAATTAAGATACTACGTGAGCTAAGTGCTAGAATTATTTCGATAAATCGTGATGAGATGAATAGAGTTTCTTGTAATTCTTTAATCTATTTACTTTTTAGCATCTTGCAAAACAAATAAATAGTAGCAAAAGTCATTCCAAATCTGACTGATGAGGTCAAAGTTAAGGTGGGTAAGCAATAATAGTCTGTTGGATAAACGAGACAATTATTGATTACAGAACAAATACGGCTTGGGTAAAACAATATTTATTGATAAATCACCTGAATTTACTTCTTCAGTCTATCCAGTGTGTAGACAATGACAAATACAACTAAAGAAGGAATCAACCATGCTAAATTTTGTTCAGCCAATGGTAGATTGTTCATAAATGCTGGCAAGAAATGATCTAATTCTGCAACCTTAAGTCCATCAATAATACCGAATATGAAAGCAACCGCTGTAACAGGCGCAATGACGCGTGGAGCGGAATTAAAGAACTTCCACATAAATCCCATCATGATCACCACAATCGCTGGTGGGTAGATTGCACTTAATACAGGTACAGAGAAGGCGATTAACTTGGTTAAACCTAAGTTGGAAATGACAAATGAGAAACCAACAAGAATGAAAACCCATTTTTTGTAAGTAATCTTCGTGATTTGTGAGAAATATTCTGCACATGCACAAGTCAAACCAATTGCCGTAACCATGCATGCGATAAAAATCATCGCCCCTAGAAAATATGAGCCAAAGTCACCAAAGGCATGCTGAACATAGCCATGGAGAATAATGGCACCATTTGCAGCGTTAGGTGCAGCCTCGTGACTACTCAGTCCAAGTTTAAATAGGCTAATGTAAACCAGTGTAAGGCCAATACCTGAAATTAAACTTGCGATCACTGCATATTTGGTAATTAACTTTTGATCAGTTACACCACGTGAACGTATCGCATTAATAATGACAATACCAAATACTAAAGCCCCTAAAGTGTCCATGGTTAAATAACCATTAACAAAACCTTCTGAAACAGGACTATTGATATAGTTTCCAATAGGTGCAGGGATATAATCTGTAGAAACTAAAAAGGCACTACCACCTAAAATGATCAAAGAGAGAATTTTGAGTGGAGATAAAACATAGCCGACAGTATCCAAAATTTTATTCGGATAAAGTGAGATTAACGTTACAAATGCAAAATAAATTGCACTGTAGATCAACAAGGTCGATGAAGACGTTCCAAAATAACTCGAAAAACCAATTTCAAAAGAAACTGTAGCTGTCCGAGGTGTCGCGAAAAGTGGTCCAACAGCAAGATAGCATGCTACGGTTAAGATTAAACTTGCAATCTTACCCAGTGGAGAGCTTAAAAGTTGAATAGAGCCTTCAACACGCGATAGCGCAATGATCGTGATAACAGGAAGGCCAACAGCAGTAATTAAGAAGCCAAAAGCAGCTAACCAAACATGTTCACCCGCTTGTTGAGCAACAATAGGTGGGAAGATAATATTGCCTGCACCGATAAATAGTGCAAAGGTCATAAAACCTAAGGCAATAATGTCCCGTGTACGCAAATTGGTCATAAGGGAGATCGGTTCAAGAAAAAAGAAAGCGATTTTAGAGCAAATGTCAGTAAATAGGGAGGGCGGTCATCCATCGAATGGAATAGTAAAAAAGCAAGAAGCGAATAATTTTATTGGATGGGAAATTATGAGTTAAATTAAGTCTATGTATTTATAAAACTAATAAAATAAATTTATTTATTAAATTGAAATCAAGCAGAGCATAGATCTAGATTCGCAAAATAAAATAATGTACTGAATGGTTAAATAATAGTCGAAAATGATTAAGTTACAGACAGTCTATAGCGTTTGTGATCGACAAATGAAAGTCCTATAATGAATCCTGAATTAAAAAGGGGTTCATCATGAAGGCAACAGCTGTCACCATTAAAACTGAACAAGATATTGAAAAACTAAGAATATCGGGTCGGCTTGCGGCACAAGTGCTTGCGATGATTGGTGATTATGTGAAGCCAGGTGTGAGTACTGAGTATCTTGATGATATCTGTAATGATTACATCGTCAATACACTTAAGGTGACGCCAGCAAATGTCGGTTATTACGGATATACAAAAACAACCTGTATTTCGAAAAATGAAGTTGTATGTCATGGTATCCCTGCTTCCAATATTATCTTAGAGGATGGAGACATCATTAATATTGATGTTGCAATCATCAAGGATGGTTATTTTGGTGATACCAGTCGAATGTACTATGTGGGTACAATTAAACCTGAAGCAAAAAAATTAGTCGATACGACTTATGAAGCGATGCTTGCAGGTATTAAAACGGTTAAACCTGGCGCGACACTTGGTGACGTGGGTCATGCTATTCAACAAGTTGCGCAACGCGAAGGTTATACGATTGTACGTGAATATTGTGGTCACGGTATTGGAAAAACCTACCATGAGCAACCGAATGTATTGCATTACGGACAGCCTGGTCAGGGATTAGTATTAAGAAAAGGAATGGTGTTTACCATTGAGCCTATGGTGAATGCAGGCAAAGCCAAAGTTAAAGAATTAAAAGACGGATGGACAGTAGTTACAGCAGATAAATCTTGGTCTGCACAATGGGAACATATGGTTGCTGTGACTGATGAAGGATATGAATTATTGACACCTTGGCCTGAAGGTACGGGTGAATATCCTGTAATTTAATTCCCAAAAGCCTATTTTTTTAAATAGGCTTTTTAATTTGTATACGCATCAAATGATAAATAATAAATCCAATAACCAAACCCCAAAAAGCAGATCCAATGCCCAAAAACTGAATTCCAGATGCAGACATTAAAAAAGTGATTAAAGCAGCATCACGATCTAAATCTTCTTTAAATGCGATACTGATGTTATGTCCAATCGTGGCAAAAAGCGCGATCGCCGCCAAAGTGGTAATCATTTCTCTAGGGAATGACAGTAACAATCCCGTTAGTGTCGCTGCAAAAATGCCCATAAAAATATAGAACACACCACAAGCCATACCTGCAATATAGCGTTTTGAAGGGTCTTGATGAACTTGTTCATCTAGGCTCACAGCTGCACTAATTGCCGCGATATTGGTTGAAAATGCCCCGAACGGAGCGAATATTGCTTGAGCAATTCCTGTCCAACTCACTAATTGGTTGACATGAGGTTTGTAACCATAGGATCTGATCATTGCTAAACCAGGTAAATATTGCGAAGCCATATTGATGATCAAGAGGGGAATAGCTAAACCCAAAATACTTGACCAGTGAAATTCAGGCTGAATCCATACTGGATACGTCATTCCGTAGTGAATTTTGGTTGCTGTGTATTCAAAGAAAAAAGGTGTGGCAATAATGCAAGCTAACAATGTAATGACAATGGAGTGGCGTGGTAATGCTTTTTTACTTATAAAATATGTACTGATCAAGATTAAAACATAGATCAATTGGTCTTGCATGACCGTAAATAATGAAATGCCAAATTTTAATAACACTCCAGCTAACATGGCGCTTGTAAGAGATTGCGGTAAAAATTCAAGAATTCTTTGAAATATTCCAAAAAAGCCCAATACAGCAGTCATAATTCCGCATATTAAAAATGCCCCTATCGCCTCATTCAAATTGTATCCTGAGCCTGTAGCGATAATCAGTGCTAGTCCTGCTGTTGACCATGATGTCGCAACTGGATATTTAAACTTCCAGCTTAAGATCAGTCCTGATAATCCTATACTCAGACCCAATGCCCAAAACCATGAGCTAATCTGTGCTTGATTTGCACCTAATATTTGTCCGGCTTGAATGACCAGTACAGATGAAACGCTAATGCCGATTAAAAATGTAATAAAGCCAGCGAAAACAGCAGGTAGACTAAAATCTTTTTTTATTCTTGTTATCACGTCTATGAGCATTTTTATATTATTTCCCTAATGAGTCTGTGATCTTAAGATTACATTGTTGATGTCGCAAGTTTGATCCCGAACAATCCAAATAAAATACCAATAGCGGCAACAGAAGCAGCAGCTACTTTATAATGTGTGTTGAAGTAATTTGAAATTTTGATACCTGTAAAGATCAACATACTTAAGTAAGCTATACTCATCAATTGTAAAATTACAGCAAGCATTAAAAAGCTTTGAGCTGGATAAGGATAAGCTGGATCTACAAATTGAACAAAAAAAGATAAAAAGAACAGTATTGCCTTTGGGTTAATTAGACTGATGAGTAATGCGGTACGAAAAGGATGAAATTTTTCTTGTTTTTGTTCAATAGAAACATTAGCTTGATCTTTACTTGGACGTTTCCAAGTTAAATAGGCTGCATATATTAAACGGATACCTAAATAACTAAGATATAAAGCACCAATAATTTTTAGGGCGAAAAAAATCCAGGGAAATTGATGCAATAATGTTGCGGCACCTAAGACAGTTAGCAAAATAAGGATGCTATCTCCACACAAAATACCGAATGCACCTTGATAGCCCACTTTTATGCCAAAGCGAGTCGCAATAGACATGACATAGAGTGAGTTAGGTCCAGGTAATAAAATAATAAGTAATGTACCAATTAAATAGGTTGGAAGATCAGTAATACCAAACACTCATTTATCTCTTAAAAAAATAATCGAGCCTCTAAGAGCTCGATTGAAAGAATGATGGGTAGTGCAATTAAACTTTAATATCTGCATCTATGCCAAATGATTGTTTTAACAGAGAGCTGAGTTGATCTCTTGCCTTAATGAAGCCATCAATACCGCCTTGCAATAATTGCGATGCCATAAGATCTTTCTGAATTTGCGCTTTAAAATCTATTTCAGTGATTGGACTAAGCGATTCGATATTTGAGCTGTGTGCATTTGCATTTAACTGAATTTCAACTTGGCGATGATCTTGAGCCAATTCGTCAAGTAAATTCGGTGATACAGTTAAGAGGTCGCATCCAGCAAGTCCGAGAACCTGTTCTACGCTACGAAAGCTTGCACCCATAACTTCAGTTTTCACCTGATTTTGTTTGTAGAACTGGTAAATATGTTTAACGGATTGCACACCAGGATCTTGTTCAATTGGATAGTGATCCACATTTTCAGCTTTTTTATACCAATCGAGAATACGACCTACAAATGGTGAAATTAACGTGACCTGAGCATCCGCACATGCTTTTGCTTGATGTAAGCCAAACAACAAAGTTAAGTTGCAATGAATGCCTTCTGCTTCAAGAACCTTAGCAGCTTGAATACCTTCCCATGTTGAGGCGATTTTAATTAAAATTCGGTTTTGATCAACACCATACGTCGCATAGAGTGCGAGTAATTCTTTAGCTTTAGCAATTGTCGCGGCTGTATCGTATGAAAGTGCTGCATCAACTTCTGTTGATACTCGACCTTCAACTACTTTTAGAATTTCCACACCTAATTTGACAGTCAGGATATCAATTGTTCTATCGATTAACTCATCTGACTGATAACCCTCTGACTTTGCTTGATCAAATGCAGCTTCAATCAGTGCTTTGTTTTCAGGGAATGAAGCTGCTGCCGTGATGAGTGAAGGGTTAGTGGTAGCATCCAATGGCTTAAATTTTTTTATAGCGTTTAAGTCACCTGTGTCTGCAACAATTGTAGTGAAGTTTTTTAATTGAGATAAAGCTGTTTCAGTCATTGCGATCTAATTCTTTGTTTCATTACTTATATCATCTTTATAACACATGATTATTTTGAAACATGCTACAAAAGTTTTAAATCAAGTTATTTTCCTACATTTTTCTTTTATTTCTGATGTGATGAATTAAAAATTGAGCAGCTTTGCCCAGTGGTTGCTCTTTACTCCAGACTAGATCGATAAAATAATCAAATTTTGGGGTGAAATCTGAAAATCGTAGAACTTTAAGTTTTTTCTTTAATGTTGGTTGTTCGATAAGCATTTCAGTGGGTAAAACTCCCCATCCAAGTCCTTGTGAAATTAATCTACATGCAGAATGGTGATTGTCTGTACGCCATGCATCTTTGGAGAAGAGTAATTCAGGCTTAATGTTCCGATCGCGACTAGCGACTACAATCTGACGACTTTGAAAAATTTCTTCATAGCTCACTTTTTGATTTTGGCACAGCGGATGATGAACAGATGCAACTGGAATTAAACTTTCTTTCATTAATTCCACAAATTGTTCATTTGCCTCAATATGTTCACGCTCAAACATCAATGCTAAATGTGCTTTACCCGTTAAAATCATTTGTTGAGCATCTTCTTGTGGTGCGCTGAATATATTGATTTGTAGTTGAGGAAATTGTTGTTCTAATAAAACAATATAATCAGTCCATCTACTATGTAGTAACTCTGATACCACCACAATATTTAATTCGGTTTCGATGCCGCTACTCAAACCAAACGCATGTTGTTTCCATTGATTCATTTCAATCAATAAATGATTAGTACGTTCATACAAAACTTTGGCTTGAAGTGTTGGCTGTGGTTCACGTCCTACTCTTTCAAACAGTTGAAGATTCAGATCAATCTCTAAATTGGAAATCGCCATACTGACAGCAGAGGGGACCTTGCCTAACTGACGTGCGGCTGCGGAAAAAGAACCTGTTTCCATCACAGTTTTAAAAACGACCAATTGTTCTTGATTAATATTCATGTTTATTCTTTCAAAAATTTTGATAGATTCTAACTCGATCATTCAATATTATGAAAATAAAATGCGCTCATGAATAACAATGTTGATGAGTGAACGCATGTTTTTTTCAAAGAGAAGAATTATTCACGCAATAAGCTATGAAATCATTCTATTGGTGATCATCGCAATTTCTTTGAGTTTTATTTTTGAAGTTCCACTGGAGATTGCAGGTTCATTAGGTGTGATTATGGCTGTACTTTCAGTGATCTGGAATATGATTTTCAATCATTATTTCGAAAAAATTGAAGCGCGCAATCAGTGGAAGCGTACTGTAAAAGTTCGTATATTGCATGCGCTAGGATTTGAAGGTGGCTTAATGTTAGTGACCATTCCAATTGTTGCATATATGATGGATATGACGCTCATACAAGCTTTTATCGTCGACTTAGCTTTGACGCTTAGTATTCTGGTGTATACGTTTATATTTCAATGGTTCTATGATGGGATCGAAGCTAAACTGGGTTATGCACCTGAGGCTTTAAATCACTAAAACTCAAAATAAAAAAGCATCTCTATTGAGATGCTTTTTTTAATTAAAATTTATAACCAATTCCAATATAGCTGATTAAAGGATTAAGATTGATTTTTGTTGATGATGAAACTAATTGACGCCCTGATATTTGGTCATAAACTGTAATTTTCGACTTATTCGATAAATCTACATAGGTTAGTGATCCGGTAATATAGATTCTATTTGAAATGTCGTAATTTGCACCTAAAGTAAATACTGCTCCTAAAGCATCAGTGGCTTTCACTTTAACCTTTGGATCTACTGGAGAATTAATTCTTACTCCTATAGGATCTACAATAGCATCTAATAGATTTCCATTGATATCCTTCATCGGGTCATCATCTCTAACAATATTTGTAATATGACCGATACGATGTCCAGCAGTTATTAGTTCTTCCTCAAGACCTTTATCAATTTTTAGCCCAGTAAATGTTGCATACATTATTCCTGCCCCTACATAAGGTCTAAATTTATTTATACCTATAGTACCAAAGTGGTACTGTGCGGTTGCAGCTGGAGTCCAAGCTGTTGCTTCTGCCAACTTTGATCTGCTCCCAAGATCAGTTATAAACAAATTTCGATCAGGTCCTAATATATCAATAATAGCAGCATCAATCATTGGGTTAAGTGCAATAGGTTTTGCATTAATCTGACCTTTCCCCTTAATATCAATTTTGGGTGGAACACCTCCAATCATTTGAAGTGAAATGTTATCATTGACATAATAATTAATCATTAAGCCCAAAGTATCCCCATCCTTAGGTTTTAAGCCAGCATTTTCTGTCCAATTGCTTAATCCCTCCATTTTTGAGGTTATGCCTATATTTTTTAATAGGTCATACTCATAATCAGGATCAACGGCTGTATTAATCGACGTATTTCCATATTTCCCCTGAGGCATTATATGTAGCCATCCAGTACTAACAGACCATTTATATTTAGGCTCAACTGAGTTCGCCAAAATTGTGGTACTGATGCAACATAATAGAATTACTGAGTATATTTTTTGTATCTTTTTCATTTTTTTTCCTTTAATTGGCTAAAATCCATTTTTAGCTCTTTAATTATGTAATAAAATGCTAATTTTTAAAGTTTAATGTCAGTCATTCATCTAAAAAAAATAAATACTCTGTCAATCTTTTTTATGAAAATAAAAAAAGCCCCTCAATCGAGGGGCTTTTTTGTTATGAACATCGAATTATTTTTCAATAATAGCCGTTACACCTTGACCACCTGCAGCACAGATCGAGACAAGTACACGACCTGAACCTTTTTCATTTAAAATTTTTGCAGCAGTTGCGATAATACGACCACCCGTTGCGGCAAATGGGTGACCCGCAGCCAACGAAGAGCCTTTAACGTTTAACTTCGCACGATCAATTGAACCTAAAGGCGCATCTAAGCCTAGACGTTCTTTACAGAATTTAGGATCTTCCCAAGCTTTTAATGTAGAAAGAACTTGAGATGCAAATGCTTCATGAATTTCATAGTAGTCAAAATCTTGAAGTTTTAAATTAGCACGCTCGAGCATACGTGGAACTGCGTAAGCAGGAGCCATTAACAAACCTTCTTTTTTACCAATGAAATCTACAGCAGCAGTTTCAGAGAAACTTAAATACGCTAAAATTTCGTGACCATTTGCTTTAGCCCATTCTTCTGATGCTAATAATACACAAGAAGCACCATCGGTAAGTGGAGTAGAGTTACCAGCAGTCATTGTACGAGCATCACCTTTACCAAACGCTGGCTTAAGTTTTGCAAGCTTTTCTACAGTTGAATCAGGACGTAAGTTGTTGTCGCGCTCAAGGCCAAGGAATGGCGTCATTAAATCGTCAAAGAATCCTGCTTCATAAGCTGCAGCCATTTTCTGATGAGACGATGCAGCAAGTTCATCTTGAGCTTCACGAGAAATGCCCCACTCAAGTGTTGTGATCGCTTGGTGATCGCCCATAGATAAGCCAGTACGAGGTTCACCATTTTTAGGAGCATCTAGCAAATCTTTTACGTTAATTTTAGTTAACGCTTTAAGACGATCTTTACCTGTTTTTGCAACGTTGAGTTCTAAGAGGGCTTTACGTAATCCATCACCAAATGCGATAGGAGCATCTGAAGTGGTATCTACACCACCTGCAATACCCACCTCAATTTGACCTAATGCAATTTTGTTCGCTACGAGGAAAGCAGCTTGAAGCCCAGTACCACAAGCTTGTTGTATATCGTAAGCTGGAGTCTCAGGTGCAAGCTCTGTGCTTAACACACATTCACGCGTCATATTGAAATCACGGCTGTGTTTTAGTACAGCACCAGCAACGACTTCACCCAGACGTTGACCTTGAAGATTAAAACGCTCAACTAGACCATTCAATGCTGCTGTAAGCATATCCGTATTTGTAGCTGTGAAATAAGCACCATTAGAACGTGCGAAAGGAATACGATTACCACCGATAATTGCAACACGGCGTACAGTATTTTGAGTCATAGTTTTTTCCTGTTCAGCGGAAGATTGAGTCGTAGTTGCTGAAGTTTGATTTTCAGCTTTAGTTTTATTTGTTGCTGCTGTTTTTTTGCGAGTCGTCGACGTACGAGGGCGAGTCGCTTTTGGAGTATTTGCGTTGTTGGCACTGTTTGCATTACCACTACTCGCATTTGAACGAGCTTTTGATGTATTTGACACAGCCGCTTTCGCAGAATTCTCAGTTGTTGGATTTTCTTGAGTTGTTTTGCTCATAAGGCTTTTCCAAGCATATTTGGGATATTCTTGAGTGCTACATTAGCATAATCGCTAAGAGGTCGTATTGACTAAAATGACATTTAGCAATGCTTTCAGGTCAAGACATACATAGAGTAACTCAAGTATTATTTAACTGAAACGCAGGGATCGATTAATTTACTAAGTATCAGAGTTTGAACTGAACTTCATCTACATCATAGATCCTTCAAAAAATTATTCTATCGAGAGATCATATTCATGACTGACCAATATCAAGCTTTTGCAAAATCTCCAATTGGTAAATTTGTCATCAAAAATTTAGGTTTACCATCTCCAATTCACTTAGATCGCTTTGAATCAGCAACGCCTGTTGTTCAAGGCGCTGTTTTATTCGGTTCTGCGTCTAAAAGTCTTTTTAATGGTGAAATTGCGCAAGTTCTGAGTAATATTCATGCCAACAGCTATGCGGGAAACAATGCTGAGTTACAACAAGCTGCAGCTAAAGTAGGGTTGAACTTAGGTGCGTTTAATGAAGGCGATAAAGAGTCGAAATTCAAAGCAGTTGTGTTTGATGCTTCGGGTATTCAGGACTCTGAACAGTTAATTGAATTGTATAAATTCTTTAATCCAATTGCTCGCCAAATTCAAACTTCAGGTCGTGTAGTCGTCGTTGGCTTGACACCAGAATCAGCACCTACAGTGAAACAAGCGATTGCTCAACGTGCATTAGAAGGTTTCGTGAAATCTGTAGGTAAAGAATTTAAGAAAGGTATTGCTGCACAATTGGTTTATGTAGATCAAGATGCTGCTTTAAATCTTGAATCTACACTTCGTTTTGTACTTTCTCCGCGCTCAGCGTATGTATCAGGTCAAGTCATTCGTGTTTCAAAAGCAAATGTTGTTGATGTTGATTGGACTAAACCACTTGCGGGCAAAACTGCAGTGGTCACAGGTGCAAGTCGTGGTATTGGTGAAGCGATTGCGCATGTTTTGTCGCGTGATGGTGCTCATGTCATTTGCTTAGATGTACCACAACAACAAGCAGATCTTGATCGTGTTGCGAGTGAAATTGGTGGATCGACTTTAGCGATTGATATCACTGCACCAGATGCTGGAGAAAAAATCAAAGCTGCAGCGGCTGCTCAAGGCGGGCTAGATGTGATTGTCCATAATGCCGGTATTACACGTGATAAAACGCTTGCTAATATGAAGCCAGAGCTTTGGGATCTTGTGATTAACATTAACTTATCTGCGATTGAGCGTGTGAATGACTATTTGTTGTCTAATGAAGGCATCAATGAAAATGGTCGCATCGTTTGCGTATCTTCGATTTCAGGTATTGCGGGTAACCTCGGTCAAACGAACTACGCAGCTTCTAAAGCTGGTGTGATTGGTTTAGTGAAATTTACAGCACCAATTTTGAAAAATGGTGTAACGATTAATGCTGTTGCTCCTGGATTTATTGAAACTCAAATGACAGCAGCGATTCCATTCGCAATTCGTGAAGCGGGTCGCCGTATGAATTCGATGAGTCAAGGTGGTCAACCAGTTGATGTGGCTGAAACAATCGCATTATTTGCTTCATCTGCTTCAACGGGGCTGAATGGAAACATTGTACGTGTGTGCGGTCAAAGTTTATTAGGTGCTTAAGCTTTAGTGGTCATAGATTGTTAAATGAAAGAGAGTAATGTTCAGGCATTGCTCTCTTTATTGCTCGTATGATTTGTTATGATCGTTTTGTTGAGCTGCAAACTGTAAATTTTTTATAAAGATAAATGGGAATTTTTAACATGAAAACACGTCACTTTAGTCAATTGCCAAAAGCTTATTTAGCTTATCCTAAAGTCATTAAAGGTTTAATTTTTAAAAAACCGAAAGGCGAAAAGACACTTCCACAAGTGGATTACATCGTTGATGAATATCGTGTTGATCATGACCATTTAAAATCTTATAACGAAATTTGTGGTTATAAGAATAATGGATATGTACCATCGACTTACTTGGCAGTCATTTCTCAAAGTTTGCAGATGCAAATGATGACACAAGAACCTTTCCCATTTGCTTTGCTGGGTTTGGTTCATATTCGTAATCAAGTTAAGCAGTATCGCAAAATTGGAGTGAATGAAACTATCACGCTATCATGCAAATTTGGTGAGTTAAAACCACATGACAAAGGTTTGCAATTTGACTTCATTACGACTGCAAAAGTAGGAAATGATGTAGTGATGGAAGGTTTAACGACCTATCTTTCTCGTCAAAAAACAAATACTTCATCCGCTTCAAAGGCGAAAGAAGATCAGTTGCCTGAATTTAAATCACAGAGTAATTGGAAAGTCGCTGAAAACACGGGGCGTCGCTATGCGCTCGTTTCAGGTGATTTTAACCTTATTCATATTCATGCAGTTACAGCGAAAGCATTTGGTTTTAAACAAGCGATTGCGCATGGCATGTGGAGTAAAGCTAAAGCATTAGCAAGTATTAGTTTACCGGATGCTTATGATGCTGATGTTTATTTTAAGTTGCCTATGTTTTTACCATCTGAGGTTGAATTTTTAACGGGTGAGCGAGATCAAGCGACATATTTGTTAGTTCGTAATGCAAAATCACAAAAACCTCATGTTTCTGGTGTTGTGAAACCACTTTAATAGATGCTCTAGGCCTAACATGTTTGTTAGGCTTTTTTATAACTATAAATCAAGGATAGAAGATGAAAATTCTAAAAGATTTAATTTACGCTGACACACATAATTATAAGGGTATCGTTCACCATCAGTTTGCAGATTTGGCACATTTATTTAGTCGTTTACAAGACTCTCGTACTGAACAAGGTGGTGCATCATTGGCTGTATATTATGGTCAAGAAAAAGTGGTTGATATTTATGTTGGAAAAAAGTCTTCGAGTGAAGAGTGGTCAGAAGACACGATGGCGATGTGCTATTCCACCGGAAAAGGGATCTTAGCGACTTTGTCGCATATTCTAGTGAGTGAAGGGAAATTAGACTATCGTCAACCCATAGCTGATTATTGGCCAGAATTTGCTGAACATGGAAAATCTAATATTACTTTGGCTGACGTATTGAGTCACCGTAGTGGTTTATATGATGTTAGAAATGTCATTGCTCAAGCATCTGAAATGGCAGACTGGGATCACATGCTCAATGTGATGGCTAGCGCGACACCACGTTTTAAACCCAATTCAAATTATGCATATCAAGCACTTACGTATGGCTGGTTATTAGGAGGGCTGATTGAAAAAGCGACTCAGCAAAATCTTTCTGAGCTGATGAATCAATATTTAGTAGAACCACTTCAATTAGATGGTGCCTATTTTGGTGTCCCTCAGGATCAACTTTCAAGAATAGCCAAACCTCTAGAAAAAACAAATATTGAAAGAAAGTCATCAACTACTCAAGTTGCACAACAAAAGAAGAAAAAACAGAAAGTTTCATTTCCGGATCGTATCATTCAATATTCTGGTCAAAATCCTGATGATTTTATAGATGCAATGATTCCAAAGGGAATGAAGGGTTTTAGCTTTTTTGATGATCGTGTTCTGACTCAACCCATTCCTGCTGCTAATGGTGTATTTACAGCCAGAAGTTTAGCGAAAATCTATGCCATGATGGCGCACTATGGTCAGTTCGAATCAAGACAATTTATCAAGCCACTTGTATTCAAACAACTTTCGCAAATTCAAAGTTATGATCGAGACAAGGTGATGCCAATACCTATGCATTGGCGTTTGGGTTATCACAGAGTTATCACGCTCGGTAAAAGTGCAAAAAATGGTTTTGGTCATATGGGCTACAACGGATCAGGAGCTTGGTGTGATCCTGAAAGAAAATTAAGTTTTGCCTATACCCATAATTATCCTGTTGGGTCAATTACAGGGGATTATCGTTTGTGGAGTTTATCGCAAGAGGCATTGAGATGTGTGGATCACATTAATAATGGTAAAAAGGGATGGTTTTAACATTTACAAAGGGGGATTTGTATTTATAATGTACACTAACTTTAACTAAAATAAACAAATAGTGACATGATGAATAAAAAAATTACCTTTTTACTAATGGGTTGTTTGATGAGTGGTGTTGTGGCAAGTACAGTACTTACACCAAACCAAAATCAGCAAAGCGGTCAGATTCCGAGCGGTTATGCTGAATTAGAATTTAAATTAGGTGATGGAAATTGGACGAAGCAAATCTATCTGCCAAACAATCCAAAAAATAATGACAAGATTAGAATTTCTTCATCGGCGGGATATACGGCGTATCTAGATACTTCCAATATAGATATTCCACTTGAATCAATTCAAATCAATAGAGGAAACACATTCGACTTTATTTATAGTGAATCTTTAAAAAAATGGCGAATCAACAGTACACCTAGTGCCATTGTCGATAATTCAAGTGTACAAAATATTATATCTAATCAACAAATCATACAGCGAGTTCATCTAAAAGATGGCGCTTGGGCAAAGAAAATAGTATTGCCGAGCGATGTAACTAACAATACGGTAATGTTGATTGAATCTGATGCAGGCTGGGATTCATCAATTGATACAACAAATCTTCTTTTTTCGAGTAATTTTAATTTAAAAAAAGGAGATCGCTATTGGTTTGTATTTAATCAAAAACTAAAAAAATGGGTTCCTGAATATATCAAGCCGAGGCAAATAAATGTTAGTTCAGTGGGTACTCAGTTAAATAAAACCGATAGCCCTTTAACTGAAATTATTTTTGGTGATGGAAACTGGGTGTCACAATTCACGTTACCAAGTTCAGCATATGACCGTGATCGTGTGATCGTGAAGTCGACTGCAACATGGGAAGCTACTATTTCAAATCAGAATATCAATACCTCAGCAACTTTAAAACTAAATAGAGGTGATCGATATGAATTTATGTTTGTAAAAGAATTAGCGAAGTGGATTTTAGTTTCTGCACCAGAACGTGTGATACAAGCGAAAGATTTAAATAATCAAAAAGTTCCTGATCCTAAACAACCAGTGACACGTGTTAAGTTGGCAAATGGAAATTGGCAATCAGTAATTAATTTACCTGATCGTGCTCAAATCAATGACAAGATAATCATAAGTTCTGGAGCGGCGTGGAGCAGCACAATTCAGGCATCCAATAATTTACGACAAACGATTCAAACTGGTGAAACACAACGTTTTGTCTATACATCTCAAGGATGGCAAGCTGATAGTGCAACGATTGACATGCTTTTGGTGAGTAGTCCTGCTGTTGCAGAGAAATTAGGTGCAAATGCAGCGAAAATTAGATTGATTGAAGGCTTTGACCTAACCAATGTGTCTGCAGAAAATTCAAATGCCAAGTTTTATCTACGCAACGTTGGTTATCTGCAATATAAAACACCAGGTTCTAAAACATTAAACAATGTCCTTGATATTGGTCGTGTGGACAAAGTTATTCAGAATGAGCGTAATCGCTTAAAAGCTGATGCTATATATTATGAAGGTGATGAAGAGGGCTGTGGTTTAGCGTACTTACTTGTAAACCCTAACTCCAATTATATGATCGGTAGTGGAAGTATTAACTGTGGAATCACGGTTTTACGACATGAATTCGGTCATAATATGGGGGTTAATCATCATGATACCGCTGGGCCAGCACGTGGTTTGGAGCATCCTTTGGGTAGTACGATTATGGGAGGTAATAGTATCTCTTATTTCTCAAGCCCAGATTTATTCCATCCAAAGTATGGATACCAATTAGGGGGTACGAATGATCGTGATGCTGTCACTATGATTAATAAAAATGCTAAAGCAGTGTCGCTATTCAAATAATTTATGAAAGTAATTTATATTTTATTGGGTGTAGCAGTTTTTGTGACTGCTACATTTACGTTATATCTAAAACCCGAAAAAGACAAACCATCTGCAAGCTTACAGCAGCATCAAGTTGAAAATGAACTGGGTCAAAATGTTTATGCTCATGACGAACGCCTTAAAAATAAGAATGAGTCATCGAGTTCTCATCTGATGCCTGAGCTTATGCCTGTACTAGAACAAAATGTTGAACGGCATATGATTCTTCCAGAAAGTTTTCAGCATCGGGCTGACACGGGTTATTTATTTAAGTTTAGCCCTGATCAAGTGGCGAGCATGAAAGAGGGCAGTAAATTTCCCTTGAAACTTTTGCAATTTGGTATCAATCGTGTGGCCGAAATTACTGAGATTGAACAAGTTGAGGATGGAATTGTGAGATATAAGGGGCAATTTGAGGATTATCCTGCTGATCTAAACTATTTTACGATTACTCAAAGTATTGAAGATCAATATGCAATTATTAAAGTTTATACAGATAAAGGGTCATATTTTGCTGAAGTAATTAAAGGGATTGGACTCGCTTACCCTGATCAAGTTTTACATGATGATGGGGTTCACGTGCACCAACATACGCATTGATTCATATGCAGACTTGAGATATGGTAATTTTCACAAAATTGTTAAAATTGATTTGTGATTATGCGCCGTAGTACTGTCATCCCATTCGTTTTGATATCGTCGATTCATATGGCTTCTTGCGATCAGTCCACGCAATCAAATCAACTCTTGAAACAGAATGATTCAATAAAAAATCAAGTAACACCTCAATATATTGGTTTATATCAAGGTACTACGCCATGTATGGGGTGTTTTTCGCGTTGTGATGATTGTCCTGGTATGGCTGTTGATTTACAACTTAACGCAGACCAAACGTATGTGTTGTCACGATTAAGTCTAAGCGGTCATAACCAAGCAGAAGAAATCAAAGGTCAGTTCAAATTCATTAATACTGAGAAGTCTTTGATTCAATTAAACGGTGTTCCAACCAGAAATATCATTCTTGTCGATTTGGTCAACAAAATGCTAGAAATTCGTATCGATGGGACTGGTGAGGAATACGAAAATTTTGATGATTTTAGTTTGAATTTAACAGGTTAAATTTTCCCAAGAAAAAAGAGTTGGGTTTAAATTGTTTTTTGAATGTATGAATGATCTGTAACGCATTCACTCTTGCCAAAAAAAACAGTATGCTTAGTCCTGTAATTAGGGAGCATTCATGTATCAGGTTCTTGCGCGTAAATATCGTCCACGTAATTTTTTAGAATTGGTTGGTCAAAACCATGTGTCGCGTGCATTAACCAGTGCTTTAGAGCGTGGTCGACTGCATCATGCTTATCTTTTTACGGGGACGCGTGGCGTTGGTAAAACAACGATTGCAAGGATTCTTGCTAAATGTCTGAACTGTGAAACAGGTGTAACATCTACACCGTGTGAAGTATGCCCAACGTGTACCGCAGTCAATGAAGGTCGATTTATAGACTTAATTGAAATTGACGCAGCATCCCGAACCAAAGTTGAGGATACACGAGAATTATTGGATAACGTACCTTATGCACCAACGCAAGGTCGTTTTAAAGTGTATCTCATTGATGAAGTACACATGCTGTCCACACATTCTTTCAATGCTTTACTCAAGACACTTGAAGAACCGCCTGAACATGTCAAATTTTTATTTGCGACGACAGATCCTCAAAAACTTCCAATTACGGTTATTTCACGTTGTTTGCAATTTACTTTACGCCCATTGGCGGTTGATGAAATCACTTCACATCTCACACAAATTTTAACTAAAGAATCAATTAATGCGGAAGCTGATGCGATTTGGCAGATCGCTGAGTCAGCACAAGGTTCTTTACGTGATGCACTGTCGCTAACAGATCAAGCAATTGCATATGGGCAAGGTGCGATTCACCACCAAGATGTGAAAGAAATGCTGGGTTTGATTGATCGCACGATTATATTCGACCTTATTTTGGCGATACATCAAAATCAACGTGCTAAAGTCAGTGCTTTATTACTCCAATTCCGTCAACAAGCACTTGATGTTTCTTTGGTGTTGGATCAACTCATTTCAACTTTACATGAGTTGGCTTTACTCCAATACTTACCAGACTTGAGTTTAAAATATAGTGCTGAGATTAATCAGAAAATTATGCAGCTTTCGAGCATGATTTCTGCTCAAGATCTACAATTGTATTATCAAATTGCATGTAAAGGTCGTGCTGAATTACAAATTGCAGTGACTCAAGAGCAAGGCTTTGAAATGTGTGTGCTCAGGTTGTTGGCATTCCGCCCGATGGCGAATAATGAGCAGCTGACCACTCAAGCACCTCCAGAACAATCAAATGTCTTAAAAGAAGCTGAAAATTTCAATCAGATTTCGACAGAGAATTCAGAATCTATATCGGCTGATCATCAAGAAGCAGGATCGAAAATCAGTTCGCCTGAGAATAATACGAGTTCGATTCAGCGTAGTCGTGATGTAAATGATGAGGAAAATACGGATCTAATCTTATTTCAGCAGATGATGGCATCTGATGATGAGGCTGTTCCTACGGAGTCAGTTCATCCTGAAAAATCTGAATCTGAAAGCTTGCATTCAACAGAATTAAATCATGCGGATGATGTCGGTCAGTCTGTATCTGTTGAAGTGAAACAAGAGAATTTAACCAACTCTGTGGTAGGCAGTGGGGAGATTGAGCTGACTTCATTTGGAGCAAGCTTTCATTCAGAGCCTGTTGAATCTTCTATTGTTGATCAAGACAATATTTTCTTTTTAGAGCCTAAGCCAAGTGAACATTCTGCTGAAAGCGCTGAATTGTCAGTTCAAGAAGAAGGATCATCGAATGGCACTCATTGCCCAAGTCTAGATCTACTTGATGAGAATAAAAATGTTGTCGCAGATGCTGGCTTAAAAGGTTTAATGCCTCAAGATATTTTAAGGCTTGAGCCTGTCGAATTGGTAGGTGAATGGGATACTCAAAAGTGGGAATATTGGTTCAGAAATAGTCCATTAACACCTGCGGTACAAGAATTAGCACAACAAGGTCTTATGCAAGGTCAAATTGATGGAACTTGTGAATTCTATATCCCTGCAAAATACGAAGCTTTATTGCACTCACTCATTCCGAGTTTAGAAGCAGTACTCAAGCAATCATTTTCAAAATCTCAATTAATCGTAAAATACAACGAACCAAACGGTGAGACGCCTTTCGATCTGCAGGAAAAGCGTAAGCAAAAGGCATATCGACGTGCTGAAGAATTGATTCATCAAGAACCCGTCGTGGAAGACTTGTTAAAAATTTTCGGCGGTGAGCTACATAATATTCAGCTTAAGTCTTAAGTTGATTTCGTCATAAACGTAGTTAAGGCTTCGCGTATTGAGTTTGGTAATTCAATACTTTTACGAGAGTCACGGTCGACAAATACATGCACAAAATAACCTTGAGCAGCAGGCTCTGATTGATTTTTCTTAAATATTGAAATGCTATACGTCACTGAAGATCGTCCAATCTTTTCGATAGCGACAGCAACATCAATCACTTCGGGGTAGGATAGTTCAGAAAAATATGTACATTTTGATTCAACAACGAGTCCAATGATAGGCGAAGTTTTAAAGTCAAATAGTGCGTGTTGAATAAGTAGCGCATTTACGGCGGTGTCAAAGTAGCTGTAATAAGTGACGTTATTGACATGCCCATACACGTCATTATCAGCCCAACGGGTTTGGATGGGAAAAAAGAATTGATAGTCTGCTCTAGTTTTTTTTGAAATAGTTGTCATATTTTATTCAGAAAGTTGATTAAAGATTTCGAGTCATTTAATGATAAATTGCTTGGTAGATGCTTAAAGCATCAGCATAGCTTAGAGCTCTAGGATTGTTTTGTAAGAGGCGCGTTTGTTGCATCGCATCATTAGCTAACATCTCTAAATCTGATTCTTGTACACCTAGCTCATTGAGTTTTAAGCTCAACCCACTCTGGCTAACATGCCTTTCCATATGATCAATAAATAAATCACATAAGCCATCAGTATTGCCTTTGCTATATGGGTCAATCCATTGCATCAGTTCAGCATAGTATTTCTTCGCTTGAGGTGCATTGAATTTCAGTGTTTCAACAAGCACGATTGCATTGGTATGACCATGCGATAAGTGATAATGCCCGCCCAAAGGATAGGCAAGCGCATGAATAGCTCCAACAGGAGCATTTGCAAATGCTTGTCCAGCCAACATAGAGCCTAAGAGCATTTTTTGGCGCGCTTCTAGGTTTTGGGGTTGCTCTAGAACAAGTTTTAAATTTTGATTCAATAAATCCAATGCTTGTTTAGCGAGCAAATCAGAATAGAAATTTTTCTTTAGTTTTGAGGTGTAGGCTTCAATTGCATGCACCATTGCATCAATTCCTGTTGCTGCAGTGATGTGAGCCGGAAGACCTTGAGTAAAAGTTGCATCTAAAATGGCAGTATCCGCATACAGAACGGGTGAAACAATTCCTGTTTTTGTTGTTTTGCCTGTAGTGACAATAGAGATTGGTGTAACTTCAGAACCCGTACCTGCAGTTGTAGGCACTAAGATAAGTGGTAATCGTGGCGATTGAGCTTGATTGACGCCATATAACTCAGAAATCGTTTGGGTTTGATTGGGGTGTGCAAGTACGGCAATAATTTTTGCCACGTCTAAGGAGCTACCACCGCCAAAACCAATGACTGCATCAATGTGTAAACGTTTTGCTTCATCTACTGCATTTAAGATGACTTCCTCAGGAGGGTCTGCAACGACATCGGAAAAAATACTGAACTCAGTCCCAGTAGCGTTGAAAATGTGAAGAATAGGTTGGTGGAGGTGATGATCAATCATTCCTTGATCTGTGACGAGAAGAACTTTATTAAATCGATGTTGTTTTAAAATTGAGCCAAGCTGTTGAATACTCCCTAAACCAGAAATAATATTCCCGACAGTTTGAAATTGAAATTGGCTCATCACACATCCTTTTTGCGCTTTAAATAAGATTATTGTTTTACAGTTCTATAGGATTCACTCCTTAAATAACTTAACATATGCACTGCGAAAGTATATGTATTTTTGAGGCGAAGATGACGACGAAAATGCCATACAAAATTTTATGTGTATGTTTAGGAAATATTTGTCGTTCCCCAACAGCAGAAGTGGTAATGAAACACTTTGCTGATTTAGAAAAATTAAATATTGAAGTTGATTCAGCTGGAACCAGTAACTACCACCCAAACAAAGCGCCTGATCATCGAAGTCAAAAGCACGCATTGAAACGAGGGTATGATTTATCTTCATTACGTGCGAGACAGATTCGTATTGAAGACTTTAAGGAATTTGATTTAATCTTGGCGATGGATCATGAAAATCTAGTCAATATTCAGAAACTGCAAGTTGAAGCAGCGCAGATATTTCAAAACCATGAATTGCGAGCAAAAATAGAGCTCATGAGTGCCAAGGATCATTCATATTTAAATCAACCCGTACCAGATCCTTACTATGGTGGAGATGATGGCTTTGAGTTGGTCTTAGATCAATGTGAGTCGAACAGTAAAGCATGGATTAGTTACTTAAAACCAATGTTGCAGCAGTCAAACGTTGAGTAAGATAAAAATATGATTGATATTCAAACTAATATACAACTCCAGTCTTTCAATACGTTGAATTTAAATGCTGTTGCATCTCATTATTGTATTGTTCGATCTCTTCAAGATTTGCGAGAAGCAATTCAATTTGCTGAGCAAGCTCAATTAAACATGATGATACTTTCTGGGGGGAGTAATATGCTGCTTCCCGAGTATCTAGATGCTTTGGTTGTTCAATTACATTTAGATGATCTTGTCCTGCTTGCTGAAGATGATACCTATGTAACAATTCGAGTAGGTGCTGGACGTCACTGGCATGAGTTCGTGCTATGGACAACAGAGCAAGGTTTTTATGGATTGCAAAATCTCGCATTGATTCCAGGGTGGGTGGGTGCTGCACCTGTTCAGAACATCGGTGCCTATGGCGTTGAAGTCGGTGAATTTATTGAATTTGTAGAGGCTTTTGATCGTACTAAAAATGAAATCGTACAAATCCAAGCGAGTGATTGTCATTTTTCATATCGACACAGTATTTTTAAAGATCACCCTGAGCGGTTTGTTATTACTGCGGTCATCTTTAAATTACTTAAACACCCACAACTCAAAATGCATTATGGAGATTTAAATGCTGCGATGGGCGATGACATTACGCCATATAATTTACAGCAACAAGTGATCAAAATTCGTCAAAGTAAACTCCCAGATCCTGCAGAATATCCAAATGCAGGGAGCTTTTTTAAAAATCCGATTTTAATTAAAACGAAATTTGAGGAAGTTTTACAGCTTCATCCCACGATTCCACACTATCCTCAAGCGGATGGTTCCGTAAAAGTTGCAGCTGGTTGGTTGATTGACCAATCAGGCTGGAAAGGAAAAAAATTAGGAAAAGTGGGAATGTTTGATCGACAGGCTTTAGTTTTAGTCAATTACGCCGATGCATCTCTCACAGATGTGCAGGCAACCTATCGCTCTGTGCAGCAAGATGTGTTAAATAAGTTTGGTATTTTATTAGAACCTGAGCCTGTTTTGTTCGATCAAAAAGGTTCTATTCAATCTCATTTAGTATAAAAAGGACAGTATGTCTAGAAAACATTGGATGGTGACAACGGTGCGTATGATGGCGATCATATTCGCACTTTTGAGCTGTCTCATGGTTTTCTGGTATACACCATTTTATTCAGCACTTGTTGTGAAATCACTTCACGCATTTGTCCCTATCAAAGTTGACGAAATTGCGGCCAAGAGCCAGCAAATGGCAGCGTTAACTGATAAGGAGGATTTGGAGCCTGGTTCAAGGTTGTGGATTGCAAGACAAGCTTATCTCAAACTTATTGAAGAACAATTGAATGATCAAGGGGCTGAACAGCTTGCTGAAATTCAAACTCGCTATGTTTTATTAAAACAAAAAATTAAAGATGAATTGCTTACAGATATAAATACAAAGAATGAAACTAAAGAGGATGTTGTCTTCGCAATTGATCAGCCTGATTTAGCCAGTGATGTTGCCATAAGCCAAACTGATTCAACAAATTCATCCATCAATGAAGAAAAAAATCAGCGCTTGGCTTTAATGGAAAAATATGAATTTTTCCTTAGAAATCATCCCTTAGAAGATGATGAGGTTCAAAAATTAGATCCGCAAATCTATAAAGATATCGCGTTGATTCAAAATGAAAATAAAACTTTATCAAATCAACAAGATAAACCTTATGCGATAGTAGTGTTGGGTGGTGGGTTGACGCTAGGGGATAATAAAATTGATATCGTAGTTAATGATTACACACGCTCTAGACTAGAAAAAACACTTGAGATTGAGAAGCAAACGGATTTACCTATTGTGTTGAGTGGTGTTGAAGCACCGTACATGCAATCTTGGCTAGCATCGCGTGGGGTAGAAGCGAATCTATTAGAGCAACGCAGCATGAATACCTGTGAGAATACACGCTTTAGTTCATTATTATTACAAAAAAAAGGAGGAGCGCCGACAGTGATTCTGATTACCGATCGTTATCATATGACACGTACACGACGTCTTTTTGCTTTGAACGGTATTAAGACAATTCCTGTTGAAGCGCCTATGCCTACAATGCTGACAACATGGCGTCCTAGCCAATTAAATTACGATCACAGTCGTCGTGCAAATTATGAATTACTTGCCACGATCAGAGATGTAATGTTTGGCTCTAGCGGTTGTCGGGAGGTGCCATAATGTCTGATATTCCATTTCTGAATCCAAATGTGTTGAAACAACTCGATTTACCCATTCCGAATCGAGAACAAACACCACTAAGGTTGGAACCTTTAAACTTAAATCGACCTTATTCTCCTTCGAAAGAGATTCAAGCTTATCGTCATCTTTACGCACTTGATCGTCTTGAAGCGAATTATTGGCAGGGTTATATCAAAATGCCTTTGTTCAAACTTCATGTGCAGGTGTATCAACCTCGCATAGAGCAGGTGAAAGGTACTGTATTCTTATTGCATGGCTATTTGGAACACAGTGGGATTTACCAACCAATTATTGGTGAATTGCTGGATCAAGGGTTTAGTGTTTTAACTTATGACTTGCCTGGACATGGGTTAAGTGATGGCAATGCTGCCAGCATTCAGAACTTTGATCATTATCAGCAAGTACTCCACGCGGTTCACCAATATGTAAAACAAGCTGATCAATTGCCTAAACCATGGCTAGGTATCGGACAGAGTACTGGTGGTGCAATTTGGATGCATCATTTGTTGGAGTTTGCTGAACAACGTAAAAATCCAATTGTAGAACGCGTATTACTCTTGTCGCCATTAGTCAGACCTGCAAAAACAGCATGGTGGCATAATCCAGTAGGCTTGGGCATCATTCGCCGTATTAAACGTGAAGTTCCAAGACATTTTAAACGCAATAATCACAATCCTGAATTTTTAAGATTTGTACGTCTAAAAGATCCACTACAACCGCGTATGATGGGGATGGATTGGATATTAGCAATGTCAAAGTGGATGTTGGAAATGGAAAATCGACCTGCATGCCGAATTCCAGTTTGGCTCGCTCAAGGTGCTCAAGATCAAACCGTAGACTGGCGTTATAATATCGAATTTATACGCAGAAAGTTTCGCCTTCAGACCTTGCTCATGTTAGAGGAGGGATCTCATCAGTTGATCAATGAGCGTGCGGATATACGGGCAGCATTAACGGGTTTAATCCCAGCATTCTTACATGCGCAAAGTCATAAAGGATACTTTTAAAATAAAGGTGCTGATTTCAGCACCTTTTTGATGAAACTAGAATTTGCTGGCATCTGCCAAATTCCACATTCTGAAATAGAAATTTTCTTCGTCTTTATCTTTACAGTTCAATAGTTGACCCGATTCTAACCAAAAATGTAATTGAGCATAATTTTTGATTTCACGATCATTTATACGTTGCACGAGATGATGAGCTTTAATTTCACTCGGATGATTTAAACCTGCAGCTGCTATCATTTCCGACAGTGCATGCAATGTATTTTTGTGGAAATTATAAACACGTTCTGCTTTCGTTGGTACATGTACTGCTTTTTGGCGCTCAGCATCTTGTGTTGCTACCCCAACAGGACACTGATTGGTATGGCAACTTTGAGCTTGGATACAACCGACAGCAAACATAAATCCACGAGCTGAATTCACCCAATCTGCACCTAAGGCAAAGGTACTTGCAATATCAAAAGCACTGATGATTTTACCACTTGCACCAATTTTTACTTTATCTCTTAATCCAGCACCTATTAAGGTATTGTGTGCAAACAAGAGCGCTTCACGCAGTGGTGTTCCGATATTATCGCTAAATTCAATCGGTGCAGCACCGGTTCCACCTTCTGATCCATCTACGACGATAAAATCAGGAACAATATTGGTTTCAAGCATCGCTTTGACAATACTCATAAATTGCCAAGGCTGTCCGATACATAATTTGAATCCAACAGGTTTACCACCTGATAGTTCACGTAACTTTTGAATAAAATGCATCATTTCAATCGGTGTATTAAAGCTAGGGTGGCTTGGCGGGGAAATACAATCGCGATCACGAGGAACACCACGAATTTTCGAAATTTCTTCTGTAATCTTATGTTTGGGTAAAATACCGCCGTGACCTGGTTTTGCTCCTTGAGACAGTTTTAGCTCAATCATTTTGATATTGGGATGTTTTGCTTGAGCTTTAAATTTTTCAGGATCAAATAGACCGTCTTCAGTTCGACAACCAAAATATCCACTGGCGATTTGCCAAACAATATCTCCATTATTTTCAAGATGGTAGGGGCTTAGGCTTCCTTCGCCAGTATCATGATAGAACTGACCCATGTGGGCACCGAGATTAAGTGCGCGTATTGCATTAGCACTTAGACTTCCAAAACTCATGGCTGAGATATTCATGATTGATGCGATATAAGGTTGAGCGCATTGATCATTACCCACTTTAATACGGAAGGTGCTGGTATCAGCTGGGAGTTTCGGTGCAAGAGAGTGGGTAATGAAACGATAGTCATCTTGATATACATCAATAATTGAACCAAAAGGCTTATCAGCATTTTCATTCTTTGCACGCTGATAGACTAAGCTACGTTGCATTCTTGAAAAGGGTAAAGCGTCTTGGTCTGATTCAATAAAATATTGACGAATTTCGGGTCTGAAATCTTCAAATAAGAAGCGAAAATGCCCCATGATTGGGTAGTTCTTTAAAATTGAATGTTTATTTTGAAGTACATCATATAGGCCTAAGACACTGAGTAAACTGGTCAGTAGCCAAATAATATTAATGACACTGTCGGATAGAAAATAATAAATATAATGGGGGCTGTAAAATAGCCTAAGCCACGTAATACTCAGGGCGATGATAATACAAGCGAACCATACAGAATGTCTTGAAAAAAAAGTGTTCAGTAATTTATGTCTTATTGCTTGAGCAGGACTTGCCATTTTTATTTTCCATCGTTCTTTACTGCAATTACCATACGAACTTCTATGGAATCAGACAAGTAGTGAATTGTTAGCTTACAGCTGTAAGCTAACAATTTATATTTATGGGTTTAGTTTTCTTCCGAAGGAAGCAACATAATGATCGAACTATTCAAGAGTTCCGCGAGATCTTCAAGAATATGTTGATCATATAAACTTTCATCTAAAGCGATCATTTCACCATCAGCGATACGTTTTAAATGAGGTTTAAATTCTTCGGAGATACATAAGCGCTCTCCATTTGCCCAAAAGTTAAGTTCATCATTGAAGTTGCTATAAAGCAAACGTGAAGCAGGTTCGATTTTTAATAAATAACCTTCTTCAAGTGCTTCTTCTAAATCACCTGTTCCAATTTCGTCATTTTCTGGAATATTGTTAGGATAACCAGGTTGCGAAGCGAGACACATGATGGCTTCATTTAGCATCTCAGGATTTTGCAGTTGAGCTAAAAGTTGTTCGCGCAAATAGCTAAGCTCATGATCTGAAATTTCGCCGACAGCAGTGCTGACAGAGCGTGTGATATCTAATAATGGTTTTTTCAGTTGCTCTTGTTCTGAAAAAGAATCACCAAGACTATCCATCATGTCTGAGATATTTGGCATGCGGAACCCGAAAGAATAGGTTAAACACTCATCTTCAGCTACGCCATAATGAGAAAGACCAGGTGGGACGTATAGTAAATCTCCCGGCGCCAAAACTTCATCAAAATGAACTTCCATTTCTTGCAAAAGTTTTAAAGGCTGACCTGCAACGAGTGCTGTCTGTTCATCACACATTTGCCCTAATTGCCAACGGCGATGTCCGTAACCTTGAACTAAAAATACATCATAAAAATCGAAGTGTTTACCGACAGAACCACCTTGTGGTGCGTAAGACACCATAATATCTTCACGACGCCATTGAGGAATAAAAGGAAATTTTTTCCATAATTCAGCAAGATCAAACGAATAGTGATCGACCGCTTGAACGAGCAGTGTCCATAATTTTGGCATTTTTTGGAAGTCTGCTTTGAGTAGTGGTGATGACTTCACATTCCATTGGTTAGGGTCGCGATCTTTTTGTTTGATTAAACGCGCAGTCACGTTTTCATCGAGTGCAAGCTCTTTAACATCATTGGGTTCAAGTAAACCCACAATTTCAGGAACTGCATTACGTACGAGGAGAGGTTTTTTTTGCCAATATTCCGTAAGGAATTTTTCAGTGCTAATACCGCCGAGAACATCTAAAGTTTGGGACATAATAAGGACTACAATTTAGTTTGGCTTATTGTCTCTTGAACTGTGGAAGCTCTGCAAGTGATGGAAATTAATAAGTGGGGATATTGTTTTGGATAAGCTATATAAGTTTGAAATATTTTTATAAAAATGTGTTAAAAGCAATTGATGTTTTAAAAAAATTAAGAGAATAATTGAAAATGGGTATTAAAAAACCTTATAGACGAACAGTTAGAATGTTTACAGATAACACGTATGGGTATGGAGGAAAATCGGAGTACATCCAGCATGAACGATATGCAAAATCTCCTGCAGATTTTATTAGAGCTTTTTTATTGATACAGGAAGATCTGAAAAAAATTTTTAATTACATAGAACCTGCAGATAAAAACTCTAATACTTATTCTCATAGAATTCATGAATTACTTGTAAGGACGCGTATAGAAGTAGAAGCTAACTTTACTGCTATTCTTAAAGAAAATAAATATCCTATTAATCCGAAGAATTGGAATATGAGGGACTATAGAAAAGTTGAGCAAAGTCATTATCTTTCTCAATATAAGGTATGTATACCAAATTGGAAAGGCAATGATGGTACTACAGTACCATTCCAAGAGTTTTCAAATACAGCACCTCTGTCTTGGTATCAAGCATATAACAGCACTAAACACGATCGCCATGAAAAATTTGAAGAAGCAAACCTTAAAAATTTAATAAATGCAGTATCTGGATTAACAGTTTTGATGGCATCTCAATTTTATACTTGGTCATTTAGTTCGGGTTCTAATGTGTTTACTGTAGAAAATGGACGTCAAACAGATGAGTTTGAGTCAAGTATTGGTGGATTCTTTAGAGTTAAATATCCTAAAAACATAGTAGATTCTGAAAAATATGATTTTTCTTATGCAGAAATTAAATTTGATAAAGATATTTTTGAGGAGTTCAAATACACTTAAATAATATTATTTCTCATTAGTTTAAGTTTTTTAAAAAATTATAAATTTATTGAAATATTGAAAAATGAACCAAAAAACCGAACAATCATGCTCGGTTTTTGCAAATCTAAGAAGGAATTAAGGCACTAGAATTTTCAATTCACGTAAAATCTTACACAATTGGATCATCGGCATACCCATTAAAGTTGTTTGATCCTGACCGATCATTTCTTCAAATAAGCTGATGCCCAAACTTTCACATTTGAAACTTCCAGCACATTGTAAAGGTTGTTCAAGTGCGACATAACGCTGAATTTCTTCAAGATTCAAATGCCTAAATTTGACCTTATAATGTTCAACAATGGTTTCTTCAAACCCAGATGAAGCGTGTTGAACACTCAAAGCTGTACTGAAATAAACAATTTTTCCTGAATTTGCTTGAAGTTGTTTGATTGCTTTTTCAGGAGCTAAAGGTTTTCCAATAAATATATCAGGTGCGCCTTCACGCCAAGCCACCTGATCAGAACCAATAACGATCGCATCTGGATCTTTCTCAGCAAAATATTTTGCTTTTTCATATGCAAGTCGATAGGCAAGATCATCGGCATGGCTTTCCCCACGCGGAGTCTCATCGATATCGGGTGATATTTGTTCAAAATCGATATGTAATCGATTAAGTAGTTCCTTACGTGTCTGACTGCCAGAAGCTAAAATAATTCTTGCTGACGTTGAAGCAACATGATGATTCATTACACTGAGAATTCCATTAAAATGTCGATCGGGACATAAGCAAGTACTGATTGATGACAAGCCTGAAGTTTTAAATTCGGTGCCATATCATTCTGATAAGCTTCAACCCAGCGCGTCACACAAATACACCAGAAATCACCAGGCTTTAAACCGGGAAAACCAACTTCGGGTAGTGGTGTTGTCAAATCATTCCCAATTCGTTGCGAGAAACTTAAGAATTCAGACGTCATTTCGGCACAGACTGTATGTTGACCTAAATCAGAGGGCGCAGTGTGGCAAAAACCATTTCTGAAATATCCTGTAATAGGATCAAAACAACAACTGGCGAGCGGTTCGCCGAAAACATTTAAACGATTAATACTTGGATCTGGATGGATAGACATAGCAACACTTTGTGGTTCGACTCCATCTATCATAATCAAATCTAAAGATTTCTACAGCTTTTCTGAAATTTTACTCACCTTTTTTAGCATAATCATTTAGAATCTATGCGGTTTTGATATCTATAAAGTGAGCTATACATGAACTTTCAGCGTATGACTGACCTCGATTTAGCAGGTAAACGTGTTCTGATCCGTGAAGACTTAAACGTTCCTGTTAAAAATGGTGTGATTACGAGTGATGCACGTTTACGCGCTGCATTACCAACAATTAAAGCCGCTCTTGAAAAAGGCGCAGCAGTAATGGTTTATTCTCACCTTGGTCGTCCAGTTGAAGGTGAGCCTAAAGCTGAACAATCACTTGCACCTGTTGCTGCCTACTTAACTGAAGCATTGGGTCAAGAAGTTAAATTACTCACTGAATATTTGGATGGTGTTGAAGTTGCACCAGGCCAAGTTGTGTTACTCGAAAACTGTCGCTTTAACACAGGCGAAAAGAAAAATAATCCAGAGTTGGCAGCAAAATATGCAGCACTTTGTGATGTGTTTGTGATGGATGCATTTGGTACTGCACATCGTGCAGAAGCATCAACAGAAGGTGTGGCTCGTCTTGCTAAAGTTGCAGCAGCAGGTCCATTACTTGCCGCTGAATTAGATGCACTTGGTCGTGCGCTTCAGACGCCTGAAAAACCAATGGTTGCTATTGTAGCTGGTTCAAAAGTATCGACTAAACTAGATGTTTTAACATCGTTATCAGTTATTTGTGATCAGCTCATTGTCGGTGGTGGTATAGCGAATACATTCTTAGCAGCTGCCGGCTATAACGTTGGTAAATCACTTTGTGAAAATGACTTAATCGATACAGCTAAAGCAATTGCTGCGAAAGTATCGGTTCCATTGCCAACAGATGTTGTTGTTGCTGACGCATCAGAAATTAACTTTGATGACTTCCTTGGCTCATTAGCGGCAGCAAAAGCCGTAGTGAAAAAAGTTGAAGATGTTGCTGACAATGACATGATTCTTGATGTTGGTCCAGAAACAGCTCAAGCATTTGCTGAAATTTTAAAAACTTCAAAAACAATTCTTTGGAATGGTCCAGTAGGCGTATTTGAGGTTGATCAATTTGGTGAGGGCACGAAAGCGCTATCTTTAGCGATTGCAGAATCTGAAGGTTTCTCTATCGCCGGTGGTGGTGATACTTTAGCTGCGATTGATAAGTATGCAGTGGCTGACAAAATTGGTTATATCTCAACGGGTGGTGGTGCTTTCCTTGAATTTGTAGAAGGCAAGACATTACCAGCAGTCGCTGTTCTACTTGAACGCGCTTAATTGGATTTAAGAAAAAAGACCTTCTAAGAAGGTCTTTTTTTATGACTAATTTTCGTCATGAAAATGAAATAATTTTGAAATATTATGATCATAATCTGATTTATCATGCGGAATAACATCATGAAATTACAATTAGGCGTAATTGCACTATTGGCTGCTACTCTTGCTATGACGGCTTGTTCTAAACAAGAAAGTGCACCAGCTGCAGATCAAACATCAACATCAGAAGTTGCTGTTGAAGCATCAGATATTAGTGCTGAACAACAAGCGGCTATTGATGCTATTGATCAGCCATTACAAGATGAAAATAATACTGATGTTCCTGAAGAAGTTGCAAATGCACCTGCTGATCAAGCAACGGCGGAGTGATTTCGTACATCAATCAGTACTAAATCGAAAATCTCCCTGCAATTGCAGGGATTTTTTATGAA
This sequence comes from Acinetobacter sp. 25-47-130, assembly GCF_056779705.1. Taxonomy (NCBI): domain Bacteria; kingdom Pseudomonadati; phylum Pseudomonadota; class Gammaproteobacteria; order Moraxellales; family Moraxellaceae; genus Acinetobacter; species Acinetobacter sp. 25-47-130. The sequence continues at coordinate 14,105 of NZ_JBWYII010000010.1, read as the reverse complement.
ATACTGTCAATTGTTGCTGAATTGAAACACAGGTCAGGTTAGAATATGGAGCATTACCTGGGAGGAAATTATGGCTCTTATTTCAATGCGCCAGCTCTTGGATCACGCCGCAGAACATAGTTACGGCGTACCAGCGTTTAACGTAAACAACTTAGAACAAATGCGCGCGATTATGTTAGCCGCAGATGAAACAAATTCACCTGTTATTGTTCAAGCATCTGCTGGTGCTCGTAAATATGCTGGTGCTCCATTCTTACGCCATCTTATTTTGGCTGCAATCGAAGAATGGCCACACATTCCAGTTGTGATGCACCAAGACCATGGTACTGATCCTGACGTTTGCCAACGCTCAATCCAATTAGGCTTTTCATCAGTAATGATGGATGGTTCATTAGGTGCAGATGGTAAAACACCAACAACTTATGATTACAACGTAGATGTAACTCGTCGTGTTGTTCAAATGGCACATGCGTGTGGTGTATCTGTAGAAGGTGAGATTGGTTGCCTAGGTAGCCTTGAAACTGGTCTGGCTGGTGAAGAGGATGGTGTTGGCGCTGAAGGTGTTCTAGATCATTCACAACTGCTTACTTCGGTTGAAGAGGCGACTCAATTTGTCGCTGATACTAACGTTGATGCGTTAGCAATTGCAGTTGGTACTTCACACGGCGCTTATAAATTTACGCGTCCACCTACAGGTGATATTTTAGCGATCGATCGTATTAAAGAGATCCACGCTGCACTTCCAAATACTCATCTTGTAATGCATGGTTCAAGTTCAGTTCCACAAGAATGGTTAGCGATTATTAACCAATACGGTGGTGACATCAAAGAAACTTATGGTGTTCCTGTTGAGCAGTTGGTTGAAGCAATTAAACACGGTGTACGTAAAATCAATATCGACACTGACTTACGTTTAGCTTCAACAGGTGCTATGCGTCGTATGATGGCTGAAAAACCAAGCGAATTTGATCCACGTAAATTCTTTGCTCAAACTGTTGAAGCAATGAAGCAAATCTGTGTAGATCGTTATACTGCATTTGGTACAGCAGGTCATGCTGACAAGATTCGCCCTATTTCTTTAGAGAAAATGGTAGATCGTTATAAATAATTAATAAAATTATTTATAATTTTAAAAGCCCACAGTGATTGTGGGCTTTTTCTTGAATAAAAAAACAAGAGCAAATTATGGAACTGATTTTTTCAGCAGCTTTGTGCAGCGTACTAGTATCGATTTTATTGAAGTTTAGTAAGTCTCGTGGATTTGATGTCATGCAAATGATTGCATGGAATTATGCTATCGCCACGATACTCTGTTTTTTTTGGTTTAAGCCAGACCTCAACCAAATATCATTAACCTCCACACCTTGGTGGCTTATTGGGTTGTTGGGGATAGCATTACCCTCAATATTCTTGCTGCTCTCCAAATCACTTGATCAAGCTGGAATTATCAGAACTGAAATCGCGCAAAGATTATCCGTTGTTCTTTCATTGTTGGCAGCCTATTTTCTTTTCCAAGAAAAATTTAGCACCCTGAAATTGATTGGTATTGCATTGGGTTTGAGTGCAATTGTTTTGATCATTTTTTCTAAAACATCGAAACCAACATTGCAAACAAAAAAAGCAGGAATGTATTTGCTCGCAGTTTGGCTTGGCTATGCACTCGTAGATGTTCTGTTAAAATACAGTACAAGTTTAGGGTTAAAATTTGCAGTCAGTTTAAACTTGATGTTTGTGTTTGCTTTTATTATTTCCATGGGATATTTGTCCCTGCGTCAAACATCATGGACAGTGCAAAATTTTCTTGCTGGACTAAGTTTAGGTGTATTGAATTTTGCCAATATTGCACTTTATGTGAAAGCACATATGTTGTTAAAGGATTCACCTGCAATCGTATTCGCTGGTATGAATATTCTAGTCGTAGTGTTAGGTGTGATCGCAGGTATATTAGTTTTTAAAGAAAAAATAACCCTAAAAAACAGCTTAGGTATTCTGTTAGCGATCACAGGAGTGTTGTGTTTAGCATTCGCAATTTAACTGTGAACTTGCATACACTCTGTTTAATCATATAGTCGATAGATTCCACTAAAGCGCTCACAGCCTGTTTGCTCAGTTGAGACAATCAGTAATGATTTTTGATATTTGAGTTTGTAATGACAATCATGCTCATTATCAGTAATTTCGTGTTTGCTTTGAGTGGTTGTATAAGCCAATAATGGGATGGTCTGGGTTTCTAGGCGATTATTAGGGCTACGATAAGCAATACCTTCAATTTTGACGCGATCCTTGCTTAATTGATGAATCTTAAGGTGTACAGGTTGCGCTGCAATTTTACCTTGTTCAAACTTGATGTAATGCTGAGTAAGCGTTTGATTCATTGACATGTAAAAGTTTAAATCATCAATGCGTTGATTGATTTGTAATGACACACAATTTTTATTTTTACACTGCTGCAGTCGATTCAGCCAAAGCTGTTGTGTATCTTGAATTAATCGAGTTGGTGCATCGGTAACTAAGTAGGATGTTAAAAAGCGTTCATTCAATTCATCTCTCAAAGATGAAAAATCAACAGCACAAATCATGGAATTTTTAAAACTTGATTGAGGCTTATCGCATTGAATAAGTTGTGCCTGTGCGACAGAAACACTGCTTAATCCAATGAAAAAGATAGAAATTAAAGGTTTCATCCAACTTGATACGCTTTTTGACAACATCATCGCTTATACTTTCAAATGTTTGCGCATCTACTATAGCGAACAAGAATCAAAGAATACAAGATTTCATTTTCAAAAACTGTGTAAAGGAGTTCAATGTGAGCTTAGCTATTCGTATAGGTCAAGGTATTGATGTTCATGCTTTTGAGGAAGGCGATTATGTCACATTGGCTGGTATTCGTATTCCGCATACACATGGTTTGAAAGCACACTCTGATGGAGATGTAGTTTTACATGCACTTTGTGATGCATTGTTGGGTGCTTTAGCGCTCGGTGATATTGGACAGCACTTTCCAGATACTGATGAACAGTTCAAAGGCGCGGACAGTAAGGTTTTATTAAAGCATGTTTATCAGTTGATATTGGATCGTGGTTATCAACTGAATAACGCGGATATTACAGTGGCTTGTGAGCGTCCAAAATTAGCGAAACATAATTTAGATATGCGTCAAAGTATTGCAGATGTACTTGATGTGGATATCAATCAGATTAGTATTAAAGCCACTACCACTGAAAAATTAGGGTTTACTGGTCGTCAGGAAGGAATCCTGTCTACAGCGACCGTATTAATTAGTCATCAATGAGCAATTTCGATCATTCAAAGTTTTGCGCTTTCATCAAAGAGGCTTGCAGTTCTTGAGTAGCTTTACGTCCTTGCAACTGTAAGCCGACCGCGTGCATTAAGCCAGTCCAAGTGTTGTTGGGTTCCCATACTTGGTGTAATAGCTCATGTGCAGTAGGTAAATCCATATTCATATAATGTAGTCGGTACAGATAGATTAATGAACTACATTGATGATTTTCGGTGCAATGTATCCAGACCATTTTCTCTTTAACGAGATGATCGATCAGATCGAGTACAAATAAACATTGATCATCATGTGGAAATTCTGGATCAATAGGTACTTGGATGTAGTTAAGACCAATTTCAGCACTCAAGCGATCTTCATGATTTAAGTTCGGTGTAGCATCATTAAAAGCGAGATTAACGATGGTATCGATACCATAGGCTTTAATTGATTTAAGTTGTTCTTCGTTTGGCTGACCTGAGCTAAACAAATGCTCATGAACAAATTGAAAATGGGGGATTGAGCTTAGTTCTTTTTCGAGTTGATCCATGATTTAACCTTATAAAAAAACGCCATCGTGTGATGGCGTTTAATCTGATTAACGTTGTGGTAGAACGTCTTTCAAAGCTGCATCCATTTCCAACAAAACTTTTTCAGTTGTTTCCCAATCAATGCATCCATCTGTAACAGACTTACCATACTCTAAATCGCAAAGATTTGCAGGAATATCTTGGCGGCCACCTTTTAAATGACTTTCAACCATAATACCTACGATCGATTTATTGCCATCTAAAATTTGTTCAGTGATATTTTTTAGAACCAATGGCTGAAGGTATGGGTCTTTATTAGAATTGGCATGACTCGCATCAATCATGATCTTGTTGCTTACTTTTGCTTTCGCTAATGCATTTTCAGCTTCAGCTACAGAACCAGCATCATAATTCGGTTTGCCATTACCACCACGTAACACGACATGGGCATATTGGTTACCTTTAGTACGAATGACTGAAACTTGACCTTGGTCATTTAAGCCAAGGAAACTATGACCATGTTTTACAGATTGCATCGCATTGGTTGCAACAGTGAGACCGCCATCCGTACCATTTTTAAAGCCAACTGGAGATGATAAACCTGAAGACATCTCTCGGTGTGTTTGGCTCTCTGTTGTACGTGCACCTATTGCTGACCAAGAAATTAAGTCTTGGTAGTACTGTGGAGAGTTTGGATCAAGCGCTTCAGTTGCGCATGGCAGACCTTTCTCATTGAGTTCAAGCAATAATTTACGACCTAAACGTAAACCTTTTTCAATGTTGAAAGAGTCATTCATGTCAGGGTCATTAATTAAGCCTTTCCAACCCACTGTTGTACGAGGCTTCTCGAAATACACGCGCATGATGATATAAAGCGTGTCTTTCACTTTTTCGCTTAAGACTTTTAAACGATCAGCATAATCATGAGCTGCTGCAGGATCGTGAATAGAGCACGGTCCAATGACTACGAATAAACGTTTGTCGTTGCCATCTAAGATATTACGTACAGTTTCACGACCTTTTAGGACTGTTTGGTATGCATTATCAGTTAACGGTAATTCTGTTTTTAATTCAGCAGGAGTAACAAGAGGCTGAATGCTTTGTACATTCACGTCATCAATGTCGTTTTGGGTGATAGAATTTGACTGTAAAGTATTCATTGCCGTCACTGGTTCGTTTTTACAAGAAAATGTTCAATCTATTGAATATAGCATGATTCAGTAGATCATTTGTTATCAAAAAGTTGAATGGATTTAATAAAAAAAAGTAATGAAATTGTCTTTTTGGTATTAATCAGAGTTTCTACTTGTATTGTATAGAATGATTTAATTTTTGAAAATTATTAAATTGAATAAATCATTTAATTTCACCTCAGTGAATTATACAGCTTCACTGAGGTTACAGTTTGAACATGATATTAATTAAGACTGGACTTGAGTTGAGGTTTCAATAACTGCCTCAGGTGCGGTCACAGGTTTCGCTTTGACTGGATTAAGCATGAAGTTAACACCAATGGCAAATAAGGTGATGCCCAGTACCTTGCGAATAATTTTTTCAGGTAAATGGGAGCTCACCAGCGTACCAACGATGATTGCAGGAATCGATCCGACTAAAAGCCACATTAATAAATTGAAATCCACATTACCTGAATTCATATGCCCCATACCTGCAACGAGCGTCAGTAAAACTGCATGTACAACGTCAGAACCAATAATTCTAATCATAGGTAAATTAGGGAACATGATGATCAGCGCCATAATGCCGAATGCACCTGCGCCAACTGAAGACAAGGTCACAAAAATACCCAGTACAATACCCATTAAAGCTATATATAAACGCTTCTGCTTTAATTTTTCTCGAGTTAATTCAACTTCCTGTTCAGTAACTTCTTTGGAAAATTTTTTGAAGAATTTTTCTACCTGGGTACGGAATACAATTGAAATACCAGTAATGGTCAGCATAAAGCCTAAAACCATCGTGAGAATGGCTTTGTAATGTGTGGATTGACTCAAATAGTTGTCTAAAACCCAAGTTGTGGCTAAAGAGGCTGGAATACTTCCGATCGCAAGCCAAATGACGATGGGCCAAACAATATTAAGCTTTTTTGCATGTACAAAAGAGCCGCAAAACTTAGAAATCGCGGCATAAAGTAGATCTGTACCAATTGCAATATGTGGTTCAATTTTAAATAAACCAATTAAGATAGGCGTCATAAGTGAGCCACCACCCACGCCAGTGACCCCTACACAGAAACCAACTAAAACACCTGCTAAAATATATTCAATAGAACCGTACATCGTTTGTGCTACTTATCAGAAAACCGGCATATCTTATGATTTTTGAATATAAGCTGTTGTCTTGATTATTCATTTACTTATTCAAAAATAAGATAAAGCATTACTAAGTTAAGATATTTCAAGAACTCAATCTGTTATGAGATGCTTATGTTAAGATACTTGTAGAGCATGAAAGAGGATATTCATTTGCAAAATCGAAAACTTAAAATTGGCATTGTGGTTGGTGAAGTTTCAGGTGATACCTTAGGCGCCAAATTAATACGTCGTTTTCGAGAGCAGGGAATTAATGCTGAATTTGAAGGAATTGGCGGTCCTCAAATGATTGCAGAGGGTTTTAAAAGCTATTATGCGATGGATATTCTATCGGTGATGGGAATTGTTGAAGTATTAAAAGATATTAAAAAACTTTTTGCGGTTCGAGATGGCTTGGTTGATCAATGGACTAAACAACCTGTTGATATTTTTATAGGGATAGACGCACCAGATTTTAACTTGCGCTTAGCAAAGAAAATAAAGCAAAAATCGTTGCCAATTAAGACTGTTCAATATGTGAGTCCTTCGGTTTGGGCATGGCGTCAAGGTCGTGTTCATGGTATCAAAGCCTCAATTGACTTGGTGCTTTGCCTATTCCCATTCGAAAAAACTTTTTATGATCGATTTAATGTGCCAGCGGTATTTGTTGGACATCCTCTCGCTAATCAATTACCGCTGGAAAATCCTATACTCGATGCAAAGCAGGCGCTTGGTTTAAATCCTGCACAAAAACATATCGCATTACTGCCTGGAAGTCGTCGTGGTGAAGTTGATAAGTTAGGGCCGCTTGTATTAGATGCAGCGAAGATTGTCCATCAAAAATATCCTGAGTATCAATTTTTAATTCCAGCCATCAATGAGGCTCGTAAACAACAAATTGAGCAGATCTTAATAGGTTACCCAGATAGACTCAGAGATAATATCAAGTTAATGGAAAATATTGATGCGGAATCTAAAATAGGTCGGATGGTCATGGATGCCAGTGATATTGTGGCGTTGGCATCGGGTACTGCAACACTTGAGGCGATGTTATTGCATCGTCCCATGGTGACTTTTTATAAACTAAATAGTTTGACCTACTGGATTGCGAAACTTTTAGTGAAAATTCCTTATTATTCTTTACCTAATATTATTGCAGGTAAAAAAGTAATTCAGGAGTTAATCCAGAATGATGCAACTCCAGAAAACTTAGCACATGAGATTGAGTTGTTGATGAATATCGAAAACTCAAAAATACAATCTATGCAATTGTTGACGATGCACAAGCAACTATTGTCGGATCAAAATGAAGATCCAGTGCACGCAATTCTATCTATCCTTTAAAAAAAGCCTCATATTGAGGCTTTATTGATTTAGCATTATGAATCAGCACGAATTTTTAATTCATAACCCGTATATTTGCGTATATTGATGACACCTGTGTCCATAATCAGATATTGTCCTTTGATACCGTGCAGTTTTCCACGTATGACTGGCGTTTTGTCTAAGTTATGCGATTTAATTTTTTCAGGATATTGATCGACAGGATAAATGAATTCACGAGGAAGTTCGTTTTCTAAAATTTCTACATTTTCATTGAAATCTAGGCTCATGCTGAACTCATCTCGAATGGTTTCAATTTGAGGTTCAAACTCCGTGAGCAATTCATCTCTGATCTCTAACAAATTTACCTTTTCCGCTTCACCTTTCAGCAATTTTCTCCAGTCTGTTTTATCAGCGACTTGCGTACCAAACATGACTTCAAGTTGTCCTGATAACCGACGAGAGCCCACTTTCATAATAGGTAAAGCTTGGGTAGCCCCTTGATCTAGCCAACGTGTTGGCATTTGACCTAAACGGGTAATGCCAACCTTTAATGCACTTGAATTGGCAAGATAGACAATATGGGGTTGAAAGCATACTTCTTGAGCAAAGCTTTCTTCACGACAAGTCCCTAAATGGTAATGGCATGTTTCTGGCTTCATAATACACATATCACAGGCTGCTTTCGTTTTCATGCATTTAAAGCAGTGACCTTGGGAGTATGATTTTGGTGTTTTATTCCCACAGGAAACACAGTAAATTTTGCCGGTCCATTCAATTTCAATTTCTTGACCTAAGTTGAACGGGAGATTGATTTCTGAACGATCTAAAATAAATTTATATTCAACATTTGCCTGTTGTGTTTGTTGTTCAGTTACACTTAGGTTGGTTAAACCAGCGTGCATTTTATGACAAATGCCCTGTAATTCCATGCTTTAATCTCACTCAAATAAGGTGCAGCTCATGGCTGAGAAAAATGTCATCACGTCAATGCTAGACGATTTATCTAAAGAACAGCCAATTCAAACTGCCGTATGTCTTGGTCAGGATCTCAGCCAAGACTATGCTCAAACAATCCAATGGAATCATTTTAACGTAACTGAATTTTTAATGCTTCCTTTTCAGCAACGCTATGATCTAGGTGTTGTGATTTTAAATAATGAACAGATGGATACACTATCAACCCATCATAAATCACAAATGCTGGTAAAACTGCGTGATTTAATGGCAAAAAGAATCGTCGTGTTGAGTCATATTGCAGATGAACAATTATTAAGAAGTCTGGGATTCACGCAGCTCATTGAGCAAAAAAATACAGAGCAAGATTTCGCCTTATGGCAATTCAATATTTTGAATTATAAGCATGTGCCAGATTGGTTTAATTCTAAGTTTTGGGCTAATCCAGAAAATTGGAATAAGTTTCGATGGTAATGGCAAACTTTGAGTTTATCAAAACACAACAATTTCAATGTACAAAGCCATGTTTTTAACGATATGCTGATCAATGAAAATAAGAATGTAAAGGTGTCTTGATGACAAATTTAAGTAATATTGTTGAAGTTTTAGCGAAACAGGCCTTAGGCGGTAATCCACAATCTAATCAATCGGGATTGGGTGGTGTACTTGGTTCGGTACTCGGGAGTTTAACGGGACAAAATAATCAGACCAATCAAAACCAACAACAAGGTGGATTGGGAGGGATTTTGGGATCTGTACTTGGTGGTTTATCGGGTAGTCAACCTGGTGGTGTAGGCAAATCATCAGGTCTAAACGCTCAAACCTTATTAATCGCAGTAGTTCCTTTAATTCTCAATTGGATTCAAAAAAATGGCGGTTTGCAAGGTGCACTTGATCAACTGAAAGGTCAGGGTCTGACGAGTCAAGTGGATGATTGGGTTTCAACTGGTCCTGGCGAAAATGCCAATGTCAGCACGCAACAGGTTCAAAATTTATTTGATCAGCAAGATGTAGAGCAAGTTGCACAAGAAGCGCAAGTTCCTAAACAGGATGTATACAGTGCGATTTCTTCAGTCTTACCACAAATTATTGATTCGCTTACACCTCAAGCAAATAAGACCGATCCACAAGAAGCGAATTCAGATATACAAAATGTGTTGAATCTTGTATCAGGATTTTTAAAGAAATAAAGTGAAATTAATTTGAGTTGAAAAGCCGAATGTATGTCACATCCGGCTTTTTTTATGCAATCGAGCAAAGTATGTAAGTGGAATAAAATTTAAACGATTGATATATTTCATAAAGAAGCATAGGACATGCTGAATAAAACAAAAATCATTGAGGGAGAAATTCATGATCCGTAAGGAGCATTTAATCACTGCTTCGTTGACCTCGATTAAGGCAACCTATCAACAACTGTCATCCGCGCCACTTGCCATGAGACAAGGAGAATATAAGGCTCAGTTTATTGGTCCTTGGTGGTTAAGAGTGTCTGCAGCACCGAGTTTATTTTTAAGTGGATTGGGGGGATGGTTTGGGAAAAAATTCATCAATCAAAATTTAGTCACTAATATTTTACTCAATCGCGGTCAGAGAAGTGAAAAGCTTCAAATGGAGTGTCTAGAAGAGGCGTCTTTGATTGATGGAAAACAAACGATCGCCTTGTATTATGGCAAGACAGCACCAATTCCATGGCGTTGGGTGGTTGATGAGTTAAGACAGCTTGATGAACATACGATGTTGTGTATGACTATCATTAATCTTCCTTTTTTAAAGCATTTTTCATTTCCATTTATTCTAAGTCGTGATGTATGAAATCAAAATTTGAATATGATGTCATTATTGTAGGTTCAGGCTTTGGTGGAAGTGTATCTGCGCTAAGATTGTCTGAGCTTGGATTAAAAGTAGCTGTGCTAGAGCAGGGAAGAAGGCTCACTGAAGATGATTTACATCGAGCAAGTCGGAGTTCTAAATACTTAAATTGGGCACCGACGTTAGGGATGAAGGGTTTTCTTGCACAAGACGTATTCCAACATATGGGTGTGGTTCGAGGGGTTGCCGTTGGTGGTGGCAGTGTTGTTTATGCTGCTGTGTTGTTAAAACCAGGTCAAAAGTTTTATCGTGATCCAACTTGGAGTCATTTGTCAGAAGACTGGGAGAGGGAATTACAACCGCACTATCAGATGGCTCAGTCCATGCTAGGTGTAAGTTTAAATCCATATAAAGGTCAGCAAGATGAGTGGTTAAAACAAACAGCAGAAAAAATGGGTTCTGGAGATAGTTTTGACACTGTACCACAGGGAATTTACTTTGGTGATCCTCATCAATGGGTGAGTGATCCACTTTTGAATGGTCAAGGTCCCGAACGAATAGGCTGTAATCAGTGCGGAAATTGTATAACGGGGTGTGCGCAGGGTGCGAAGAATAGTTTGGATAAAAACTATTTATATCTTGCAGAGAACAATGGAGTTGAGATTATTCCAGAAACCAAAGTAACTCATCTTTCACATGTTGATGGAAAATATATCATTCATACATATCAGTCATTTAACTCCAAAGAAAAACAAGATTACTCTGCGAAACAGGTCATTCTATCCGCAGGTGTTATAGGAACTGTTGAAATTTTGTTTGCTTCAAGAGATGTGTTTAAAACCTTACCGAATATTTCTGGTCAGTTAGGTGAACATATTCGAACCAATAGTGAGGCGATTGTTGCGATCTCTAATAATGATAAAACAATAGATTTAACGAGAGGGACGACCATTTCCAGTCATTTTCATGCAGATGACAAAACACATATTACTCAGAATCGATTTCCAGCAAGTTATGAGTTTATGAAGTTTTATATGGGACCACTGGTCAATGGCGATCAACCTGTAAAACGTGCACTCCATGTTTTAAAGCATTTTTTTCTGCACCCCTTTGTTTCAACTCGATCATGGCGTTCTAAAAACTGGCATAAACGTGTCACTGTATTAACCGTCATGCAACAGGCAGACAATCAAATACGATTTGTATATGGACGTACTGCACTCAGAGGTTTTAGGCGTTTTTTGAAAACGCAGGTTTCAGTTGGAGAAAGAGCGCCGTCTTTTATACCGTTAGCAAATGAAGCTGCAGAAAAATTTGCTGAAGTAAGTGGTGGTCAAGCACAGAATAATATATTGGAAAGTATGGGGCACTTATCTGTTACAGCGCATATATTGGGTGGTGTAGTTATGGCTGAGGATTCCTCTAAAGGTGTGATTGACTCTAATCATCAGGTTTTTGGCTATCAAGGCTTATATGTGGTTGATGGGAGTGCGATTCCTGTGAATGTTGGTGTTAATCCGAGTTTGACCATTACGGCATTAGCTGAGCGATTTGCAGAAAAATATAAAATTAGTCATTTCGATAAAGTGTCATAAATCCACCATCATAATGTCATATCTTCGTTGAATACTCTTGGTTTAAAAAAAAGGAGTATTCAAATGAAGAACAAGATAAAAATAACAGGTCTTCTATTAACGACATCGTTATTGCTAAGTAGTTGTGGTGGAGATGACCAAAAATCTAATCCTAATATTACACAACCCTCAGAGTTGAAAATTCTTCATATTAATGACCATCACTCCCATTTAGATGGTGAAGAGCTTAGCTTTAATTTCGATTTAGGTCATGGTGAAGAACAACTAGTCGTTTCCCGTGGTGGATTTTCTCGTGTAGCAACATTTATGAATCTAATGGCAGAAAATCATCAGAATGTAGTGAAAATTCATGCTGGTGATGCGATAACAGGAGATTTGTATTACAACCTCTCAAATGGAAAAGCTGATGCTGAAATGATGAATACAGTGTGTTTTGATACTTTCACCTTGGGAAATCATGAATTTGATGCAAAAGATCAAGGCTTAAAAGATTTTATTGGTTTTTTAGACGAAGGACAGTGTAAAGAGCGAACAGAGATTCTTTCTGCAAATGTTGAATTTGGGGTGAGTTCACCTTTATATCAGACAGATCGGATTCAAAAATCTATTGTTCTTGAGCGGGATGGGGAAAAATATGGGGTTGTGGGGCTCACCATTGCATCAAAAACTAAAAACTCCTCTCAACCAAATCAAGACACATTATTCCGAGATGAAATTACAGTAGCTCAAAATGAGATTAATCAACTCAAAAAACAGGGAATTAAAAAAATTATTTTACAAACACATGTAGGCTATGAACTTGATCAAAAATTAGCACAAGAACTTACGGATGTGGATGTGATAATTGGAGGCGACTCTCACACATTGTTTGGACCTCATATATTAGAAAAGTATGGTATGTCTCCTGTCGCTACCTACCCATTACAATTGAAAAATAAAAATGGCGAATCTGTTTGTGTTGCTCAAGCATGGCAATACAGTTATGTGGTTGGTGAACTTAACGTAAAATTTAATGCAGATGGTGCGGTTCAAAGTTGTGTGGGTACACCGCATGTGTTAATTAGCGATGATTTTAAACGTAAGCAAAATAATGAAAGAGTCAGTGATCAAGAAAAAAAATATATAGAACATCAATTCGAAGAAGAACGAGCTCCTTTTTCTATTATTAAAGAAGATCAAAATATTTTGAGTGTCTTAGAGCGCTATAAGCAATCTAAAAAATTATTTGCAGTCAAAGTTGTTGGGCAGGCAGTTGATAATTTATGTTCAAGACGTGTGCCGGGAACTCAATTTGATCGCTCACGATCATCTTTAGGTGATGTGTGTAATTTGAATGCGCATGTCGATGTCCATGGTGGTGATATTCAACAAATGGTTGCCGAAGCATTTCTTAAACAAGGCAAAGAATATTTTAATGCTGATATTTCATTTCAAAATGCAGGTGGAGTAAGAGTTGATTTGGCGAAAGGAAATATCACTGTAGCAGATATCTTCCGAGTCTTACCTTTCAAAAATACGCTCGTTCAATTGAATATGACTGGTCAAGAAATTAAAGATACGCTTGAAGATGCCATTTCAGGCGTGATTGAACAAAAAAATACTGGAAGTTATCCGTATACGGCTGGATTAACTTGGCAAGTTGATATGACGCAGCCTATTGGAAAGCGTATTACAAATATTCAAGTCAGAAATGGGTTTGACCAGCTTGTGCCATTAGATTTAAATCAGTTATATAAAATTGTAACCATCAATTTTTTAGCTGATGGTGCTGATTACTATCATACATTGAAAAAAATTACAGGTGAGCGTCGAATAGAAGTTGGATTGGACTATGCAGAAGCATTCTTAAATTACTTAAATTCAATAGATGGTCATCAAAAAATAAAAACAATTCGAAAATTACCTACTTCATATTATAGTACTCAAAAATACATAGAATAAGATTTAGAGCTTTTTGATCTGAAAAACCTCAATTTAATTGGGGTTTTTTAATTTAATTAATCGTTTTTGTGTATTTTTTAGTGTAAAAAACATAAATTTGCTTAAAAAACAAACATGCATGAGTTTTTGTTTAAATAAGGGGTTGCAAGGGAAGAAAAAATCTATAGAATGCACCCCATACCGACGAGATACACGGAAACGAGCGAAGCAGGTTGCTGAGTTGTTAAGTGTTTCGAGTCCAGCTTCTAGCATTGACGAGATGTTAGAAAGATCATTAAGAGATTATGAAGAACAACTTGTGTGGATTTTTACTGGTTGATTGATCGATATATATTATCATTAATAATTGGTAGAAATT